>JADJOG010000013.1 GCA_016713865.1 Flavobacteriales bacterium | reverse complement strand
GCGTTGTTACCGGTTACACTGCTGGTGGTGATGGCGCCTACCGTGCCCAAGGCATAGGGGTAGGCCGGATTGCTGCCATTGCCATCACGCCAGAGTTGCGGGTTACCGCCTACGCAGCGCAGGCCGTAGGTGCCTGGTCCGGGCACAGCGTAATTGAGCGTGATGCGGCTCTCGCCATCGGGGATATTGATTGCCTGGCTGGAGAGCGTTGCACCAGTATTGCGATCGATCAGAGCCACGGTGCGGTTCCCAGCGCCGTTGGCATACACCTTCACGCTCACGATGTTGAAGGCCTCGCTGGCCGTGAACACCGGATAGTTATCGGAGTTGGTATGGTAGGCACCAGGAGCTGCAGTGGACAATCGATTGACCGGGCCGCCGAACCATTCACCGCCGCCATGGATTGTGGTGGCGCTGGCGTAAAGGTGGTGGTAGCATTCAGAAGGGGGCCACGAAGGTGTTGCCGCTAGCGATGGCCGGACCACCTGCATTCTCCGCGAACCACTGGATGTTCTCGCCGCTGGCTTCGAGCGTTGCGGAACCGGGGCCGGATAGGATCACATCTTCAGCAATAGGCATCGGAGCATCCAGGACCTCAACCGTGATGGCTGCACTGGTGAAGCTGCCGCAGGTGCCCTCGGTGGTTACCGTGTAGGATCCCGATTGGCTGATGCTTGCCGTCTGACCGGTTGCACCGTTGCTCCAGGTATAGCCGTTGGCTGCTGAGCTCGTCAACGTGATGGATTCGCCCTGGCAGAAGGTGGTTGGACCCGAAGCTTCAACCGTGGGCGTCTCATCGGGGCTTTGTTGCACGAAGAAGCTGGAGGCACCCGTGCAGCCGTTCCCGTTATCAATGGTAACCGAGTAGTTGCCGGGCTGTGTCACGAAAATGGACTGTGAGCAGGGGCGCCGTTGCTCCAGGTATAGGTGAAGCCGTCGTTGGCCTCGAGCACCACGCTATCGCCGTTGCCGCAGAGCACGGGGTTGCCGATCGGGGTGATGGTGGCCTCGGGGCTGATGCAGGTATTCTCGATCACGGTGATGTACTGATCCGCATCGATGTCGTTGAAGGTCTCGGTGAGGCCACTGGGCCAGCGGATGGTGAGGGTGGGGATGGTGGTGTGGCTGCCCAAGCCGAACATGCCGGCGAAGGTGGTCACCATGCCGTAGCTCTCACCTGCGCGCACTTCGCGGATCTGCGTGCCCCAAGGCCAGTGATGGTGATGCGTGCGCCAACGGCGTCGCGGTTGCTGATGGTCCCCACCAGGCGCACGCCGAACCAATGGTTGTTGTTGCCATTGTTCATCCAGAGGCGGTCGGGGTTGTTGTTGTCCGGGGTGATGTAGTTGCTGCCGTAGTTGGCGAACACATCCACGAAGCCATCGTTGTTCAGGTCGCCCGTGGCGAAGCTGTGAAGGGCCTTATTGCTGGGCAAGAGGCCCGTGATGCGGAATGTGCCGTCGCCATCATTCTTGGAAGTAGTACTCCGCCTCCCGCGATCAGAGGTCGATGAAGCCGTCGTTGTCGAAGTCGGCGAACTTGCTCTGGAGCATGAAGCCACTGTATTCCAAACCGCTGCCAGCGGTGATCCTCGCGAAATGGCCGGTGCCGTCGTTCTCGAAGAGCTGGATGCTGGCGTCGTGATTGCGAGCACGAGGTCAAAGTCCCCATCGTTATCAATGTCACCGAAGTCGGCGGTCCAGCTCTGGTTGCGGATCTGCACACCATAGTCTTCGGCCAAATCGGTGTACTGGCCGCTGCCATTGTTCACGAAGAGCCGGTTCCAACGGCGTGGGTCATCAGGGTTATTCACGCCCTGGCGGCAGTGCGCGATGTACAGGTCCAAGTCGCCGTCGTTGTCGAAGTCGGTCCACACGCTGCCGTAGTTCCCGCTCATGTCGCTGGTCGGGTTGGTGGCGTAGTCGATGATGTTCGCGTAAGACAAGGTTCCCGAACCGTTGTTCAACCATTGCCGGGGAGCGCCATCGTCGTGGCAGGCCCAGTAATCGTTGTGGCCATCGTTGTTGATGTCGGCGATGTTCACGCACTGGGTGAACAGGTTGCCATTATTGAGGTCAACAATGGTGCTTTGGCCCACAGCAGTGATCCGGCGGTAGTGGGTGCCGTCATAGCTGCCGCCGCTGATCACGTCCTTATGGCCATCATTGTCCACATCGGCCGCCGCGAAGCCCCATTGGCCGCTGGTGCTCATGTTGCCGTAGTTCACCGTGGTGAAGCTGCCATCGGCGTTCTGGTAATCGACTTTCAGCGTGCGCGCATTGTCGAGCTTCACAATGTCGTCGCGGCCATCGCCGTTCATGTCCACCACGCCCATGCAGCCGCCACTGATGCTAGGGCCCATCAGGGGGGTGCTATTGGTGAAGGCGAGCTGTGCGCGCACCAGATTGGGCAACAGCGCAATGGCTGCCACCAGAAGGAGTTTTCGTCCGCTCATGTTTGGTAATGGGGTTCGGTTCCGGGAAAAGGTTGCTTGCAGGCGCGCCGAATGTAGAGGAAGGTTGATTGGCGCTACACCCCCTTCGACAAGCTCCCTTTAGATCCTACGGGGACCTCATGGGCGCCCTCGAAGGTCTGGCGGCGGATGCTCTCACGGTGGATGGCATCCATGAGTTCACGGACAAAAGCCTCGCTCAGGCCCAAGTGGTAGAAAGCCAAACGGAGCTGGCGCTTCATGATGCGCTCCCAGCGCTCGGGCTGAAGAATAGCCACGTTGTGCGCTCGTTTGCGATCGCCGATGCGCTCGGAAATGTCCATGCGCGTCCCCAGCTTCTGAGCGTCTCCCTCGTCGAGTTGGTCAATGAGGTCCCGGAGCTCCTCCAGCCCATCGCGCATGGCCGGTGTCGGTGCGGCTTGGCGGAAGATGAGGCCGTCCAAGAGCGCGGCATAGTCGTCTGGTGACAACTGCTGATCGGCATCGCTCAGTGCCTGCGCCGGGGTGGGATGCACCTCGATCATGAGGCCGCTGAAGCCCAGGTCCAAGGCCTGTTGGGCCACCGTGCCGATGCGCTCGGTGCTGCCCGCGATGTGGCTGGGATCGCAGAGCAGCTCCAGCTCCGGGTGAGCCGCCTTCAGCCGGATAGCGAACTCCCACATGGGGCTGTTGCGGTACGGAGTGCGCTCGAACCAGCTGAAGCCGCGATGCACCGCCGCCAACCGCTTCACCCCCTGCCTGTGCAAACGCTCAAGCGCCCCACCCAAAGATGCAGGTCGGGATTGATCGGGTTCTTCACCAGCACGGGCACATCAACCCCTTGCAGCGCATCGGCGATGGCCTGCACGCTGAACGGGTTGGGCGTGGTGCGCGCCCCGATCCAAAAGGTCGATCGTTTAAACGGTCAAGGCCGCTTCGACGTGCTCCGGCGTGGCCACCTCGGTGGCGGTGAGCAGGCCCGTTTCGCGCTTGGCACGCTGCAGCCAAGCCAATGCCGCATCACCTGCACCCTCGAAACTGCCCGGCCTTGTCCTCGGCTTCCAGACCCCAGCGCGCAGCACTTGGGCGCGCCCTCCGGCCTTGATCGCATGCGCCGCTTGCAGCACCTGCTCTTCGCTTTCGGCACTGCACGGACCGGCGATCAATAGTGGGCGATCGAGCCCAAGGCCCCATTGCAACAGGGACGCAGTGTTCAATACAGCGGGAGGCATGTGGCGCCCAAAGCTACGTCTAGGGCCGTGGCGGTACTTAGAGACGCATCCGTGCGGAGAACGAAGAAATCAGCCCTGCATCGCGGCCTCCACCATGTTCATGCTGCCGATGAACAAAGGGCAGCGCTGGTGCAACTCCGGTAGGCTTGAGGTCGAGGATGCGTGAAGCGCCATCGGTGGCCATGCCCCCTGCCTGCTCCACGATCATGGCCAGGGGATTGGCCTCATAGAGCAGGCGCAGCTTGCCCTTCGGCGATTTGGCGGTCGCGGGGTACAGGTACACGCCGCCCTTCAGCGTTGGGTGCGGAAGTCGGCCACCAGGCTGCCGATATACCGGGCGCTGAGCTTGCGCTTCTTGCAATCGTCGATGTAGCGCTGCACGCCGGGGCTGAAGTCGTGCAGGTTGCCCTCGTTCACCGAGAAGATCTTGCCATCAACGGGGGTCTGCATGTTGGGGTGGCTCAGGCAGAAGGTGCCGATGCTGGGGTCGAGCGTGAAGCCGTTGACGCCATGGCCCGTGGTGTACACGAGCATGGTGCTGCTGCCATAGATGATGTAGCCCGCCGCCACTTGGGCCGTGCCCGGCTGCATGAAGTCCTCCATGGTGGCCTTGTCGCCCGTGCCTGAACGACGGTAGATGCTGAAGATGGTGCCGATGCTCACGTTCACATCGATGTTGCTACTGCCATCGAGCGGATCCATGGTCACCACGTACTTGCCGCCGTTGTCGAAGTGAACCACATCGTCGTTCTCTTCACTGGCCACCGCGCACACCATGCCTTGGCTCCGCAGCAGGCGCATGAAAAGGTCATTAGCATACACGTCGAGCTTTTGCTGCGCCTCGCCTTGCACATTGTCCGTACCCTGCGCCCCGATGATGTCCTCGGCAAGACCTGCCTTATTCACCTCGCGGTTCACCATTTTGCCCGCTAGGCGGAAGCTGGTGAGCAATTGGCTCAACTCGCCCGTGGCGTATGTGAATTCGTGCTGGCGCTCCGCGATGAACTCGGCGAGGGTCTTGATCTGCGACATGCTGAGGAAGGTGATTGGCGACTGGTCTCTGGTGAATGGCTGCGCGCGCGAATCAATCGCTGACCGCAAAGGGAATCGGTTGTGCGCGGCAAAGATGAGGCGCTGCTTTCTTTGTCGGCGATGGAAGCGACGATCAGGCGTGCCGAAGAACGCGACGTGCCCGCGATGCTCAATCTGGTGCGCGAGCTGGCGGCCTTCGAGAAAGAACCCGATGCCGTGACTGTTACGGAAGAAGAGATGCGCGATGCGGGCTTCGGCCCGAATGCCGTATGGTGGGGCTGGGTGGCCGAGGACGCCGATGGGCTCCTTGGCATCGCCATTTGCTACGAACGCTATTCGACCTGGCGCGGACGGGTGGGTTACCTGGAGGATATCGTGGTGACCGAACGCGCACGTGGTCAGCGGATCGGGGAGCGATTGCTGAAAGAGTGCGCCGCCGAGGCAGCGCGTCGCAAGTATCACCACCTCACTTGGCAGGTGCTCGACTGGAATGAGGGTGCGATCCGTTTCTACAAGCGCTTCGATGCCGAAGTGACCAGCGAATGGCTCAACGGGAGGCTATACCACGAACAACTCAAGCGCATCGCCTCGGAATGAAAGTCTTCAAATTCGGCGGGGCCAGCGTGAAGGACGCGGCGGGCGTGCGCAACGTGGCGAAGGTGCTCGCGCACTTCCCTGATGACGACCTGCTGATCGTGGTTAGCGCTATGGGCAAGTCCACCAATGCCCTGGAGGAGGTCGTGTGGGCGTATGTCGAAGGCAACGAGACCAAGCCACAGGTTGAAGCATTGCGCACCATGCACTTCGCGGTGCTCAACGAGGTGGCACCAGCCGATGATGCCGCCGTGAATGCCCTCGACCAATCGTTCCGCGACCTGCAGCGCGTGTTGGCCATCCGCACCAGCGGCGATGTGGACGAGGACTACGATCAGATCGTATCGCTCGGTGAGGTGTGGAGCACATTGATCGTGAGCGCGCATTTGAATGCTACAGGCCATGCCAACCACTGGCTCGATGCCCGCAAGGTGGTTCGCACCGATGATCGCTTCCGCGATGCCCGCGTGCAATGGGAAGCGCTGGAAGGAACATGCGCCGAGCATTTGCCCTCATTCGATCGCTCACCCAAGCGAATCGTCACGCAAGGCTTCATTGGCTCGACTGATGATGGGCGCACCACCACCCTGGGCCGCGAGGGTTCCGATTTCTCTGCGGCGATCTTCGCTTACGCGCTGGATTGCGAGAGCGTCACCATCTGGAAGGACGTACCCGGCATGTTCAACGCCGATCCGAAGCGCTTCCCGCCTACGAAGCTGCTCTCCCACATCAGCTACCGTGAGGCCATCGAGTTGAGCTACTTCGGTGCGAGCGTGATACACCCGCGCACCTTACAGCCCTTGCAGAAGAAGGGCATCCCGCTGTACGTGCGCTCCTTCATCGACCTCGATGCGCCCGGCAGCACCATCGATGACCGCAGCGAGAACGATTCGCTCATCCCATCGTTCATCGTGAAGCCCAGGCAGCTGCTCATCAGCATCACGCCGCGCGACCTCAGCTTCATCGTGGAGGAGAACCTCAGCGGCATCTTCTCGCTCTTCGCGGCGCGCAACGTGCGCATCGACCTCATGCAGAATAGCGCGCTGGCCTTCAGCGTGGCAGTTGATGACAATCCGCGCAGCCGGCAACTAATCGAGGAGTTGGGCGCGGAGTATGAAGTGCGCTACAACGATGGCTGCGAACTGGTGACCGTGCGCCATTACGACGAGCCCACGCTCACCAAGCTCACAGCAGGCAAGGAAGTGATGCTGGAGCAGCGCAGCCGCACCACCGCGCGATTCGTGTTGAAGGCAGCGGCAGTGGGATAGCTTCGCCCTCCCTTAGCGCGAAATGAAACACATCCTTCGTCAGTCGCTCTTAATCGCTCTGGTCCTATTCCAAGCAATCGCCGTTGGTCAAAGCACAAGCGCCCAACGCGATAGCCTCCGGGTGATGGTTCGCGCCATGAAGCTGGTCATTTCGCAACTCGATTCCAGCGGACCATCGGAAAAGGCTGTTGCGGCCCGCATGGAATTGGCCGCGATAGTGAAGGACAAGGAGGCCATCCCATTGCTTGATGCTGCTGCTGCGCTGAGCGATTCCTTGAATGATGCTGTGCTCGAAGGCAAGGCGCGCGTGGCCCTATCAAAGCGGCTGAGCGCGATGGGCAATCACAAGCGGGCGAATGCAGAGCTGCTTCGCGCCTTGGAGTTGGGCGAGGAGGTTACCGCTGCAAATAACGAGCGCCAAGCCAAGGAGATAGCCGATTGATGGCGACGAACCAGCAGGAGCGCGACAGCTTGATTGCTGTTCGTGATGAAGCACTCGCCCTTGCGCAACTGCAGATCGGATCGGCGCAGAAGGAGATCGCCATGCGCGAGTGGATGCTGGTGTCAACGGCCGCACTAGCCGTCGTGATCATCATTGTACTGATCATCGCGTTACGCCGCTCCCAACGCAAAGCGATCGGAAAGCTCCGCGCAGAGGTGGAGGCTTCCGTTCGCGCATCGCCGAAATGACCACAGCGATGGAGGCGATGCAGCGCAAGCTCGAGCGGCCTGGGGTTGTTGTGCCGCCGTCGCCTAACGAACCCACTCCCGTATCGTCACCGATCACCGGACCCAATGCCGCCACCTACGACCCCATGGTCCTGGCGCTCTTCCGCAAGCAGGCACCTGAGCGTTTGGCCACCTTCAAGGATGCACGCCTGCGCAATGACATGGAGAAGGCTGTGCGCGTAGTACACACGTTGAAGCCTTCATTGGTGAACCTCGATGCCGCGCGCTTCACGGTGCTGTGCGCGCGTTTGGTGGCTCCCCGGCTACACGGGCTCAACAGCGTGGAATGCGGATGCCGATGCGTTCACGGCATCGATTGAGGCGCTGCTCCAGCTGCGATGAGGCTTGCTCAGTTCGCGCAGAAATAGCTCAGCGCTTCCCTCGCCTTCTCATTGCCCAGCTCCGCGCTCCGCCTCAGATCGTCGCATCCTTGGTTGGGCCGATAGGTCATGTGCTTGGCCATGCCGCGATTGAACCAAGCGCTGGTGTGCATGCCGTTGATCGATAGCGCACGGTCGAAGCACTCGATTGCCGCCGCATACTCGCCGTAAAGCAGGTGCAAGCTGCCTTTCATGTTCCAAGCGTCGGCATCGTTGGGGGCATTCTTGAGCGCCATTTCGGCATCGATGAAGGCACCGGCATGATCACCGAGCTGCTTGCGCACGAATGCCCGGTCGTATTGCGCCTCCAAGTATCCGGGATCAAGCTCCAGTGCGCGATCATAGTCCTCGCGTGCGCCCACTAGATCGCCATCCTGCTTGCGCAGCAGCGCCCGTTGGAAGAAGATGTGCGGACGGCGGCGAAGGTGAGCGCCTTGTCCATGTCGGCGCGCGCCCGCTTGGCATTGCCCAGCTGCAAGTTCACAAGGCCGCGGTTGTACCAGGCCAGATCGAAATAGGGATCCAGCAGCACCGCGCTATCGAGCGCTGCGAGCGCATCCTTCCACAGGTTCTGCCGCATGAGCGCCACGCCGCGCAGGTCATGCACAATGGCGAGCCTCGGCGATTGGGTGCGCGCCGCATCGAAGCTCTTGAGCGCGGTCCTGGCATCGCCCATCTCCAGGCTGGCCGCACCGCTCTTCAGCAAGAGCAGCACGTCCTTGGGCTTGTCAAGCAGCAGCGAATCGAGCTGTTCGATGGCGCGCTCCACCTCACCCGCAGCGAGCCAAGCATCGATGCGGCTCTCACGAAGCAGGTTGTCGTACGGATGCAACTGGATCGCTGCGCTCCAATCCTCATCGGCGCCCTTCACATCGTTCAGCAGCAGCTTCACCTTGGCGCGACGGTCATAGATGTACTCGCTGTATGGGTTCAGCGCCAGTGCTTGGTTCAGGTCGGCCATCGCCATCTGCGGCTGGCCAAGGCGCTCATAAAGTGCTGCCCGTTTCATGTAGGCATCGGCGAAGCCGCGATCGGTTTCCACCGCCATGGTGTAGAGGCGCAGCGCTTGCTCACTGTTTCCCAAGCGCAGCTGCATGTCGCCCTGTTGCACCCATTGCACGGCATCCAAACGGTTGCTGAATTGCGCCTTTGCCTCCATTGCGCTGGCGAGCACGCAAATGAGCAGGATGATGAGTTGCTTCTTCATGGCTATGCTTTGGCTACTTGTTCCAGTAGGTGCGTTGAGCCAGGGGTCCATGTGCGTGATGGGACCCGCGTGGATGCGCACCACATCATCTCCGAGCAGCGCATAGGAGGCCGCTTCCACTTCACGGTAGAGCAACGCTTTGGTCATGCCCTGCAACAGGAGCTGCTTGTCGCGGTGCAGCTGGCCATCCACGAGGCTCAGTTCCTCATGATCGGTATCGAGCGTGGCGAATTGAAGCAGCTGCTTTTCGATCAGGTGCTTGGCCAACTGCTCAGCGGCCTCTACGGTGCGGGTCTGTATGGTGATGTGGATCATGTCATTCGGATTATCGCGCCCATGCGCTCCATAAGGTACCGGCCTCGTGGTCAAGGGCGAAGTAGGCTTTGCGCAACCTGTTCTCCAGTTCCACCTGCCGGATGCGCGCATCGATCAGTGGCACCTCGCGAGCATTCACGAGGAAGAGCGAACTCTCGCCAGCTGCGAAGCGCTGATTCTCGCCAGCCAGCAGCCGCTCGTTGTTCATCACCATGCTGGCGCCCAGATCGACCTGCTCACGCAGCACGGTGATGTTGTTCGCGCGCTCCCGCACGCGGTTGCGGATCATCTGGCGGTCTCGGTCAAGCGCAAGGCCGGCATCGTTCAGGCGAAGGCGCGCCATGGCCAGCTCGCCGCGCTCACGTCGCAGCAGCAGCGGCATGCTGAATCCAACGCCTACGAACTGGCCATTGCCCAGCAACTGCGCGCCCTCAGCGTTGCGCATGGCGCCAGCGTTGCCGAGCCACTGGTAGTTCACATCCAGGTCAGGCTTCAAGTATTCGGCGCGCAGGCGCCGATCCACCTCTAATTGGTCGATGCGCGCGATGGACTGCATTAGCAACGGATGCGCATCGAGCGCCGTCGTGAGCACAGTGTCGGGCATGGTGAAGCTGAGCGGTGATTGCATGTCGCGCGCATCGTGCCGCACGCCCTCCTGCAGATCGAGCGGGCGTTGCGCAGGATCCCAGAGGTGATTCCCGAGGCGCAGCGCGGCATTGCGTACGGCCAGGCGCGCCTGTTGCTGGCGCATCAAGCGATCCCCGGTATTGCAGGTATGCCTCCAGCGTATCGATGGCCGGACGATCCCCGCCGCGCCAGCTGCCGCGCACGGCTTCTAATCGGATCATCGCCAAGCCCACCGCCTCATCATTCACGCGCTGGGCCTCTTGCGCTGCCACCCAATCGGCGTGATCGTTCAATGCCTGAAGCAGCAGCGCGTTCAGCAGCATGCGGCGCTCACCTTCCGTGGCGCGCTGATAGGCTTGCGCCCTGCGTAGTGCTGCTCTTCGCTCATCGATGAAGAGGCCCTGCCCTAAGGAAGCCTTCAAGCCTGCTTTCACGAGGCCGTCGTTGGGCGTGAATTGCTGCGGGTTGAGGAAATCACCGTTGCCCTGCTCATAGCCCGCGAGCAGATCGATGCCGTACCATGGCACCTTCAAATCCTGCCTGAAGCAGCGTGAAGTAGTTCTTCTCGTCGAATTCTGCGTCGGTCGGGCTGCAGATGCAACCGGATCGAATCCGCCGCGCGCTGCGCACCACCGCCTCGCCCATATCCGTGCGCAACGCGGCCCTGTCGTCGCCATGGGATGATTCTCCAGCACGATGCGCACGAAGGCATCACGCGTGAGCGTGGCCGGGACCTGCGCGTGCAAGAGCGTGCCCAGCGCGATTGCCTGCACAAGCAGACCGGCTCGAATGCTGCCAGCAATGCGCATCATTTGCTTGCTCCTTTCGCAGCGGAGTCCTTGAGGTTGGTGTTCATCGGCTCGGCGTAGAGGTCCGGCGGGAACCCGTTTACCTGCCGCCACAGCTCGTACCAGATGGGCACATTGTTCATCAGGGCGAAGCCTACTGCTCCTCCACCCACGCGCAGCGCATTGGGCCAGGGGTCATCGCTGGGGTCGGCTGCCACCAGGATGCGGTACCTGCCGTTGGGGCTGATGAAGTTGTCGATGGCCACTACCTGACCACCGAAGGTGCCGTAGCTGGAGTTCGGCCAGCCGCTGAAGAGACGGTGCTGGGCAGCCATCGAACATGAAGCGGACCTTCTGCCCCTTGTTGATGAGCGGCATATCCATCGGGCGCACGTAGAGTTCTACCGCCAGGTCGAACGCTGCTGGCATCACGCTCACCAGCGGTTCTCCTTCTTTCACCGTTTCGCCCACGCCGGTTACTACGGCGCGTGTGATGTAGCCGCGCTGCGGCGCGGTGACATAGTAGTTGCCTGCGCGCACCGTGTAGTTCGCGAGGTCAACCTGCATCTTGCTCACCTCGGCCTCGGTGGTGTACATCTGGCTCATGCTCGCGTATTTCTCGCTCTCGGCCTTGCTCAGCTTGTCGCGGTAATCATTCCGGATGCTGTTGATCTCGAGCTCGGCATTGAGCAGTTCGTTGCGCGCGTCGAGCATCTTGTTGCGTGCATCGATGAGCGTTGCGTTGGCGCGCTGCTGCTGCACCTGCCTGCGCTCGAGCTCCACCTTGCTCACGAGCCCTTCCTTGAATTGCTGCTCGCCCCGCTCATATTGATCATCGGCTACTTTGATCTCCGTTTCCGCGGCCACCACGCGGATACTGTCACTCTGCAGCTTGAGCCGCGCCTGCTTGATCTTGTTCTGCGCCTGTTCCAGCTTGATGCGCATTCCGCCCGATAGCGCATCGATCTGCGCATCGAGCGCATGCACCTTCTCCTCGTAGCTGCGGCTCGTAAGCTCCTTCGCGGTGATCTGGTCCTGCGTGCGATCGAGCAGCATCGGGTCGAAATACTCGGCCTTCACTTCGCTGAGGCGCAGGATGGTGTCCCCTTCTCTACGGTTGACCCTCCTGCACGAACCATTGCTCGATGCGGCCAGGTATGATGGCATGGATGGTCTGCGGTCGCTGATCGGGCGAGAGGCTGGTGACGGTACCGCGCGCGCGGATGTTCTGCGTCCAGGGCAGGAAGAGGCCGATGAGCACCACGGCGCAGGCGGCCATGAGCCAACGCGCGAAGAGCCGATTGGCACTGGCTATGCCGATGACGCGGAAGCAAGCGAAGGGGCTGCGGTCCAGCGCGGGTACGGGGTTCTGGGGACTGAGGTCGAGCATGGCTAGGCGTTCGGTGTGATGCGGCCGTCGTGCAGGCGCAGCACGCGTTGGCAGCGTTGCTGCAGCCACGGGTCGTTGCTAACCGCCAAGAGGGTCCACGGGCGCTCGGGCGCGCTGATCCAGCCCAAGAGCTGCTCGCGCTCGCGCGGGTCCCAATCCTGCAGGCTATCCTCGAGAAGGATCATGCGAGGCTTGCCAGCGATCGCGCGTGCCTGCACGATGCGCTTGACCAGGCTGCGTGGTAAACGCGCCCCTTCCGGATCGAGCGGGGTAAGCAGGCCATTGGGCAGGAAGGCGAGCTGTTCCATGAGGCCTGTGGCGCGGCAAGCTTCCACCACATCGTCCTCCGTGACCCAATCGCGGCCCACGGTGATGTTCTCCATCACGGTGCCTGTGAACACGTCGTCGTCGCTGAGGCAATCGCCGATCAACGAGCGCACATGCTCCAGATCAAGGCTGCTCATGGGATGACCATCAAGCATCACGCTGCCCTCTGTGGGAGACATGCCGCCGCCCAGGATGCGCAGCAAGGTGGTCTTGCCAGATCCGTTGGCGCCGCTCAGGCACACCTTCTCTCCGGGCTGCAGGCTCAGGTTGATCTCGTCGAGCACGTTGCGGCCGCTCCATTCACTGCGGAGCTGACCTCCCTCGCTTCCACTGCCAGGCCTTGTGCTGCATCACTGGCGAGCACTGTGAGGCCCCCTTTGCGCTCGAGCGGGATGTCGGTGACCGCGCCTATCTTGTCCAAAGCCGTAACCAGATCGTACACGCGGTCGAGGCTGACGATGATCTTCTCACGGCATTGAGCAGCACCATATCACGATCTCCAGCGGCCACGAATTGGCCGAGGTTCATCTGCTCGTTCATCACCAGCAAGCCACCTAGGGCCAGCAGCGCCAGCGTGATCACCACCTTAAAGACCACGAGCGCGGAATACTGGCCTACGAGCACTTTGAAGTGTGCCTTGCGCGCATGCACGTAGCTGCCCACGAGCTCATCAGCACGCATGATCGGCAGGTTCGTGCGACCGACCATCTTAAAGGTGTCCTGACTGCGACCGAGTTCTTCGAGCCAGTAGGCAGTCTTGTACTTGTAGGCGCTCTCCTCGAGGCTGGTGGCCAGGCCACGCTGCCCGGTGAAACGGAAGATGAAGCGCCAGCGGCAACAAGAGGAGCAGCAAGCCGAAGACGCGACGAAGCAGGGATGATAGGTGCGAGCAGGATGATGATAGCACGATCCGCAGCAGCGAAGGGGATGTCGAGCAGGAGCTTCGAGAGGCTCTTCTGCACGGTCGTGGTGTCGAAGAAGCGGTTGACCACCTCGGGCAGGTAGCGGCCCTGCGCGGCATCGAAGCGGATGCGGGGCAAGCGATACGCGAACTCCAATGCGCTTCGCGCGAAAAGGCGCTGCTGGATGTTCTCGGCCAAAGCCATCTGCATGATCTGCAGCACGCCAGTGAAGCCCACGCCGATGGTGACGAAGGCGATGAGCACGCCCCAACTGGTGGCCACTTGCCCTCCGCTGATCAGGTTGATGATGGCCTGGATGCCAAGCGGCAGGCTTAGGCCGATGGCCCCGCCCACGAAGGCGTAGAGGTAGATGTGGCCAATCTCGCGCTTGTCGAGGCGCAGCAGACGAGCCAGGCGCTGCCAAGGGGTGATCGGATTCATTTGCGCTTGCTGTCGATGGATGCGAAGACGAGGTGCTGAAGCATATCGGCCACGGAATCCTTGCCCTTGGCCTGCTTTCCGAAGAGTGCCGGCAACTGCTCGTGGAAGAAACGAAGGCTGCCCGTGCCTTCGAGAACCAAAGCGGCAAGATCGTGCGCGTACGCATGGCCCGGCTTAGCCTCCAGGATCAGGTCGCGCAAGCGATGGCTCAGCCGAACGAAGCTGCCAAAGTGCCCATCCTTATCGCCCGGCTCCACATCCTTGGTGAACCATGCCTTGGCGCTCTCGTTCGTGGCTATGCGGTAGAGGGCTTGAAGGTCAACGTACTCATGCTGGCCCCGCTCGGTGATCGGACTGGTCACGCTGCGCAGTCCCCGCTCCAGTCGCTCACGCTTGTCGGCGATGTTGGCTGTGTCGAAGGCGAGCTTGATCTCGCGCCAGGCCCAATACCAATCCACCAGGTAAACGAGCAGGCGGTGCTTGTTGGCGAAGTAGCGATACACGCTCGCCTCGGCTGTGCCCAGCGCGTGGGCCAGCTTGGCCATGGTGAAGCGTTCGAAGCCCAGCTCGTCAATCAGCCGGATGCCTTCCGCGATGATGCGGTGGCCCAGCTCGGTGCTGCTGGGATCCTTGGTGTACACGCGCTCGCGCACCTGCACGTCCATGTGGAGCAATCGATCCATATGTGTTCTTCAAAGAATGATGGCAAAAATGCCATATCCGATACCGGTAACAACAGATATGAGCGTTAAAATGTTCTATGCGATAGTAATACTATTAATTTCCGATACTGACGAATGCCCCAAACGAGGCTGTTCCGTGCCTGATGCGATCAGTGCCCCTCCTGCTCCATCAGGTCCATCACCCGGTCCGGGTAATCGCTGATGATGCCGTCTACGCCAAGCGCGATCATGCGGCGGATGTCCTCTGGTTCATTCACCGTCCACACCACGAGCTGCATGCCGTGCTGGCGCAGCTCATCGCGGAGCGCCTCATCGGCCATGGCGAAGTGCGGACTATAGATGGCAGGCGTGAAGGTCAGGCGCTGGAGGTTCACATCCAGCCGTCGGTGTTCTCCACAAGCAGCGCGTAGGTGAGGTCCGGAGCGATGGCATGCGCGGCCATCAGCGCAGCGGGGTCGAAGGACTGGATGATGCAGCGGTCAGCGATCCCAGCGAATCGATGGTGGCCAGCACGAGCCGGGCGAATTCCATCCGGCTTGGGCTGATGCGTTCCATACAGCGCGGGATCGCTCTTGATCCGATGTTGAAGCCGGGTTGTCCTCCGCTCATGAGCACGGCTTCCTCTACC
The DNA here is from genome assembly GCA_016713865.1 of Flavobacteriales bacterium. Taxonomy (GTDB): domain Bacteria; phylum Bacteroidota; class Bacteroidia; order Flavobacteriales_F; family PHOS-HE28; genus PHOS-HE28. The sequence goes on along the minus strand of JADJOG010000013.1, from coordinate 75,158 downwards.
GTTTCCACCACTTCGCGCAGGGTGGGCTTGTATGCTCGGCGCTGCTGCTGCTTCGGGAAGCGCGGATGCTCCAAGCCGCCGCAATCGAAGGCGCGGATCTCGGCTGCCGTCATGCGGTACAGGTTGAAGGTGCGCTCGTTCTCTTCGGCGATGGTGTTGCCTTCGGCATCCGTGCAGATCACATGACTCATCCAGGGCTCATGCGAGACGATCACTTGGTCGTCGGCGCTGATCACCACATCCAATTCGAGCCAATCCACGCCGAGTTCAGCGGCCCTCAGGAAAGCTGGCAACGTATTCTCAGGCAGCAATCCGCGACAGCCGCGATGGCCATGCACTTCGGGAGCTTCGTTGCGAGTGGTGCTTGTCATGCAGGCGGTGAGGACGAGCGGTACCAACGCCCCGAGGATTCGTTCAGCCTTGGCCATTGGGAAAGGCGTGGATGATCTTATCGGCGAGCACTTCGGCCATCTTCAGTTTGCCTTCGTGCGTTACGCCGGCGATGTGCGGCGTGAGCAGCACGCGCTCGTGGCCGAAGAGCCGGCGTTGCGTGGCCGGGTCAATGGTAGGATCGAGTCCGCTGAGGTCGGCCCGCTCGAACTCCAGCACATCGAGACCGGCTGCTATCACGCGTCCATGATCTATGGCATCGAGCAGCGCGGCCGTGTGCACCACGGCGCCTCGCGAGCTGTTGATGAACCAGACGGGCCTTCCCAGACGCAGGAAGAAATCTCGATCGGCGAAATGATGCGTCTCCGTCGTGAGCGGCAGGTGCAAACTGATCACATCACTCTCGCGCAGCACGCGCTCCAGGCCGGCCTCGGTAACGCCCGCCCGCTCGAATCCGCTTCGGTACTTGTCGTGCGCGAGCACCTTCACCCCGAAGCCGCGCAGCTTGTCGGCGAAGGCGCTGCCCATGTTGCCGTAGCCGATGATGCCCACGGTCTTACCGCGCAGGTCGGTGCCGCGGTTCTCTTCGCGAAGCCACAGGCCTGCGTGCACCTGATTGTTGGCGCGCACCAGCGATTTCATGAGCGCGAGCAGCATCATCACGCAGGCCTCGCCCACGCCATCGCGATTGCGCTCGGGGCTGTTGATCACGCGCACTGCATGCTTGCGGCACCAATCGGTGTCAATGTTCTCTGTGCCGGATCCAACCCGGCCGATGAAACGCAATCCTTCCACCTGCTGAAGCAACTCGGCCTTCAGCGCGCGGCTGCGCACCACGATGCCCTGCATGTCCGCCAGTGCCTGCGCGAGGCCGTGATCATCCACCTGATGGAGCATCACCAGCTCATGTCCGGCGCGCGTGAGCAGTTCGGTGAGGCGTGGATGAACAGAGTCGATGACAGCGATGCGCATGGATCAGAGCATGATGCCGGCAAGCAGCACGGAAGCGATGCCGAAGTAGATGAGCAGGCCGGTGACATCAACCACCGTTGCCACGAAGGGCGCTGAAGACACGGCGGGATCGCGGCCGAAGCGTTTCAGGATGAGCGGGAACAATGAGCCGATGAGGTTGCCCCAGAGCACGACGCCGAGCAGCGAGATGCCAACCGCAAGGCCCACCTCGAACCAATGCTCGCCATAGACATCGACGAATTGGCTCCACACCGCCACGCGCAGGAAACCGATGATGCCGAGCACGGTGCCCAGGATGAGGCCCACGCTGAACTCGCGCTTCACCACGCTCCACCACTCGCGGATGGTGACATCGCCCAAAGCGAGCGCTCGGATGATGAGCGTGCTGGCCTGCGAGCCGGTGTTGCCGCCGCTGCTGATGATCAGCGGCACGAAAAGCGCGAGCACCACCGCCTTCGCGATCTGGTCCTCGAAGAAGCTCATCGCCGTTGCCGTGAAGCTCTCGCCGATGAAGAGGATGATGAGCCAGCCCACGCGCTTCTTCACGATCTCGAGCCAGGTGCTGCTCATGTACGAGTCCTCGAGCGCCTCCATGCCCGCCATCTTCTGCACGTCCTCGGTCTCCTCTTCACGGATCACATCCACCACATCGTCGATGGTGATACGGCCGAGCAAGCGCCCGCGCGCATCGAGCACGGGCAGCACCACCAAGTCGTACTTCTCCATCAGCTTCGCCGCTACTTCAGCTTCCTCGTCGGCCTTCACGCTGATGAAGTCCGGCTCGTAAACATCCTTCACCGGCTGGAAGAGCGAGGTGGTTAACAGCCGCTTCAGGGGGATGGTGCCCATGAGACGGTCGTGCTGGTCAACCACGTAGATCACGTACACGTTGTCGATCTCGTCGGCGTGCGCGCGCAGCTCCTTCACGCAATCGCGCATGCTGCCGTCCACATTCACGCGCACGAGTTCCTTGGCCATGAGGCCACCGGCGCTGTGCTCATCGTAGGTGAGCAGCTCGGCGATCTCCTCGCGTTGCTCGGCATCCTCGATGTTCGCCATCACCTCGTCCTGCATCCTGCGGCAGGTCTGCGATCACGTCGGCGGCATCGTCGCTATCGAGCTGGTCGATCGCCTCCTCAGCGTCTCCTTCCCGGTGAAGGTCTCGAGGATGGCCTCGCGCTTGTCCTCGGGTAATTCGAGCAGCACCTCGGCGGCGAGCTCCTCATCGAGCGCATCGTAGAGCGTGGTGGCCTCTTCGATCCCAGCTGGTCCAGCACCTCCGCGATATCGGCCGGGTGCAGCTCCTTCAGGTCGTCGATGATGGTCTGCACACGGCCATGCTCCAGCCCTTCGCGGATGCGTTCGAGCAGCGGCTGGGTGATATCGAAGGCCATGGCGGACGAGGGGCGTTGAAAAGGCCCGCCAAGATAGACCGATGATTATTGCTGGAATGTTGCGGCGAGGGTGATGAACTCCTCCACGCTCAACTGCTCCGCGCGCTTATCCGCGAATCGTTCTGGAACCCCGCTTTCAGCTTCAGGCAATGCCTTCAACGCATTGCGCAAGGTCTTACGGCGCTGGTTGAAGGCGGTCTTCACCACCCGGTACAAGAGCGCTTCGTCGCAGGGCAATTCGTTTACGCCGTTGCGTTTCATGCGGATCACGGAGCTGCGCACTTTCGGTGGCGGAATGAAGCTGCCCGGCTCCACATGGAAGAGCAGCTCCACATCGTACCAGGCTTGTGCGAGCACGCTGGTGATTCCATATGTCTTGCTGCCGTGCGGCGCGCGGATGCGGTCGGCCACTTCTTTCTGGAACATGCCCACCAGTTCGGTGCACCGGTCGCGGTGGTCGAGCACCTTGAAGACGATCTGTGTGCTGATGTTGTAGGGGAAGTTGCCCACCACGGCGAATAGGCCATCGGTCACGCTATCCGGATCCATGCGCAGGAAATCCGCTTCGCGCACATCGATGCCGGGATAATGCTCGCGCAGGTAGGGCACCGAATCGCGATCCACCTCGAAGCAGGTGAGCTTGAACTCGCTGCGCGCTAGCAGGTGCGTAGTGAGGGCGCCCGTGCCCGGCCCCACTTCGATCACATGGCTCAAGCCACCGGCCCCGTGAGCCCCATGGCGATGTCGTGCGCGATGCTGTCCTCCTTCAGGAAGTGCTGGCCCAGGAACTTCTTCGCGCGGATCTGGCTCATGCGTCGTGGACCACTTCCAGCAAGGTGCGGAAGGCATGGAAACGGCCTCCGAAACGTTCATGCGCCTCGTCTTGCAGGCGCGGCGCCTCCTTGTCGCGGTATCGCTCGTACTGTGCCATATCGGCTGCGGTGTACTGGATGGCGTAGGTCACGCCGGTATCGTCATCGGCGAGCACCTTGTGCATGCGGCTGGCCACGAAAAGGCCCGTGGCCATCACGCGCGGGATGTGCTCCTCCTTCATCCAGGCGAGCCAAGCATCATGCGCGTCGCGATCAATGCTGACGGTGACATTGTAGATGATCATGGGTGCTGCGTCGGCGGCTTCTTCTCTTCCGGCGCGTCCGGTGCATCGCCGCGCAGCTTGCGGTAGCGCTCGCGCGCTGTTGGCACGAAGATGCTCCCGGTCTGCGTGAAGAGGAGCTTCTCATAGAACTCCTTGGCCTTGTCGTTGTCCTTGAGCTTCTCCTCGTACAGCACCCCGAGGTCGAGCAGGGCATTGTCGACGAGGATGTCGTTGGGCCACAGCTCCAGCAGCTTCTCCAGGAAGCCCGCTGCTTCGATGTAGCGTTTGCGGGCGTATGCGATGCGGTAGCGCTCGTAAAGCACATCGTCGCCGAGGTTGTGCATGGGGAACTCCTGCACGAGCGAGTCGAGCGTGAGTAGGGCGCGATCGTAAAGGCGTTGGGCGCGGAGCAGCTCGGCGCGCGCGAAGTAGGAGAGGGGCACGTCGTTGCTGTCGAGGCCGATCGCGTCGGTGATGCGCAGGCTCAGTTCCATGGCATCGTTCGCGATCAGCTTGCTGGTGCTCTGCTTGAGCACTTGCAGCTGTGCTTGCGACCAGAGGAAATCACCGGAATAGAAGCTCACTTTCGCATTGCGCAATCGGGCTTCGTGGCCGATCGCATCGTGCTTGAAGTCGAGGTCAACCTGACTGAAGAGCAAGGAGGCTTCCCAGATGTCGCCGCTGAGCACATGGATGTCGCCGAGCTCGATTTTCAGTTCCGCCTTCACCTTGTTGTCGATGCCAGGCTGGTTGAGCCCTTCTTCGAGCAATGCCATGGCCTCGGCCGATTGGTTCATGAAATAAGCCTTCAGCCGGGCTCGCTCGCGCACCAGGTTCATGGTCGATTTGTTCATCCCCATGTCGGCGATGGCGCTGGCCATTCGCTGGTCAGGTCAGCGAATTCGGCGGGCAGCGGATCGGGCGCATCCAGCGCCGGCTCGGTAAGCTCAGGTAGCGCGCATGCACGGCGCCGGTGCGGGCCTGGAAATAATTGGCATCGTTGCGGCCCAGGTTGATCACATAATCGTAGCACTTGAAGGCGGTTCCGTATTCGCGGTTGGCCTCGGCGATGCGCGCCAGTTCCATCACGCGCGCGCCACCTTCGTCCATGCGCTTGTCCAGCGCCTTGGCTTGAGTGAATGCGGCCACGAGGTCTTTCTGCTGGATCAGCATCCAGATCAGCATTTCGGCATAGATGGCGCGCGAAGGGTCGCGTTGGATCCTCCGCAATAGCTCGGTGCGGAGCACTTCGCTGCGCGCATCGGCAAGCTCGAATTCGATCTGCCGCGAGAGCGAGTTCTGCACGGCTTGCAAGTAGGATTCGTTCGCGCCCAGCAGGTCCATGTAGGCCGATACCATTTTCGGCGTATCGCCTTTGAGCCCGTGCAGCTGCGCGATCTCGAAGAGGTATCCCATGCCATCGCTGCTTATGCGCTGGCCGCGTTCGTAGGCCGCCAGTGCGAGATCGAGCTTGTTGAGGGCTTGGAACGCATTGGCGACGCTTCGCACGCTGGACTGATCGCCGCGCATGGCTTTGAGGGCGCGTTCGTATTCCTTCTGCGCTTTATCGTTCTCGCCGGCCAATTCGAGCACATGGCCCATATCGGTCATCAGCTTGGGGTCATCGCCGTTGCGACGCATACGATCGCGTACGAGTTTCCGCGCAGTCTCAAGATCGGGCACGCCCAGTTGGCTCTTGAGCAGTTGCTCGTAGTAATAGTCGGTGGGCTGCTGCTTGTAAAGTCGCTCGTAGTAGAGCACCGCTTTCGAGTAATCGCCCTGCTGGAAATACTGCGCTGCAAGCTGCTCATCGGCACCTGGCTGCGCGAATAGCGGCGTGGCCGTTGAGATCAGCAGGAGCAGGAGGAGCGCGGGCCTCATGGCAGGTGGTTCGTGGCGAGCAGGGTTAGCACGGTATCGCGGCGGTCCCATGCGCGTTGCAAGATGCGGTAGTTGTCGATCACCCCATGCGTGGCGTCGATGATGCTGGTATGGAGCTTCTGCTCGGTCGCGAGGAGTGTCGCGGCTTCCTTCGGAGCGATGGCGCCATCGGCCAGGTCCTTGCGCAGCATGCGAAGGCGCTCGGCGGCGACCAGCAGCTCGCCCAGCACGCGCTCGTGATCGCGGCCCATGTCGGCGGCGTTGCTGAGCGCGATCCACTGGTTGGCCAATGGTGCAGCGGCGGGTGGGGCAAGATTTACGGCGAAGCGCGCCCTGAACGCGGAATCCTGATGCGCGAAAAGCGAATCGGCGCGCTCGTAGCGACCCCGGTCCAATTCTCGCAACGCAAGGCTGGCGGCATCGGTGGCGGAGATCAGCTGGTCAACTGCGGTGAGTTGCAGCGGATCGGGTGGTGTGGCGCAAGCCAATAACAGGGCGCTCAGCGCGAACGCCATGGTCATGGGCTTGCTAATGCCACGGGTCATTTGGTGATGAGCGCGAAGCCGGTGTAGGGCTGCAGGGCTTTCGGGATCCGGATGCCTTCGGGGCCTTGATTATTCTCGAGCAGGGCCGCTACGATTCGTGCCAAGGCCAGCGCGCTGCCGTTGAGCGTGTGCGCCAAGCGCGTCTTCTTGTTCTCGTCGCGGTACCGCAGCTTCAAGCGGTTGCTCTGGAAGGTCTCGAAGTTGCTGATGCTGCTCACTTCGAGCCAACGCTGCTGCGCGGCGCTGAACACTTCCATGTCATAGGTCATGGCGCTGGCGAAACCCATGTCGCCGCCGCAGAGCAGGAGCTGACGGAAGGGTAGCTCCAAGGCACGCAGCAGGCCCTTCACATGCTCCACCATCTCTTCCAGCGCGGCATAGCTGTTCTCGGGTTTCTCCACACGCACGATCTCCACCTTGTCGAACTGATGCACGCGGTTGAGGCCGCGGACATGCGCTCCGTAGCTGCCAGCCTCGCGGCGGAAGCATGGCGTGTAGCCCACGTTCTTGATCGGCAGTCGCTCGGGGTCAATTATTTCGTCGCGATAGAGGTTGGTGATGGGCACTTCGGCGGTGGGTATGAGGTAGAGGTCATCAACGGTCGCGTGGTACATCTGACCTTCCTTGTCCGGCAGCTGCCCCGTGGCGAAGGCGCTGTCGGCGTTCACCATGTGCGGCGGTATGATCTCGCGGTAACCGGCTTCAGTGGCTTTATCCAGGAAGAAGGCGATAAGGGCCCTTTGAAGGCGTGCGCCTTGGCCACTGTACACGGGGAATCCCGCGCCAGTGAGTTTCACGCCCAGGTCCATGTGCAGGAAGCCGTACTCTTCGCCCAATTCCCAATGCGGCTTGGCGTTGGGACCGAGGTCAGGTATGCTGCCCTCCTGCACCACCACGAGGTTCTCTTCGGGAGTCTTGCCTGCGGGCACCTTCAGGTTGGGCGCGTTGGGCAGGGTGATCAGGTGGTCGCGGAGCGCTGCTTCGCTCGCCTCCAGCTTGTCTTTCAGTGCTTGAATGCCGCTTTTCAGCTCGGTGCTACGGGTCTTCGCCGCCTCAGCTTCATCCTTCTTCCCGGCCTTCATCAATTCCCCTACGCTTCGGCTGATGCTGTTCAGCTCCGCTTGGCGGCCATCGAGTTCTGTCTGGGTCGAGCGCCGTGCATCATCGAGTTCGCGCACCTTGTCCAAGGCAGCTTGTGCATCGATGTTCCGCAAGGCCAAACGACGTTCCGCCTCTTCACGATTCTCTCGCAGGTAATTCAGTTCGAGCATGGTTCACTATTCGGTTCAAAGGTATCGGTCGGTACTAGCCCGGTCCACAAGTCGAAGCCCCTCCTTCCCGGCGAATACCGGGAGGGAAGGGCTTGCGTCTGGGGTTGGGGAATGCGTTAGTCGGCCTTCGGCTCGGGAAGCACGCTAACCACGCTGCGATCGCCACGGGTGCGCTTGAAGGTCACGATGCCGTCAGTGAGGGCGAAGAGCGTGTGGTCCACGCCGATGCCCACGTTCTTGCCAGGGTGGTGCTTGGTGCCGCGCTGGCGCACGATGATGTTGCCGGCGATGGCTTTGCTGCCGCCGAAGATCTTCACGCCGAGTCGCTTCGAGTGCGATTCGCGACCGTTCTGGGTACTGCCTTCACCTTTCTTGTGTGCCATGGCTGCTGTGGCTTTTGATTACTCCGGTGGGAGCTGGGGTATTACTTCTTCTTAGGGGCTGCCTTCTTCGCAGCGGCTTTCTTGGGAGCGGCCTTCTTGGCGGGCTTAGCCTCGGCAGTTTCCTGCTTCGGTTCGGCCTTCTTCACCTTCTTGGGGGCTGCGGCTTCAACAGGCTTCGGCTTCGGAGCGCTGCTCTTGCTGGCATCGAATTTCTCGCCCTTGCCCAAGATGGCCTCGATCCACAATTCGGTGAGGTATTGGCGGTGGCCATTCATCTTCTGGTAGCCCTTGCGGCGCTTCTTCTTGAAGACCAGAACCTTATCGCCTTTGCCATGGTTCAGCACTTTGGCCGCGATACGGACACCCTCCACGGTAGGGGTACCAACGCTTACGGTTTTGCCGTCGCTCACGAGCAGCACTTTGTCCAGTTCAACGTGCTTGCCTTCCTCAGCTTCGAGGCGGTGCACTTTAAGCTTCTTGGCCTGCTCCACTTTGTATTGCTGGCCGGCGATGTCAACGATGGCGTACATGGTCTGTTCCAGAGAATGGGGCGCGAATGTAGGCGCTTTTCCAAATCCAGCAATGAAAGAGGCGAGCCGACATGCGACTCGCCTCTAAAATGGTGGCTCAGAAGCCTTTAGAGCTTGAAGGCCTTCTTCACAGCTGCAACCGCGTTCAGTTCCTCCCACGGGAAGAGCTTCACGGTGGTTTTGGCGCTTTGCCCGGCATTGCTGAAGGTCTTGGTAACAGTGCGGCACTCGCGGCCCATGTGGCCGTAGCTAGCGGTTTCGCTGTAGATGGGCGTGCGCAGGGCGAAACGCTTCTCGATGAAGTATGGACGCATGTCGAACTCTGGCAGCTTCTCGATGGCGCGGGCGATCTGGCCATCGTTCATCTTCACCTTGGCTGTTCCGTAGGTGTTCACATAGAAGCCGACGGGCTCGGCCACGCCGATGGCGTAAGCCACTTGCACCAGCACTTCGTCGCATACGCCAGCAGCCACCAAGTGCTTGGCCACGTGACGCGCCGCGTAAGCCGCGCTACGGTCCACCTTGCTGGGATCCTTGCCGCTGAAGGCACCGCCGCCGTGCGCGCCTTTGCCGCCGTAGGTGTCCACGATGATCTTGCGACCCGTGAGGCCGGTATCGCCGTGCGGACCGCCGATCACGAATTTGCCGGTGGGGTTGATGTGGTAGGCGATGTCCTTGCCGAAGAGCTTCTGCACGCGCTTGGGCAGCTTCTTCATCACGCGCGGGATCAGGATGTTGATCACATCGGCTTTGATCTTCGCGAGCATCTTGGCCTCCTTATCGAAGTCGTCGTGCTGGGTGCTTACGACGATTGCGTCGATGCGCTTGGGCGTGTGGTCATCGTAGTACTCGATGGTCACCTGACTCTTCGCGTCGGGGCGCAGGTAGGGCATCTTCGAGTTCTTCTCCCGACGGATCACGGCCAGTTCGCGCAGCAGCAGGTGGCTGAGCTCTAACGGCAAGGGCATGTAGTTATCGGTGTCGCGGCAGGCATAGCCGAACATCATGCCCTGGTCGCCGGCGCCCTGCTCTTCGGGCTTCTTGCGTTCCACGCCCATATTGATATCGGGGCTTTGCTCGTGGATCGCGCTGAGCACGCCGCAGCTGTGCGCCTCGAACATGTATTCGCTCTTGGTGTAGCCGATGCGCTCGATCACTTCGCGCGCGATCTGCTGCACGTCGAGGTATGCCTTGCTCTTCACCTCGCCAGCGAGCACCACCTGGCCGGTGGTCACCAGCGTTTCGCAGGCCACTTTGCTGCTGGGGTCGAAGGCGAGGAAGTGATCGATGAGGGCATCGCTGATCTGATCGGCGACTTTATCGGGGTGGCCTTCGCTGACGGATTCGGAAGTGAAGAGGTAAGGCATGTTGGTTCGTTGAATGACTGCCTTCTTGATGGGCTATTGCCTGTGAAGGCGCGCAAAGGAACAGTTTGGACCTGAATCGATCAACGGGTTATTTCCCCGTGAGCTCCTTGAAAACCTCTTCGAGCCCTCGCTCGCTCTTGCGCAAGCCCAGCACCTTGAGGCCGTGTTGCACAGCGAACTCGAATACCGCTGGTCGAGGATCGCTGCCCGCATCGTGCGCCAGCAGCCAAGTGCTGCCCTGCTGATGCTTCGCGTGCGTGATGCCTGCGATGCTGAGCAACTGGTTGACAGTGGTGGTGGCATCGAATTCCACTTCCAGCGCTTCTTGCTCCTTGCGGCGGCTGCGCAGGTTGCTGGCCTTGTCGTCTGCCACGAGTCGGCCTTTGTCAATGATGATCACGCGGTCGCAAATGGCCTCCACCTCTTGCATGATATGCGTGCTCATCATCACCGTCTTCTCGCGGCCCAGGGCTTTGATGAGCGCGCGTATATCGACGATCTGGTTAGGGTCCAAGCCGCTGGTGGGCTCATCGAGGATAAGCACTTCGGGGTCGTGGATCAGGGCTTGCGCCAGGCCCACCCGTTGGCGATAGCCTTTGCTCAGTTGCCCAACCCGTTTGTGCTGCTCAGGACCAAGCCCCACGCGTTCGATCATGGCGCTCACCCGCTTGGCGCGATCGCGCAGCCCGTGGACGCCAGCGGCGAAGTCGAGATGCTCACGCACATAAAGGTCGAGGTAAAGCGGGTTGTGCTCGGGCAGGTAGCCCACGCGCCTACGGACCTCCATGCTCTTAGCGCCCACATCGAAACCGCACACCGCTGCTTTTCCCTCGGTTGGAGGCAGGTAGCAGGTAAGGATCTTCATCAAAGTGCTCTTGCCGGCCCCATTCGGCCCAAGAAGACCTACTACTTCCCCGCGCCCAACCTGGAATGTGAGGCCGTCGAGGGCCCGTTGCGTGCCGTAGGTCTTGGCAATGGAGTACACCGCGATGGACATGCGGCGAATGTAAAGGGGCTATCGGGCAAGCCAGATCTCCGGAGGTTGTTGCACCACGCGCATTGGCTGTAAACAATCGCCTTCATGCGTTGCTCATGCTGATCCCAGCGCCCGGTGCTCGCCATCTTTGCGCGATGCCGGAAGGAGTAGTGATGCGCAGCACTGGGAGTCGCTACGTGGTGCGCGGCGATGATGGCCGCACACACGAGTGCGTGGCGCGCGGGCAGCTGCGCATCAAGGGCTGGAAGAGCACGAACCCCGTGGCTGTTGGCGATCGCGTCACCTTCGAGCCTCAGCGCGATGCCGAACATCCGGGATCGATAACCGATCTGCACGATCGCCGCAATTACCTCGTGCGCCGCAGCGTGAACCTGAGTCACCACAAGCACGTGATCGCGGCCAATCTCGATCAGGCGCTGATCATGGTTACGATCGCGAGGCCGCGCACCAGCTTTGGCTTCATCGATCGTTTCCTGGTAACAGCCGAAACCTATCAAGTGCCGGCGGTGGTCGTGGTGAACAAGATCGACGACCTCGATGAGGACGAGCAGGAAGGGTTGTTTGATCTGGTGGATACGTACCAGCAAGCAGGTTACCAGGTGCTCATGACCTCGGCCCTTCAGGGCAAGGGCATTAGCGAAGTGAAGGATCTGCTGGCGGGCAAGGTGACCTTGGTCGCAGGCCACAGCGGTGTGGGGAAGAGCACGCTGATCAATGCGATTGACCCAACGCTCGACCTCTTCACCTTGGAAGTGAGCGAGGCAAGCGGCAAGGGCGTTCACACCACCACGAATGCGGAGATGTACGAACTGAATTCCGACAAGCCGACCTTCATCATCGATACTCCCGGCATCAAGGGCTTCGGGCTGGTTGATCTGGAGGAGCAGCATATCGGCGACCAGTTCCCCGAGATGTTCAAGCTGAAGGGCGCCTGCCGGTTCAACGATTGCCTGCACAAGGACGAACCGGGATGCGCCGTGCGCGAAGGCTTGGAGAACGGCGAAGTGGCGGCGAGCCGTTACCGCAGCTACCTTGACATGCTCGCTGGCATCGATGAGGAAAGCCCATACCGAGTTGACTGAAAGCGAACCTTCATGAAGACACCACTTCAACTGAACCGGTTGGCCACGCTTGCGCTGGCCGTCGCGTTCCTGATGGCCTGCTCGAGCAGCAAGCCCAGTGCCCAAGCGCCCGGTCACGAGGCGCTGCTCGCCCAGCAAGGGGCCGACGCGGTGTTGTGGCAGAATGCATCAGCCGAGGCGTATTGGATGTACCGACAAGCGTACCAGCACGCCTATCTCAAGTTGGAGAGCAATCTCGCCCAAGCAGGCGGTGCGGGTCCGTTCGCCGTGATCGTCGATATCGATGAGACAGTGCTCGACAACAGTCCTTATCAGGTGGAGGCGATCAAGCAAGGCCGCACCTTCAATCAGAGCACATGGCGCGAATGGACCGACAAGGCCGAAGCGAAGGCCAGCCCCGGGGCCGTCGAGTTCCTGCGGTTCGCGGCACAGCAGGCGAAATGCGAGGTCTTCTACATCACCAACCGCGACATCCGCGAAAAGGCCAGCACATTGAATAACCTGCAGGACCTCGGCTTCCCTGATGCCGATGAGATGCACTTGCTCATGATGGATGGCAACAGCGACAAGACTGATCGGCGCGCGCGCGTTCGTGCCACGCATCAGGTGTTGCTGCTCGTTGGCGATCAGCTGCGCGATTTTGATGAACGCTTCAAGGATCGCAGCGCCAACAACGGAAAGAAGGTGGTTGATGCCCTAGCTGACAGCCTTGCGCGGTACTTCGTCCTGCTGCCCAATCCGATGTACGGTACGTGGCGCGACGCCATACACGGCAAGGGCACCGACGCTGAGAAGCATGCGCGCATGAAAGCGTGGTTCGAGATCAACGGGTATTGAGATGCGTGCGGTGATCCACCGCGTGAGCGAGGCCAGCGTGCGCATCGGCGGCGCGGAGCATGCTCGCATAGGAACGGGCTTGCTCGTGCTGCTCGGCATCGAGAATGGCGACGTGGAGGACGACCTCGAATGGCTTTGCGGAAAATCATCCGGATGCGGCTCTTCCCGGATGCTGAAGGCGTGATGAACCTCGATATCGCCCAAGCGCAAGGCGACCTGCTCGTTGTGAGCCAATTCACCTTGCATGCGAGCACGGCCAAGGGCAATCGCCCGAGCTACATCCGTGCAGCGCGACCGGAGGAGGCCGTGCCACTGTATGAGCGTGCGAAGCAGCGTCTTGGCGAACTGCTCGGTCGGGCAATCCAGTGCGGCGTGTTCGGCGCCATGATGGAAGTTGGGCTGGTGAATGATGGTCCTGTCACCATCATCATCGACAGTCGCTTGCGAGAGTGAGCATCAGCGCTCAAGAGCAAGACGAAGGCTAGTGGTATGGCCGGGCTGGGCGACGCGCAGCAGGTAAACCCCCGGCATGGCCCCCATGGGATCAACAAGAACGGCGTCTTCTTGTGGTCCGGTGGTGGTACGAATTGGAATTGAGCGGCCCAGGGCATCAATCAAATCAATGGATGCTCCAGCGGGAACATCGAAAACGGTGAAGGCGCCACGTGCAGGGTTAGGAGCTACAGCATGTGGGCGACGCATATCCACCTGCTTGATCGCCGAATGCTTGAAGCTGCCATCGATATCGATCATGCGTAATCGATAAAAACTCAGGCCATGGAGCGGACTCCTGTCCTGCGCGTCGTACGCCGTTGGATGTGCCGATTCGCCAATTGCGCTGATCGAGAGCAAGTCAGTCCAGTGCTGCGCATCATTGGAGCGTTCCACCACGAAATGCGAGCTGCCTTGCTCAAAAGCGGTGAGCCATTCCAAATCCACACGGTACATACTGGCGACCGCCTCGAAGCCGAGCAGTTCCACTGGAAGAGGCGAGCAGCTTACCACCGCTGTGCCTCCGAATTGCAGCGGCACCGCCGTGGTTACCGAGCTCCAGTTGCTGAAGCAGATCAGCCATTGCGTTTGCGCGGCTACTGTAAGGGGCGGCTCGAAATTCGTCACATCGCCGCCCGCAGGAGGGGGGGCTGCCAAGCCAGTGCCACCAAAAGAGACACCGTTCCAATTGCAGCGCACAGGCGCTAGTTGGTTCGCTGCCACCTGGCTGCACGCCGATGCATTGTACGGGTACATGATCCAGTCGTAGAAGCCGGTCTGCGTGCCTAAGCCACCGAAGGTGAAGGTCAATGAGCCGCCGGTGAGCACGTTCACGATCATCCAAGTGCTGTTGAGCTCGCCTGCGCGCAAGCAGCCCCAGTTGTCGCTGCCCCAAGGGCTTGTGGAAGCCATCAGGAATGAAATCCGGGTTGCCGAGGGAGCCCAATGGCGGAATCTCATACACGCTGCCCGATCCATTCGGATCGATCTGGAAATTGATGTTGGTGCAAACATTCACGGCTTGGTTGCAGTCGCTGGCCACAACGGGCGGTGGCACGTTGACGATGCTGAAGGTGCCAGGGCATGGACTATTGGGAGTTGGGAAAGTGTCGAACATGATCCAGTACTGCACCCCTGCTGTCATGTTCACGACAAGCGCTTGGCTCGCAACCGAACTGCTTACGGAGCCTTCACAAATGCCGCCCGCCGCTGGGCACGCTCCGCTGAATACCCAGATGGAGCTCCAGGTCTGGCCGCCATAGTTGATTGCATAGCTGCCCGTGGTGGTTGGCGTGACGGTGTACAAGGCCTCGAATCCGCCGAGGTACAAGGTACTCGCTGTGCCGCACAGGCTGGTGACATATGCTGCCGTGATCAGATTGGAGCCATGGCAAACCACGGCTTGTCCCGTGACCGGCAGCGACGGGATGTTGATCGCTGTGTAGGCGTCTGCAGGTGGCGTTATGGTGCAAGAGGTGCAGGTGATGGTGGTGGTGCAGCAGTTGCTCGCTGTGCCGCAGCCCGCATTTGTATTGAAATGCAGGAAATAGGTGCCAGCCACCGGGGCGGTGAAGGTCAATGGCGCGTTGCCATTCGCTACCACAACGCCATTGAAGGTGGTGCGCCGCACGGTGATGTATCCGCCGCAAGAGCTCCCGATGGAATAGGTCTGCCCGGCCACGATTCCCGTGACGGTATTGTACTCGCTCTGGAAGGTGCAGCTGCTGATCGTGACAGGAGCAGGGGTGGTGGGTGCTGCCACAGTTCCGAAGGCGGTGGAATTGGTGCACTGCGCGACGGAATTCCAGGGAAACGCGAAAATCACGAAGCCTAGAAGCGCATATCGCGCGAGCGAAGATCGGTAGAGAGTCCTCATCGCTCCGGCATTGGATTATCGCTGCATCGCTCGGCGTCGATGTGGCGGAACGGTCCTTCGCGCGAATCCTTGCGGCTGAAGCAGCGGATCCGGATGTTGAGGTTGGCCAGCAAGCCATTGATCGCGGCCGCGTCGATCGCGCTCGATGGCGATACATGCAGCATCATGTTGCGTGTGAGCGCATCGAACCGCGCCATGAGCACGCCATCCTGTTGCTGCATGATCAAGCTTGCCTCACGGGCATGGTGGGCATCCGTGATTCCATCCACTGCCGCCTGCACAAGATGCTGGCTGCGGCTCTCGAGCGAACCCATCAGCAAGATGATGAGCATGGCAAGCCTCGCCAATACGGCTGGACACAGACCTTTGTGGAAAACCCGGCTGATCATGGCGAACGAAACTAGGGAATCCATGGATATAAGCAAGCCCCCATCAAGACGCTATCGGCCGAGGTGGATGCCTGGATAGCAGCGCATGGGGTGCGCTATTTCGACCCGCTCACCAACATGGCTATGCTTGCCGAAGAGGTGGGAGAGGTGGCGCGGATCCTAGCCCGGCGCTACGGCGAGCAGAGCGAGAAAGAGAGCGATAGGGGAAAGGACCTGGGCGAGGAGCTGGCCGATGTGCTCTTCGTTTTGCTATGCCTGGCCAACCAGACCGAAACGGATATGCAAGCCGCCTGGGACAGGCGCATGAAGGCCAAGGCCCTCCGCGATCAGGAGCGCCATCGTGGCAATGCGAAGCTGCGTTGATCATCGTGGCACCGAGTTCGCTAGCGCCACCGCCCTACTTTCACGCCCCGCAATGAAAAAGACCGCACGCATGCCACGTTTACACGCCACTTTGCTCGCGCTTATTTTCCTCTCGCCCGTCGCATTCGCGCAGCCGGCGGCGAAAACCGAGGATCGCCTGAAGGTGAAGGCTCGCATCGGCGAGAAGCACAAGCCTGATCCCTCGATGATGCCCTATCGCATCGTGCGCGGCAGCCCTTCCACCTACATCGTGCTCCGCAGCCCGGACTTCGATACCAAGGCCTTCACCAAGCAGAGCCCGCGCCTCGATGCCTATGATCGTGCCAAGCTCACCTACGAGCGCAGCTTGGAACTGGTGCTGGAGCGGCGCGGCAAAGAGCGGCTGCTGCTCGAGGATCTTGTGGTGATGGATCGCAAGCCCACATTGATCGCGCGCACTGCTGGGCAAGAGGAGGTGGCGCTGTACTATCAACATATCGACCCCAACCTCACGCGCCAACCACCGGCATTCGATAGGCTGTGCGCCTTCCCGGTTGAAGCGAAAGAGCGTCAAGCCCTGTATGCGAAGGCTGGCAATGCCACGCGCGATAAATGGAGCACGGTCATCGCGCCGGATTCCTCGCACCTGCTGATCCACAGCCCAGAGATGCGGGGCAGCAACGATGGTCAGCCCTTCTACCTGCTGGCCGCTGTTGACAAGCAGATGAACGTGAAATGGCAGCACATCCTGCGAATGGATGGTGATGGCCAGAACGAGGTGCTCAGCGCGGCGATTGATGGTCGCGGAACGGCTTATCTCGTGATCAAGCGGCGGAAGAGCGAAACGAGCGATGGAGCCGATGTGGCCCTGCATCGTATTAATGCTGATGAACTGTCGCGGCTCCCATTCGGGATGGATGAGGGCTACTCGCCCACCGGTGGCATCCTGCAGCATGTGGGCCAGCGCTTGGCGTATGCAGGCATTTACGCCAATGGTGGGCGCAAGCTGGGCAACTTCATCGCGTGGATTGATTCGATTGAAGCCGGCGCGCGCGGCATTGAATTGCTGCCGTTCGCCGAGGGCACCGACTTGGAGGCTGAGGAAGCCATTGGTGTTGATGAGAGCAAGCAGGAAGCGAAGACCGGGAAGAAGGAGCAGAAACGCTTGCGCTCAGCCACCGATGTTGTGGCGCTGTTCCCGCGCGGCAACGGCGGCTATTACATCGTGAATGAGATCGCTTTCTCTGCCGTGCATACGGATGCGGAAACCGCCAAGCGTTTCCAGCGCTTCTATCGCGGGCCGGTGCTCGCGCGCTGCGTAGGCAAGGAGGGGCAGGTCACTTGGAGCACCTGGTTCAAGCGGTGGGCTGTGACGGATGAGCCGATCATAGGTCGCGCGTTACCTGTCGTCTTCAAGGACCAGCTGCATCTGTTCCTCTGGGACAATGAGAATGTCGCGGAGCTGCGCAAAACGGGTGGACGGATCGCTCCCAAAACCAGCTCTGGCAACTACACCGTGTATGCTTACTTCGATGAGAAGGGTCTGCATCGCACGAAGCCGGTGCTCCGCAGCGACAACGACAAGGCGCTGATCGCCGGCTGGGAGCTCACGCCTGTTGGCCCCGATGAGTATGCCGCGTTCGGCACGAATTCCATGATTGAGCTCGAGTATTTGCCCGTGCGGCTGGACTTCATCCAGGAAACGAAGAAGTGATCATCGCAGATCAGCGATGATGGCTGTGGCCATGCGGCCAGTGGCGCCTAAGCGCTCGCGCACATAGCCCAGCGCGGCAACCGATGCAGCCTCGCGCGCATTGCGATCATGCAGCAATCGCGTAAGCACCTCGCGCAGCTCCGCTGCATCATTCACTTCGAAGCCACCACCGGCATCAATCAAGCCTCGTGCTTCGATGAATTTCCGATGCCGCGGCCCGAAGATCACTGGCTTGCCCCAGGCTGCCGCCTCGAGTATGCTGTGTATGCCATCGGTGAAGCCGCCACCCACATAGGCCACATCGGCGTGCTGATAAAGCCGCGCCAGCAGGCCCATGCGATCAACCAGCAAGGTGCGCGCGAAGAACGGGTCCTCGTCCGGGGGTAGGCTCGCATCCGGTACAGGTGCCGCAACGATGGTGCTCTCCAACTCACTCCATCGCATCACGGGTTTCTGGAATGCCCGCTGCACCCGATCCAGCGCGGAGGGCGTGGGCTCATGCGGTGCCACGATCACACGCGGCGGCTGTCGCATGCCTTCGAATGCCTCCGCGAGCATGCGCTCGTCGGCAGGCCAGGTGCTACCGGCTATGAGCACAGGCGCATCCATTGCGCGGTGATAGGCTTGGCCGATGGGGAAAGCTCCGCCGCTGCGCGCGATGGCGTCCACACGATCGAATCGCGTATCGCCGCAAACAGAAGCGTTGGCCATGCCAAGTGCCGCCAATCGCTCTAGCGATGCTTCGTCCTGCACGAACAACCGTGAGAAGAAGCGCAGCATGGCCCGGTGCGTGGCGCCGTACCATTTGAAGAACGGTTGGTCATCGCGGAAGATGCCCGATATCAAATAGATGGGCACCCTTTGGGAGTTGAGCGCCCTGAGCCAATGGAACCAGAATTCATAGCGCACCCAGAGCACGGCTGCTGGCTGCACGATGCTGATGAATCGCTCGGCATTCGCAGCGGAATCCATCGGCAGATATTCCACATGGTCGGCCAGCGGATGATCCTTTCGCGCTTCGTATCCGCTCGGGCTGAAGAAGGTGATGAGCACGGGCATTCCCGGTCGCTCGCGCTTGATGGCCTCTAGCACTGGCAGCCCTTGCTCGAATTCGCCAACGCTGGCGCAATGCATCCACAGGCAGCCCTGCAGCTTGCCTCGCTTCCCTTCGAGCCGTTCCCATAAGCCGCGTCGCCCATTGATCCAAGCGCTCGCCTTGGCTGAGAACGGTTGCGCGATACGGATCCCCGAGCCGTAGAGCCCCAATCCGAGGTCGTAGATCAGCGGCATTTCAGAAATGGAAGCGATCGTCGAGGCGCCGGTAGATCGGAAGGCTCCATCCGAGGCGCACACCTGAGAGGAGATCGACCCTTCCACCACTGTTGTACTGCTCCGTATCGAAGTTGTAAGCGCGCAGAGGCTCAGTGAAGCCGGCCATCACCTCCAATCCGATGTGGAAGTTGATCAAGCGCCGATTGCCGAAGTGATGGTAGCCCAAGTATGCCATCGCCGCAGGCCCTGCGGTAAGCCGATCGTAGCCTTCGAGGTACTCATCCTCGAGCTGCGGCACGACATTCTGCTGGGTCTGGACGCGGATCTTGTGCTGCATGAATCCTCCGCCGATCTTGACTACCAGGCCGCTGTTCGGATTGGGCCCGATGATGGGCAGCATGCGGCCCACGAAACCGAAGGCCGTCCATCCGCGCTCGAAGAGGAACACATCGGCCATGGCGCCTTCGCGATCCACCACTTGGCCCGCGCTGTTGATCACGTTGCGCAGGATACCCGGCTCACGTACCTGATTGCCGAAGATGAAGCTGCCCTCGGCGCCCAGCAGCCAATTGCTGCGCAGCTTTCGGTAAGCGCTCAGGCCGATGTTGCTGTTGGCGCCGAAGCGTGTTGCAAGGTCGCCGCCGGGCCATTGGTGCGCGTAGCCGGCTTGCACGGCCACAAGAGCGATGCTGCTGTCGCGTATCGATGTGTTGCGCTGGCCTGCGGCACTGCTGGCGAGCAGGCCTAGCAAGACGAAAAGGATCAGGGCTCTCATGCGGCGGCAGGCGGGCGAAAGTAACGTTGGAGCAAGCCGAGGCCGTGCTCCGGAGCGCAAGGGGAGGTCTATCTTCGCCGCCGCTTTTAGCGAGCATACTGACATGGAAACCACCGCAACGATGAGGCCCATCCAGATGGTGGATCTCGTGAGCCAGTACCTGGAAGATCGAGGATGAGGTGGACGCCGCCCAGCGCCGCGTGATCGAAACGGCAGCTTTCATCAACGGTCCCGAGGTGAAGGATTTCGAGAAGGAATTGGCCACTTACCTCGGTGCCAAGCACGTGATCGGATGCGCGAATGGCACCGACGCGTTGCAGATCGCCATGATGGCTTTGGGCCTGCAGCCGGGCGACGAGATCATAACCGCATCATTCACCTTCGTGGCTACGGTTGAGGTGGTCGCGCTCTTGGGCATCACACCGGTCTTCGCCGATGTACTGCCCGGCACCTTCAACATCGATCCGGAGGACATCAAGCGCAAGATCACTCCGAAGACAAAGGCCATCGTTCCCGTTCACCTCTTCGGGCAGACGGCCGACATGGAGGCCATCATGGCCATCGCCCAAGAGCATAAGCTCTTCGTGATCGAGGATAATTGCCAAGCAATCGGTAGCGATTACACCTTCAGTAATGGAACGAAGAAGAAGGCCGGCACCATCGGCCACATCGGCACCACGAGTTTCTTCCCCAGCAAGAACCTGGGCTGCTACGGCGATGGCGGCGCGCTCTTCACCAACGATGATGAGCTGGCCAAGAAGATCCGCCGCGTGTGCAACCACGGCAGCGACCAGCGCTACTACCATGAGGTGGTGGGCGTGAACAGCCGACTTGACTCGCTGCAAGCCGCTGTGCTGCGCATCAAGCTGCGCCGTTTGGACGAATACGCCGCCGCGCGGAACTCGGCCGCCTCAACGTACGATAAGGCCTTTGCCGGCATCGTTGGTCTCACAACACCAGAGCGCAGCAAGAGCAGCACCCATGTTTTCCACCAGTACACCCTCAAGGTGGCGGATGGAAAGCGCGAAGCGCTTCGCAAGCACCTGGAAGAGCGGGGCGTACCAGCAATGATCTACTATCCTGTACCCTGCCACCTGCAGAATGCGTACAAGACCGCCCGCTTCGCGGAAGGATCATTGCCCGTGACCGAATCAATCACCCACGAAGTGCTCTCCCTACCCATGAGCACCGAGCTCGATCAGCAGCAGCTGGCGCACATCACATCGGCCGTGAAGGCTTTCTTCCAAAATAACAAGTAGGCAGTAGGCAGGGGCATCTGGCAGTTCGCCAAGCCTCACCCCGCCCAGCCCTCAACCCCCAACCTCCGCCAACGGATGAACATCGCAGTAGTAGGAACAGGATACGTAGGCCTCGTTACAGGAACCTGCTTCGCCGAGACCGGCAACCACGTGATCTGCGTGGACATCGACGCCAACAAGGTGCAGATGATGAAGGATGGCAAGGTGCCCATCTATGAGCCGCACCTCGATGTGCTCTTCGAGCGCAACATCCGCCAAGGGCGCTTGCACTTCACCACCGATCTGGCCAGCGCCATCAAGGATGCGCAGATCATCTTCCTCGCGCTCCCCACGCCTCCCGGCGAAGACGGCAGCGCCGACCTGAAGTACGTGCTCGGTGTAGCCGACGATTTGGGCAGGATCATCACCGACTACAAGGTGATCGTGGACAAGAGCACCGTGCCTGTTGGCACCTCGGAGAAGGTGCACGCCGCGCTGGCGAAGCATGCCAAGACGGACCTCTTCGACGTGGTGAGCAATCCCGAGTTCCTGCGCGAAGGATTCGCTGTGGATGATTTCCTTAAGCCCGACCGCGTGGTGGTGGGTACCAGCAGCGCCCGTGCGCAGAAGGTGATGGAGGACCTCTACAAGCCCTTCGTGCGCCAAGGCAATCCGATCATCTTCATGGATGAGCGCAGCGCTGAATTGACGAAGTACGCCGCCAACGCCTTCCTCGCCACCAAGATCACGTTCATGAACGAGATCGCGAACTTCTGCGAGCGCGTGGGCGCTGACGTTGATAAGGTGCGCATCGGCATCGGCACGGATAGCCGCATCGGCAAGCGCTTCCTCTTCCCCGGCATTGGCTATGGCGGCAGCTGCTTCCCCAAGGATGTGCAGGCACTGGCCAAGAGCGGCAACGATGCCGGCTACGAGTTCCAGATCATCAAGGCCGTGATGGAGGTGAATGAGGACCAGAAGACCTCGATCATCCCCAAGATCAAGAGCCAATTCGGAGATCTCAAGGGCAAGCACTTCGCCTTGTGGGGCCTCGCCTTCAAGCCCGATACCGACGACATCCGTGAGGCGCCCGCCTTGTACGTGATCGATGAACTGGTAGCCGCTGGTGCTACCGTAACAGCCTTCGACCCCGAAGCCATGCCCAACGTGAAGAAGCTGAAGGGCGACAAGATGAACTTCGCCAAGGATGAGTACGAAGCGCTCCAGGGCGCTGACGCGCTCATCATCGCTACGGAGTGGTCGCTCTTCCGCACGCCCGACTTCAAGCGCGTGGCCGAGCTGCTGAAGGAGAAGACCATCTTCGACGGCCGCAACCTTTACGAGCTCGACGAGATGGAGAAGCTCGGATTCACGTACGTGAGCGTGGGGCGGCAGACGGTGGGAGCGAAGAAGCACGTGAGTGCCTGAAATGCGATCAGATGATCAGACAATCAGATGATCGGCGGGAAGGGCATTTTCATTGTCTGATTTTCTGATCAACTAATGTTCTGATCATGCAACGCGAACGAGTCCTCATCACCGGTGCCGCCGGATTCCTCGGCTCGCACCTCTGCGACCGCTTCATCAAGGAGGGCTACCATGTCATCGGCATGGACAACCTCATCACGGGGCGGCTCAAGAACATCGAGCACCTCTTCAAGCTGGAGCAGTTCGAGTTTTACAACCACGATGTTTCCAAGTTTGTGCATGTGCCCGGCGAGCTGAAGTACATCCTGCACTTCGCGTCGCCTGCATCGCCTATCGATTACCTGAAGATCCCGATCCAGACCTTGAAGGTGGGGTCACTGGGCACGCACAACCTGCTCGGCCTTGCCATGGCCAAGAAGGCGCGCATCCTGGTGGCCAGCACCAGCGAGGTGTACGGCGATCCGCAAGTGCATCCGCAAACGGAGAGCTATTGGGGCCACGTGAACCCCATTGGTCCTCGCGGCGTGTACGATGAGGCCAAGCGATTCCAAGAGGCCATCACCATGGCCTACCACACTTATCACGGGTTGGAGACGCGCATCGTGCGCATCTTCAACACTTACGGTCCGCGTATGCGACTGAACGACGGTCGTGTGCTGCCCGCATTCATCGGCCAAGCCCTGCGCGGCGAAGACCTCACCGTGTTCGGCGATGGCTCGCAAACGCGCTCGTTCTGCTACGTCGATGATCTGGTCGAAGGCATCTACCGCTTGCTCTTGAGCGATTACGCTGGTCCGGTGAACGTGGGCAACCCCAGCGAGATCACCATCGCGCAATTCGCCGAGGAGATCATCAAGCTCACCGGCACCACGCAGAAAGTGGTGTACAAGGAACTGCCGAAGGATGATCCCATGCAGCGCCAGCCGGACATCACGCGCGCGCGGAAGCTGCTGAACTGGGAACCGAAGGTGGCACGCGCCGAGGGGCTGAAGATCACCTACGACTACTTCAAGTCGCTCACGGCCGAGGAGCTGAATGAGAAGGAGCATTTCTCCTTCGAAGGCTACGTGCGGAAGTGAAAAGGGAACTCGTTCCCTTACGGATCGCCGGGGTTCCGGAGCATTTCAACCTGCCATGGATGCTGGCGCTGGAGCGGCGCGCTTTCGTGCGTGCTGGCGTCGAACTGAAATGGAGCACCGTGCCTGAAGGAACGGGCCGCATGTGCGCGATGCTGCGCAACAGCGAGGTGGATCTGGCGGTGCTGGTTACCGAAGGCGCGGTTCGAGACATACTCAACGGCGCTCCCCATCGCATCGTGGCCAACTATGTGCAAACACCGCTCACCTGGGGCGTGCATGTTGGGGCGCGCACCGCCATCACGAAAGCTGAAGAACTGAAGCATGTGCCCTTCGCAATAAGCCGAATCAATTCTGGGAGCCACTTG
Organism: Flavobacteriales bacterium; assembly: GCA_016713865.1. Taxonomy (GTDB): domain Bacteria; phylum Bacteroidota; class Bacteroidia; order Flavobacteriales_F; family PHOS-HE28; genus PHOS-HE28. The sequence goes on along the minus strand of JADJOG010000013.1, from coordinate 51,443 downwards.
GCGGCCATGGCTTACGCTCACGCCAACGGATGGACACCTGCCGCAAGCGACCTCATCGTGGTGAACGACCTAGCAGGTGCAGCGGAACGCTTGAAGGGCTCGGATCCTATTGCCTTCCTCTGGGAGAAGTACACCACGAAGCATCTGGTGGATGCGGGTACGTTACGATGCGTTGATGAGCACAGCTCTCAATGGCCATCGTTCGTGATCGTGGCAACCGAAGCTGCCCTAGCTGAGCATCCGAAGGAAATCGCGCGCGTTTTGAAAGTGATCCGCGACCAAGCCGTTGGCCTGATGCAGAAAAAGACCGCACCGGAAATGATCGCGCAGCGCTACAAGATCAGCGTGGAGGATGCGCGTGAGTGGTTCGCGGATGTGCGATGGAGCGCTGATGGCGCCGTTGATCGGAGCGCACTGAGCGCGGCGTGTGCTTCTCTTGTGCAGGCCGGCATCATAGAGCCTACGTTGGTGCAGCATGCCGACGCGTTGCTTGCGCTGTAAGCGAGCGTGCAGAGGGATTGCGGAGCCATTGAGCCCTTCCACCAGGAGGCAGTGAGGCCAACATGTGCTACTCCTTCACCCAGCGCAGCGCCTGCCTTGCCCCATCCGCGAAATGCACCTCAACGATGGGGGCCGGGGGCGGGTCCTCCCCCCCACCCCCCTCCTCCCCCCCCTGTCCGGGGGCCCCCCCCCCCCCGGGCCCCCCCCCCGCGCCGGGGCCCCCCGCGGGGCCCCGCGCCGCCCTGCCGCCCGGTGGGCTGGAAGAGCGCCGGGTGGGTGGATGCGAAGCGATGGCCCGGCGTTCAGGCTGGAGACGCCCAACAGCACATTCACGGCACAGGCCGCATAACTCGGGTGGTTCCAGACCAGCAGGTCGTTCTGAAGGAAACAAGTAGTTCGAGTCGAGTCCGGCATGCCGAAGTTGAAACCGAGCGACGATGGCATACGAGGCGCAAGCGGGCCATGGATGCTTCCGATGCCTTCGATCCAGGTATGGAAGGAGTTCCTCCAGTGGACGGCGGGCACCTGGTGTATCCTCGCCCACCGGCAGATAGGTGTCGTAGAAAGAGGACACATAGCGCATGCTGTCGCCCACTTGCAGTCCGAAGTTGTAGAGCGTGTCCACTACGGCCTGATCATCGCGGAAAAGCACCACATCGGCGGTTTGCCGCACCAAGCCTTGGAAAAGTGCCGTGGGCAATGGCGCGATGGCGCCCTGCACGAACATCCGGCTCCATAGTTCACCGTCGATGATCGAATCACCGTCGAGGAGTACCGTGAGGTGGTGGCTGATGAAGTTCGGTCGAGATGTTCCCTTGCGGGTAGGGCCTACATACCACTGGTTCGAGGTCCATCGAACTGGATGATGGGCGAGCGCGGGAAGCCAGCCAGACAGCGTAACGAAGCCGGCCCATGCGCGCCCCTGTCAAGGTCGCGTCTGCGCCAGATAGTTGCCTTCGGTACATTCGCGGCCCCATCATGAGCCCATGGTCACATGCGCCCATGGCCACTCGAGCAGATGCCCTACACCGCCCACCCCACCGCCGTCATCGACGAGGGCTGCACCATTGGCGAGGGCACGCGCATCTGGCATTTCTCGCACATCATGCCGGGCTGCGTGATCGGCGAGGGCTGCAACATCGGGCAGAACGTGGTGGTGAGCCCCGGCGTGAAACTGGGCCGCAACGTGAAGGTGCAGAACAACGTGAGCATCTACACCGGCGTGGAATGCGAGGACGATGTGTTCCTCGGGCCGAGCATGGTGTTCACCAACGTGATCAATCCGCGGAGCGCCGTGGCCCGCCGCGATCAGTACCTGCGCACGGTGGTGAAGCAGGGCGCGAGCATCGGTGCCAACGCCACCATCGTTTGCGGTAATGACATCGGCCGCTTCGCCTTCATCGGCGCCGGCGCGGTGGTTACCAAGGAAGTGCCCGACTATGCGCTGGTGATCGGCAATCCCGCCAAGCAGACCGGTTGGATGAGCGAGTTCGGGCACAAGCTGAAATTCGATGCGGATGGATTGGCGACCTGCCCCGAGAGCGGGCAGCAATATCAACTGAGTAATGGTCGTGTTACACGCACGAGCTAAGATGCCTATGGCTGAAGCACAGAGGATTAAATTCGCCGTGGTGGGCTGCGGCCACATCGGTAAGCGGCACGCGGAAATGATTCAGCGGCATCCCGAGTGCGAGCTGTTGGCCCTGTGCGACAACCGTGCGAAAGGCGATCTGGGCATCGAGAGCCTCGACGCGCCCTTCTTCAATGACATGGACGCCATGTTCGCTGCTGTGCCCGCCATCGAAGTGGTGAACATCTGCACTCCGAACGGCCTGCATGCGCCGCAGAGCATCAAGGCGCTGGAGGCGCGGAAGCATGTGGTGTGCGAGAAGCCCATGGCCCTCACCAAGGCCAGCGGCGAGCAGGTGCTCTACAAGGCGCTTCAGATGCACCGCACCGTCTTCGGCGTGATGCAGAACCGCTACTCGCCGCCAAGCCAATGGATCAAGAGCGTAGTGGATCGGGGATTGCTTGGCGACATCTTCATGGTGCAGGTGAATTGCTACTGGAACCGCGACGCGCGCTACTACAAGCCCGGCTCGTGGAAAGGAAGCGCCGATCTCGATGGCGGCACGCTCTTCACGCAGTTCAGCCACTTCATCGACATCATGTTCTGGCTCTTCGGCGACATCACCGACATCCAGGGCAAGTTCGCCGACTTCGCCCACCAGGACCTCACAGCCTTCGAGGATAGCGGGTTGGTGAACTTCCGCTTCCTCGATGGCGGAATGGGTTGCATCAACTACAGCACCGCCGTGTGGGACAAGAACCTGGAGAGCAGCATGACCGTGATCGGCTCCAAGGGCAGCGTGAAGATCGGCGGGCAGTACATGGATCAGGTGGAGCATTGCCACATCGAAGGATACACCATGCCCGAGCTCGCGCCCACCAATCCGGCCAACGACTATGGCGCCTACAAGGGCAGCGCCAACAACCACGGGCACATCATCGACAATGTCGTCGAGACGCTTCGTGGACAATCAACGCTCACCACCAACGCCTTGGAAGGATTGAAAGTGGTGGAGATCATCGAACGCATTTACCAGAAGAAGGATGAGCAACCTGTATGACCGACTGCTGAAGAAGGACGCCAAGCTCGCCGTGATCGGCCTTGGCTACGTAGGACTTCCCATCGCCCTCGCTTTCGCGCGCAAAATCAAGGTGGTGGGCTTCGACATCAACCAGAAGCGCGTGGACATGATGCGCCGAGGCGAGGACCCCAGCAACGAGCTTGAAGCGAAGGAGTTCGAAGGCTGCGACATCCACTTCACCGCCGATCTGAACGACCTGAAGGACGTGGAGTTCTTCATCGTGGCCGTGCCCACGCCGATCGATAACCAGAATATTCCCGATCTCACCCCGCTGCTCGGCGCGACGCGCACCGTGGGCCAAGTGCTCAAGAAAAACGACTTCGTGGTGTACGAGAGCACCGTTTATCCCGGCTGCACCGAGGAGGATTGCGTGCCGCTGCTCGAGCGCCTCAGCAACCTCAAGTACGTCGAGGATTTCAAGGTGGGCTATTCGCCGGAGCGCATCAACCCCGGTGATAAGGAGCACACGCTGGAGAGCATCGTGAAGGTGAGCAGCGGTTGCGACCCGGAGAGCGCGGAGATCATCGCCAAGGTGTACGAGCTGGTGGTGAAGGCCGGGGTTCACCGCGCGGCCAGCATCAAGGTGGCCGAGGCCGCCAAGATCATCGAGAACACGCAGCGCGACGTGAACATAGCCCTGATCAACGAGCTCTCGATCATCTTCAATCGCATGGGCATCAATACCTACGATGTGCTGGAGGCAGCGGGCACCAAATGGAACTTCCTCAAGTTCCAGCCGGGGCTCGTGGGCGGCCATTGCATCGGCGTGGATCCCTACTACCTCGTGTACAAGGCGAAGGAGCTCGGCTACCACGCGCAGATCATCGACGCTGGCCGTTTCGTGAACGATAGCATGGGCGGCTACGTGGCCAAGCAGACGGTGAAGAAGGTCATCGCTGCCGGAACGAACCCCGCAGACTCCCGCGTGCTGGTCATGGGCGCCACCTTCAAGGAGAATGTCACCGACATCCGCAACAGCAAGGTGGCCGATGTGATCAATGAGCTGAAGAGCTTCAGCTGCTCTGTTGACGTGACCGATCCGCATGCTGATGCCGAAGAGGTGAAGCACGAGTACGGCTACGATCTCGCGCCCGAGATGAAGGGCCCTTACGATGCGATCATCGTCGCGGTGAACCACAGCGAGTACGCCAGCAAGGACGAAGCCTGGTTCAAGGGCATGTTGAAGCCCAAGGGCGTGCTGGTTGACCTCAAGGGCGTGTTCCGGAAGAAGATCAAGGACCTGAACTACTGGAGCCTGTGAGCACGACGCGCAACATCCTCATCACCGGCGGCGCCGGTTTCATCGGTAGCCATGTGGTGCGCCGCTTCGTCACAAGTACCCGAACTACCGCATCATCAACCTCGATGCGCTCACCTACGCGGGCAATCTGGAGAACCTGCGCGACATCGAGAACGCACCCAACTACACCTTCGTGAAGGCCGACATCTGCGACGCTGATGCCGTGGCCACGGTGTTCAAGGAGTACGCAATCGATGGCGTGATCCACCTCGCCGCCGAGAGCCATGTTGATCGCAGCATCACCGATCCGCTCGCTTTCGTGCGCACCAACGTCTTCGGCACCGTCACCTTGCTGAATGCAGCAAAAGAGGCATGGAAAGGCGCGATGGATGGCAAGCGCTTCTACCACGTGAGCACCGATGAGGTGTATGGGTCGCTCCACGACGACAGCCTCTTCTTGGAGACCACGCCCTACGATCCGCAGAGCCCTTACAGCGCCAGCAAAGCCGCAAGCGATCATTTCGTGCGCGCATACGGCAACACCTACAAGCTGCCCTTCGTGCTGAGCAATTGCAGCAACAACTACGGCAGCCACCACTTCCCCGAGAAGTTGATCCCGCTCATGATCAACAACATCCGCAACAACAAGCCGCTGCCCGTTTACGGCAAGGGCGAGAACGTGCGCGATTGGCTCTGGGTGGAGGATCACGCTTCGGCCATCGATACCATCTTCCACACGGGCAAGAACGGCGAGACCTATAACATCGGCGGGCACAACGAGTGGAAGAACATCGACCTCGTGCACCTGCTCTGCCGCATCATGGATCAGAAGCTGGGCCGTGCGGAAGGCGAGAGCGCCAAGCTCATCACCTACGTCACGGACCGCGCCGGGCACGACCTGCGCTACGCCATCGACGCGGGCAAGATCGAGCGCGAGCTGGGGTGGAAGCCGAGCATCACCTTCGAGGTCGGCCTTGAGCGCACGGTGGAATGGTACCTCGCCAACACCGAGTGGCTCGATCACGTTACCAGCGGCGCCTATCAACAGTACTACTCCGCGCATTACGCGCAGCAGTGATCATGGGCCTTTTCAGCGGATTGTTCGGGAAGAAAGAAGCGGCATTAGGGCCTGCCGACCTCTCCGTGCTCCGCTGCGACGTGCATTCGCATTTCATCCCCGGCATCGACGACGGATCGCAGAACCTGGAGCAGAGCATGGAGATGCTGCGGGCCATGCACGAGCTCGGTTACCGCAAGGTGATCACCACGCCGCACAGCATGGCTGATGGTTACAGGAACTCTCCTGCCATCATCCTCGGCGGCTTGGAGAAGCTGCGTCGCGAAGTGGAAGCGCAAGGCCTCAGCATCGAGGTGGATGCCGCCGCTGAGTATTACCTCGATCACGACCTGGAGCGGAAGGTCCTTGATGGCGAGGTGCTCACCTTCGGCGATCGACTGCTACTCTTCGAGCTGCCCTTCCTCAGTGAGCCGAGCATCCTGCTCACCCTCGTATTCCAGATGCAGACACAGGGATACAAGCCGGTGCTGGCGCATCCGGAGCGCTATAGCTTCTGGTACAACGATTTCAGCAAGTATGAGCGCCTCAAGGATCGCGGCGTGCTCTTCCAGCTCAACCTCATCGCGCTCTCGGGCGCATATGGGCCCAAAGCCAAGGAGATAGCTGAGCGCCTCATCGATGCCGGAGCCTACGAGCTGATCGGTAGCGATTGCCACAACATGAATCATGTTGAGGCGATCCGCAACACGCTCACGCGGCCTTACCTGCACAAGTTGATCGCAAGCGGCAAATTGCTGAACGCGGGACTGTAATAACTGGACGTTTTACGCGAAGGCCGCGAACTCAGAAATCATTCCTTTGACTTCCGACAGGGCCTAGTTCTCCGGTCGATTGTATTTCGATTGCGCTTCGGCATTACAGGTCATGCTCTCCATCAGGAATAGCGTCGTTATCATGGTGCTGATGGTCGTTTTGATTGACGACACGGCTGGTGCTGTATGCCACACAGTGCAGTCCGGAGCGTGGAATGTTCCGGCTAATTGGGATTGCGGATGCGATCCCGCTTCCTGCGATACTTTGGTAATTGCTCACCATATGACCGCTACGGTCGGTATGGCGTTGTCAGTAGGATACCTCGAGATCCAAGTCAATGGAAGCTTGGATGTAGCCGAAGAATTTCGAATGCTCCTTGGTTGCGGGCGTGCATTGTTTCAGGGCAACCTCACTGCTCGAACAATTGAGATTAATGCTCAAGATTCCGTTGTCTCATACGGGACGATGCTGTGTGATTCGATCTGGATCAGACAAGGGCGATACGTGAACCGCGGCGAACTTGATGCGACAGAGTTCTTTGGTGCGGTCGGATTTCCGGGCATGCAGCCCCTGTATAATGTCGGTTTGGTAAGGACGGGCCTTTGCGTATCGGGTCACATCATTGTCAATGAAGGTCATTGGATTTCGAGCCGGGCGAGTTTGAATTGGTATTACAGCGAGGGCGGCGATGCGCTTTTTGACGATTTTCTGTTGCATGTATCATCCGAGATAGGCCAGGCGGCATCATTGGTTGTTTCGGATACGATTCGCGTCCAGCAATATTTGGATAGCCATGGGTTTATTCAATGTGGCACATTCGTCAATGGGGCGGTCATAGGCACAGCCCAAACTCGGCTATATGTTGGTAGCGAGCTAGTCTGCGGCGACTTCATCAATCAATCGAACGGGTTCCTGTATGGCCCAGGCAGTCTGTGCATCTCGGGCCATTCTGAGAATCATGGGGTCATTTCGGCCCCGATCAGCATCTGCGACATCTCGCTGGAATCGCCGCCCCAGCCGCCGTACATGGATGTGAACACTGGTGGTTTCCTCCAGCCCATCTATTACTGCACTCCGGGCAGTTGCGCAACGGTTGGCGTAGCTGAGGACGAAGCCCTAGTTCAAATGCGAGTACGCCCAGTGCCCGCTGAGGACTGGGTGGTCGTTGATCTGCCGGCTCCGGCTTCTTCACTCGTGCTTCGCGATGGCCTTGGCTGCCTAGTGTACAAGCAACATGGCCCCTTCACGCATGAGGCGCGTCTGTCCAGAGGCGACTTGCCCGCAGGCTGGTATGCCGTGGAGGTAATTGGAGGAGCTGGTGCGATCATCGGGCGGGCCCGCGTGCTCTCCTTGGCGCCCTAGTCTTCTGCATCGCAGCCAATCCGCTGTGTAAATCGCGCCTTTGGCGGCGCCATAAGCGTGGCGGTCGATCATGTGGGCCTGGCTCAGCAGTCGCATACTCCGTAACCGCAACGGCATCCTGGTGGTGCTGGGGCTGATCACGCTCTTCCTCGGCTACGAGATGAAGAATGAAGCTCAGCTACAAGTTCGGCGGGCTGCTGCCCAAGACCGATAGCGCCTACGTGCAGTACGAGGAGCTGCAGGCCCGCTTCTCGGAGGATGGCAACATCATCGTGTTGGGCATCGAGGATGCGCGGCTGCGCGAATTGGAGCACTTCCAGGCCTGGTGGCGCTTGGGCCGCGACCTGAAGCAGCAGCCCGGCGTCGATTCGGTGTTCAGCGAGGCCAATTTCTACACCCTCCTCCGCGACGATAGCCTGAAGCGCTTGAGGCTCACGCCGGTGGTGCGCCGCATGCCCTTGAGCAAGACCGAGGTCGATAGCATCCGGCAGGAGGCGCGCAGGCTGCCCTTCTATGAGGGCCTCCTGTACAGCGACAACGAGGCCACCAGCCTGATGATGGTGTTCGTGAATCCCGAGCGCTTCAACAGCGAGCAGCGCGGCGATATGGTTGAACTGATTGATGCGCGCGTGAAGGAGTTCGAGCAAGGAGGCATCGATGTGCGCCGCAGCGGCCTGCCTTTCATCCGCACGGTGGTCACCGAGCGCACCAAGAGCGAGCTGCAGATGTTCGTGGGCCTCATGGTGGGGGTGGTTGCGGCGCTCATCTACCTCTTCTTCCGAAGCTGGCGCGTCATGTTCGTATGCCTCACGGTAGTGGCTGTGAGCGTGGTGTGGGCGGTGGGCTCCATCGGCCTGCTCGGCTTCAAGCTCACCTCGGTCATGAGCGTGATCCCACCGCTGATCATCGTGATCGGCATCCCCAACTGCATCTTCCTCATCAACAAGTACCACCACGAATTCGCCACGCACCGCAACCGTGTGAAGGCCCTTTCGCGCGTGATCTACCGCGTGGGCCGCGCCTCCTTCACCACCAACGCCACCACGGCCGCGGGCTTCGCGACCTTCATACCCACATACAGCGACGTGCTCAAGCAATTCGGCCTGGTGGCCAGCTTGAACATCATGGCCGTATTCGCCCTCAGCCTCTTGCTGGTGCCCATCCTGCTCAGCTTCCAAGGCGATCCAGAGGAACGGCACATCGCGCATCTCGATCGCCGCTGGGTCGATGGCCTCACCAATTGGTTCATCCGCTTGGTGCAGAACCACAGGCCAGCCGTTTACATCGCCACGTTGGTGCTTGTGGCCATTGGCATGGTGGGCGTGCTGAAGCTGCGCAACGAGACCCATGTGGTTGATGACCTGCCGATGGACGACCCCGTGATGCAGGATCTGCGATGGTTCGAGGCGCGGCTGAAAGGCGTGATGCCGCTCGAGGTGCTGGTTGACGCCGGCAAGAAGGGGCAGGCGCTGAAGGATGCCAACCTCAAGCGGCTATCGCGCCTGCAGGATTCATTGCGCACCTATCCTGAGTTATCGCGCTCCTTGTCGGTGGCCGATGCAGCCAAATTCACCAAGCAGGCATTCTACGGCGGCGACCCCGAGCGTTATGCGCTGATCAATGCCCAGGAGAAGAGCTTCATACTCCCGTACCTCGAAGCAGCACAGGACCAAGGAGGCTTGGCGCGCGCCTTCATCGACGAGGAGAAGCGCACCACGCGCCTTACCATGCAGGTGGCCGATGTGGGCACCGCGCGCATGGATACGCTGCTTGGCCGCTTGCGCGCCGATGTGGACTCGATCTTCCCGCCTGCTGATTTCCGGGTGACGTTAACGGGAACGAGCGTGGTTTTCCTCGAAGGCAGCAAGTACATGGTGAAGAACCTGATGATCTCCCTCGCGCTCGCCGTGATCGTGATCGCCTGCCTCATGGCACTGCTCTTCAGTTCCATGCGCATGGTCGTGGTATCGCTCATCCCCAACTTGATCCCGCTGGTCGCTACCGCGGGTCTCATGGGTTACCTCGGGGTGGCCATCAAGCCGAGCACCTTGCTCGTGTTCAGCATCGCTTTCGGCATCGCCGTGGATGACGCGATCCATTACCTGAGCAAGTACCGGCACGAACTGAAGCTCACTGGGCATACGATCAAGACCTCCGTGGTGCTGGCGCTGCGCGAGGCCGGCGTGAGCATGATATACACCAGCATCGTGCTCTTCTGCGGCTTCAGCCTCTTCGTCTTCTCCGATTTCGGCGGCACGCAAGCGCTCGGGCTGCTCGTGTCCTTCACCTTGCTGGTGGCCATGTTCACCAATTTGATCGTGCTGCCCTCATTGCTGCTCAGCTTCGACAAGAGCCTGACCACGCGCGCCTTCGATGAGCCCATGCTCGACATCCTCGATGAGGAGTCGGATATCGAGCTCGATGCGCTGCGGATCGAAGGGGAGAGCGACCAACCGAAACAAGAAGCATGAAAGGAATCATCCTCGCCGGAGGCTCCGGCACGCGCCTGCATCCGCTCACGCTTGCCGTGAGCAAGCAGATGATGCCGGTGTATGACAAGCCGATGATCTACTACCCGCTGAGCACGCTCATGGCAGCGGGCATCCGCGAGGTGCTCATCATCAGCACGCCGCATGATCTGCCGCAATTCAAGCGGCTTCTGGGCGATGGCGCCGCCCTCGGTTGCAGCTTCAGCTACGCGGAGCAGCCCCAGCCCAACGGTCTGGCGCAGGCCTTCGTGATCGGCCGTGAGCATGTGGGCAGCGATTCCGTGGCGCTGATCCTGGGCGATAACATTTTCTACGGCGCTGGCCTCGGCCGCATGCTCAGCAAGCATACCTCGCCAGAAGGAGGCTTGGTGTTCGCCTACCACGTGAGCGATCCGGAACGCTATGGCGTGGTCGACTTCGCGGAGGATGGCACGGTGCTCAGCATCGAGGAGAAGCCCGCCAAGCCGAAGAGCAATTTCGCTGTGCCTGGACTTTATTTCTACGACAATGCCGTGCTCGACATCGCTCGCGACCTGAAGCCCAGCGCCCGTGGCGAATACGAGATCACCGATGTGAACAAGGAATACCTGCGCCAAGGCCGCTTGCGCGTGGAACTGCTCGATCGCGGCACCGCTTGGCTCGATACCGGCACCTTCGCCTCGCTCATGCAGGCAGGCCAATTCGTGCAGGTGATTGAAGAGCGGCAGGGCCTGCGCATCGGCTGCATCGAAGAGGTGGCATGGAAGCGCGGTTGGATCAACGACGAACAACTGGAGGCGCTCGCGCGTCCTTTGGTGAAGAGCGGGTACGGGCAATACCTGCTCTCGCTGATCAAGCGCTGATACATGACCACGCCGGAAGAGCACAGAGCGGCCATTGAGGCGCGCATCAACGAATGGTGCGCGAGCGTTCCGAACGATTCGCTTCATACGCCCATGGCCTATCTCATGCGGCTCCCGGCGAAACGCGTGCGACCCGTGGCCACGCTGATGGCCTGCGAGCTGGCGGGCGGCCCCGCATCCAGCGCGATGGACGCCGCCATCGGCATCGAGATCTTCCACAATTTCACGCTCATGCACGACGATGTGATGGACGCCTCGCCCACGCGACGCGGCCAGCCTACCGTGCATGCGCGCTGGAACGCGAACACGGCCATCCTCAGCGGCGATGCCATGATGGTGAAGGCCTATGAATGCCTGATGACCGATCAGCGCTGGCTGCCCGTATTCAACCGCTATGCGCTGGCCGTATGCGAAGGCCAGGCGCAGGATATGGCCTTCGAGGCGCGGCATGATGTATCGGCAGCGGAGTACATGGAGATGATACGCCTGAAAACGGCTGTTCTGCTTTCCTGCGCATTGGAACTCGGCGCCATTTCGGGCGGTGCCGATGAGCAGGGGCGGAGAGGGCTCGCGCTTTTCGGCGAGCGGCTCGGGCTCGCATTCCAGCTTCGCGATGATCACATCGATGCCTTCGGTGATCCAGCTGTGAGCGGCAAGCAGCGCGGCGGTGATCTGCGCGCAGGCAAGAAGACCTGGCTCCTGATACGCGGATTGGAGCTGGAGCGCGGCCGTGGCGAAGGCCTTCTGGCTGCGGAGCTAGGCCGGTCGATGGTGGCGCGTGATGTGGGCGCCATGATCGAATGCCTGACCGCATTGGGCGCGCGCGATGAATCGGAAGCACTGATCCAGTCGATGGAGCGCGAGGCTATCGAGCAACTCGACGCCTTGCCATTTCCCACTGAGCGCAAGGCCGCATTGCATGCGCTGGCTTCGAGCCTCATGGGTCGGAAGGCGTAGCCGCTACTTTCTCAGCAGGTCAGCAAGGGCTTCATCCAGATCCTCGAACCGGTAAACGAATCCGGAATCACGCAAGCGGCTGCCATCAACAGCGCTGCCTTCGAGCAGCAGGCAGGCCATTTCGCCCAGAGCGACGTGAAGCAACCAACCCGGTACCGCAGGCAGCCACAGCTTGCGCTTGAGGATACGCGCGACGCTCCGAGTGAACGATGCGTTCGTTGCGCTATCGGCCACCACGTTGTAGGCGCCGCTCATGCTGGAATCGTCCATCGCCCTCATGTATGCCGCGCACAGATCGTCGATGTGCACCCACGGCATCCATTGTTCCCCGTTGCCGAACGCTGCGCCCGCACCCAAGCGCACGGGCATGGCCAATTTGGGCAAGGCACCGCCTTCTGCTGCAAGCACAACCGGGGTTCGCAGCTTCACCACACGGCAACAGGGAGCCCATGCATCAACGGCGTTCTCCCATGCGGTGCTGATGCGCGCGATGGTGTCCGTGCCGGGGGCGTCGCTCTCGCGGTAAGAGCTGTCAGCGGTAACGGCTCCGTAGTAACCGATTCCAGCAGCGCTGATGAAGCTCTTCGGGATCGCATCGTGGTCCTTGCAGGCCTTCAAGAGCACCTGTGCCGTGGCGACTCGGCTATCAATCAACTCCGCTACGCGCGAGCGTGTCCAGCGCTTATCGGCGATGCCAGCGCCCGCGAGATGCATGATGTGATCAACATTCTCAAGCGCGTTGGCATCAACATGCCCTGTTGCGGGATTCCAGCGGAAGCACCGCACCTCGCCATGCTGCATGGCCCGGCGCCCAAGCCAGCGCACGCCATGGCCCTGTTGCTGCAGACGTGTCGTGAGCTGCTGGCCGATGAGGCCGCTTCCGCCGGTAATAAGGATGGTGCTCATGCTTCGGTGAAACAACAAAAAGGCCCCGGAGTGATCGGGGCCTTCTGAAAATTCGCTCGATCCGTTCTATCGGATCAGTTCGATATGGTGCATGCGGGGCATGGAGCCTTGTTCCGCTATCCGCAGCAGATAGCTTCCGTCGCTGAATGAGCCTGGCAACTGCAAGGTGTACTGCCCAGCGCTGGGAATGCGCGCGCTCCATGCTAAACGGCCAGAGGCATCGTGCAGATCAATGGCCGAGGGCCCCATGATGGTCAATAGCAGTTGTCCGTTGCTGGGGTTCGGGCCGATCCAAGCCGTTTGCTGCCGTTGAACCACACCCAGCGAGATGCACTCGGGTTCCGCTGGATCCTGGAAGATGATGCGCAAGCAGGCGCTCACCTCGCCGCAATCGGCTGATGTGATGACATAGCAGTAGTTGCCTTCGGTATCGAGGGAAGGGTCGAACACGCTGCCCACTTCATCGCTTTCGAGCAGCCAGATGCCACCCGGCTGTGGCGTGCCCAGCAGCGAATCAATCATGGAGAAGGCGGTGGCTTGAGGGCAAACGAAGATGGTATTGTCACTGCCTGCATCCGGAGCGTCTATCAGGATCAACTTGAAGCTCGCTTCGTCTGTGCCGCAGCTCGTGGTGACCAGGTAGGTGTATGTGCCAGCCGTTGAAACCAATGGGCCGCCATTGGGCCACTCGCCACCAGCGCTACCGTTGATCAAGTTCATGAGGTCGATCTCGGAACCTTCGCATACGCTGGCCACAGCATCTTCACCGGCGTTCGGCGCATCCGCTTCCGTGATGGTGAACACGGCCTCATCGGCGCCGCAATTCGTCTTGAGCGAATAGGTGTACGTGCCTGCCGTGCTCACGATCGGTCCATCGCTCCATATGCCGCCGGGGTCGCCGGTGAGCAGCGTTTCCAGGTCGATGCTCACGCCAGGGCAGATCGTGGCGCTCGCATCGGCGCCAGCGGAGGCGGTTGCCGATTGCACAGTAAGCGTGTAGGTGAAGGTCTGGGAGCCTACCACCGGACAGGCATTGTCCGTAGCGATGATGCTGAAGGTGTAATTGCCGCTTGCGATGGATGAAGCATCGATGCACAACGTAGCCGTGGCCGGGTTGGAGCCCGTTGCATTGAAGGTGGCTCCGGGAATCACTTGCCCGATGTTGCTCGTGAGCGTCAGTGATTGCAAGGCATCGGCATCCGTGATTACGGCATCAAGGCAGAGCGAGCCGCTGCACGTGTTCGCGGAATAGTTGCCGGTGATTGTTCCGCTGCCGTTCAAGTTCTCGAGCACGCCGCTTGCGGCGTCCGGAACGACGTTGTCGCAGGCTTGCGCAACGAAAGGGAAGTCGCGCATGACGCTGCCACGCCAGATTCCATTTGCATCGTAGAAATCGACGCGCACGACAGTGATGACATATCCCTGAAGCGTTGGCGTGAAGGTGATATTGCCGGTGAGGCTATCGATGGCCATGCCTGTGAATGGCTCTTCACCCGAATACCCCGACTGGTAGGTAACGGCCTCGACGATCACCGGGTTCACGCCCACTTGCCGGCGCGCATCGATCAGTGAGTAGCGCAGCTCCAGGTTAGCAGGTGCGATCACACCAGGGTCGTAGCTCACCGGTTGTCCCACGCATACGAATGGCGGCACAGGGTCAGCGAAGGAGATTCCTTCGGTGCAGAAGTTCCCCGCGTTGTTCAATTCGGCCTCGATGTAGATGCCAGGAGCGCCGTTGAGGTTCGCCGACGGGTAACGGCAGCAGGTGTTCCATGCGACCGTCCAAAAGTTGCAGGCCGACAGGTTGGTGGTGAGCTGGTAGGTGTACATCTCGATTCCGATGAACGGCCCGCCGTTGCATGTCGTCTGGTCAATCTGGTCGGGGCACACGGGCGAAACGTTCTCGACGGAGATCAGTGGCACGTTCACCGAGAATTGCACCCCGCAGGAATTGCTGAACGCAAGGCTCTGGGCAATCATGGGCGCTCCGGTGCATTCGCGCCAGAGCTTCAAAGTGATCTGGTGCTGATTGCCGCTGATACAGCGGGTGGTGATGCTGCCTCCAGGCAAGTGCTCGGCGAGTGCCGGAAGGGAGGCGAGTAGGAGAGAAAGGGTAATGATGCGCATGCTGCCCGGGTTTGAGGATCGCCAATGTAGCAACCTTCCCGAGAGCACCTACTCCGGCCTCAGAGCGGCCTTACCGGGCCCTCGCGATCGCCTTCAGGTCGTCCACGATGAAGCCTTCTTTTTTCCCGAAGATCGCCGCATCGTCGCGCAGGTACATCAGTTCGCCGGTGCCCGCGTTGAACACGCGCTTGAAGCAATGCTTGTTCTTGTGGTCGCCCACGGTGATCACCACGTCGGTCACGGTCTTGGCGCTACTCTGCGCTTCCAACGCATTGCTCACTTCATTACGCCCTCCAAGCACGAATGGGGCGCTGTATTCCACCTTGATGCTCTCGGCATCCGGCAGGGTCTTGTCCATATGGTCGGTTGAGAGCACCAGTTCGGTCTCGCGCACCAAGCGGGTGCGTCCGCCGTAGAGCCGGTCGGCGGTGGTCTTGTCGGTGATCTTGCCTGTCTCAACGTGCTTCAGGTAATCCTGCAGGTGCTTCACGTACACAACGAGCATCCCGCTCATGTTCTTCTCGTTGATCGCTTTCGGGTCGATGAGCAACGATGCCAGTTCCTGATCGGCGCTGATGCTGGTAAAGCAATTGTCGGTCTGCTGTAAGGCGTCGCCCTTCTTCTGCTTCCAGCCCTTAACAACGGCCATGAAGGTGCCCTCGAACTTAACCGGGTCGGTGCGGCGGGTCTTCATCAAGTACACCTTGGCAGGGTCGATGGGCTGCATGCCCAGATCGCTCACAGTGATGAAGTCGGTGCTCGCATTGAACTTCCACTCGCTCTTCACCGCCTTCATGATGGCGCGGTTGTACGGCGAATCGCCCGCGTCGAGCACAACGACAAGTTGCGCGGACTTAGCCCCTTTAACGGCGGCGGGGTCGAAGGTGCCGTACTGCGCGTTAGCAGAGGTGAAGGAAGCGAGGAGCGTGAAAGCGAGGAGCGATCGGGATTGCATGCGTGTGTTTATTTCTGCGCCGGGCGAAAGTAGTGCCATGCGCAACGGAGCTTTGCCCGCATGAGCGACGAGGTCAACACCCCATTGTCGATGAGCGGAGATGGCCTTGCTCGATACCTCGACCGCGCTGAGATCCTCGCTTCAACAGTGGCGCAGTTGCGCAAGGATCTCGCGATCACCGACAGCGAGTTGCCAGTGCCTCTAGTCGGCGAAGCGGCCTTTGAGGAATTGCGCGCGGGTGTGCTCTCCCGACTCCTGGCTCTGGATCACAGCGGCGGCAGCGCGCTTCAAACCGCCATGTACCGCGTCGATATCCCAGAAGGCCACTTGCGGCGCACCTTGGATGCTGGTGGCCTGCATGCCTTGGCCGGCGAGTGCGTGCTGCGCGCTTTGCAGAAAGTGCTTACCCGGCTGCGTTTCGCCGGACGCTTTTGAGAGGTCTAACCCCCTCGCCCGCAAGTCCTTCCGACTTGTTCACAACCCCCCATCGGTATCACCCAGCAACCCGCTGCGATCGTCGCGCGTACTCGCCAACGCTCGACATCGAGCACTTTGGGCTGAGCAGCAGCGACCTCGACACCGTGTTCAGCGCGGGCAACGAAGTCGGCATCGGCCCCGCCAAGCTGCGCGACATCATCGACCTGCTCAAGCAGACCTATTGCCAGAGCGTGGGCGCCGAATTCAAATTCATCCGCAACCCGGAGAAGGTGAAGTGGCTGCAGCAGCGCATGGAGAGCGTGCGCAACACCCCTAGCTTCAACATCGATCAGAAGAAGGAGATCCTCGAGAAGCTCAACGAAGCGGTGGTCTTCGAGCGCTTCCTCGGCAAGAAGTTCATCGGCCAGAAGCGCTTCAGCATCGAAGGCGCCGAAGCGCTGATTCCCGCGCTCGATACCGTGATCGAGGAAGGCGCAGAGCAGGGCATCACGGAGTTCGTCATCGGCATGGCGCACCGCGGCCGCCTCAATGTGCTGGCCAACACCCTGCGCAAGAGCTACGACCAGATCTTCTTCAAGGACTACGAGGACGAATTGGTGGAAGGCGACGTGAAGTACCACATGGGCTACAGCAGCGTGCTGAAGACCAACACCGGCAAGGAAGTGCGCCTCACCCTCGCGCCGAACCCGAGCCACTTGGAGACCGTGGGTCCTGTGATGCAGGGCATCTCGCGCGCCATCATCGAGCACGACGACAAGTTCCAGAAAGGCATCACCGCGCCCATCATCATCCATGGCGATGCCGCGGTGGCCGGACAAGGCGTGGTGTACGAAGTGGTGCAGATGGCGGGGCTGAAAGCCTACGAGGTCGGCGGCACCATCCACATCGTGGTGAACAACCAAGTGGGCTTCACCACCAACTACATCGATGCGCGCAGCAGCACTTACTGCACCGATGTGGCCAAGGTGACGCAGTGCCCGGTGTTCCACGTGAACGGCGACGATGCCGAAGCAGTGGCCTACACCATGAAGCTGGCGATGGACTATCGCCAGAAGTACGGCACCGACATCTGGGTTGACATCCTCTGCTACCGCAAACACGGTCACAACGAGGGCGATGAACCCAAATTCACGCAGCCCGTGCTTTACAAGGCTATTGCCGCGCACCCCGATCCGCGCGCCATCTATGTGGAGCGCCTGAAGGGCAGCGGTGTGCATGAGGCCGAAGAGCTCGCCGCCGAGATGGAAGCATCATTCACCGCCATGCTCAATGCACGGCTCGATGAAGCGAAGCAGGTGCGCGTGGGGAAGATCACCAACTTCCTCGAGGAGCGCTGGAAAGGTTTCAAGCGCGCCGATGCGAAGGATTTCCTGCGCTCGCCCGAGACTGGCGTGCCCATGGAGACCTTGCAGCTCATCGGTGAGAAGCTGAGCGTGCTGCACCCCGACGGCAAGAAGTTCTTCAGCAAGCTGGAGAAGATCCTCGGCGATCGGAAGAAGATGATGGAGGCCGGCGTGATCGATTGGAGCATGGGCGAATTGCTTGCTTACGGATCACTGCTGATCGAAGGTCATCCAGTGCGCATGACCGGTCAGGATGTGGAGCGCGGCACTTTCAGTCACCGTCACGCCGTAGTGAAGGTGGAGGACAGCGAGGAGGAGTACATCCACCTGAAGCACATCCGCGAAGGGCAGGCGCTGCTGCAGATCTACAACTCGCTGCTGAGCGAGTACGCCGTGCTCGGCTTCGAGTTCGGCTACGCGCTGGCCATGCCGCACGCACTCACCATCTGGGAGGCGCAGTTCGGCGACTTCGTGAACGGCGCGCAGATCGTGCTCGATCAATACCTGTGCTGCGCCGAAGAGAAGTGGAACACACAGAATGGCGTGGTGCTGCTGCTTCCGCACGGCTACGAAGGCCAGGGCGCTGAGCACAGCAGCGCGCGCATGGAGCGCTTCCTCCAGAGCTGCGCTGATCAGAATATGGTGGTCGTGAACTGCACCACGCCCGCCAACCTCTTCCACGTGATGCGCCGCCAGCTGAAGTGGAATTTCCGCAAGCCGCTGGTGGTGTTCAGCCCGAAGAGTTTGCTCCGCCACCCCAAGTGCGTGAGCAAGCTGGAAGACCTAACCAAGGGCGGCTTCCAAGAACTCATCGACGATGCGGCGGCCGATGCCAAGAAGGTGAAGACGGTGATTTTCACGCAAGGCAAGATTCATTACGAGCTCGCTGCCTATCGCGAAGAGAAGAGCATCACCGACACCGCGCTCGTGCGCATCGAGCAGATCCATCCGCTGCCCGCCGAGCAGATGCGCGCCGTGATCAAGAAGTACGCGAAGGCCGACCGCTATATCTGGGTGCAGGAAGAGCCGCTGAACATGGGCGCCTGGAGCTACGTCGCCATGCATTTCCCCGAGGTGAAGTGGGAAGTGGTTGCACGTCCTGCCAGCGGAGCACCGGCAACCGGAAGCAGCAAGCGCAGTGCGAAGCAGCAAGCCGAGATCATCGAGAAGGCGTACGCACCAAATGCAGCGAAGCCGAAGAAGGCTGCAATTGCGAAAGCCAAAGCCTGAGCAAGACTCAAGTCACAAGATTCAAGTCCAAAGACACAAGCACCACCACCAAGCACTCGAACCTTGACACTTGAGTCTTGTGTCTTGTGACTTGAGTCTTCAATCACGAACGAACATGGCCATCGTCGAAATCAAAGTCCCCAGTCCAGGAGAGAGCATCAGTGAAGTGCGCATTGCGCGTTGGAACGTGAAGGATGGTGACGTGGTGAACAAGGACCAGGTGCTGGGCGAGATCGACAGCGACAAGGCCACTTTGGAGGTGATCGCTGAAGAGGCTGGCAAGGTGAAATTGCTCGCTGCGGCTGATGCCGAAGTGAAAGTGGGCGATGTGGTGGTAACGATCGATACGAGCGTGAAGCCAGACGCGAAGGCTGCGCCAGTGAAGGAGGTGAAACAGGAGAAAGCGGCAAGTCCAGAAGTGGCAAGCGGCAAGACAAGCGCATCGATGCCTGTTGCTGCTGCAGCATCAGCAGCGCACGCTACGCCCGTTGCTAAGGCGATGCTCGATGAGAAGGGCCTGAGCGCTGAGAAGGTGAAAGGCAGCGGACCTAATGGTCGCATCACCAAGAGCGATGTTGCGGCGTATGTAGCCGGCGGCGTGAATGCAGGAGCGATCGCATTGAATGGCTGGGGCGGCACGCGCAACCAGAATCGCCAGAAGATGACCACCCTGCGCAAGAAGGTGGCCGAGCGCTTGGTGGCAGTGAAGAACCAGACGGCCATGCTCACCACATTCAACGAGGTGGACATGAGTGCGGTGATGGCCCTGCGCGACAAGTACAAGGACAAGTTCAAGGAAGCGCACGGCGTGAACCTTGGCTTCATGAGCTTCTTCACGAAGGCTGTGACCGAAGCACTGCGCCTCTTCCCAGCGGTGAACGGCCAGATCGATGGAGAGGAACTCGTGATGCACGATTATGCTGATGTCGGCATTGCGGTGAGCTCGCCCAAGGGCCTCATGGTGCCCGTGCTGCGCAATGCGGAGAAACTCTCGCTCGCCGAGATCGAAGCGGGCATCAAGGCGCTGGCGGTGAAAGCGCGCGATGGCAAGCTCAGCATCGATGAGATGACCGGCGGCACCTTCACCATCACCAACGGCGGCGTGTTCGGCAGCATGCTCAGCACGCCCATCATCAACCCGCCGCAGAGCGCCATCCTGGGCATGCACAACATCGTGGAGCGTCCCGTGGCGGTGCATGGCCAAGTGGTCATCCGCCCCATCATGTACGTGGCGCTCAGCTACGATCACCGCATCATCGACGGCAAGGAGAGCGTGAGCTTCCTGATGGCCGTGAAGCAGATGATTGAGGATCCGGATAAGATGGTGTTCGGGAACAAGGAGCCGGGGGAGGTGCTGCTGGGGCTGTAGGTCAACGACCTTATTCACTTCGCGATGCAACAGGACCACACACTTGCATCCTACCGCCGCCAAGCGATCCGCTATTGTGAGATGTGCCGCATGGCCTAGGTGCGCTCATTCGCTTATGCCTTGTTCTGGGGCATGCTGACTGGAGCATAGTTCACGCGAGCAACGCGCAAGCTAAATCGCGCTGAAGGCTGATGCATCATGGTGCATGGGGTGCATTCCCACGCTCAACAGCCAATGGCCACCGGGCTACCTTGTGCGCCATGGATCTTGTTACAGGCGGCACGGGCATCGTTGGCGCGCATCTGCTCATCGAACTCGTGCGGCAGCAGCGCAGGGTGCGTGCATTGCGACGGCCCCATTCGAGCCTCGCCGACGTCGAGCGCGTTTTCAAGCACTATGGTGAGGAGGGCCAGATCAAGCGCATTGAGTGGGTCGAGGGCGATCTGCTCGACGTTGTAAGTCTGCGTGATGCGATGAGCGGGGTTGAGCTGGTTTACCATGCGGCTGCGCTTGTCAGCTTCAACCCGCGGCGTGTGAACGAATTGCATGCGGCGAACGTGACCGGCACGGCCAACGTTGTGAATGCCGCCCTCGAAGCTGGCGTGAAGCGTATGCTGCATGTGAGCTCCACCGCCGCGATCGGCTCTGGGGCAGATGGGCAGATGCGCGACGAGGGCATGGCGTGGAGTGATGCTGGGGATGTGTCGGCCTATGCGCGCAGCAAGCATTTGGCAGAGATCGAGGTGCATCGCGGCATCGCTGAGGGCCTCGATGCGGTGATCGTGAATCCAAGCGTGGTGATCGGGCCAGGGCCATCGGGCCGGAGCAGCATGACAATCGTGGAACGCCTACGCCGTGGCACGCGTTGGTACACGCGTGGCTCCAATGCTTTCGTCGATGCTCGCGATGCGGCCCTCTGCATGACCCGATTGATGGAGGCAGGCGCTACCGGTGAGCGATACCTGCTCGTTGGCGAGAACGCTTCATATCGGAAGCTGTTCAATCTGCTGAGTGATGGGTTCGGCCATGCACGCCCCGGTCGTGAAGCCAGACCATGGATGCTGCATCTCGCAAGGCATGCCGAAGGACTGCGTGCGCTGCTCATGGGCTCTGACCCCCTGGTGACGGCCGCAACTGTTAGCAGTTCATTGAACACGCGCGCGTATAGCAATGCCAAGGCGAGTGACCTGCTCGGCTACCGATTCAGGGCACTGGAGGAATCCGTGGCCAACGCGGTGTCGTTCGCCAAGGCTGCTGGCTGAAAGCCCTCGTCCTGCATCACGCGGAGCCGTTCAACCACATCGTCATAGATCGCCTCCATGACCTCCGGGCGCAAGGCATAGTGATCGAAGCTCCGGCGGAACCCTAGGCTGTCGGTGCCGTGCTCGGCGAATAGGTCTGTGTAGTAGGCGGTCATAGGCGGGTTCTCACCCGGAGCGGACGACATCTCCTGATGGATGCGAGCTTCGATGAGCATGGCGCCCACCATCACTTGAGTGAAGCGCTCGCGGTCGAGCACTCCTTCCGGCACCTTGTCACTATTGCCGCAGGCCACCAGCAGGATTAGGAGCGCAAGCCGTTTCATCGGTTGAAGAGCAAGCGTTCGCCGCGCACAGCATGATCTACTCGGCCGTTGGCGTACACGGTTGTGCCGTTCACCCAGGTGCGCAGCACGCGCGCATGGAAGCGTTGTCCCTCGAAGGGCGACCAGCCGCATTTGCTCTGGAGGTCATCGCGCGTCACGGTCCAAGGGGCATCGAGATCAACGAGAACGAGATCGGCCTTGTAGCCTTCGCGCACGTAACCACGATCGGCGATGTCGAACAGGCGCGCGGGCGCATGGCACATCTTCTCCACGACATGCGCCATGGTGAACACGCCCTCGCGCGCTAACTCTAGCATGGCGGGCAATGCGTGCTGCACCAAGGGGCCGCCGCTTGGGCATTGCTTGTACTTCAGCGCTTTCTCCTCGAGCGTATGCGGCGCGTGGTCGGTGGCCACCACGTCGATGCGGCCTTCGTTCACCGCCGTGCGGATAGCCTCCCGATCAGCGGCGGTCTTCACTGCGGGGTTCCACTTGATCAATGGACCCTTGCTGGCGTAGTCGGCATCGATGAACCACAGGTGATGTACGCAGGCTTCCGCGGTGATGCGCTTCTTCTCCAGCGGACCGGCCTCGAAGAGCTCCAGCTCCTTCGCCGTGCTGATGTGCAGCACATGCAAGCGCGTTCCGAATGCCTTTGCCCGAGCGACTGCCGTGCTGCTGCTCTTGTAGCAAGCTTCGGCGCTGCGGATCAATGGGTGCTCCTCGATGGGGATGTCCTCACCGTAATGAGCGATGCGTTGCTCCAGCTCGCGCTTGATCGTGGGGTCGTCCTCGGCGTGTATGGCGAGCAGCATGTGGGCGCGCTGGAAGAGCACATCGAGCGCGCGTTCATCGGTGATCACCATGTCGCCGGTGCTGCTGCCGAGGAAAGCCTTGAGGCCGCATACCGTGCGCGGATCGGTGCGCACCGCTTCTTCGATGTTGCGCTCGCCGCAGCCCATGTAGAAGGAATAATTCACCACGCTGCTGGCCGCGCCCATGCGGTACTTCTCTTCCAGCAAATCCTGCGTGAGCGTTTGCGGCACCGTGTTGGGCATCTCCATGTAGCTGGTTACGCCACCTGCTGCCGCCGCAGCACTGCCATGCGCGATGTCCTCTTTGTGCGTGAGGCCCGGCTCGCGGAAATGCACTTGATCGTCGATGGCGCCGGGGAGCAGATGACGGCCTTGCGCATCCACATCCTCCGCAGCAGAAGCGGAGCCGATGCCCTCCTCGGCGATGCGCGCGATCCGATCGCCCTCCACCAACACGTCAGCGGGGAACAGCCTTCCCTCGTTCACCACGCGTGCGTCACGGATCACGAAGCGCTTCATCGTTCGATTATTTGATCCATCCTCCGAAGCGCATCTGCAGCACTCCGATGATCGCTTCGCGGAAGATGCTCGTGTTCATCTTGCTGGTGCCCTTGGTGCGGTCGATGAAGGTGATGGGCACCTCGGCGATGCGGAAGCCCATGCGCCGCACGCGGTATTTCATCTCGATCTGGAAGGCATAGCCGATGAAGCGCACTTCATCCAACGGCAAGGCTTCGAGCACGCGGCGCGTGTAGCACACGAAGCCAGCGGTGGTATCGCGCACGCCCAGCCAGAGCACCGCGCGCACATAGATCGATGCGCAATAGCTGAGCAGGATGCGGTCCCAGCTCCAGTCCTTCACTTGGCCGCCCTTCACGTAGCGCGAGCCCACGCTCATGTCGGCACCATCAGCGCAAGCCTTCCACAGTCGCACGAGGTCGTTCGGGTTGTGGGAGAAATCGGCATCCATCTCGAAGGTGAATTCGTAGCCGCGCTCCAGCGCCCACTTGAATCCCGCGATGTAGGCGGTGCCTAAGCCGAGCTTGCCGCTGCGCTCCAACAGATGAATGCGTCCCGTTGCATTTGCTTGAGCTTCTTTCACGAGCGCGGCTGTGCCATCGGGCGATCCATCATCGACGATGAGGATATCGAACGCCGGTTCAAGGCTTAGCGCATGCGCAAGGATCTCGCGGATGTTCTCGCGCTCATTGTAAGTGGGTATGATGACGAGGCGTTCGGGCAAAGCGCGGCGAAGATACCCGCGGACCGCAGGTCGTAAGGACGGTTAACGCAGGAGGCTCACATGTCCGACGCGCTCTACGCGATCGCCGCTGAAGGCGTCTTTCACGCGTACTTTCCAGACATACACATCCAAGGGTGCCTCTGTGCCATCGGCATGGCGACCATTCCATGCCTCACCGGGTGTCTCGCTGGAGAATACCCGCATGCCCCATCGATCGAAGACCTCGAAGAGATAGTAGCGCTCATCAATCCCGAGCACCACTGGTGCGAAGCCTTCATTATTCGTATCATCATTCGGCGTGAAGGTGTTCGGCACCCACAGCACCATGCCGTCCTCCAGGGTGATGGTGCGGCAAACCGTGTCGGCGCATAAAGCGCTCGCATATGCAACGAGGCATACGCCGTAAGCATCGCCAATCTGAGCAGGGAATACGTGACGCAGATCGATCTCCTGGCCGGCAAGCTGTTCATTGATGAACCAGGAGTAACGGTTCGCACCAACACTCGTATTGCTGAAGAAGCCCACCGGCTGCATGGTGGTGATCGTTTCCGGCAGCATGTCGAACGATGCCGTCGGCTGCGCGTAGGCCACCACCGCATCGAAGATGGTCACAGTATCCGCGCCGCAGCCATTGCCCGCATCCACGATGAGCGTCACGTTGTAGCTGCCAGGCTGGCTGTAGATCCAAGTGAAAGGCTCGCACTGCTCAATGGTCTGTCCATCGCCCAGGATCCAGGTGCATGTGCCATTGCCGGTGTAGCCATGCGAGAAACTGACCTCGAGCGGCACGCATTCCCCAGCGCTCTCGGCTGTGAAGTCGGCCACAGCAGGCGCGACCACCGTGATGCTCACAGATGCGGTCACCTGCGGGCAAGGATTCGGTGGGGTGATGGTGTATGTGTACAAGCCCGATGCGCCCGCTGCGGGATCGAAGATGCTCGGGATCGGCGTGCCATCGGGATCGGTCCATTGACCATTCGCATCAGGGTTACCGCCGAGCGCTGTAACGAGGTCGACGGCATCGTCGCCCGGGCAGAAGGTGAGTGCCGCGCCCGCGCCGGCATTCCCAGCCGTAATAACCACAACGGTAACGATGGCCGCATCGTCAATACATGGCGCGGTGCCGCTCACGGTGTAGGTGTACACACCAGGCAATCCGGTAGCTGGGTTGAAGCTTCCTCCGGTGGCAATGCCGTTGGGGTCGGTCCATGTGCCGCCGGGTTGGGGGCTTCCACCGAGCGCTGCGAAGAGGCCGACCAGAGGACCACTGGTGCAGAGCACGAGATTGCCATCATCGCCGGCTTGTGCCACAGGGTTGATGGTGACTGTAACAGTTGAGCTAGCCGATGCGCATGGTGCGATGCCCGCAACCGTGTACGTGTAGATGCCTGCTTGATGGATCGCGGGATCGATGACGGTGCCATGGGGCAATCCGCCCGGTGCGGTCCATGTGCCGCCAGCGTCGAGCGTGCCGCTGAGACCATCGAAGAGTGATTCCTGAGCACTGCTGGCGCAGAGCGTAAGGGTGCCGCTGGTGCCTGCGAGCGGCGCGATATTCACCGTGATGCTCAGCGTGGCTTGCGCATCGGGGCAGTTGCCGATACCGGGCACCGTGTAAGTGAATATGCCGCTGCCTTGGCTCGCTGGGTTGAAGGTGGAAGCAACAGCATTGCCTTGGGCATCTGTCCAAGTGCCATTGGCGTCGGGCGTGCCGGCGAGTTGCGTTGTAAGGTTGAAGGACGCCTGCGTGCTGCAAACGCTGATGCTGTTGTTGGCACCGGCATTAGGGCCTTGCAACAGATTCACGGTGATGATTGCCGCGCTTGTCGGGCATGCAACTCCAGCGATGGAGTAGGTCTGCGCGCCTGCTGGGTCCGTGGCCGGATTGAACACACCGTTGAACGATGTGCCGTTCGGATGTGTCCATGTACCACCTGCCTGTGGCGATCCACCCAAGAGATTGAAAAGGTTCACGGCCGCGCTGCCGGGGGCACAGAGATCGATGGATGCGCCCGTGCCAGCATTCCCCGGCTGCTCCTCGGTGATGGTGACTTGTGAGCTAGCGCCAGCACACGGCGCTACCGCTGCTAGCGTGTAGGTGTACACGCCGGGGTTCATCGTCGCGGGGTCGTAGTTGCCGCCGACAACGGCGCTAGGACCGCTCCATGTTCCTCCTGCATCGGGCGATCCACCGAGCTGCGCGAAGAGGTTGATCGCAGCGCCGTTGCCGCAGACCGTTGCGCTGCCGTTGGTGCCTGCGTTCGGTGAGCTGGTCTCAGTCACGGTCACTGTCGCCGAAGCGTTGGTGCACGGTGCGATGCCGGTCACGGTGTAGGTGTAAACGCCCGGCGTCATCGTGGCCGGGTCGTAGTTGCCACCGATCACTGCTGAAGGCCCGCTCCATGTTCCGCCTGCATCAGGTGATCCGCCGAGCTGCACGAAGAGGCTCACCGCCGCGCCGACATCGCACACGGTCACGCTACCATCGGTGCCTGCGTTGGCCGGTGCGTTCTCGGTGATCGTCACCGTTGCGCTGCTGCCCACGCATGGAGCCACCGCTGCCAGCGTGTAATTGTACACGCCGGGCGCCATCGTCGCAGGATCATAGCTGCCACCGACAACCGCGCGTGGCCCGCTCCATGTTCCTCCTGCATCGGGCGATCCACCGAGTTGTGCGAAGAGATTGATCGCGGCGCCGTTGCCACAGACCGTCGCGCTGCCGTTGGTGCCTGCGTTGGGCGAGCTGGTCTCAGTCACGGTGACCGTCGCGCTCGCGTTGGTGCATGGCGCCACACCAGTCACGGTGTAGGTGTAAACGCCCGGCGCCATCGTGGCCGGATCGTAATTGCCGCCGACAACTGCTGAAGGCCCGCTCCATGTTCCGCCTGCATCAGGTGATCCGCCGAGCTGCACGAAGAGGCTCACCGCCGCGCCGACATCGCACACGGTCACGCTACCATCGGTGCCTGCGTTGGCCGGTGCGTTCTCGGTGATCGTCACCGTTGCGCTGCTGCCCACGCATGGCGCTACCGCTGCCAGCGTGTAGGTGTACACGCCGGGGGCCATGGTGGCCGGATCGTAGTTGCCACCGACAACCGCGCTTGGTCCGCTCCATGTTCCACCCGCATCCGGCGATCCACCGAGTTGTGCGAAGAGGTTGATCGCAGCGCCGTTGCCGCAGACCGTCGCGCTGCTGTTGGTGCCTGCGTTGGGCGAGCTGGTCTCAGTCACCGTTACAGTTGCTGAAGCGTTCGCGCATGGAGCGACACCGGTCACGGTGTATGTGTAAACGCCCGGCGCCATCGTGGCCGGGTCATAGTTGCCGCCGATCACCGCGCTCGGCCCGCTCCATGTTCCGCCTGCATCAGGTGATCCGCCGAGCTGCACGAAGAGGCTCACCGCCGCGCCGACATCGCACACGGTCACGCTGCCATCGGTGCCTGCGTTGGCCGGTGCGTTCTCGGTGATCGTCACCGTTGCGCTGCTGCCCACGCATGGCGCTACCGCTGCCAGCGTGTAGGTGTACACGCCGGGGGCCATGGTGGCCGGATCGTAGTTGCCACCGACAACCGCGCTTGGTCCGCTCCATGTTCCACCCGCATCCGGCGATCCCCGAGTTGCGCGAAGAGGTTGATCGCAGCGCCGTTGCCGCAGACCGTCGCGCTGCTGTTGGTGCCTGCGTTGGGCGAGCTGGTCTCAGTCACCGTTACAGTTGCTGAAGCGTTCGCGCATGGAGCGATGCCAGTCACGGTGTATGTGTAAACGCCCGGCGTCATGTCGTGGGGTCATAGTTGCCGCCGATCACCGCGCTCGGCCCGCTCATGCGCCACCGCATCCGGCGCTCCACCAGCTGCGGAATAGGCTCACCGCCGCGCCGACATCGCACAGGTCACGCTGCCATGGTGCCTGCGTTGGCCGGTGCGTTCTCGGATGTCACCGTTGCGCTGCTGCCCGCATGGCGCTGCTGCGCGTGTAGGTGTACACGCCGGGCGCCATCGTGGCGGGGCGTAGTGCCGCCGACAACTGTGAAGGTCCGCTCCACGTTCCGCCTGCATCGGGCGTTCCGCCGAGCTGCGCGAAGAGGTGACCGCAGCGCCGTTGCCGCAGAGTGCCTGCCGTTGGTGCCTGCGTTGGGCGAGCTGGTCTCGTCACCGTGACGTTGCTGAAGCGTTCGCGCATGGGCGATGCCAGTCACGGTGTATGTGTAAACGCCCGGCGTCATC
Source organism: Flavobacteriales bacterium (assembly GCA_016713865.1). Taxonomy (GTDB): domain Bacteria; phylum Bacteroidota; class Bacteroidia; order Flavobacteriales_F; family PHOS-HE28; genus PHOS-HE28. The sequence goes on along the minus strand of JADJOG010000013.1, from coordinate 23,336 downwards.
GTGGCCGGGTCATAGTTGCCGCCGACAACCGCTGAAGGACCGCTCCAGGATCCGCCTGCATCCGGCGTTCCGCCGAGCTGCGCGAAAAGGCTCACCGCCGCGCCGACATCGCACACGGTCACGCTGCCATCGGTGCCTGCGTTGGCCGGTGCGTTCTCGGTGATCGTCACCGTGGCGCTGCTGCCTACGCATGGAGCCACCGCTGCCAGCGTGTAATTGTACACGCCGGGGGTCATCGTCGCAGGATCATAACTGCCACCGACAACCGCGCTTGGCCCGCTCCACGTTCCGCCTGCATCGGGCGATCCGCCGAGCAGCGCGAAGAGATTGATCGCGGCGCCGTTGCCGCAGACCGTCGCGCTGCCGTTGGTGCCTGCGTTGGGCGAGCTGGTCTCAGTCACGGTGACCGTCGCGCTCGCGTTGGTGCATGGCGCAACACCCGTAACCGTGTAGGTGTAAACGCCCGGCGTCATCGTCGCAGGGTCGTAGTTGCCACCGACAACCGCTGAAGGGCCGCTCCATGTTCCACCCGCATCGGGCGATCCACCTAGCTGCGCGAAGAGGCTCACAGCAGCACCGGCATCGCACACGGTCAAGCTGCCATCGGTGCCCGCATCGGCCGGTGCGTTCTCGGTGATCGTCACCGTGGCGCTGCTGCCCACGCATGGCGCCACCGCCGCCAGCGTGTAGGTGTACACGCCGGGGTTCATCGTGGCGGGATCGTAGTTGCCACCGACAACTGTTGAAGGCCCGCTCCACGTTCCACCCGCATCGGGAGATCCGCCGAGCTGCGCGAAGAGATTGATCGCAGCGCCGTTGCCGCAGACCGTCGCGCTGCCGTTGGTGCCCGCGTTGGGCGAGCTGGTCTCTGTGACGGTCACCGTTGCGCTTGCGTTCGCGCGTGGCGCGATGCCAGTGACCGTGTAGGTGTAAACGCCCGGCATCATCGTCGCAGGGTCGTAGTTGCCACCGACCACCGCGCTGGGTCCGGACCATGCACCACCAGCCTGCGGTGTTCCGCCGAGCTGCGCGAAGAGGCTCACAGCAGCACCGACATCACAGACGGTCACGCTGCCATCGGTGCCTGCGTTGGCCGGTGCGTTCTCGGTGATCGTCACCGTGGCGCTGCTGCCTACGCATGGAGCCACCGCTGCCAGCGTGTAATTGTACACGCCGGGGGTCATCGTCGCAGGATCATAACTGCCACCGACAACCGCGCTTGGCCCGCTCCATGTTCCGCCTGCATCGGGCGATCCGCCGAGCTGCGCGAAGAGATTGATCGCGGCGCCGTTGCCGCAGACCGTCGCGCTGCCGTTGGTTCCCGCGTTGGGCGGGCTGGTCTCAGTCACGGTGACCGTCGCGCTTGCGTTGGTGCATGGCGCAACACCCGTAACCGTGTAGGTGTAAACGCCCGGCATCATCGTCGCAGGGTCGTAGTTGCCACCGACCACCGCGCTAGGTCCGCTCCATGCGCCACCAGCTTGCGGTGTTCCGCCTAATGCAGCGAAGAGTGATTGCGCAGCGCCATCACTGCAAACGGTGAGCGCGCCATCGGTGCCTGCGTTGGCTGGTGCGTTCTCGGTGATCGTCACCGTGGCGCTGCTGCCCACGCATGGCGCCACCGCCGCCAGCGTGTAGGTGTACACGCCGGGGTTCATCGTGGCGGGATCGTAGTTGCCACCGACAACTGTTGAAGGCCCGCTCCACGTTCCACCCGCATCGGGAGATCCGCCGAGCTGCGCGAAGAGATTGATCGCAGCGCCGTTGCCGCAGACCGTCGCGCTGCCGTTGGTTCCCGCGTTGGGCGAGCTGGTTTCAGTGACTGTGACGTTCGCGCTGGCGTTGGTGCATGGCGCAACACCCGTAACCGTGTAGGTGTAAACGCCCGGCATCATCGTCGCAGGGTCGTAGTTGCCACCGACAACCGCTGAAGGACCAGACCAAGCGCCGCCTGCTTGCGGTGTTCCGCCTAATGCAGCGAAGAGTGATTGCGCAGCGCCATCGCTGCAAACGGTGAGCGCACCGTTTGTTCCAGCATTGGTCGCGGCGTTCTCGGTGACGGTGACCGTCGCGCTGGCGTTGGTGCAGGGCGCCACACCGGTCACGGTGTAGGTGTACACGCCGGGGTTCATCGTGGCCGGGTCGTAGTTGCCACCGACAACCGCTGAAGGTCCGCTCCACGCGCCGCCTGCTTGCGGAGTTCCGCCCAATGCAACGAACAATGATTGCGCAACGCCATCGCTGCAAACGGTAAGCGTGCCGTTGGTGCCTGCGTTCGTTGCTGCGTTCTCGGTGACGGTGACTGACGCGCTGGCGTTGGTGCAAGGCGCCACACCGGTCACGGTGTAGGTGTACACGCCGGGGTCCATCGTGGCAGGATCGTAGTTGCCGCCGACCACCGCGCTAGGACCGCTCCACGCGCCGCCTGCCTGCGGTGTTCCGCCTAATGCAGCGAAGAGTGATTGCGCAGCGCCATCACTGCAAACGGTGAGCGTGCCGTTGGTGCCTGCGTTCGTTGCTGCGTTCTCGGTGACGGTGACTGTCGCGCTGGCGTTGGTGCAAGGCGCCACACCGGTCACGGTGTAGGTGTAAACGCCTGGTGCCATCGTGGCGGGGTCATAGTTGCCACCGACCACCGCGCTAGGGCCCGCTCCACGCGCCGCCTGCCTGCGGTGTTCCGCCCAATGCAACGAACAATGATTGCGCAGCGCCATCGCTGCAAACGGTAAGCGTGCCATCGGTGCCTGCGTTCGTTGCTGCGTTCTCGGTGACGGTGACTGTCGCGCTGGCGTTGGTGCAAGGCGCCACACCGGTCACGGTGTAGGTGTACACACCGGGATCCATAGTCGCGGGGTTGTAGTTGCCGCCGACGACTACGCTAGGTCCGGACCATGCGCCACCAGCTTGCGGTGTTCCACCCAATGCAGCGAAGAGTGACTGCGCCGCGCCATCGCTGCAAACTGTGAGCGCGCCGTTGGTTCCAGCGTTGGTCGCGGCGTTCTCGGTGACGGTGACCGTCGCGCTGGCGTTGGTGCAGGGCGCCACACCGGTCACGGTGTAGGTGTACACGCCAGGGATCATTGTGGCTGGATCGTAGTTGCCACCGACAACCGCTGAAGGTCCGCTCCACGCGCCGCCTACTTGCGGAGTTCCGCCGAGTTGCGTGAAGAGGCTCACAGCAGCACCGTTGCTGCACACGGTGAGCGCACCGTTTGTTCCAGCATTGGTCGCGGCGTTCTCGGTGACGGTGACCGTCGCGCTGGCGTTGGTGCAGGGCGCCACACCGGTCACGGTGTAGGTGTACACGCCAGGGATCATTGTGGCTGGATCGTAGTTGCCACCGACAACCGCTGAAGGTCCGCTCCACGCGCCGCCTACTTGCGGAGTTCCGCCGAGTTGCGTGAAGAGGCTCACAGCAGCACCGTTGCTGCACACGGTGAGCGCACCGTTTGTTCCAGCGTTGGTCGCGGCGTTCTCCGTCACGGTCACCGTCGCACTCGCGTTGGTGCAGGGCGCCACACCGGTCACGGTGTAGGTGTACACGCCGGGGTTCATCGTGGCCGGGTCGTAGTTGCCACCGACAACCGCTGAAGGCCCGCTCCACGCCGCCGCCTGCCTGCGGTGTTCCGCCGAGTTGCGTGAAGAGGCTCACAGCAGCACCGTTGCTGCACACGGTGAGCGCACCGTTTGTTCCAGCGTTGGTCGCGGCGTTCTCCGGTCACGGTCACCGTCGCACTCGCGTTGGTGCAGGGCGCCACACCGGTCACGGTGTAGGTGTACACGCCGGGGTTCATCGTGGCCGGGTCGTAGTTGCCACCGACAACCGCTGAAGGCCCGCTCCACGCGCCGCCTGCCTGCGGTGTTCCGCCGAGTTGCGGGAAGAGGCTCGCAGCAGCACCGTTGCTGCACACGGTGAGCGCACCGTTTGTTCCAGCGTTGGTCGCGGCGTTCTCTGTTACTGTCACCGTCGCACTCGCGTTGGTGCAAGGCGCCACACCGGTCACGGTGTAGGTGTACACGCCGGGATCCATCGTGGCAGGATCGTAGTTGCCACCGACAACCGCTGAAGGCCCGCTCCACGCGCCGCCTGCCTGCGGCGTTCCGCCGAGTTGCGTGAAGAGGCTCACAGCAGCACCGTTGCTGCACACGGTGAGCGCACCGTTTGTTCCAGCGTTGGTCGCGGCGTTCTCCGTCACGGTCACCGTCGCACTCGCGTTGGTGCAAGGCGCCACACCGGTCACGGTGTAGGTGTACACGCCGGGGTTCATCGTGGCCGGGTCGTAGTTGCCACCGACAACCGCTGAAGGCCCGCTCCACGCGCCGCCTGCCTGCGGTGTTCCGCCGAGTTGCGTGAAGAGGCTCACAGCAGCACCGTTGCTGCACACGGTGAGCGCACCGTTTGTTCCAGCGTTGGTCGCGGCGTTCTCCGTCACGGTCACCGTCGCACTCGCGTTGGTGCAGGGCGCCACACCGGTCACGGTGTAGGTGTACACGCCGGGGTTCATCGTGGCCGGGTCGTAGTTGCCACCGACAACCGCTGAAGGCCCGCTCCACGCGCCGCCTGCCTGCGGTGTTCCGCCGAGTTGCGTGAAGAGGCTCACAGCAGCACCGTTGCTGCACACGGTGAGCGCACCGTTTGTTCCAGCATTGGTCGCGGCGTTCTCAGTGACAGTCACCGTTGCGCTGGCGTTGGTGCATGGCGCAACACCAGTAACAGTGTAGGTGTACACACCAGCATTCATCGTGGCCGGGTCGTAGTTGCCACCGACAACCGCGCTAGGTCCAGTCCATGCACCGCCTGCTTGCGGTGTTCCACCCAATGCAGCGAAGAGTGACTGCGCCGCGCCATCGCTGCAAACTGTGAGCGCGCCGTTGGTTCCAGCGTTGGTCGCGGCGTTCTCGGTGACGGTCACCGTCGCGCTGGCGTTGGTGCAGGGCGCCACACCGGTCACGGTGTAGGTGTACACGCCGGATCATTGTGGCTTTTACCGTAGTTGCCACCGACAACCGCTGAAGGTCCGCTCCACGCGCCGCCTACTTGCGGAGTTCCGCCGAGTTGCGTGAAGAGGCTCACAGCAGCACCGTTGCTGCACACGGTGAGCGCACCGTTTGTTCCAGCATTGGTCGCGGCGTTCTCAGTGACAGTCACCGTTGCGCTGGCGTTGGTGCATGGCGCAACACCAGTAACAGTGTATGTGTACACACCAGCATTCATCGTGGCCGGGTCGTAGTTGCCACCGACAACCGCGCTAGGTCCAGTCCATGCACCGCCTGCTTGCGGTGTTCCGCCGAGCTGAGTGAAGAGGCTCACAGCAGCACCGTTGCTGCACACGGTGAGCGCACCGTTTGTTCCTGCGCTCGTCGCGGTGTTCTCGGTGACAGTGACTGTCGCGCTCGCATTCGCGCACGGCGCTACGCCGGTCAAGGTGTATGTGTACACACCGGGGTCCATGGTCACCGGGTTGTAGTTGCCACCGACAACGGGCGAGGGTCCACTCCATGCGCCACCGGCTTGGGCGCCGCCGAGCTGAGCTAATAGCGATACCACTGCACCGTTGCTGCAGGTGGCGAGATTCGCATTCGTGCCTGCATTCGGAGCCGGGTTCTCCGTTACAGTAACCGTGGCAGTGGAATTCACGCATGGAGGTGCGTTCGTAACAGTGTAGGTGTATACGCCCGGGTTCATCGTGACCGGGTTGTACTGACCGCCAACAACCGGTGAAGGCCCGCTCCATGCGCCGCCTGCGGCTGGCGAGCCGCCAAGCGATGCGATCAGAGCAACCGCTGCACCATTGCTGCAGATCGTGAGCGAGCCATTGGTTCCAGCGCTCGATGCGGCAATCTGATTCACTGTTACCGTCGCGGATGCGTTGTGGCAGCCGTTGCCGACGGTATAGGTATAAACGCCGAAGGCGTCTAGTGCAGGATTGAAGGTCGCGGAGTGCGCCGCGCCACCCGGACCAGTCCATGAGCCGCCTGCTTGTGGGCCTCCTCCGAGCTGCGCGAACAAGCTGAACGAAGGGGTTCCGGCGCAACTAGAAACCGTGGCCGATGTGCCTGGGTTCGGCGGAACCGGAGGGACAGCCACCACATTGATCGTTAAGGCATAGTCCGACAGGTTCTGCAACGGACAGGCATTATCATTCACGGCAACGAGCGCCGTGACTGGCGAAAGCGCGAGCACTGGCGTCCAGCACAATGTCGCAACAACAGGGTTGTTTCCATTCACTGTGAAGGTTGATCCAGGCAGCTGCGCGGTAATCTGCGAGGTGAGCGTGATGATTGCCAAAGGGTCAACATCTGCGAAACTCATGTCCACGCAGAAGGGGATGCCGTTGCAGACCTCGATTGATGTGGCGCTCGTGATGAAGCCGCTCGTGATATTCGTGGGCCCGAGATTCGTGGCAGGTGGGTCCACGCAAGGAATCACGACGAACAGGAAATCGCGCATCACCGTGCCGATGAGCTGCCCGAGCGAATTGTAGGAGGCAACCTGAACGACAACGACATATCGACCGGTGACCGTTGGCGTGAAGTTGATCTGGCCAGTGGCCGGGTTGAGCGTTACGCCGGTAATCGGGGTTCCGGCAGTGAAGCCAGGTTGATAGGTCACGTTGCTTGGACCTACGAATTGCGCGTTGATGAATGAATACACCAAGGTGTTGCCATCGGCATCGGTGACCATCGGGTTGTATGACACCGGGGTGTTCACGCACACGTATGGAATGGAAGTGTCGCCAAACTGCGGCGATTGGTCGCAAAGGCCACCGGCGTTGTTCAAAGTGGCTTGCACATACATGCCTGGAACGCCTTGCACGTTCTGGGTCACAGAGCGGCAGCAGATATTCCAGCTCATGAGCCATGAGTTGCAAGGCGCGAGCGGAATCGTGGTCTGGAACCGGTAATGGCGCATGCCGGGCTCGATGCCGCCATTGCAAGTGGAGTTCGCCAACTGCGAACCGCACAGCTGCGACACTTCTTCAACCAGCACCAGCGGCACGTTGCCCAGTGAGAAGGTGGCGCCGCAGTTGTTCGAGAAGTTCAGGGTCTGCGGTGTGATAGCAGCGCCTGCGCAATCCAAGTAAAGGTCAAGAGTGATTCGATATTGGTTCACGCCAACACACTCGTAGGTGATGCTCGCTCCGGAGAAGTGATCCGCCCTCGCAAGGGCGCTGCTGACGAACAGCAGAAGGCAGGAAATGCCGCGAAAGAGTATGCGGTTGACCATTGTGGCCAAGAATGGACCTTTTGAAGAGCGGAATCCGAGGTTTCTTAGCAAGCGGGCGAAAATAATGAAACCCTTTACAGGTCAGCGGTTTATCGATTCCATGTCCGGGCGCCTTTGAACGAATCCTAAACAGGTCGGTTTCAGGCCATCATTTAACCCTAAGGCAATGTTCTGTACTCGGAAGCGGCGGCTACTTTTGGCGCCCGCCGAAAGTGAGCCATCCGGAACAAGGACGTGGTTTCATGAGTCATCGGCGCCCCGAACAGGCTCATGGCCACCATCCATCGCATCTCCGGCGCAATCGCATGGGTTCTTTTCGCGGCTCCCTTTGCCGCGCAGGCCCAAATTGATACAGTAGTCAGCCCGCCAGCCCCTGATACCACTGCGATCAATCGGCCTCAGCTTCCAGTGTTCACCCTGACCACCGACGACCTCGACGGGGAATTGGGCAATCAGGACATCAGCGGCATCCTTCAATCCTCGCGCGATCCCTTTAATGCCGTGGCTGGTTTTAACTTCGGCCAAGCCCGCTTCCGGATTCGGGGCTACGACGGTGAGAATACCATCGTTACCATCAATGGGGTTCGCGTGAATGACCTCGAATCGGGCTGGGCTGTGTGGAGCAACTGGGCCGGTTTGAATGATGTGACGCGCTGGATGCAGGTGCGCACGGGCATTGGCCCTAGCCGTCTGGTCTTCGGGAGCCTTGGTGGTACCACGGACATGAACATCAGCGCGAGCGGTATTCGCAAGGGCCTGCGCGTGAGTTACGCCAGTGCGAACCGTGCTTATCGGAATCGCGCTATGGTTACCTACGGCACGGGCATGAATGCCAAAGGCTGGTCCTTCGCTTTCAGCGGATCGCGACGTTGGGCCGAAGAAGGCTATGTGGAAGGCACCTCCTTCGATGCCTACGCCTATTTCCTGGCGGCTGAGAAAAGGATCAATGACCAGCACACCATCAGCCTGAGCGGTTTCGGTGCGCCAATCGTGCAAGGCCGGCAGGGCATTGCCGTGCAGGAGGCCTACGACCTCACCGACAACTAGCACTTCGGCCTATTACACGTTTGGCCGCGATGGGCTGACTGGAATGAATTGGTTCGATGCCAAGGACCCGCGGCCGGATTATTACCGCTACCTGCCCAGCTACTATCGCTTTGAGGACAGCGAGCTTTACCCGGGCCGCGTGAGCGCATGGCAGAACGATGTTAACACCCGGCAGATTGATTGGGACCAACTCTACTTCGCTAACGGGAAGAATCTCTACCAAGTGGAGAATGCGAACGGTGTGGCTGGGAACACCATTGTCGGCAACCGGAGCAAATACATCGTTGAGGAAGTGCGGCAGGACCCGACGCGATTCGGCCTCAACAGCGTTTGGGATAAGGCCATCAGCGAACAGGCGCATCTAACGATCGGCGGAAGCGTGCATGCCCAACGCACGCATTACTTCCGTGTGATCGATGATCTGCTGGGCGGCGATTTCTGGGTGGATATCGACCAGTTCGCAGACCGCGACTTCAATGACACCCTTATCTCGCAAAACGATTTGAGCACGCCGAATAAAGTGGTGAAGGAAGGTGACGTTTTCGGCCATGATTACAACATCCATACGCGCTATGCCAACCTTTTCGGGCAGTGGGAGAAGAAGTGGAGCCGGATGGAGGTTTACGTGGGCGCCGATATCTCCAACACCAGCTTCTGGCGCGAGGGTAACCTGCGCAACGGCCGGTTCCCCGAGAACAGTTTCGGCGAGTCGAAGAAGCAGGATTTCATTGGTTACGGGTTGAAGGCGGGAGCGGTCATGAAGATCACGGGCCGCCATTTCCTTACGGCCAACACGGGTTACATCGTGCGGCCCCCGGCGGGCAACGTCGCCTACATCTCACCTCGCGTGCGCGATGCCGTTCTAAGCGGGCTCACGCAGGAATCGGCGATCAGCGGCGATGTGAGCTATGTGCTGAAGGCCCCGAAGATGAAAGGCCGGCTCACGCTGTACCACACCCGTATTGCCGATCAAGTGTGGAACAGGAGCTATTACCACGACGAGTTCCTCACCATCGTCAATTACGCCATGAGCGGCGTTGATCAGATCCACCAAGGAATGGAACTCGGCGTGGAGGCCAACCTGAGCAGCACATGGCAGGCGAACTTCGTGCATGCCGAAGGGCGCTATGTGTACGACTCCCGCCCGGCGGCCACCATCACGCGCAACAACAGCGACGAGGTGTTCGCGCAGGACCGCGTGGTGTATTGGAAGGGCTATCGCGTGGGCGGCATGCCGCAGAGCGCCACATCGATCGGCCTGCGCTACAACAGCCCCAAGTTCTGGTTCGCCGGTGCCAGCGCGAACGTTTTCCGCGAGATCTACCTCGACCCCAATCCTGACCGCCGCACCGCAGAAGCGCTCGAGAACCTGGTGGTGAATGATCCGCAGTGGAACGACCTGCTTGCCCAGACCAAGCTCGACGACAACACCACGGTCGATTTCTTCGCTGGGAAGAGCTGGATGTTCAAGCGCAAGTACCGGCTCGCCGCCAATGTGAGCGTGAGCAACGTGCTCAACAACCGGGAATTCCGCACCGGCGGCTTCGAGCAGCTCCGCTACGATCGCATGCAGGTGGATCGTTTCCCACCCAAGTACAGTTACCTCTTCGGGCGGAACTACTTCGCCATGCTCACCTTCAGTTTCTGAACGCAACGCACACCCGATGAACCGACAACTCGCCTTCCCCTTCTTTGCCGCAGCGCTTTTCCTGGTCGCCTGCGAGAAGCCGATTGATAGCCCACCCCGGCGTTCGCTCCCGGTAGGTGCAGTTCTGACTGTAGCTGAACTACGTGCGCTGTACACTACAGACCCCGTGTACTTCGATAGCGCGAAGAGTGTCTATGCCGTTGTGACGGCTGACGAAGAGAGTGGCAACCTGTACAAGAATGTTTATGTTCAAGACCACACGGGAGGAATTGTGCTGCGCCTAGTGAACAGCGGAGGTCTATACCAAGGCGATAGCATCCGAATTTACCTGCCGGGCACGAAGCTCAACAGCTATCAAGGGTTAATGCAACTGGATAGCGTCGATGTCGACAATAACGTAGTGAAACAGGCTGTGGGCATTGTGAAGCAGCCGGAGTTAATTACGGTGGCTCAAGTCACACCTGCTATGCAGGGGAAATTGGTGCGACTGGAAGGTGTCGAGTTCCTCGCAAGTGATATTGGAGGGACTTATGCTAACGCCATAACGCAGCAGACCATGAACCGGACACTTTCGGATTGTGCGGCTAATGTCCTTGTGCGCACTAGCGGTTATGCCAACTTCGCTGGACAGCAACTGCCAACAGGTAATGGTAGCTTCGTGGGTGTGGTCGGCCAATTCAACTCCGAGATGCAACTCTTCATTCGCAATATAAACGAGGTGCAGCTGAACGGACCGCGCTGCAGCGGAGTGTTGCCCATTATGCAAAAGACATTCAACGATGGGAGTGTGACCTCAGGCGGATGGACCACTTGGACGGACAACAACATCCCTTGGACCACGAACACGGTGGGTTCTTCTGATGGCACGGCCTATGGCCAATGCCGCAACTTCATCAACAGCGCGAACGTTCCCGGCGAGGCCTGGCTCATCAGTCCAGCAGTGGAACTTTCCAGCGCCACGAATCCCGGGCTCTCCTTCATCACCGCGTGCAACTACAATGGCGCCCAGCTACAGGTGCTGGTGAGCACGGATTATTCTAGCGGCGCCCCCTCCACCGGAACATGGACCGCGCTCTCTCCGGCCCTCAGCAGTGGCTCATGGGCTTGGGTGCAGAGTGGCGTGCTCTCGCTGACGAACCACTTGACCTCCAATGTCCGGATTGGCTTCAAATACACGGGAAGCAGTTCCGATGGCAAGACATGGGAACTTGATAACATCCGCATTGCAGAGCCCTAAGGCCCATTGCGACCTGGGGTACAACACGCAAGACATCAGGCTACGCTGGAAACGCATTTGAGATACTCTGGAGAACTACTTTTGGGGTAAACGAACCGAGAAAATGATACGGTCATCCATAGGCACAGCTTGGAACTACTCGGTCGCGCTTTGCATTGCAACCAACTTGCACCTAGACGTACATAGCCAGCAAGACTGGGCAAACAATGTTGAATTGTGCGACTACGCTACGAATTACCAACTCGTTTTTCATGATGAGTTCGTTGGAGATGTCGTAAATCTTGAGAAATGGACTTCGTATGCGCCGTTCTCCCCGGATGGTTCTGATGGTTGCGTCTCATGCCGTGTTGGAGCGAATGAAATCTACATGGATGATCAGGTTCAAGTACTGGGTGGGAACGCAAGAATAACATTGTGGAATTCGCCCGTCGAATGGATGGGGCAGGTCCGCTCGTGGAGATCAGGCATACTGTTCTCGCGGCAGCCATACAGATTTAACAAGGGGAGGTTTGAGATTCGTTGCAAAATACCAGGTGGGCCAAGCACTTGGCCGGCTTTCTGGCTATTTGGCGAGGGCGGTAATGAAATCGACGTTTTTGAGTTTTGTTCGAATGAAATCAATGACATGCTTTGTTCTATCCACAGAACCGCTCCTCAAGACCCGCCGCTGCACCATACTCATCATGCTGCGATTAGCAATTCAATCGGATTCCACAACTATGGAATTGAATGGCTGGATGATTGGGTGATTTGGTACTTTGACGGTACTGAAGTGTACCGGCGCTGCAGGGTGTTTGATCTGCAAGGCGAGGATTGCACGTTGAATGGTCCCTTTTGGGGTCATCTATTCCCTTCTCCCGGATGCAAGTTGAATGTATTGGTGAATATGGCGCACGGTGGAATGTGTCTGGACACCCCAACGAACGAAACATATTTTGATTTTTTCGTTGACTACATCCGCGTTTGGCAGAATGCGGGAGAGTGGGGTCCACATCTTTCCAATGTTTGTGCTGAGCCGCTGAGAATAGTGCCCTTAGCGGGTAATGGTGATTTCTTTTGCTCTTCTGGTGCGATTCAAAGTTTCGAACTACAAGGACCGCACGGGGACCCTGTGGTCTGGAGTCTTGGTGGATCAGGTACATCGAGTTTGGAGATAGTCGAGAGCAGCAATACACACTGTACGATACGTTGCAACTCGATGCCTGGAGATGGCTATCAGCCGATTCTTGAAGCAAATGACCCGGAGAATCCTTGTTCTGGAGGAACATCAAGGGTTGAATTGCCATTGTATTTAGGAAAGCCATACATAGGGCCGGCTGGAGGCAATCAAAACACGGTACTTGATTGCCCAAGTACTGATTCCGATTATCAGTACTGGTGTATTCAACCCGAAGTTCGCGGTGCCAGCGGAATGTCGCCATATCCTGTGCAGAGTTTCACCACGTACTATGAGTCACTGCCAGTTTACAACGATTATGACTATTGGCTGCAAGACGAACCTGAACCGGAGCCATCAATCTGGTATTCTTCAGATGGCTACAGACCATATCAAGTGTTTGTGGATGGAGTTGAACATACAAGGGTTTTTCGACCTGAATACGAAGCAGAGTATTCTGAACTAACCACAGTTCTCGGTAAGGAGTGTTCTTACCCGCCCTTGGGTTGTCAAGAACACTGGACATCATGGGCTTATGGACTATACCCGTACGATGATGGGCCTTTCTGTTTGGTCAAGGAAGGAGATTTTTGCCATACAGTTCGAATCGTCGCCCAGAACGGTTGTGGACTTGCCGAGTCAACCTTCGACATAAAGGATCGATGCGCGCATGGGCCATGTGATTTCCTGAATCCAGACGGAACAGATTTATCCGAACTCGTATCGGTCTATCCAGCTCCGTCTGTAGATGCATTTACAATTGGGATAGATGAGTTGATATCTTTAGAAGACGTTGAATTAGTTCGAGTGACCGATGCTTTGCTGAACGAGAAGTTTGCGTCATCGAGCGTGTCAAATAGGAAATGCTTGTCGCGGCCGCTGCTTGGCCGCCGGGTATTTACTATGTAACGGTGATGCTGCGCACAGGTGAGCAGGTCATGAAGGTTCAAATCAAATAGAACAGGCGACCAGCGCAATAACCAACCACCCTTTGACGACATGAAACACATTACCCTCCTCGTTCTCTCTGCGATGCTCTCCCTGAGCACGCAGGCCCAAGTGATCTTCACCAGCGGCTTCGAGGATTGGGCCGCCAACCTGCCCACCGATTGGTACGGCAGCAAGAGCAACCTGCCACAGAGTGGCGTGGTGCAAGTGTCCACCAATGTGCATGGCGGCGCATCAGCCGTGCAGCTGATCAAGGCCAGCACCGGGCACCAGCGCTTCACGACGCAGGTCCTGAGCGTTACTGCGAACCAGGAATATGAGATCCGTTTCTGGGTGCGCGGCGAAGGGCAGATCCGTGTTGGGCTATACGACGGCCGTCCTACAGGCAGCGGTTACGCGCCTTATAACCCAACCGCATTCGTGAGCATCACGGGCAACACCTGGCAAGAGGTGGCGCTGAATATGACCGCTGCGGTTGATGCTGGAAACGCCGAGTTCATCCTCAGCGTGCAGAGCACCGTGGCCCCCGAGCACTTGGTGGTCGATGATGTCACGATCACCGCGCTGGCCGTCAATCCACCAACACCAGCCACCATCGCAGAAATTCAGGAGACCACCGCTCCTGATGGCGCTTCGCCTATGGTTGGCACTACAGTGGTCACTCAAGGTGTTGTGAGCGCGCTGCTTGGCAATGGTTTCTACCTGCAAGATGGCACCGGTCCATGGACGGGCATTTACGTGTTTGCCACACCGGGAGCGATCGCTATCGGCGACGAGATGACCATCAGTGGAACTGTTGTCGAATTCAATGGGCAGACCCAGATCTCGTCGGTGCTGAATATGGTCACCCTCACCAGCGGGAACGCGATTGCTCCGACCCTGATCACGACCGCCAATGGCAACACGGAGCCTTACGAGAGCGTGTTCGTGAAAGTGGTGGCGGCCAATTGCACCGCTCAGGGCAGTTTCGGCCAGTACACGGTGAATGATGGTAGTGGTCCGGTGCTGGTGGACGACGTGATTTATGCCTACTCGTTCAGCGTAGGCCAGGTTTACAACATCTCCGGAGTGCTCCAATACGCCTTCAGCGAATGGCGCATCCTGCCTCGCTTCGGGGCCGATGTGGAACTTGTGACATCGGTTGGGGAATTGACCGGTGAGCCTATCGCCGTGTATCCGAACCCGGCCGTTGATCAGGTCCGGATCGCAGGCGCAGAAGGCGATCGTATCGCTTACGAGATCTTCGGGTTGAATGGTCGTTTGACCGATTCCGGTACCACCCTTAACGGTTTGATCGATTGCGGTCATTTGAATGAAGGCGCCTACACCATCGTTCTGCGCAACAATGCAGGCGTTCGGCACGCTCGCGTGCTCGTGGCCCGCTGATCCACTTGGTGCACAGAAAGCCCTGTTGCTGATGCAGCAGGGCTTTTTTTTGCGCTCGTCTTTCCGCAACGCTGGGGAAAGGCTGTTGAAAACATCCGGTACCAACGGCGGATGGTGCTTGGCTGGGCGGATACCTTGCCCTCACGTTAACACTCAAACCACACCGACATGCCAGCGGTTCAAGGTTATTGCGTTAAGTGCAAGGACAAGCGCGACATCAAGGACGCGAAGGAAGTAACCATGGCCAATGGCCGTAAAGCCATGAAAGGCGTGTGCCCCAACTGCGGCACAGGCATGTTCAAGATCCTGGGCAAGTAGCTGGCATAGGCCCAGCTCGGAGCATCCTAGGTGGGTGGCCAAGGCCATTACCCTGGTACGCGCTGGTACATTTCGGCCAAATGCCCTCTGGCCTATTGCCGCTCATGAGTGCCGCTCTGGAGGCGGCCTTTCTTGCTGGTCGCGAAATCCTGGAGGTGCATGATTCCCTCCCGAAGGGTGCATTGATAGCGGCCCAGTTGAAGCCAGACGATTCGCCGATCACCGAAGCGGACATGCGCGCGCATGCCGCTATCAGCACTGCTTTGGACAGAACCGGCTTGCCGGTGCTGAGTGAGGAAGGGGCTGGGCATGAATTCGCCGAAAGGCAGAGATGGTCCCGCTATTGGCTTGTTGACCCACTCGACGGCACCAAGGAATTCATCAACCGGAACGGTGAATTCTCGGTGAACATCGCCTTGATGGAGGTTGACGGAAAGCCAATTGGACCATTGGGCTCGGCGGCGCCAGTCGCTGGTGTGCTCTATGCCCCTGTGAGCGATCTGCTGTATTTCGCGTGGAAGGGTGGAGGCGCGTATCGGCAAGAATCGGCAACCCGCTTCATGGGCTCCGCGTATGAACGCGCCTTGTCCGCCGAACGCCTACCCGTGCATCACCAACGCAGCGCATTCACCGTTGTAGCCAGCCGATCGCATCCGAGCCCGGAGACCGAGGCCTTCAT
Source organism: Flavobacteriales bacterium (assembly GCA_016713865.1). Lineage (GTDB taxonomy): Bacteria > Bacteroidota > Bacteroidia > Flavobacteriales_F > PHOS-HE28 > PHOS-HE28. Next base: position 7,689 of record JADJOG010000013.1, on the reverse strand, counting down.
TTCGCGCATACAGGAGCAGCACGGTCCAATAGTGCTCACTAACATGGGCAGCGCGCTGAAGATCTGCCTAGTGGCCGAGGGGACAGCGGATGCGTATCCTCGCTTCACGCCCACCATGGAATGGGATACCGCTGCCGGGCACGCCATCGTCAACGAAGCGGGCAAGCAATTGATCGACCTCACCACCGGCGAGCCGATGCGTTACAACAAGGCATCTCTGGTGAACAGCAATTTCATCGTCCAATAACACCAAACGAGCGCTGCGGGCAGCGGCGCAAGCAACATGGCCAAGAAGAAAGGAGCATCGAAGAAGCGGAAAGTCGCACTGATCACCGGCGTGACCGGGCAGGATGGCGCCTACTTGAGCGAACTGCTGTTGAATAAGGGCTACGAGGTGCATGGCGTGAAGCGCCGCAGCTCGCTCTTCAACACCGATCGCATCGATCACCTCTACCACGACATGCATGAGAAGGGCCGCCCCTTCCACCTGCATTACGGCGACCTCACCGACAGTGTCAATTGCCTGCGATTGGTAAAGGAGATCCAACCTGACGAGATCTACAACCTTGCTGCGATGAGCCACGTGGCGGTGAGCTTCGAGATGCCCGAGTACACCGCAAATGCCGATGGTATTGGAACCCTGCGCTTCCTGGAGGCGATCCGGATACTCGGCATGGAGAAGAAGACGCGTTTCTACCAGGCCAGCACAAGTGAGCTGTATGGAGGCGTGCTGCCACGCGCGCAGAACGAGGAAACGCCGTTCTACCCGAAGAGCCCCTACGGCGTAGCGAAGCTTTACGGATTCTGGATCACCAAGAACTACCGTGAGAGCTATGGCATCTTCGCGTGCAACGGCATCCTGTTCAACCACGAGAGCCCATTGCGCGGTGAGACCTTCGTGACGCGCAAGATCACGCGCGCCGTCGCGAAGATCAAGCTTGGCTTGCAGCAAGCGCTGTACCTCGGCAACCTCGACGCCAAGCGCGACTGGGGCCATGCCAAGGATTACGTAGAGGGCATGTGGCTGATGCTTCAGGCGGACAAGCCGGATGATTTCGTGCTCGCTACAGGGAAGACCTACACCGTGCGCCACTTCATTGACCTGGCCTTCGCCGAAGTGGGCATCAAGCTCGAATGGAAAGGCAAGGGCGAGAAGGAGAAGGGCGTCGACAAGAAGACGGGCAAGGTGCTGGTGGCCATTGATAAGCGGTACTATCGACCCGCCGAGGTGGACCACTTGGAGGGCGACCCCTCGAAAGCCAAGCGTGTGCTGGGCTGGAAACACAAGTACGACCTGAAAGCACTTGTCACCGAAATGGTCCAGAGCGATCTCGAGCTCTTCAAGCGCGATGTGTACCTGAAGAAAGGAGGGCATAAGATCCTGCACGAACAGGAGTAGATTGTTGCGGGTTGACGTGTTGGCGTGTTACGTGCTGAACGCGCTCCAACACGCAACAGCAACCAACCAACACGCAACTTATTTCATGAACAAGACAGACAGGATCACATAGCTGGCCACCGTGGCATGGTTGGCAGCGCGATCGTGCGCCGCCTGCAGAAGGATGGATACAGCAACATCGTTACGCGTACGAGCAAGGAGCTGGACTTGAAGGAGCAAGCCGACGTGCGCGATTTCTTCAAGGCCGAGAAGCCCGATGTGGTGGTGCTCGCCGCAGCCAAAGTGGGGGGCATCCACGCGAACAACGTGTATCGCGCGCAGTTCCTCTACGAGAACCTGATGATCGAGAGCAACGTGATCCATTCCGCGCACGAGAGCGGGACGAAGAAGCTCTTGTTCCTCGGGTCGTCGTGCATCTATCCGAAGATGGCGCCGCAACCATTGAAGGAAGAAACGCTGTTGAGCGGCTTCCTCGAGCAGACCAACGAGCCTTACGCCATCGCCAAGATCGCGGGCATCAAGCTGGCCGAGAGCTACCGCCGCCAATACGGCAGCAACTTCATCAGTGCCATGCCCACCAACCTTTATGGGCCCAATGACAATTACGATCTGAATAACAGCCACGTGCTGCCGGCGCTCATCCGCAAGTTCCATACAGCCAAGGAGAGCGGCGCGCCCAGTGTTGAAGTGTGGGGCACCGGATCACCCATGCGTGAGTTCCTGCATGTTGACGACCTCGCGGACGCCTGCTACTTCCTGCTTCAGAATTACGATGAGGAGATGTTCGTGAACATCGGTACCGGCGAGGACCTCACGATCAAGGCGCTGGCCGAGATGATCAAGGAGATCGTAGGCTACACCGGTGAGCTGAAGTGGAACACCGACAAGCCCGATGGCACGCCGCGCAAGCTCATGGATGTATCGCGCCTGCATAATCTTGGATGGAAGCATCGCATCGGTTTGCGGGAGGGCATCGCTGCCGTATACGCCGAGTTCGCGAAGCAGCAGGTGGCTTGAGCATATGCGCGATGAACCGCCTTGCGGGTTCATTGAGTGATTGAGTTTCAATAGGCCAAAAGCATAAGGCCCGCGCGAAAGCGCGGGGCCTTATGCTTTCAGTTGGGTGTGGCTTAAGGCTGCACCATGAGTCGCTCGGTGAACTGCTGCTCGCCAGCGGTGAAGCTCACCGTGTAGAGGCCAGCGGCGAGTTCGCCGTTGAGCTGCATGATCGTGTTCATGAAGCCCTGGCCGTTCACGGCGATCGTGCGGGCGCTCGCGCGCTTGCCGAAGGCATCGTAGATGTCCACGCTCACCGTTTCAACCGAGGCGTCGATTCCAGTGAGATTCACGAAGAGCTCGTTGCCTGCATTCGGATTGGGGTACAGCGAGAGTCCTTCCTGCTGCGTGCCTCGCAGTTCGGACTGACCCGCTTCGTTCAAGATCATGCTCTGGTTGCCACCGCCCTGCAAGCAGTTCGGCGTACTCATCGTGCACACATCGCCCCAGAGGCTGCCGGTGTGGCACCAGGTAGCACCGTTATCGAAGCTGGCGCGCACATCCACCTCGTAGGATCTTGCCGCAGGCCAAGCCAATGGTGTTCACCAGGTACTGGCCGGTGGCGCTGGTCTTGATCAGCTCGAAACTCTCGCTGACGATGCGAAAGCGGAACTGGTAGCGGTTGGCGTTCAGGTAAGCCGTGCAGTTAGGCTGCAGGCGGCGCACCGGGTTGGCATACACGTACACGTTGCTCGCGATTGCCTTGGTCTGGTTGCAGCTCAGGAACTGGGCAGTGGTGCCGTCGTTGAGCTTGGTGCGCGGGCAGTTGGCCTCGGCGTTGTTGATCATGAAGCGGCATGCCGGTCCCCAATTCTGGGGTACGTTGTTCACGATGCCGCGCACCTTCACGTTGTAGAAGTCGCTATCCTGCAGCTGGTTGCCGCTCCACGCATTGATGCGGAAGTGGCACGCGCGGGTGGCGCTGGCAGCAAGGCCGTTGGTGGTGCTGTGGTACTGGATGCGCTTGAAGCTGTAGCCGCTGTTGGGGTTGTACCACCACATCTGGTAGCCACTGGTGCTGTTGGTGACACCGTACTGAGCAGTCACGAGCGCATTGCCATTGGCCACCACGTACTCCGAATTGCAGGTGGTGCGCCAATCCATCTTGTCGCAGCTGGTACCGATCAATCGGTCGGTGCCTATGGGCAGGCAGAAGCCCTCGCTGCCAGCGATCTGGCTGGTTTGGCCGCTGACGAAGCCACCGCGCGCGAACTCGTCGTAGCGGTTATCGATCAGGCGCTGGGCGCTGTTGATCTTCAGTATGTAGCCGCCGCCCAGGATGCCAGCACCGCCATCGTCGGTAACAACGAGGTAGAAGCAGCCATCGGGCAGGCAAGTGCCCTGCGTACCGGTGCCCACCAAGGAGCCGCCGCCGCTCTGCACCAAGATGTTGGTGCCTTGCTGGCGCAGTTCCCAGAAGAGGTCGCCGGTGTTGTCCGACTGGTAGATGAGGTCGAGGTCGGTGGTGCAGGCGAGACCCACGCATGTGCAGCCAGCGTCAACCGTGCCGAGCACGAATCCCGGACCAGCATCGCAACCGTTGCCGATGAAGGTGAGGTTCGCGTCGCTGTCGTTGCAATCGATGTTGTTGGCAACGCCGCAAGCCGTAGGTGCGCCTGCGCCGAAGGTGTCGTTGTCGTTATCAGCGTAGGTCACTAAGTCATCGTCGCAATCGGAATTATTGGTCACACCACCGCAAGCGATGAAAGGACCAGCACCGAAGCCATCACCGTCGTTATCAGCATAGTTCAGCTGCGCGTCATTGCAATCGGTGTTGTTGGCTACGCCGCCGCACGCTACAGGCACCCCTGCTCCGAATCCATCGCCGTCGTTATCGGCGTAGAGCACTTGGTTGTCGTCGCAATCGGCGTTGTTGGGTACACCGCCGCACGCTACAGGCGCCCCCGCTCCGAATCCATCGCCGTCGTCATCGGCATAGAGCACTTGGGTGTCGTCGCAATCGGTGTTGTTGGCTACGCCGCCGCACGCTAAAGGCGCCCCCGCTCCGAAACCATCGCCATCGTTATCACCATAGAGCACTTGGGTGTCGTCGCAGTCAGAGTTGTTGGTCACAAAAGTCGATTGGTGCAGTGCATGCGTTCGTGGTGATGAGCGGATTGCCGAAACCATCGCCATCGTTGTCGGCATAATAGGCGACTGATGGGTGAATGGTGTAGCTGAAGCTGGTTGCGTTGTTCGCGAGGTTGTTGTCCAATTGGTTGCTGGCTACGATGCTGGCGCTAGCAGTGTATTGCCCGGCGGCGCCCGTGGTGCCATTCAAGGTGAGCACGGCCGATCCGCCGTTCGGGATTGTGCCGACGTTCCACCCGCCGCCACCCGCCGCATAGATTCCATCGGTGGCTGAGGCGCTGCCGAATGTGAAACCGTTCGGCAAGCTGGTTGATACACGCACGCCTGATGCATGGTTCGGGCCGTTGTTGGTTACCGTGACCGTGATTGTTGTGGCTGAATTGATGCAAGCATTATCATTTGAGGTTGATATGCTCAGCTGCAGGTTGGCCGTTTGCGCGGGCAGTGTGCCGAACACCAGTACCCGGTTCATGTCGCGGCCCGTTACGAAGAGCCTACCGTACAGATCGAAGCTCGCGTTGTAGCCGGTACGCATGTTTTGCGCGGTAGGTGTGCCACCGGGAGCGAAGCCGGAGCCGGAAGTGAAGTTCGATTGACCGAGCACCGTGTTCGCTGCTGCACCATTGCTCAGAGGAATGCTGTTGTACAAGAGCACGCGATTGTTGCTGAACTCACTGATTGCTACTTGCCCTGATGGCGATACTGTAACGCCAATAGGGTAGAACATGAGTGATGATGTAGTACCTCCGGAACTCGAGGTGAAGTTTGGCTGTCCAATCACGCGGTTAGCGGCAACGCCATTGCTCGTTGGAATTGAATTCCAGATCAGTACCCGGCTGTTGAAGAGGTCTGCTATGAGCAATTCACCAGTGGGCGCTACCCACAGCCCCCAAGGGCTGTTGAGCTTCTGGGATGTGAGCCCCGAGGAGATAGTCGTGAAATTCGGTTGGCCGATCACCACATCTGCAGGAGCACCGTTCACTGTGGGAATAGTGTTCCAGACAAGTACGCGGTGATTGTTGAAATCGGAGACCAAGAGACGACCATCGGGGCTCACATACACTCCGGTCGGGTTCTGCATGCCAGTTGTATTGCTGCCTATAGCGCTCGATGTGAAGTTGGGCTGGCCAAGCACGACATCCGCAGGCGCTCCGTTCGAGACGGGTATGCTGTTCCAGATGAGTACGCGGTTCCGATCATGATCGCTTGCTATGAGCTTGTTGCCATCCGGGGAGAAGGCCACGCCATTGCAATTGGTGATCGTGCTGGCGTCCAACGTAATGTTGCTGCTTGTGAAATTGGGCTGGCCCAGGACCCGGTCGGCCGCTTGGCCATTGGTGGTGAAGTTGTTCCAGATCATCACCCGTCCGCCTCCTTGGTTGGCCACCGCCAATCGGCCTTGCGCGCTGATTGCAGAATAGCTTGGGGCAGAGAGGCCCGAAGCGGTGAAGGCTGAGACGTTCGCGGTGAAATTGGCCTGCCCCACCACCAGGCTGGCCGCCTGGAAATTGGAGAAGGTCTGCTGGGCCGATGCTCCATTGGGAGTCGCAGCAAGTAGAAGCAGGGGTGCCCGTGCAGCATGGGCTAATAGGCGTTTTCGGGAGATGGAGAGGCGCATGGTGTGTAGGTGTTTTGGTCGGTCCAAAACTCAAAGTCGCTATCCGTCGGCGCACACGTATTTTGCACAGGTAGGACATGTGAATTTTCACACTTGCGCGGAGGCGCTCTTTCGTGCATGCAATGCATGAGGTGGCTCGCGGCACGTGTGCAGGAGCTGTGCCTCGGCAGAGCAGGCGCCGCCAAACGCGTTGCGACGACCACGACTGGTCATGAACGAAGCCCCAGCTCATCGCCGGGGCTTCGCATATCAATCTAAGCAGGTGTCCTACACCTCCACCTCGTAGAACTTCACACCAACGCGCAGTTCATTGCGCACAACGAGTCGGCCGTTCTGCGGGCGCAGGAAGTAGAGCGAATCCACTTCGCTCACCGGCTCGGGCGCGGCGGTGATGGCCATGAAGCCGAGGTCGCGCGCCATGGTGAGCACGGCCTTGCGGTTGATGGCGTCGAGCGAATGCACCTCATCGAGGAAGAAGGGCACGCGGCTCAGCGGCTGGTGCGTGGAGGGGTCCTCCTTCAGCATGCTGCGCAGCACGAGCAGGTTGAAGAGCACTTTGATGGTGATGGCCGTTCCGTGCGATTCCACCTGCAGGTTGTCGTAGTGATGCACGCGGCCGCCCTTGATAGCCACACCGAAGCGCAGGGTGAAGAGGTCGCCATAGTGCAAGGTGATGCGTTCGCTCAGGCGATTGCGGAAGCTGGCGTACGCGGCATCGAGCTTCTTGCTGTCGTCGAAGAGGCCGGTGTGATCGGTCTCGGCGAGTTCGCGCAGCGGGTTCACCAGATCGCTCTGCTCCATCACCTCCATGCGCAGGCTCTCCAGGTTGCTCACGCTCACCGTGCTGAAGCGGCGGTTCAGTTGCTCGGCGGCCTGCTTGATGTCGTTCAGGCCATTGAGCACGTTGGCGAAGCTGGCGCGCAGCAGGTGCAGGTAGTTGTCCCAGTCCTTGCGCAGCGCCTCCTCGAAGGCGGGCAGGCCATCGAGCTGCTCGCGCATCAGGCGCACGGTATCGGCTTCGGTAGCGCCGATGATGTCGCCCTTCAGCACGTTCTCGATCTTGCTTCGCAGGCCATCCATCTCGCGGCTCAGGTCCTTGTGCTCAACGGTGAGCTTCAGGTACAGGGCGATAGCGTCCTCGGCATCGTTGGGCACGCTGATCGGCTCAAGCGGCTTGGCTTCGGCATCGGGCGGCGGCGCACATTGCTCCAGCAGACGCAGCAAGCGATTGAAGCGTTCGTCCTCTTTGTTGAGCGCGTTGCGCTGCTCGTACAGCTTTACGCTAAGCTCATCCAGCTTCTGGCGCGCGTCTACGCGATTGGCTTCGGCACCGGTCTTCTCCTTGTTCAGTTCGGCCAAGCGCTTCTTCAGCTTCGGCTCGTCCTTGCGCTCTTCTTGCAGGCGCTCCCAACGGCCCAAGCCATCGGCTATGCGGTCCACATCCTTTTGGGCGGCGTCGCGCTCGGCCACCAGCTTATCGCGGTTCTCGATCGCCGCCATCAGCTCCTTCAGGCGGTCGTGCTCG
>JADJOG010000012.1 GCA_016713865.1 Flavobacteriales bacterium | reverse complement strand
GATCGCATTGTGCACTTTCCGTGTTTGAGGTCCGAAGCTGTACCATGCCTGCCATTCCGCTTCTGCCGAATGCTCATCCGACCGGATCACGTGGTAGCTGATGCGCAGGTCGGTGCCTCGTGTGAGCAGCATGCGCCACATGGCACGCGTCTGATCCACGTTGAGTTGTTCGAATACCGGGTCGCCGAAGCGCGCATCCGGGGCATAGCAGGCGCCCATCGTCGCGTGTCGCGATCAGTGAAAGGCTCTGAAGAATCTGTGTATGACCCCGGGCATGCCGAAAGGTAGCCTGCTGCGGATGATACGCTTCCCCTACTTTAGCCGAGCCATGCTCCGTACCCTACCATTCGCGCTAACGGCCGCGCTGCTACCGCATCCTGCTCAACGCACAAGTACGTGGCAGCAAGCCATCCCAATGGCAAGCCAGAGGTCATCATCTACATGAAGGGTAAGGGCGAGGAAGCCGTGAAGGTGATGGAGAAGGTCCAGTACCCGAGTGGCAAGCTCGAATACATCGGTCGATTCCTGAATGGCGTGGAGCATGGCGAATGGGTGTATTTCTATGAGAGCGGCACCAAGAAATTCGTAGAGCATTGGGAGAACGGCGTGGAGCACGGCATCCACTACGACTACAGCCCCGATGGACAGGTTTATCGTGAAGTGCATTTCGAGCGCGGACGCATGGTCAAGGAAGTGGACCGCAGCAAGCCCCGCTAGGGCGATGCCGAACTGGAGCCGATATCCCGGGCGTTTCTCGATCATCCTGCTCAGCGTCGCAGCGCTGTTCCTTCTGCTCGAAGCGGTGAACGGCCGTTTGTGGCTGAATGATTTCAGGGTTTACTACGAGGCGTCGGGCGCGCTGCTCCGCGGCGATGCGCCGTATGGCGTGGCGCATGGCCTCTCTTCTGGATTCTTCAAATACGCCCCGGTATTGGGCTTCCTGTATGAGCCACTGGCCATGCTCCCCTACCCGCTTGCAGCGGCGGTTCAATTCGCGCTGATCGTTCTCGCGTTCAATGGTGCTCTTCTAAAAGCCGATCATATCATCCGTGTCTGGGCATTGCCGCTGAAAGCCGCTTCGTACCTGCCGTTATTCCTGTGCTTGCTCATCACGGGCGCTCACCTGCATCGTGAGCTGCATCTGGGTAACATCAATACGTTGCTGCTGCTGCTGCTCATGGCGGGCTTGCAGGCATTGCTCGTCGGGCGGCGTCAGCTGGCGGGTCTGTTCTGGGGATTGGCGATCCTGACCAAGCCGCACTTCATTGTCCTGGTGCCTTGGCTCATGCTCCGCAGCGAATGGCAGGTGCTGCGCTGGGCCTTGGTGAGCATCGCCCTTGGCATCTTTCTGCCACTGCCCTTCATCGGCTTCGCAGAATGGAAAGAGCTGCACGCCGCATGGATCAATGCCATGGCCAGTCACAACGCGGCTTTGGTTTATACCGGTGGTGGGGAGCGTCAGATGATCGACACGGCCTACTCATTCGCGTATAGGGCCTTCTTCGGGAAAGTGCTTGGCTGGCACACCACCGCAACGGTGATCATGGTGCTTGCCATGGTTGCGCTGGCCATGGGAGCGCTTGTGCTGCGCAACAGGTTGAAGGAAATGCCTGGCCAGCGCACCATGAATCTCTTGAGCGAGGCTTTCCTCATTCTCGCGCTCGTGCCTTCGCTCACCGTTACCGATACGAACCATTTCCTCTTCGCCATGCCGCTGATCCTGCTCGTCGTGCATCGGTTGGTGCCGAAGCCCGCGCCGCGCTGGTTGTGGCTGGCAGCGATCCCGATCCTGCTCGCGCATGGCGGCAATTGGAGCGACGCGCTTGGCCCATTGAGCGATACGCTCACGCATTTCGGGGTGCTGGGCATGGCGAACGTCACTTTGGCGGTGCTTGGCTTCTGCTTATTCTTTCTTGGTTTGAACCAAGCGCGATTCAAAGCATCGAAGCAACCGAATCGCCCATGAGATCCTTCCTTCTGCCCATCTTCCTTGCAATTGCCCCGTGCACTGCTTATGCACAACAACTCTATTTCCCACCGCTAATCGGTAACATATGGGAAACCGTGGAACCCGCGTCGCTCGGCTGGTGCACCGATGCGATACCGCCGTTGCTCGACTTCATCGACGCCAACAACAGCAAGGCCTTCATCGTGCTGAAGGATGGCCGCATCGCCATTGAGCACTACACAGGCACCTTCACGCAGGATAGCCTGTGGTACTGGGCCAGCGCCGGCAAGAGCCTCACCGCTTTCCTCGTGGGCGCTGCGCAGGCCGATGGCTTGCTCGACATCAACAACCCCAGCAGCGATTACCTCGGCACCGGCTGGACCAGCTGCACCCCAGTGCAAGAGCAAGCGATCACGGTTCGCCATCAGCTCACCATGACCACCGGGCTTGATGATGGCGTATCGAATCCGGATTGCACAGACCCAGCCTGCCTTCAATTTCTAGCTGTTCCCGGCACGCGTTGGGCCTATCACAATGCACCCTACACACGTCTCGACGGGGTGATCGCCGCAGCCACAGGCCAGACATTGAACAGTTACCTGTTCAGCACCCTTACCGCCACCACAGGCATAGGCGGCCTTTACATCCAGACCGGTGACAACAATGTGTTCTATAGCAAGCCACGAAGCATGGCGCGTTTCGGCCTGCTCGCACTGAACCGCGGCGTGTGGAACGGCAACGACATACTCGGGGACGATGCCTATTTCGAAGCCATGACCACGCCCTCGCAAGCGCTGAACGAATCGTACGGCTATCTCTGGTGGCTCAATGGGCAGGACAGTTTCATGGTGCCAGGGGTGCAGTTCCAGTTCCCCGGCATGCTGCTGCCAAACCAGCCTGCCGATACCTACAATGCGCTCGGCAAGAACGGCCAGCAGTTGAACGTGGTGCCCAGCATGGGCTTGGTGGTCATGCGCATGGGTAATCCACCTGCAGGCAACGGCGCCGCAGTAGCTGTGCAGTTCAGCAACAACCTTTGGGGCATGCTGAATGATGTGCTATGCCTGCAAACGGCCACTCCGGAAATCACGGAGCGCGGACCTTACCCCTACCCGATTCCCGCTTCGGAGCGCATCGAGCTGCGCGGTGCAAAGGGCGTTGCTGAGCTGATCAGCATGGATGGGTGCGTGAGGTCTCTGTCGATGAATGATGCCGTGCTCGATGTGAGCGGCATGGCGTCAGGTGTTTATGTGCTGCGATATTCCACGCGTGCGGGAGATCGGAAATCTGTTCGCGTGATGATAGCGCGCTGATCGATCAATCTGGTCAGCGGGTCGAATCGCTGCTGGCTCGGCGAATGCGAGCATATTCCAATGCGGAACCGAAGTGCCGATTGTGGCACGCTTCTCATTGCCGTAAATGGCTTTGGTTCCCATTCGGAAAGAGCCAGCTCTTAAGCACCGGCGCTAATCGCCCGAGGAAGAGCAGGAAGAGCAGCGCCACCGATAGGTTGAAGATGAGATGAGCCCACACCACCGTCATGGTTGGACCGCTGGTACGCGCGTGAAGCCAATCGGCGAACCAGTGCAGGAAAGGCAGATAAAGCAATACGCCGGCGAGGTTGAAGAGGAAGTTGGCCCATGCCGTAGCCTTCGCGCCCTCGCTCAATTGCATGCTTGCGATGAGCGCCGTGCTGGTTGTGCCGATGTTGGCCCCCACCACGATTGCCACGGCCGAAGCCGGCGGCAACAAGCCTTGCTGCACGAAGAGGATGCACACACCAACGGCTACGCTGCTGCTCTGAACCACGGCGGTGAACACGATGCCGAATAGCAAGGCTATCCATAGGTCATCGGCGCGAGCCAGCCATTCCAAGAAGAGAGGCTGCTCGCGCAGTGGCCCAAGCGCGCCGTTTAGCGTATCGAGCGCGAAGAAGATGAACCCAAAGTAGAAAATGGCCTGCCCGAGCACCCTGATGCGGAAAGGCACAAGGGATACCAAGCCACCCAGCACGATGAAGAACGGCCCCAGCCCGGTGAGCCTCATGCTTACGAGCCACGCCGTGCTGGTGGTGCCCACGTTTGCGCCCAAGAGCACCGCGAGGCTCTCGGTGAAACCGATGGCGCCCGCATCAACAAAAGCGATCAGGATAGCACTGACCGCCGAACTGCTCTGTACCAATGCCGTGGCCAAGGCGCCCGTCAAGAACCCACCCCAACGACTGCCAGTAATCCGCGCAAGTGAGCGCTTAAGCGCATCGCCACCCACGGTTTGCAGTTCCTGGCTGAATCCGCGCAGCGCGAAGAGGAAGAGCATGATGGCCGCAATCACGGCCATTGCTACCTGAAATGCGTTCATGGGCATGAAGATCGCAACCCTTCCCTATGCGAACTGCTTCACGCTGAGCGCTATGATGTTGCACGCCTCACGCACTTGCTCTTCAGTGATCACCAGTGGAGGTGCGAAGCGGATAATATCGCCATGCGTAGGCTTGGCGAGCAGGCCATTGTCGCGGAGCAAGAGGCAGAGTTCCCAAGCGGTCTTCGGTGAGCCATCCGCCAATGTCCGCGCTTCAATCACCAAGGCGTTGAGCAAGCCCTTGCCGCGCACCAGCTTCACGAAATCGTAGGCATCAACCAGCTTCTGCATTTCCGCGCGGAACAGAAGGCCGAGCCTGTCGGCATTCTGCGTGAGGCCCTCATCCTGCACGATGGCCAAGGCTTCAATGGCGATGCGCGCCCCCATGGGATTGCCGCCGTAGGTGCTGCCGTGCGTGCCGGGAGTGAACACGCTCATGATCTCGTCGCTCGCGAGCACAGCGCTCACGGGGTACATGCCGCCGCTGAGAGCCTTGGCCAGGATCACCGCATCAGGACGCATCGCGCCTACGCGGTTCTCGCACATGCCCGTGGCGCAGCTGCAGTCGCTACCATGGCACGAGGCGAGCAAACGGCCGGTGCGTGCGATACCGGTCTGTATCTCGTCCGCGATGAAGAGCACCTTTCGCGCTTTGCAGGCAGCGATGGCGCGCGGCATGTAATCATCGGTCGGGGTGTACACGCCCTTCTCGCCTTGGATGGGCTCTACGAGGAAGGCGCACACCTTGGGGTCTTCGCGCTCGCTCAAGCGCCGGGATATCGTCGTACGGGATCACCTCGAAGCCCGGCGTGAACGGGCCCGAAGCCGCCTTGGCTATCGGGGTCGGTGCTCATGCTCACGATGGTGATGGTGCGCCCGTGGAAATTGCCTTCGCACACGCATCACCTTTGGCCTGCCCCCGTAGGGATGCCTTTTTTCTCGTAGCCCCATTTGCGCGCCATCTTGATCGCGGTCTCCACGGCTTCGGCACCGGTGTTCATCGGCAGCATCTTGTCGTAGCCGAAGAGCTCGCACACGGTCTTCTCGTACTCACCAAGCACGCTGTTATAGAAAGCGCGACTGGTTAGCGTCATGCGTTCGGCTTGCTCTTGGATCACCTTCACCAGGCGCGGGTGGCAGTGCCCTTGGTTCACGGCGCTGTACGCACTGAGGAAGTCGTAGTAGCGCTTTCCCTCAATGTCCCAAACGAACACGCCTTTGCCGCTATCGAGCACCACGGGCAACGGGTGATAGTTGTGGGCGCCGTAGCGCTCCTCGAGCTCAATGGCGTGCTGTGACTTGCTGAGGGTTCTGGTGAGCTGTGGCATGACAAGAGCCTAGTCTGGTTAGCTGGCAGGCCCGCGAAAGTAAACGGCGACTCAGGCTTGCGTTCGGTCGATGCGTGCGATGTGGCGCAGCACCTCTTCGGCGGGCTGTGAGCACCTGATCGCGACGGGACATGACACGCTTGGCAGCGGCGATAGCGCGCGCGCTATCGTTGGTATCGAAGCCATCGGCCCCGCCCCAAGCGAAGGAAGGGATGCGCTTCGGCGGGAAGCCGCCACCGAACACGTTGGCCGATACGCCCACCGCTGTGCCCGTGTTGAACATGGTGTTGATGCCGCTCTTGCTGTGATCGCCCATGAAGAGCCCGCAGAATTGCAAGCCCGTGCCCACCTCCTTGCCTTCGGCGTGGCTGTACACCTTCACTTCGCCGTAGGTGTTCTTCAGGTTGCTGTTGTTGGTGTCGGCGCCCAGGTTGCACCATTCGCCCAGCACGCTGTTGCCCAAGAAACCATCGTGTCCTTTGTTGCTGAAGCCTTGCATCACGCTGTTGTTCACCTCGCCGCCCACGCGGCATTCCGGCCCGAATGCTGAAGGGCCATAGACCTTTGCGCCCATCTTCAGCTGCGCGTGATCGCCCAGCGCGATGGGGCCGCGCAGCATGCAGCCCTCCATCACCTCAGCGCCGCGACCGATGTAGATGGGACCGTTCTTGGTGTTGAGGATGCTCGCTTCGCACATAGCACCTTCCTCCAGGAATACGAGCGCGGGGTCGCCGACAACGGTGTTCAATGCGCCCAGCGGCTGCGAACGCCTTCCTTCGGTGAGCAACTGGAAGTCGTGCGAAATGGCTTTTGCGCAATGCTGGAACACATGCCATGGGCGCATGAAGGAGATCACCTCACCCGCGAATGGCACTTGCTGCTCATAAGCCGGTGGCTGCGACCATGCATCAGCATCCGGCGCTTCATTCCCTGCGATGCCGAAGGCCAAGGCGCGACCATCCTTCACCAATGCTTCGCCGGGCTTCAGGTTCAGCACGGCATCAACCAACTCATCGGTGGGGAAGAGCGAGCCATCCACCTCATAGCGCGGACCTTCACCGGCGAGCAAGGGGAAACCCGCTTGCAGGTAGCCCTCCGTGCGGTAGCCGATGGGCAGTTCGCTGCGCAATTGCCAGCCCTCGCTGATGCGGAGGATGCCCGGCCTCAGTTGCGACACCGGCCGCGCGTGAAGGTGAGCGGCAACAGGTGCGCGTGATGCCCAGCGTCTGATAGGATGATGGCCATGGATGCGAGCAGCCATTGCGCTGCTTGCGGCCGAAGGTAGCGGCGTGATGTTCCTATGGCGCGACCATCAATTTTTGACTCAGAGATTCGGCCGATCAGGTCAATTCTTTCCACCTTTTGCTTCGCCAAAAGGTGGAGCCAAAAGGCGACCACGATCCAAGCCGCAGTCCGGCTCGCACAGGCCCGCAGCACAGGCTCCCCGAGCCGGTCGCGGCCGCACAGGCTGGACGCCCACCCACCTGAGCGCACTCCGGAAACCCTGCTGTATCGCATATGCCTGATTCCACGAACCAGTTCAGCGGTGCGCTCCACCGTTCGCAGCGCGGCGTGATGCTAGCCGATGCCCAATAGCCCGCACACCCAGAACGCCAATGCTGCCAGCAGCGCGCTCACTGGAATGGTGAGGATCCAGGCCCAGAGCAGGCGCACGGTAACGCCCCAGCGCACGGCGCTCAGGCGCTTGGTGGCGCCCACGCCGATGATGCTGCCCGTGATGGTGTGCGTGGTGCTCACCGGGATGCCCATCTGCTCGGTCATGTACAGCGTCATGGCACCAGCGCTCTCGGCGCAAACGCCCTCGAGCGGGCTCACCTTGGTGATGCGCGTGCCCATGGTCTTCACGATCTTCCAACCACCGCTGAGCGTGCCCGCACCTATGGCGGTGTAACAGGCCAGCGGTATCCATGCGGGCATGGCATCGAGGCTATCGGCCTGGCCACCGGCCACCATGGCCACCATGATGATGCCCATGACCTTTTGCGCATCGTTGCCGCCATGGCCGATGCTGAAGGCCGCCGAGCTGAGCAATTGCAGGCGCTTGTAAATGTTGGCCGTGCGCAGCGCGCTGGGTGTCTTCGTGAGATCGACCGCGTAGGTGATCATGAATACCAGCGAGAACAGCGCCATGCCGATGCGGAGGTCGTTGTTCTTGAGGATGAATATGCACGTGATCGCCGTGGCTCCCGCGATGATGAGCAGGCGCAGCCACAGCTTTGGCACCAAGGTCACCAGCGTGATGAATACGCTGATGATCATGCCCACGAGCGGGGCCAAGAAAATGAAGCTGGCCACCAATCCGATCTTCGACATGTTCACGCTGCTGAGGTCGAAGCCAGCGCCTGCGAGCGCCGCGCCCGCGAAGCCGCCGATGAGCGTATGCGAGCTGCTGCTCGGGATACCATACCACCAGGTGAGCAGGTTCCAGGTAATGGCGGCGATGAGGCCCGCGAGCACCACGCGCAGGGTGATGAATTCCTCGTGCACCGTTTTCGCCACGGTATTGGCCACATGGTGGTCGCTGAAGATGAAGTAGGCGATAAAGTTGAAAGCGGCGGCCCAGATCACCGCCTGTACTGGCGTGAGCACCTTGGTGCTGACGATGGTAGCGATGGAGTTCGCCGCATCGTGGAAGCCGTTGATGTAGTCGAAGATCAACGCCAGGGCGATGATCACGATGAGGAGCGTCATGGCCTCAGGCGTACTTTAGCATGATGGACTCCATCACATTGCTCACATCCTCGCACTTGTCGGTGGCGAGCTCGAGCACGGCGTACACATCGCGCATGCGGATCAGGTTGATGGGGTCCTTCTCCGTGGCGAAGAGGCGCTGGATGGCGCGGTCGTACACCTCGTCGGCTTGGTTCTCCATGCTGTTGATCTGCACCACGAATTCCATCTGCGCGCTGCTCTTGTGCATGTTGCGCAGGTTCTGCACGGCCATTTGCACGATGCGCGCGCCCTCGTTCACCAGGCGCGCCAATTCCACGCAGGTCTGGTCGGGCTTGCCGATGCCGAAGAGCTCCAGGTTCTTGGCCGCGGCCAAGGTGAAGTCGGCCACGTCGTCGAGACTGGTGGCCAGGCTGTGGATGTCCTCGCGGTCGATGGGCGTGATGAAGTTGCGCGCGAGGTCCGTGAAGATGGTGTGCGTGAGGTCGTCGTTGGCGCGCTCCGCGATCTCCAAACGCTCCAAAAGTGCGGTGCGCTGCGAGCCGGGCTCGGTTTGCATGATGGCCATCAGGTCCTCGCTCATCTTCAGCATCGTTCGCGGCGCTGGCCTCGAAGTGGTAGAAGAACACGCGGTCGCGGGGCTTGAAGATGCTCAGGAGTGCGTCGAGCGCCATGGGGCTGTTGTTAAGGGTGGGCAAATGTATCCGGCGCCTTCAGTGGGCTGCCGTTGTTGTCGATTGGTAATGCGCCGTTAACATGGAGGGTCAGATTCCGAACTCTACTTGGAATAGGGTGGTCCATGCGTTGCCCGGTTGATCAAGCTCCATGAGGCCTTGATTCCAGCGGTAGCCGGCGTACCACTGCGCCTTGATGCGATGGCCATTGAAGTAACGACCGATCCCGAGCAGGCCTTCCTCGGTCTGCGGCCTCAATAGTGCCACATCGCCAGTTGGCCGCACCATGGTGTAGCGCGATGCAATCTCCCAATGACTCGGGAAGTGCTTGCTCAATTGGGTGTTTAGGCCCTGGCCGGTGGTGACATAACGAACAGCGCCGGTGCTGTTGGTGGTGATCGGATCGTCGCTATCGCGCTGGAAGGCCTCGGCGCTCAACGCCCAGCCTTGCCACTTGAACACCATATCGGCGATGAAGGTGCCGATGTCCGTTGGAGCGTAAAGTTCCGAGCCGAGCTGGCCGCCAGTGCGCCGTGCCATATCGTTGTAGCCATAACCTGCGGCGATCGAAAGGCGCGGACGCGGTTCCATCTCGAGGTCGCCTTCACTGAAGTCGCCACTGTTCTTGAAGGCGCCGAGTGGCAGCCATTCCAACCTTCCCGTGTAGCAAAGGCCGTTGTTCCCCACCACCGGATTGCGGCCTTCGCCCATGGTGATCGCGCCTTTCAATTGTAACAGCTGGCTGCCTGCGGGAATGGTCCAATAGGCGAAGAGACCCACATCGCGATCCAGCGTGAAGGCCGCGTTGGCGATGGAGCGATCGGGGAATTGCTGGTTGCCCGAGCTGATCACGCGCTGGCGGTTGCCAGGCAGCTTCCCCTGACCGAAGCCGAGGTAGAAGTTGTCGTTGAAGAAGTAGTACACGAGCGCATCGCGCAACGGCTGGGCAACGACTTCGCCATCCAGGTCCAGATCCGAACGGCTGAAGTTGAGCTGGAGGTAGTACCGCACATTCTCATTCAACATATATCCATCGAAGCGCAGGCGCATGCGGCGGATGCGCATATCAACGGCAGCGGCGCTGAAGTCGTCGCCCGACACGGTGGTGAAGCCTGCGCGCGTCTGCATGCGGAAGCGCAGGTTCAGTAGGAACACGGAGTCCTTCGTGAAGGACAAGCCATTTCGGACATTGATCAGGGGCGCCTCGTCGCGCTCGTTCTGCGCTTGGGCAAGCGGCGCAAAGGCCAATAGGCCAGCTGCCGCCAGGCAAAGTGAAATACACCGGTACATCGCGGCGCGAAGCAGCCTTCGGCATGTGAAGGGAATGTTACCACGCGGTTACCCTTCTGCTTCGTTCCCGGCGATCACCTTTGCCGCTCGCCGTTACCCTGAAGGCTTCGGCGCAACCAGCATGCTTTACGAATTCAATGGCTATCGGCCTGTTGTGCATCCATCAGCCTTCGTGCATCCGCAAGCAGCGGTCACGGGCAATGTTGTCATTGGCGCCGATGTTTACATAGGTCCCGGTGCGGCGTTGCGCGGCGATTGGGGCGAGATCGTGGTGAAGGCCGGCTGCAATGTGCAGGAGAACTGCACCATCCACATGTTCCCCGGCGTGAAGGTGGTGCTGCACGAGGGCGCGCACATCGGCCACGGGGCCATCATACACGGTGCTACAATCGGACGCAATTGCCTCGTCGGAATGAATGCGGTGGTGATGGATGATGTGCAGCTCGGCCACGAGTGCATCGTGGGCGCGCTAGCCTTCCTGCCCGAGGGTTCGGTTTGGGAGCCGCGCAAGGTGATCGTGGGCAATCCGGCGCGCATCGTGAAGGAGGTGAGCGATGAGATGATCGGCTGGAAGACCGAGGGCACCAAGCTCTACCAATCGCTGCCGACGCAACTGCACACCACCTTGAAGCCTTGCGAGCCCTTGCGCGAAGTGGACCGCAGCAAGCCGCCGATCACTGCTGCTTACAGCACTTGGAAGAAGACACGGAACTGATCGGCCTCAATCGTCCTTCGTGTCATCATCGAGGTGCAGCGCATGCAGCATGCGATGCACGACAGGCGCAAGCAGCACAGCCATCGTGGTCAGCAGCGCGAT
This sequence comes from Flavobacteriales bacterium, assembly GCA_016713865.1. Taxonomy (GTDB): domain Bacteria; phylum Bacteroidota; class Bacteroidia; order Flavobacteriales_F; family PHOS-HE28; genus PHOS-HE28. Next base: position 109,232 of record JADJOG010000012.1, on the reverse strand, counting down.
GCCGCTGAACAGGGCGTAGAACGAAGCGAACCACTTCGCGCTGTCGTCCTTCAGGACATCAACGGGACCCATGCCGCCCAGGATCATGCTCGCATTCAGGAAGGCATCCGTGAGCGGAAGCCCGCCGAAGCGCATATAGCCCCATACTCCTATGGCCAGAGAGAGCGCTACAATTCCGAATGCCGTCAGGCCATAGCGCATCAAGCGCAATGCGAATGGGCCACGCAACAAGAGCGGCTGCCGTCGGTGCTCGAACATGCGGCCAAGGTATCGTGATCAACATGCACGCGTTGAGCCATGCGCCTCTGCCGCCTCTTCGGCAAGGAATCAAGGATTGACCTTCGCGCATTCACATGAAAGCCCTCACCACCGTTGGCCTGCTCATACTCAGCAATGCCTTCATGACACTCGCTTGGTACGGCCATCTCCGTTTCAAGGACTTTGATTGGGGAAAGAGCCTAGGCCTCATCAGCATCATCGGCATCAGCTAGGGCATCGCCTTCTTCGAATATGTGCTGCAGGTTCCCGCGAATCGGATCGGCAGCAACCTGCACGGCGGGCCGTTCACCTTGGTGCAGCTGAAAGTTCTTCAGGAAGTGATCACCTTGGCCGTCTTCACCATCTTCACCCTTATCGCTTTCAAGCATGAGGCGCTCAAGTGGAATCATGCGTTGGCCGGTGTCTTTCTGGTAGCCGCGGTGTGGTTGGTGTTCAAGAAATAGCAAATGCACTTCCCCCTCTTCGGCGAACTGGTCGTGATCCTTGCGTTAGCGGCGGGGATCCTGCTGCTGTTCCGCCGTTTCCGGTTGCCGGGGATCCTCGCCTTCATCCTGACCGGCATGATCGCGGGACCTCACGGCTGGGGTTGGGTGAAGGAGGTGGATGAAGTGACGGCGCTGGCCGAGATCGGCGTTGTGTTCCTGCTCTTCGTCATCGGCATGGAGTTCAGCCTGAAGAAGCTCGCGAGCCTGGGCAAGACAGTGTTCTTGGGCGGCACCTTGCAGGTGGGGCTAACCATTGCCGCAGTGGGCGCCGTGCTGCATGCCTTCGGTGTGCGTACAGAGAGCGCGGTGTTCATCGGCTTCCTTGTTTGCCTGAGCAGCACCGCCATCGTGCTCCGCGTGCTTCAGGAGAAAGGCCGCATGGACAGCGCGCCCGGCCGTGTGGCCACCGCCATCCTCATCTTCCAGGACATCATCGTTGTGCCGATGATGCTGGTAACGCCCCTTCTCGCGGGCCAGAGCCAGGACATCACCATGGACCTGCTCAAGCTGCTGGGCAAAATGGCGCTGTTGCTTGTTGCTGTCTTCTTCGGTGGTCGCTACTTCGTTCCGAAGCTGCTTCGCGCCGCGATCAAAGGCCGCGGCAACGAACTCTTCATCATCACCATCGTCGTGATCTGCTTCGCGGCAGCGTTCACCACGCAGGCCATGGGGCTCAGCCCCGCACTGGGCGCCTTCTTCGCAGGTCTCGTGATCAGCGAGACCGAGCACGCCTACCACGCCACCGGGATCGTACAGCCCTTCCACGAGCTCTTCCTCAGCTTCTTCTTCGTCTCCATCGGCATGCTGGTGGATCTTCGGATCTTCATTGATGCGCCATTCACAATCCTCGCCCTTTTCGCAGGAGCCACTGTGGTGAAGATCGGTGCCGCGCTGATCGCTGTTTGGGTGCTGCGTTACCCCTTGCGAACGGCCATGCACAGCGCGCTCGGGCTATTCCAATTGGGCGAGTTCGGTTTCGTACTGGCCATTCCCGGCCTGAAGCTGGGTCTTCTCTCCGAAGAGCACTATCAGTTCTTCCTCGCCGTGGCCATTCTGGGCATGGCCACCACGCCGTACATGCTCAACAGCAGCGAACACATCGTACGGAAGGTGTTCCTGCAATTCGTTCCGGCCAAGGTGAGCAACCGCCTCGACAGCCTCATGCGCGTGAAGCGCGAGCAGGAGAAAAAGTTGGCCGGTGTGCTGAAGGATCACGTGGTGATCGTTGGCTTCGGATTGAACGGCCAGAACGTGGCCACCGCCGCCATGGAGAGCGGCATACGATGCGCGGTTGTCGAAGAGGATCCCGATCTCGCGCGCAAAGCGCAACTGGTGGGTCTCCCAGTGCTGCATGGCGATGCCACCAACGATCATGTGCTGCACGAAGCCCACGTTGAGCGCGCACGCGTGGTAGTTGTGGCGATCAGCGATCCCGAAGCCAGCAAGAAGATCGTAGCCGGCATCCGCGCCATCAGCAGCACGGTGTACATCCTCGTGCGCACGCGTTATGTGCGCGAGATCCAAGCGAACCTCGACGCCGGCGCCAACGAGGTGATCCCCGAGGAATTCGAGACCAGCATCGAGATCTTCTACCGCGTGCTGCGCAAGTACCTGGTGCCCGAGCAACGCATCCAGGATCTAGTGGCGCGCATTCGTGGCGACCACTACGGCATGCTTCGCGGTGTGAGCACCACACCAGAAAGAGCCAAGGCAGAAGCACTCACCATTCCGGGCGTCGAGATCGCCACATTACCTGTGACCCTTGGTCGTGGCAAGGTGGTGGGCCGCTCTGTTGCGGAGATCGCCCTCCGCGAGAAGTATGGCATCACCGTTCTCGCTATCCGAAGAAAAGGGCGTTACATCACCAATGTGAGCGGCAGCACGCGCATTATCACCGACGACCTGCTTTATCTGCTGGGAAGCCCCGATGCGATTGTGAGGCTGGATCAAGAGCTCCGCTGATCATATCACGCGGCCCCTAGTTGGCTTCGATCCCGGATCATCAACAAGGCCAGCGCGATTCCTGCAACAATCGCGATCATCAGTGGGGCGCTGGGTCCGCCGGGTCGCTTGAGCGGGAATCCGAGCGGCGCTTCCATCTTCCGAAGCTGCCCTGGGCTCATTCGTCCCTTCACCTCATTGGCATAGTCGCGGTGCTTTTCCACGTTCCAACCTGTGAGCGCATTCAACTCTTCCAGTTCGCGGTGCCTGCGGTAGTAGAGCTGCTCCAGGTAATCCTGGCCTTCTGAGCAGGTGAGTTCGCCTTTTGCCGGATGCGTGAGCACATAGCGTGCTTGGAAGTGCTCGGTGTTCGGCGTCACCTGGAAAACGAGGTCTTGGGGAAACTGATCCCGTGCATAGCGCACATGCAACCGCGTGTAGAAAGTGGGCGCGCCTTGCTGGCTCCAATCGGCGCCGGCCTGTTCGAACTCCATCGGCATGGGTGGCGGCCCCACGCATGGATCGCACTTCATGCCGTTGAAGCTGGGCGTCACGTTCCACGCGTACTCGAGGAAGACCGTGTTCCTGCCCTCGCGGCGGTGCGCGCGTGCGAAGAGGTCCTTGTAGAAGGGCCCGAAGCGCTGCTTCACGAAGAGCGGGATGTTGCGATCAGTGGGCACTTTCACGGTGCGGTAGTTCACGCACTCCACGCGGCCGGTGCGGGTGAAGGCATGCACGATCATGTCCTGCGAGCCGTTGCTGTTCGCCATTCCCAACCGGATGGGCAGCATGAACTTGTGGCTCTCGAAACGGATCTGAATGGGGCGCAGCGTGTTGTAGCCCGATGCGCTCAACTGCTGCAGGTTCACCTTCACCACGAAGAACTTCAGGTTGCTCTTGATGTAGGGATCGAGCACCTCATGCGCGGTCTGAGGGATGCGATATCCGTTCTCGATCAGCCAATCCTTCAGGCCCGTGCTCTCCTTGGCGCTCAGGATTAAGATGTCGTACTCCCCCACTGTGTATCGAGCCTCGATGGTGACGCCTTTGTCCTTCGCGGCTTTCTCCTCTCGCCGCATGGCAGACGTGGTGCGCGGCGCTGCGCTCATGTCCATTTCAGCGGCCTCGGCATAGAGCCAGCGCTGGCAGGGATTCTCATCGTAGTACTCCACCAAGCGCGGCGAGCTGTAAGCATCGAGCGCATCAAAAACCCGGCGTTCCACCACCTTGATGTCGTCGCGTTGCAGCACGGTGGGCACGGGCACAATCAGCGCGAAGTCCTTCACGTCGCCCTTGAAGTCGTTGCTCATAGTGAGGATGGTGCGCTGGCCATCGCGCACTAGGATGATCTCGCTGCGGTCGTTGAAGAGCGTGGCATCGGCCTTGGCGATATAGAAGCCGCAGAAGGCGGAGGCCTGTTGCGCCATGAGCGCGAGGGCGAGAAGCAGAGTGGTTTTCATGGTTGGTTCTTGTGATTCGTGTGTGAAACCGGTCATCGCGAGAGCTATCGAAGCGGGCTTGGCACCTGCGGAGAGGACTTTACGCTGAGGTGTGCTTGATCGGAGGACTTTAGCCACCTGAACGCCTCCCCCTTCCAGATGCGATCGAGCATGGGCGTGATAGCGCTGACGATGAGCAGCGCCCAGATCGGCGTGGCGTTCACCCAGTATTTCCAGCCGAGCAGGAATGCCAGCACCGCGATGGCGATGCTCCAGCCGATGCGTGCGCCTTGCGCTTTGGGCGTGGTCATGGGGTCGGTGATCATGAAGAAGGTGAAGAGCAGCAGGGCGCCGTTGGTCATGCGGTGCAGCCACACTTCAGGCTCCCAGCCCAAGTAGATCACCTGCCGCGCGAAATCGAGCGCAGCGAAAGCGCCGAGGAAGGCGAGGCTGGTATCGATGCGCCCCACCCGCAGCACCACCATGCAGCCGGCAGCGCCGACCAGGAACACCAGCGTGGCACCGCTCCCCCACTGCCCTGGGCTAACCCATGCCTGTCCAGTGAGCAATATCGCCGCTGCAATGCCCAAGTTGCCGGGATTGAAGACATGCTTGCCATCGATGCGGAAGAGGAACTTGCTGGTGATAGCGACGGCAGCGCCCAGCGCGAGCACCCATGGGGCGCCTGCTTTCAGGAGCAGGCTCATGCCCAGTCCGGTCACCATCGCGCTCTTGATGGAGTGCCAAGGCAACTTTTTCCAACGAATGAACAAGGTCTGCACCGCGAGGCAGGTGCCGAAGAGGATCAGGTAGCGCTGCCATTCGGCATCCCATTGCAGCACAGCGATTCCGTATGCGAGGAAACCGGCGAGAAAGAAGATCTGGAAATGGCGCGCGTCGCGGCGGAGAAAGGTGATGATGGAGCGCATGATCGTGCGTTTCGGAGTGGCTGTACCCGCACTGCATCATCAGGTTCAATGCGCATAGGAACATTCAACCCCGTTGCCTCGTTTGAGGCGCCTTAACTGGAGCTATACATGACCCAAGCGACCCTGCAGCGAACGGAAGTCCGCCATATCATCGTGGTGGATGATGAGGATGATTGCAACTTCGTTACGAAGCTGATCCTGAAGAAAGCTGGCTACGAAGGCCGCGTGACCTGCTATACCAGCGCGGTTGAAGCGTTGGGGCATTTCCGCAAGGGCGATGATCTGCCCGACCTGCTCTTCGTTGATATCAACATGCCTGCCGTGAACGGATTCGAGTTCCTCGCCACCTGCGAATCGGAGGGCCTATTGCCCAATGAGCTCACCAGCGTGGTGATGTTCAGCAGCAGTAACCGCCCCAGCGATCTCGAACGCGCGCTTTCCTTCCGCAGCGTCATGGGCTATGTCGAAAAGGCTCTTTCGGTGGATAGCTTCGAACGCGTATTGGCGGATCGGCGTGCAAAGCGCAACTGAAGTTGGAAGCCGTTAACTCCCCCACGGACCAACCATGAAGAAGATCCTGATCATTGAGGACGAGGCCATCATCTCGTTCAGTTACCGCCTCCAGATGGAGCGCATGGGCTTCGAGGTCATCGGCACTGCCAAGAGCGCTGAGGAGGCCGAGCAGATCATGCGCGATGAGCGACCGGACCTCATCATCATGGACGTTTATCTGAAAGGCCCCAAGACCGGTTTGGAACTCGCGCAGGAATTGCATTCCAGCGATCCTGTTCCCATCCCCATCCTGTTCCTTACCGCGAGCACGAAGCCCGAAGTCGTGGAGTCCATTCGCGCGCTCAAGGGTTGCCAATACCTGCCCAAGCCGATCAACTCCGACAGCTTGGAGGATATGCTCCAGCGCTTCGCTCGGGAATAGAGTCGTTCATGAAGGCATCGCAAGAGCAGGCTGAGCGCCTGCACCGCTTCGCGCACGACCTGCGCAATCGGCTCGCCGCCATGCAGCAGGCCGCTGGGCAGATCGCCGATGCCGACCCCGCAGACCGTTCGGACCTGCTCACTTTCTCAGAGCAGCAGTTCTTCAAGGCCATGCGGGCCACGGAGGAACTGCTCGACGACCTGAGCATTGATCGCGACATGATCCAACCGAAGGTCGAGCGCATCGACCTGAAGGAACTCGTTGCTCAGGAGATCGATCAGCTCCAGCACCGATTCCAACGCAAGGGCCAGATCATCGATGCACAGCTGGTTGGTCCCATCGTTATCAACGCCGATCCGTATTGGATCAAGCTGCTCGTGGCGGCCTTGCTCTCGAATGCATCGAAGTTCAGCGCGCTGGGACAGCCTATCGGCGTTCGGTTATCCAGCGACGGCACGCGTGCATGCCTGCAGGTGATCGATAAGGGCGTTGGTATGGGCCCCGAGGATCTCGCACAGGTATTCGTGCGTTATGCGATGCTCGCGAGCCGAACCACCTCGGGCGAGGCTCAAGGCCGCTCAACCTTGGCACGTGCCAAGAAATGGGCTGAAGCCCACGATGGTTCGCTGCAAGTCAGTAGCAACGGGCCTGGTGAGGGCTGTGCATTCAGCCTTCGCTTGCCCTTGGCCTGATCAAACGGTCTCTTCCTTCGGCCATGTGATGTTCTTCGCCTGCCGTTGGCCCCGATGGTTGATGGCCACCTGGAATTCCAGCTCGCTGCCGATAGTGAGCTCTTCGAAGGTGAGGCCGTCGAGGTCCTCGTGGCGGAAGAACACGTTGTTGTCCGGGAAGCGGATGAAGCCGTAGCCGTTCATCAGGCTCATGACCGCGCTTCGGTGCCGGGTCTCATCGATCAGTTGCGGTGCCGGACGGTCTCCTTCGGGCTCCAGATCGCGTGAATCACGGCTAACGAAAAGGTCGCGCACCACTTCGTCATCGTCCTTCAGGCCCTCCTCGATCAGGTCGTGCATGGGAAGCGGATAGCTCACTTCGTTCCACAGGTCGGTGCTGGTCTTCGTGGTCTGCAATTCGCCGGTCTCCTGCTCGGTGAACTCGAAGTCCCAGCCAAGCAGCATGGTCTTGCAGCCCAAGGCGTGCAGCTTGCGGACCAGCGGGACATGGTCGCCATCGCTGGCGATCAGCGCGACCACGTCGAATCGCTTCAGCATGCACAATTCGTAGGTCTCAAGCGCCATCAGCACATCGATGCCCTTCTCGCGCTTGCGGCCCATGAGATCCTTTACGGGGAGATAGTGTGATTGAACACCGTTGTACATGAGCACATCATCGAACACACGGTCGTAATAGAGCTGATTGTTCTTCTCCATGGCATCGCGCGCGCTGAAACGGCCGCGGAAGAAATGCGCATCGATGATGTGGCAAAGGCTCGGACGGGTATCCTCGCGTTCTGCCACCATGTGCTTGATGAACTCGTGGAGCCCACCAATGTGCACCCGTCGATGATGAGGGTGCACATAATTGTAATAGTTGCTCACATGATTGAAGTAGCTGCCGTCGTAGAATACGCCGACTTTGAGCGCTTTGCTCCCTGTTGATGAATTGGACATGATGGATGTGTGTGTTACTGGGGATGGCAAAAGTAGCCGCACGCTGTTCATTGCCCGGCCTAACTTGCGGCCATGCGCCTGATGGCAATGCTCTGTGCCGGCCTCATGCTTGGCGTTCCTGTGTTCGGGCAGGAACAGCCGGGCGGCGCGGTGAGCTACGCGCGCTCGGTGAATGCACCGCTGAATGCCTTGCTGCTGCACGACAAGGCAGTTGAAGCTTGGAACTGGACCTTCGGTCGCGAACCGGGTGCGCGCATCGTTTCTGCGGAACGAGCGACTAGGCAATTCGAGGGCACGGCCCGGGTCAATTTCCGCTCGGCCCAGCTGGCACTCCGTGAAGAGACCATGGGATCGGTCCAGTATCGTGTTGTCGTATTCACCAGACCTGGCGAATGCAGGATCCAAGTCACGGACCTTACGCACACCGGTAACAGATCCACCCCGAGGGGTGGCGTTCATATAGGTGTCCTGATGAGAGGCGAGGCACCTGCTAAGCGCCCTACCGGAGTTGGAACCGGCAATGCCAAACGGATACATGCCGAAGTGAAGGCTGTTGCTGATACGCGCATTATGGCCTTGCTCCAGGCCTTCGAAGCGCGATTGCGCGCTCAAGCCGAGCCTTGAGGCCGCAACCTCGCGGCGAGCCTCTCGTTGAAAGGTGCCGCCCATTCAGCCCGGGCATGCTCCCATGCGCCTCCCTAGTCTTGTTGGTCGAATCAGGCTTTCGGTCGCCGCTACACTGCTCGCGATAGCTTTCATCGCATACGGCATTAGTCTGGTCTCGCGCTCGCGTTCGTTGCAATCGCGGATCGAGCACGACGTGCGCCTCCTGGACGAGCTCAGCCATATCAACGACGATCTGCATCAGCTCGCTCTCACGCACCGGGTGGACAGGAATGCAGCGCGCTATCAATGGCCTGCGCAAATCGAGAGCGTACGGTCCAGGATCGATGCCGCCAGCGCGCGCTACAGCGATTCGCCGGCCATGGCAGCCCTTGCGACCGGCGTGGCGCCTGTCCTTCATCAGGCGGATAGCCTGCACGCCCAGTCGAGGTTAAGCCTCGCCATCGGTGGAGATCCACGATTGCTCGAGGCCGTTTTCCAGATCATGATATCCCGGGCACAGCAACTCGTTGATCGTGCCGCGCGCGATGTGCACGAGCGAGGCCTTGGCGCGCATACCGCAACCTTGAGTGAGCGCTGGAGGGAGGCGCAAGCACTTCTGATCCGTGGCCTGTGTGCTGGCTGTAGCCATGGCCCGTCTTGTTGGCGCCCGTGACCGCCTGCTTGCCGAGAGCCGACTGCGCAACGAGCAGCTGAATGAAGCCCATGCGGATCTTGAGCGCGCGAATCGCGACCTGCGCGAGACCATGCTCAGCAAAGAGGAGAAGGTGGTGATGATCAAGGAGATCCACCATCGTGTGAAGAACAACCTGCAGATCGTGAAGAGCCTGATCCGCTTCCAGATGGATCAGGTTCAGGATGCGCGCACCACCGAGCTCTTCAACGAATGCGTGAACCGCGTGAGCGCCATGGCTTTGGTGCATGAGCAGACCTACCTCACCAAAGACCTCGCGAACATCCCCGTCGACGGCTATCTGAACAGCCTGGTGCGCGACCTCGTGTATGCCTATTCGGTGAACATCAAGCTGAACATGGACATCGACATCAGCGTGAAGACCTTGACCGTGGACACGCTGGTTCCGCTCGGCCTGCTGGTAAATGAAGTGATCAGCAACAGCTTCAAGTACGCATTCCCCGAGCGGAGCAGCGGCACCATCATCTTCCACTTGCACGGCAGCGAGGCTGAGGGTCTGCGCATGCGCGTGGGCGACGATGGCGTGGGCCTCAAGAGCCGTGATGGTTTCCACCGCCCCAATAGCTTGGGCATGGATCTGATCCACACCCTCGCCGGCCAACTCGATTGCGACATCCACCTGCTCGACGGGCCGGGCACGCAGTTCGAGTTGGTGAGCCAGAAGCTGGCACGCCGCAAAGTGGCCTGAGCCAACCGCTCGTCACGCACGCCCTTCTTCGCGCATTCCTTTCTGCGGGTAGCTTCGCCGACCCCTCAACGCGAAGCAACATGCACAAGCCTCTTATCCTTGCCCTGCCCCTGGCAATTCTCTGCGCCTGCGGCACAACCGAGCAGCCCGTGGAGCGAATCACCTATCCGGAAACCCGCAAAGACTCAACTGCAGGCGATGATCTGCACGGCACTTGGGTAGCCGACCCCTACCGCTGGCTCGAGAACGACACCAGCGCCGAGACAGCCGATTGGGTGAAAGCGCAGAACGCCGTCACCAACGCTTACTTGGAGAATATCCCCTTCCGCAGTGCATTGGCCAAGCGTTACGAGGAACTCTATAACTTCCCGAAGGTGTATGGTCCTATGCGCGTGGGCAACCTCTACTTCGTTTGGAAGAACAGCGGCTTGCAGAACCAGGCCGTGATCCATGTGCGCGAAGGGCTCGATGGCGAGGACAAGGTCTTCATCGACCCGAACCAATTGGATCCAGCGGGCACCACCACCTACAATCCCATCGGCACCAGCAAGGACGACCGCTACATGGCAGTGAGCGTGCAGAAGGCCGGCAGCGATTGGCAGGAGATCATGGTATACGACCTCACCACTCTCCAGCCTACGCCCGACCTGATCAAGTGGAGCAAGTTCAGCGGCGCATCATTCTATAAGGACGGTTTCTTCTACAGCTGCTACCCCACTCCCGCCAAGGGCACGGAGCTCAGCGCCGCCAGCAAATTCCAGAAGGTGTACTATCACAAGCTGGGCGAACCGCAAGAGAAGGATGTGCTCGTGTGGGAGAACAAAGTGAACGGCGACCTCTACGTTGGCGTAGGCGTTACGGAGGAAGAAGAGTTCGCCACGCTGTACATCAGCACCGGAACCAACGGCTACGAGACGCACTTCCACGATTTGCGGAAGGGCGGCCTTCCTACCCCATCAACACAATGGGCAGCATTGCAGACCGGCTTCGACCACAAGACCAGCATCGTTGACTTCGTTCCGGCCACGGGCAAATTCCTCGTGATGACCGAAGTGGATGCACCCAACTATCGCCTGGTGGAAGTGGATCCCGCGAATCCTGCGCAAGCCAACTGGAAGGACATCATCCCCGAAGCGAAGGAACTGCTTCAGGGCGTGAGCACCGGCGGCGGCAACCTCTTCGCCGAATACCTGAAGGATGCCACCAGCCGCTTCTACCGCATGAAGCTCGATGGCAGCGGCAAGCAGGAGATCGCCTTGCCCGATATCGGCAGCGCGGGCGGTTTCGGCGGCAAGCGTAACGACACCTTCAGCTTCTACAGCTTCACCAGCTTCACCGATCCCGGCAGCATCTACAAGTACGACTACGCCACCGGCCAGAGCGAGGTGTGGTTCCGCCCCGAATTGAAGTTCGATCCCGCGCAGTTCGTCACGGAACAGGTATTCTATCCCAGCAAGGATGGCACGAAGGTCCCGATGTTCATCGTGAGCAAGAAGGGCGTGAAGCGCGATGGCAAGAACCCCACTCTGCTCTATGCCTACGGCGGATTCAACATCAGCCTCTCGCCGAGCTTCAGCACCAGCCGCATGCTGCTCCTGGAGCAAGGCGGCGTGTTCGCGCTGGCAAACCTGCGCGGCGGCGGCGAATACGGCGAGGACTGGCACAAGGCCGGCATGAAGGAGAAGAAGCAGAACGTGTTCGACGACTTCATCGCGGCGGCTGAGTACCTCATCAAGGAGAAGTGGACCAGCAGCGCGCAGCTCGGCATCAATGGTGGCAGCAACGGCGGCTTGCTCGTTGGCGCGGTGATGACCCAACGCCCCGACCTCTTCGGCGTGTGCTTCCCTGAAGTGGGCGTGCTCGATATGCTGCGCTACCAGAAATTCACCGCCGGCTTCGGCTGGGTGCCCGAATACGGCAACGCCGAGAACAGCAAGGAGGAGTTCGACTACCTGATCAAGTACTCGCCGCTGCACAACTGCAAGCCCGCCAAGTACCCCGCCACCATGGTGATGACGGCGGATCACGACGACCGCGTGGTGCCCGCGCACAGCTTCAAGTTCATCAGCGCGCTGCAACCTGCGCAACAAGGCGATGCCCCCGTGCTGATCCGCGTGGAGACGCAAGCGGGCCATGGCGCTGGCAAGCCCACCAGCAAGATCATCGAGGAGCAGGCGGATAAGTGGGCCTTCTTCTTCAAGAGCGTTGGCTTCACGCCCACCTTCGCTGGGGAAGGGAGGCACTAGTCGCAACGAACCTCATCTAACGCCCGGTCCAGCCTTGGTCCGGGCGTTTACTTTCACCCCATGGCCGATTCGCATCTCTACACCCTCGACCTGCTCTGGCGCGGCGACCACACGCGCACCTACGAGAGCTACACGCGTGAGCATCTCATCACCATCCAGGGCAAGAGCGAGCTGCGCGCCACCGCCGACCCGATGTTCCGTGGTGATGGCGCCTTGCACAATCCAGAAGACCTGCTGCTCGCTGCACTCAGTGGGTGCCACCTCCTCACCTACCTTGCCCTTTGCGCACGTGCCCGCATCAACGTGCTCAGCTACCGCGATCAAGCAGAGGGCACACTCCAACTCACCAAAGACGGCGGCGGGCATTTCACCGAAGTGATCCTTCGTCCGCAGGTGGTGGTGGAGCCCGAGGGCATGATTGAGAAGGCCCACTACTTGCACACCGCTGCACACAAATACTGCTTCATCGCGAACTCGGTGAACTTCCCGGTGCGCAACGAGCCAGTGGTAACCGCTCGCTGATCTACTACCCTTCCTTCACGAACTTGCTCATCACATCGGGCGTGACCCCAGTGCTGCTGAAGCCGCCGTCGTGGAAGAGGTTCTGCATGGTGATGTAGCGGGTGTAATCGCTGAAGAGCGCGAGGCAGAAGCGTGCGCAATCCTCGGCGGGGGCATTGCCCAGCGGACTCATCTCCTGCGCGAAGCCGAAGAAGCCGTCGAAGCCCTTGATGCCGCTGCCAGCCGTGGTCAGGGTAGGGCTCTGGCTCACTGTATTCACGCGGATGCCCTTGGACTTGCCCAAGCGATAGCCCCAGCCCCGACCGATGCTCTCCAAAAGCGCCTTGGCATCGGCCATATCGCCGTAGTCGGGAAACACGCGTTGCGCGGCGATATAGCTAAGGGCCACCACTGATCCGCCGGGCGCAATGGCGTCGGCCTTGTTCGCGGCCTGCAGCATGCGGTGGAAGCTCATGGCGCTCACGTCGAGGGTCTGCTTGTACCACTCGTAGTTGAGGTCGTCGTACTTGCGGCCTTTGCGCACATTGGGGCTCATGCCGATGCTGTGCAACAGGAAATCGATCGGGCCGCCGAGCTTGGCAGTGGCTTCGGCGAAAAGCTTCTCCAGGTCGGCATCGTTAGTGGCATCGGCGGGGATCACAGCGCTTCCTGTCGATTCGGCCAGTTTGTTGATCTCGCCCATGCGCATGGCGACAGGCGCATTCGTGAGCACGAAAGACGCGCCTTCGGCATGCGCCAATTCGGCCACTTTCCATGCGATGCTCATGTCATTCAGCGCGCCGGTGATGATGCCGCGTTTGCCCTTCAGGATTCCGTTGGCCATGGTAGAACGTGTGTGGCGGCGAATATAGCCGGAGGCTTTCCTGTCTTCGGGCCAAGTATTACGCGGGGTGAACCGGTCATCTCGATACTTTGCTGCCCCCAGAACCAACCAGCATGATCAGGAAGCTCACCCTCGGTATCGCCGTAGTGCTTGCGCCGATAGCGGCCATAGCACAGTGCATCACGACCTATCCGCACAATCAGCCTTTCACGAGCGGTACAGTTGGCACGCCGGGCACCTTGCCCACGAATTGGGCGAATCTCACCAGCGACAATATTGACTGGAACGTCGGCAGCAACGGCACCAATGGCGGCGCTAACCTGCAGACCGGTCCTTATGCTGACCGCACGGTGAATAACACCACGTCCAATGGCAGGTTCATGTATGTGGAGAGTGCTGGTGCGGGCAACACGCCCAGCAAGGTCGCGGTCCTCGAATCGCCGTGCTTCAATATCAGCGCGCTTGGCACTCCATACCTGACCTTCTGGTACCATATGAGAGGCAGCCAGATGGGCAGCTTGGCGATCGATGTCAATAGCAATGGCACAACCACAACGAACCATTGGACCGCGAGCGGTGATCAGGGTCTGTATTGGAAACAGGGCTGGTTAAGCCTGGCGCCATGGGCTGGTCAGGTGAACCTGCGCATCCGCTTCCGCGCTACCACGGGAAGCGGTGAGCTGAGCGACATCGCGATAGATGATGTCTTCGTCGGCAATCTCACACCTGTATTCGGTTGCAACGAAACCACCGCCTCGAACTACAGCGCGAGCGTGAACGTGAACAACGGCACATGCAATTACAGCTGTTCTGCTGGCCTGAAGCGCGTGCGGATCGATATCTTCCACGATAGCTACCCCGGTGAGACGAGCTGGACCTTGAAGAATGCCAGCACCGGTGCTACGCTGGCAAGCGGCACCACGAGCAGCAGCGTATGCGTGCCGCAGAATACCTGCTTGGTTTTCCGGATCAACGATACGGCCAACGATGGCATCTGGCACAACACTTATGGATATGGACAGTACTTCGTTTGGTTCGATGGCGCATTGATCAAGCAAGGTGGCCAGTTCGGCAGCTTCGAGGAAACCACTTTCAATTGTCCGGCAGGCTTCGCATGCAGCACCGCTGTGCCAATCACGCTTGCCACCCTGACCGGAAGCTATCCGCAAACATTGGCCACCGTGACAACCGACTTCCTGGAGAAGTGGTTTTCATTCACGCCTCCCCAAAGCGGTCAGTACCGGGTAACCACCTGCGGCAGCAATACGTGCGACACCCGTCTTTGGATCTACGACATGGCGTGCAGCAGCATCGTGCTCAGTGATGGCGTGGAGGGGGCCACCTTCGCTGATGACAACGAAGGTGGCTGTGGGATGCAAGCCGTGATCAATGCCAATATGCCTGGCGGAACCTTGCACCGCCTTCGCGTGGGCCACAATGCCACCAGTGGAAGCTGCGGCACTGCGGTCACCTTCAGCATCGTGTACATGGGCCCAGTCACTGGCTGCATGAACGTTGGGTTCTGCAACTACAACCCCCTGGCCACGGTTCCTTGCGCCGATTGCTGCATCCCCTTTGGAAACCCGAACTGCCCGACAGGCCCGGACCTGGTGATGAATCAGGCCCGCTTGCGCAGTACGCTCACCATGAGCACCGTGAACATCACCGACGCCTGTGCCCCTGTGGAAGGCTGCGTGCGCGCGCTCGGCCAGCGCTATGTGATCCGATTCGCCACGCGCATCGACAACATTGGATCCACGGATTACTACATCGGCAGCCCGAGCACGCAGCCGCAGATGTTCAGCAACAACAATTGCCATGGACATAACCACTATCAGGGCTACGCCGATTACATCCTGTTCGATCAGAGCGGCAATTCGATTCCGGTCGGATTCAAGAACGGCTTCTGCGTGATTGATGTGGGCTGCTTCGGCGGCACTGGGCAGTACGGCTGCAGCAACATGGGCATCAGCAAGCAGTGCTATGATGAATACGGCACTGGCACCACCTGCAATTGGATCGACATCACCGATGTGCCCAATGGCACATACACGCTGGTGCTGCGCACGAATTGGCAGAACGCGCCTGATGCACTTGGCCGTTACGAATTGAGCATCGCCAATAACTACGCGCAGGCGTGCATCATCATCACCCGGAACGGGTTGAATGTGCCCAGCTTCACGCAGGTGACCGATTGCCCGACATGGACCGATTGCCTCGGCCAAGCTTATGGCGATGCGCGCATCGATTGCAATGGCGTTTGCAATGGCCCCACCAAACGGGGCGATTTAACAGGCGAAGGCCAGCAGAATCAAGCTGATGCCATGGAGTACATCCAACGGATACAAGGCAACGACATCAGCCCCGCCAATTGCAATGATCTGAATGCCGATAACCGCATCACAGTGACCGATGCGGCGCTCATGGTCAACGGATACACCCAGCAGATCATCCACGATGGTGGGAACCACGTGCTGCATTATCACCCTTGGTTCGATTTCCCGCGCGGCTGGTTGAGCACCGACGACCTGGTAGAGCTCAGCCTTGCGAATCTCGATCCCGTGGCCAAGACGGTTGATGTGCTGATCCGCAATCCGAGCTGCCGCGTGATGGCCTACGAATTCAACGTGAGCGGGATCACGCTCCAGAGCGCGGTGAACCTCGCTCCGAATCTGATGGGCGATATCGCCATCAGCACCACGCTCGGCGGCACCAAAGTAATCGGCATATCCTACCTCGACACCAGCCTGGTGAAGAACAGCACTTTCACCCCGCTGCTCCGGATCAACTACCTCAACCTCACGGGTGGGCAGATCTGCATCAGCAGCATCGACGACATCGTGAACAAGGATGCGAACAACACCCTAACCGCGGTGGTGGGCGGTTGCCTGAGCGTGCCGAACGTGGTAGCCGTTCGACCAAAGGTGTGGCTCGAAGGCGCTTGGCAAGCGGGTCCGCCGATGCTCATGCGCGACAACCTGCGTGCGAACAACCTGCTACCGCCAACAGAACCCTATACCGGCTTGGGTTACACCCACGTGAATGGTGGTGGCGAGCAGATCCTGCCCGGCGTGCTCGCCGTGACCGGTGCCAATGCCATCGTCGATTACGTGGTTGTGGAGGCGCGCAGCAATGCAACCCCGGCCACCGTGCTGGCCACCCGCACCGCGCTGCTGCAGCGCGATGGGGACGTTGTGGCGATGGATGGAACGGGCCCCGTGCTGCTGAATGTGGCTCCTGGCAATTATCGGGTGGCCATCCGCCACCGGAACCACTTAGGCGCAATGACCGCGAATGCTGTTGCACTGAGCGACGTGGCTGCAACTGTTGATTTCCAGACGGCTGCCACCGCCACTTGGGGCACCGAAGGGCGCAAGGCTGAAGATGGCGTGATGAAGCTCTGGGCAGGAAATGCTTGGCGCGATCACAAGCTGCAGTACGTAGGCGATGGCAATGACCGCGATCCTATCCTGCAAGTGGTCGGCGGCTCAATTCCTACGGCCACGGTAACCGGCTACTACCTGGAGGATACCGATCTTAGCGGCATCGTGCGCTACACCGGCTCCGGTAACGATCGGGACCCCATCCTTGTGAATATCGGAGGGGCCATCCCCACGAACATCAGGCTGGAGCAGCTGCCGTAGTCATTGCCTCTTTTCGGACACGCACGTCGCTGCCCTTTGCATGCATGGGTTGCCAATACCAGCATTGGTCGAATCCCGCATGCGATGGCTTTATCACTAGTGGGATATCCCGATTTTCGCGGCGCAACAAGCTCATATCATGAAGAATAGCCTCCTGTTGGTCCTCACGCTCTTCTGGGCAGTCTCGATTTCGCGCGCTCAGGAATATGTCGAACTGCGCAATGCTGAGGTTCAGCAGATGGTGTTCCTGGGTGAAACCAGCGCCTATGCCGAGTGGGATAGCGCCCAAGTATTCCCCGATGAGCGCGTGCGCGGCGAGAATGGCTTGCTGATCAGCAAGGGCCGACCACCCGGCTATAAGGCCTCGCGGCTTCACCAGAAAGTGAATCCCAATGCGCTGCCCATCGGCGATGACCCCGCATGGCAATCGCTCAACGGCGAATTGACCCAAGGTCGAGCGCTCGACCTATCGATCAATGGGCAAGGCTTCTCGAGCGTGAACCCGGCTGATCCGTGCCTCGACGTAGGGCCGAACCACGTGATCCAGATGATCAACGGCGTCTCCGGCGCCTACTTCCGCATCTTCGACAAGAACGGTAACGCACTAGGCGCGCAGACCTACCTGGACAATTTCGTGAACGCGATAGGCGGCATTACCGCATACAGCGGTGCTGGCGACCCCATCGTGCTTTATGATGCCATTGCCGACCGCTGGCTCATGAGCGAGTTCAGTGCGAGCGGAAACCGCATGATCGTAGCCATCAGCACAACCGCCGACCCCACCGGAACCTGGTACGCCTACAGTTTCACGGCCACCAATTTCCCCGACTACCCGAAGTACGCGGTCTGGAGCAACATGTACATGGTGACCACCAATGAGAACTCGCCGGCCACCTATGCATTGGACCGTACCCGCATGCTGCAGGGCCTGAGCGCCACCGCGCAGCGATTCACTGTGCCAAGCGTTCCCACCATCGGTTTTCAAGCCACAACGCCCATCACGCATGATGGAGGCGCTGCCCCACCTGTCGGCGCACCTGGAATGTTCATGCGGATGGCCGATGATGGCTGGGGCGCCTCCATTCCCAATGATCGGCTGGAGCTTTGGACGCTCACGGTGAATTTCACCACCCCTGCCAATTCGGTCCTCTCGGGTCCTGTACTGCTGGCGACGGAGTCTTTCGAAACGGAATTATGCGGATATCAGGCCTTCGCCTGCATCCCGCAGCCGGGAACCACCACCACACTGGATCCGCTTCGGGAGGTCATCATGAACCGTGCGATTTACCGCAACTTCGGAACGCACGAGGCGATCGTGTGCAGCCATGTCACCGATGTCAACACCATGGACAGGGCTGGTGTGCGGTGGTACGAACTGCGCCGTGCCGCTCTTTCCAATCCGTGGAGCATTCATCAGCAAGGCACGTATTCACCGGATGCGGCCCACCGATGGATGTCGAGCATCGCCATCAACGCGAATGGCGATATCGCGCTATCCTACAATGTCTCAAAGCTCATCGGTTTTCCCGAGCATCCGCTACACGGGCCGCTATGCCAGCGATCCATTAGGCCAGATGACCATAGCCGAGACGAGCATAGTAGCGGGCACAAGCCGCAATGCCAGCAATCGCTATGGCGATTATAATTCCCTCGATGTTGACCCCGCGAATCAGAGCTTCTGTGGAACGGCCAAATTCAACACGAGCACGTCGTGGAGCACGCGCCTGTTCCAGTTCTCCTTCACGCCGCAGAACGTGAGCATATCGCCGCGGGTGCTGCTCGAAGGACCTTATGCCGGTGCAGGCCTCATGAACGATGGTCTGCGTTCCGGCGGACTGATTCCGTTAGCCCAGCCTTACACGGCATTGGGCTATTCATTCGTGAATGGCGGCGGAAGCGAGACCACGACCGCAGGCGCGCTGGCGGTTACCGGCAGCAACGCGATCGTCGATTGGGTGATCCTGGAACTTCGCAACGCATCAACGCCCTCAACCATCGTTACCAGTCGCGCGGCTTTGTTGCAGCGTGATGGTGACATTGTTGGCACGGATGGCGCAAGCACGGTTGTCATGAACGCGCCTCCCGGCAACTACTACGTGGCAATTCGGCATCGCAACCACCTTGGCATCATGACGGCCACAGCGCAAGCGCTCTCTGGAACACCGCTCAGCATCAACTTCACGCTTGCGGGTACCGCCACTTTCGGCACAGCTGCACGCAAGGATGTCAGCGGCACGCAGCTGATGTAGGCAGGCAACGTCGATTTCAATAATCGCATTGCCTACGTGGGCGATCCCAACGACCGCGATCCCATCCTCAGTCGCATCGGAGGAAGCGTCCCTACGAACACGGTCAACGGCTATTTCGTCGAGGACGTGGACATGAACGGGTCTGTGCGCTATACGGGCGACCCGAACGACCGCGACCCCATCCTGGTGAATATCGGCGGGAGCGTGCCTACCAACGTGCGCATGCAGCAATTGCCCTAACTCTTTCCGAGCAGCGCCCGCGCATTCTCCACAGCTTGCGCCGTCACCGTGCGGCCGCTCAGCATACGCGCGATGGCCTCCACGCGCTGTTCGTGAGCGAGGGCATCAATCGCCGTGCGCACACGCTCGCCCTCGGCGCTCTTGCTCACCTGCAAGTGATGCGATGCCTTACTGGCAATCTGCGGCAGGTGCGTGATGGCGATCACTTGACGGTCGCGGCCCATGGCGGCGAGCAACTCACCCACGCGGTCGGCTACTTCGCCGCTCACGCCGGTATCGATCTCGTCGAAGACCACCACGGGCAGATCTCGTGATCCTGCGGCGAGAGAGATCAGCGCGAGCATCACGCGGCTCAACTCGCCGCCGCTGGCGACTTTGTCGAGCGGTGCTGGCGCGCGGTCCTTGTTGGCGGTGAAGAGCGCGCGTACTTGATCGGTGCCCAATGGCCCGGCCTCGCCTTGACGCTGGTCGAATTGGAAGATGCCGTGCGGCATGCCCAGTTGATGGAGCAGCGCTTCCACCTTGTTCGATAGCGGCTTGATGGCCTTGGTGCGCGCGAGTGAGATCACCTTGGCTTCCTTGGTGTACGCATCGGAAAGGCGCTGCGCCTCTTTCTCCAATGTCGCGCAGCGCTCGCTCAGATCCTCTACGGAAGCAGCGCGTTGGCGTATATCTGCAAGGATGGCGAGCAGTTCCGCTTCGTCCTTCGCCCGGTGCTTCTGCTGCAGGCGGATGAGCAGGTCCACACGCTCGCGCAATCGATCGGCGCGCGCAGGGTCCACCTCCACCGATGATGCCAATTGCGCAGCCTCATCGCCGATGTCCTTCAACTCGATGGTGGCGCTCTCGACGCGCGTGAGCAATGCCGCCAATTGTGGATCGATTCGAGCCGCCTTTGCCACCAAAGCACGCAAGCGTTGCAGCAGCATGGCCGCGCCTTGGTCTCCCGCAGCGCCTTCTTCAATGGCACGGTACGCCTCGGCGCGCTCGCTCGCGTGCTCTGCCAAGCGCAAGTCCTCTTCGATGCGTGCTTGCTCGCCCTCGGTGATCGCGGCTTGCTCCAACTCTTCCAGTTGGAAGCGCACGAAGTCCGACTCGGCCAACGCGCGCTGCTGCTGATCACGCGCGTCTTGCAGTTCCTTCTGCGCCGTGCGCCATTCGGCATAGAGGCTACCGAGCTTCTTCACCGCCTCGGTATGGCCGGCCAGTTGATCCACCAAGCCCAGCTGGAAGCGTGCATCGTTCAGCAGCAAGGTGTGGTGCTGGCTGTGGATGTGGATGAGGCGCTCGCCCAATTCGCGTAGTTGCTCAAGTCGCACCGGCGTGTCATTCACGAAGGCCCGCGACCGACCACCCGGATCGAGTTGGCGGCGCAACAACGCGTGCTCCTCGAAGGGCAATTCGTTGGAAGCGAACCACGCTTCGAGGCCGAGGCCATCGAGATCCAACTCCAGTTCGATCGCGCAACGTTTCTTCGGGTCGCGGAGCAAACCGGCATCGGCGCGCGCGCCCAAGGCCAGCTCCAAGGCGCCGATGAGTACGCTCTTGCCACTGCCGGTCTCGCCGGTGATGGTCGTAAGTCCTTGGTGCCAGTCGAGCTCGAGCGATTCGATCAGCAGGTAATTAGAGATGGCGATGCGGGTGAGCATGGAGGGTAAACCGCTGCGAATATCGCCGCGCGCGGGCTAGGAGCCGCGGTGGAATCTCACGGAAACTTATGCAGCCTTGAAGAGGAGCGACTTGAATGAACCACGGATTCACACGGATGAACACGGATGAATGCCGTGGACTTCACCTGCATCCATGAATGCCCAACGAACAGTTGGCAGGGAAACCATCCGTGGCAATCGGTGTGTATCCGTGCTTGTATCCCGGAAGAGCGGCTTACTGCGGCAAGTACTCATAGGTGGACTGCAAGCCGAGCGGCAGTCCCAGCCCCCAGTACGCGAGCAGGAAGATCGTCCACAGCACCAGGAAGGTGATCGAGTACGGCAGCATCATGCTCGTGAGCGTGCCGATGCCCGTGCCTTTCGCGTAGCGCTGGCAATACACCACCACCAGCGGGAAGTAGGGCATCAGCGGCGTAACGATGTTGCTGACCGAATCGCCCACGCGATAGCCCGCTTGGGTGAGGTCGGGCGAGATGCCCAGTTGCATGAGCATGGGAACGAAGATGGGCGCGATCAAAGCCCATTTGGCGCTGGCCGAGCCGATGAACAGGTTGACGAAGGCCGTTAGCAGGATGATGCCGACGATGGTGACGGCCGCGGGCAATTGCATCGCCTTCAACCCGGCTGCGCCTTTCAGTGCCAGCAGCGCGCCCAGTTGGCTCTGCGAGAAGGCGTCGATGAAGAGCGCGCAGAAAAAGGCCATCACGATGTAATAGCTCATGCCGCTCATGCTCTTGCTCATGTGGCCCACCACATCCTTGGTGGCGCGGTAGGTGCCTGCCAGGAAGCCGTAAACGATGCCGGGAATGAGGAACACGATGAGGATGATGGGCACGATGCTGCGCATGAGCGGCGCAGAGAAACTGGCGAGCTTGCCATCGGCGCGCAGTGAGCTGTCTTCGGGCCATGCCCAAGCGAAGAGCCCCAGGAGCAGCAGTAGCATGGTGAGCGTGGCTACACCGAAGGCGGTGCGCTCTTTCGGTTTCAGCTCATCCATGGCCACGGCACTCTCGTCGCCATCGACGGCCACGCGACGCAGGCGAGGCTCAACAACACGATCGGTGAGCCACCAGCCGAGGCCGATGATGAGCAAGCTGCTGGCACTGGTGAAGAACCAGTTGTTAAGCGGGTTCAATTCGATGCCCGGATGGATGATGCGCGCGGCTTCCTGCGTGAAGCCTTGCAAGAGCGGATCGATGCCACTGGGAACGAAGTTGGCGCTGAAACCGCCGCTCACTCCCGCGAATGCCGCAGCGATGCCCGCCAGCGGATGCCTGCCCGCCGCGTGAAAGATGACCCCGCCCAAGGGGATCACGAGCACGTAGCCCGCATCGGTTGCGGTGTGGCTCACGATGGCCACCAGGATCAGCATCGGCGTGAGTAGCATGCGCGGCGTCACCTTCAGCATGCTCTTGAGCCCTGCATTGATGTAACCCGAATGCTCCGCCACACCCACGCCCAGCATGGCCGCCAGCACGATGCCCAGCGGCGCGAATCCCGTGAAGGTCTTCACTATGTTGCTGAGGAAATCGGCCAGCGCGGGACCGGTGAGCAGGTTCTTCACCATGATGGGCGCTCCGGTGCGCGGATCGATCTCCGTGAATGAAACCCCAGCGAAGAGCGCCGAGAGCACCCAGATCAGGAGCATGAGCGACAGGAAGAGCACCGCCGGGTCCGGCAGCGCATTGCCCACGCGTTCGATCAGGTCAAGGACGCCGCCCTTCTTCTTCGCTTCCGCAGTCTTCGCCATGGTTCAGGTGATGGTGAGGCAAGTAAGGCATTTGACTCATTGCAACTGATGCATCCGGCTAGCCACGATGAAAGGAGGACTTGCCTACAGAATGAATCACTGAATGAATTCATGCTCGCATGGGCACATCGGCACATGGCCACATGAGCGCATGACCTACCCCCGCATCATCTCCTGATACTGCCCGATATGCCCTGGGTCGATGATCTGCAGCGTGTTGAAGAGCTTGGTCTTTTCGCTTGGGTCGGCGGGCTTGAAGATCTCCACCAGCTCGTTGTACTTCGCGTTGAAGACCACTTGAAGGTTGTAGCTGGCGGGCTTGGCCTGATGCACGGTCTTGAGCTTCTCGATGCTCGCTGCGATCTTCCGGCGTGAAGCGGCTGCGTCCTCGGTCATGGTGTCCAGGCCTTGGCGGTGGTAATCGTAGAGCAATTCGCGCAGCGGGCGGAACACGGCCTGCAGCTGGTTATCGAGCAGCCAATAGCGGTTGCGTTGACCCTCGAATGCCTTCCAACCTGATTCACCGGCGCTCTGGGCATTGTTCACCACTTGCTGCGCCTGATTGTAGAACTCCGCTCCTCCCAATGGCGCATAGCTGTCGCCATCGAGGCCGAGAATGAAATAGGCGTAGAATCCGAGCAGCGCGCTCAAGTTGTTAATGAATCGGTCGGGGGTGAATTCGATTTGGGTGTTCTCGAGGAAGTTGAACTGCACCTGATCATCCACCAGGTCAAGGATCGGACTGTTGTAATCAGTGCCGAAAACCGGACGGGCATAGATCACCTGCAAGGTGCCCTCGAAACGGTCAGGGGCCGGTTGGTTGCTGATGGTGAGCAACAGGTTGATGTCGATGCGCTCATTGGGCGCGTAGTTGTAATTGGTGAAGCGCCGCACATTGAAGAACTCCTTGATGGCGGTCTCCATGCTGCGGAACACGCCCGTTTGCGCCTGTGCTACCTGCGGCGCGATAACGCTCACCTGGCAGTTGAACTCTTGAGAGATAGAGGCAAAAGGCAAGAGCAGGAGCAGGATGCAGGCAGTCTTCCGCATGGTTCAGAGCAATTCTTCAAGGCGGTCCAAGATAGCGCGGGCCACTTCGCGCTTGCTCATCAACGGCAACGCGCTCGGATCCTTGCCCGGCGCGAGCAGTGTGATCTTATTCGTATCGGTGCCGAAACCGGCGCCTGCATCGCGCAGGCTGTTCAGAACGAGCAGGTCCAGGTTCTTGCGCTTGAGCTTATCGGAGGCGTGCGCCAATTCGTTATCCGTTTCCAAAGCGAAGCCAACAAGCTTCTGGCCGCTCGGTTTGTGCGTACCCATCCATGCTAGGCTGGCCTCTGTCGGCTCCAGCGCGATCTCGAGGGCGGCATCCTTTTTCTTCAACTTGCCCAATGCAGCCTTCTCGGGACGGTAATCGGCCACCGCGGCGCTCATGATCACAGCCTCGCATCTCGGCGATAGCGCTTTGCAGGCTGCTGCCATCTCGGCTGCGCTCACCACGTCGGTGCGGGCTATGCCGGGTCTGTCTTCTTGGAGCTGCACCGGGCCCGTAACCAGATGAACCGAAGCGCCACGGATCGCGGCTTCCTCGGCTATCGCGAAGCCCATCTTGCCGCTGCTCCGGTTGCCGATGTAGCGCACTGGGTCGATGCGCCTCCTGCGTGCCACCTGCGGTTACCAGCAATTGCTTGCCGTTCAACGTGCTGTTTCCCAGCAATGCCGCGTGCAAAGCTTCTGCGATGGCTTCAGGCTCGCTCATGCGCCCTTCACCTTAGAGCCCGCTGGCTAATTCACCGCTTTCCGGTCCAATGGTTCGCACACCGTTTACACGAAGCTTTTGAAGGTTCGCTTGCGCCGCTTCATCGCGCCACATCTCAAGGTCCATGGCCGGTGCCAGAAATACCGGTGTCTCCTTCGGCATGCTGAGCCAGACCGCCAGAAGAAGATTGTCGCAAAGCCCATTGGCCATCCTGCCAATGGTGTTTGCAGTGGCTGGCACTATCAGCATCACATCGGCCCAACGCGCTAGATGCACATGGTCGTTCCAAGCTCCGCTGCCGTCGCGCACGAACAGGTCGGTGAGGACCGGGCGCTTGCTCAACGTGGCCAGCGTGAGCGGTGTCACGAAGTCGTGCGCCGAGGGCGTCATGACCACCTGCACCTCGCAGCCGGCCTTCACCAGCAAGCGCGTGAGCTGCGCTGCCTTAAAAGCAGCGATGCCGCCCGAGACACCGAGCAGCACCTTGCGATTCAAACGGCGATCCACCTGAACGGCGGTTGCGCTCAGGCTTGTGTAGCGGGAGCAGGGGCTGTTTCCCCTTCACCGCCATCGCGCCAGTAGAGCTTGCCTTCTTCCAACTCCTGGATCGCCAGCGCGCCGGGCTTCGGCATGCGCTCGTAGTGCTTGCTGATCTCGATCTGCTCGCGGTTCTCGTACACCTCCTCCAGGTTCTCGCCGGTCATGGCGAACTCCTCGAGCTTGGTGTGCAGCTCCTCTTTGATCCGCACGCTTATCTGGTTGGCACGACGGCCCAGGATGGCCACGGACTTGTACACGTTGCCGGTCTCAGTATCGAGCTTGGCCACGTCGCGGGTAACGGTGGTCTTGGCGGCGGAGGTCTTGTTGTTCATGGTAGCGGGTTCTTGTTCATGCGCTCAAGCGCGTTCACGAGCTCTTTGTTAAGCTTTTCAGCGGTTTCGCGCTCAACCCCTTTGGGATAAGCGTCGGCGAAATTATGATATGAGCGGATAGCCTCGCGCAGGCGCTCCTCTTTGCGGTTCTCCACGCTGTTCATGGCCAGGGCGTGATCGGCCTGCAGCACCCGGAGCATGGCATCCTCGCGGAAGGCGCTGTTGGGGTATTGCCGGTTGAAATCCTTGAAGGCCACACTGGCCGCTTGGTAGTTCCGCATGTGGTAGTACTGCTGGGCGGCGTGGTACGATTTCACCTCCAGCTTCAGGCGCAATTGGGAAATGAGCGCTTGGCAGCTGTCCTTCATGCTGGTGGCCGGATAGCGGACCATGAAGAGCTGCAGCTGGTCGATGGCCGTGCGAGTGTCGGCTTGATCGAGCTCGTAGTTGGGGCTGTTCTTCTGGTAACAGATGGCGTTCAGGAAAGCGCATTCCTCGGTGTAGCGGCCCACTGGGAAGGTCCGCGTGTAATGCTCGAGGTAGTAGGCCGCCATCGTGTAATCCTTCATCATGTAATGCGCCTTGGCGTGCATGTAATTCAGGCGCTCGCTATCCGCGGTGCCTCGCATCAGCATGATGAGCTCCTCGAGTAGCGGAATGGCCCGGTCGTAGTTGCCCTTGTTGTAGTACTTCTCCGCTACCTCGATCTTGTATGGTGGATGCTATCGCTCTTGAGCGCGCGATTGAACTCACTACAGCCTGCAGGCGTGGCTGATCCCGCCATGCCAGCGAATAGCCATAGGAGGCCGCCCACCACTGGCGCGAGCAGCAAATTCAGCTTGTTAAATGGGTGTTGGCCTGTGGGGCAGGTCATTCGAGCGGGGCGCGAATATAGGCGCAGGCCCTTCACCACCAGCCGGTTGAAAGCTCCTGATCAACATCCTTTGGCGCCAAATACGGCCCGCTACATTTGGCCAGCTTTTCCAGCACCCTATATGAACGACATCTTCGACAAGCTCCGCAAGGACTTGGGCCACATCGGCCGCCACGCCAAAGACAGCCACGGTTACTTCTCATTCCCCAAGCTCGAAGGCGAGCTCGGGCCGCACATGACCTTCAGGGGCAAGCCCGTGCTGGTCTGGAGCCTCAACAACTACCTCGGCCTGGCCAACCACCCCGAGATCCGCGCTATCGATGCCCAAGCCGCCAAGGATTGGGGCATGGCCTATCCCATGGGCGCCCGCATGATGAGCGGCCAGACCAAGTACCACGAGCAACTGGAGGATGAGCTCAGCGAGTTCATGGGCAAGGAGGACACCTTCCTGCTGAACTACGGATATCAAGGCTGCATGAGCGCCATCGAGGCCCTTCTCTCGCGCCATGACGTGCTCGTTTACGACAGCGAGTGCCACGCCTGCATGATCGACGGCGCCCGCCTGCACATGGGCAAGCGCTTCGTGTTCCAGCACAACGACATGGCCAGCCTCGACAAACAACTGGAGAACGCCCGCAAAGTGGTGGCCCAGACCGGCGGCGGCATCATGGTGATGACCGAAGGCGTCTTTGGCATGGCCGGCGACCAAGGCAAACTCAAGGAGATCGTGGAGCGCAAGGCGAAGTACAACTTCCGCCTCTTCGTTGACGATGCGCACGGCTTCGGCATGATGGGACGCGATGGACGCGGCACCGCCGATGCCCAAGGCGTGCAGGACCAAGTGGACGTGTACTTCGGCACCTTCGCGAAAGCCATGGCCACCATAGGCGCATTCGTGAGCGGCCCCGAGGACGTGATCATGTTCCTGCGCTACAACATGCGCAGCCAGACCTTCGCCAAGAGCCTGCCCATGCCCGTGGTGATCGGCGCGCTGAAGCGTTTGGAGCTAATCCGCACGCGGCCAGAGTTCAGCGTGAAGCTGTGGGAGATTACCAAGGCACTGCAAAGCGGCCTGAAGGAGGCCGGACTCGACATCGGCGTAACCAATAGCTGCGTAACCCCTGTGCTCATGCACGGCAGCATCCCCGAGGCCACCAACGTGGTGCTCGACCTGCGCGAGAACCACGGCATCTTCTGCAGCATCGTGGTGTATCCCGTGGTGCCGAAGGACACGATCCTGCTGCGCCTCATCCCCACCGCATCGCACACCCTGGAGGATGTGCAACGCACCATCAACAGCTTCAAGGAAGTGAAGAAGAAGCTGGAGGCCGGGGCGTACAAGGCGGAGAAGGTGGCGGCGATGTAGAGCCCCCCCTCACCCATTCATCCTGGCCTCTTCCAAATCAAGCATGCCTTCCATCTTGCGGAGCACCTCGAAGTCGAATGCTTTCTCTTGGCGCGCCGTGGCCAATGCGCGGCGCTGCACGGCGATGAGGTCGCGCTGAAACAAACGGTTGCTGTCGTCGCTTTGGGGAACGGCAGCTTCTGCTTCGTTGCGCAGGTTCTCCAATGAGCGGAGGTAGTTGTCCTCCAAACTGAGGAAGTGCTGATGCACCCGCTGCATGCGTTCATCCTGCTCGGGATGCGCCGCTACGTGGTCGATCACCGCCCGCACCAATCTGCCGCGCAATTCCAGCTCCTGCTCTTCGTGCGGACGTTGCTGATCCAATTCGCCGAGCTTGAGCTTGCGCACCACCCACGGCAATGTGAGCCCCTGCCCTACCAACGTGATGAGGATCACGGTGAAGGTGATCACGAGGATGGTCTCGCGATGCGGGAAGGCCTCGCCGCTCGGCAGCGTTTGCGGAATGGCCAAGGCGGCGGCGAGCGAGACCACGCCGCGCATGCCGGCCCAGCTGATCAGGATCGGTGCGCGCCAACCCGGCGAGATCTCGTTGCGGCGTATCGAAGGGAAGAGCAGCCGCGGGATGTGTGCCGCCGGGAACATCCATAGGTAGCGCACTGCGATCAGCGTGGACCAAACGTGCGTGGCTTGCAGCCGCGATTTGTAGTCGAGGAAATCGTGCGCGCGGAACGAGAGGAACAAACCGCCGGTGACCACGGCCATCACGCCCGAGCAATGGAAGTGCTCCGCTGCGATGTACATGAGATAGGGCGACATCAAGGTCATAGCGGTATCGATGCTGGCCGTGGTGGGCAGCCAGCGATGCAGGAAGTACACGATGTGCGCGATCACCAAACCGATCACGATGCCGCCGAGCACCAGCCACACGAATTGCTCCAGGGCCTCCACCATCACGAATTGCCCGCTCACCACGGCCGCCAGCGCGAAGCGGAACACGATCAAGCTGCTGGCATCGTTCACCAGGCTCTCGCCCTCGAGGATGGTGGTGGCGCGTTTGGGGATGCGCAAGCCCTTCAGCACCGAGGTGGCAGCAACGGCATCGGGCGGACTGATGATGCCGCCGAGCAGGAAGCCGAGCGCCAAGGTGAAGCCGGGGATGAGCCAACTGGTGAAGAGGCCAACGATCAATGAGGTGAAGAAGACCAGTCCGAAGGCGAGCAGGAGGATGCTCCGTTTCCAGCGCCAGAACTCGCGCCACGAGGTGAACCACGCAGCTTCGTAGAGCAGCGGTGGCAGGAAGATGAGGAAGATGAGTTCCGGTTCCAGTCGCACATGCGGCACACCGGGCACCAGCGCGATGGCCAAGCCGCCGAGGACTAGCAGGATGGGTTGAGCGATCCGCAGCTTCGGGCCAAGGAGCGTGAGCAGCGATACCGCGAAGAGCAAGCTGATAACGAGCAGCAGGTCGTTGTGTAGCATCGTGGCCAAATATCAACGTTCGATGGAGCAGCGCGGCATGGCTATCCTTGCGCATGCGCATCGCCGTCTTCTGCGGGGCCAGTTCCGGCTCCGACCCCATGATCATCGAATCAGCCCGAGCCATGGCGCAGGCCATTGCCGCAAAAGGCATGGGCATCGTTTATGGCGGCGGCCATGTGGGCCTCATGGGCGTGGTAGCCGATGCGGCGTTGGAAGCCGGCGGCGAGGTGATCGGCGTGATCCCGGGCTTCATGATCGAAAAGGAATTGGCCCACCAGCGGCTCACTGAGTTGATCACCGTGCGCGACATGCACGAGCGGAAGATGCGCATGCACGAGCTGAGCCAGGCGGTGATCGCTTTGCCCGGCGGCTTCGGCACCATGGATGAGTTGTTCGAGCTGCTCACCTGGCGGCAATTGGCCATCCACACCAAGCCCATCGGCTTGCTGAATGTGAACGGCTTCTATGATCCGCTGCTGGCGCAGGTTGAACGCATGAAGCGAGACGGTTTCCTGCATGGTCCTACGACCATTGTAACGGCCTCTGGTCCTGGAAGCCTCCTTGAGGCCCTGCTAGCCGCTGGCTGAAGCCCGGATTTGGCCGTTTCAGCCGGGCTTCTACTTTTGGATGCGCCCAACCCCTACCCATTGGCGCCTGAGCCATGCGCGATGAACGTGAAGACGTGTTCTCCAAGGCCGTAAGGGCCGGTAAGCGGACGTATTTCTTCGATGTGAAGAGCACGCGTGGTCGCGACCTCTTCCTCACCATCACCGAAAGCAAGAAGCACACGCACGAAGACGGCTCGGCGCATTACGACAAGCACAAGATCTTCCTGTACAAGGAGGACTTCGACAAGTTCCTCGATGGCTTGCACGACGCGATCGCCGAGATCGATCGGTTGCGTGCCAATGGCGATTTCCCGAACAGCCCGGAACGCAGCAGTTCACCCGAAGGTGATGCCCCGCCATTCACGGATGTGAATTTCGAGGACCTGGACCGCAAGGACATCTGATACGGCGCGCGCGGTTCAGGATTCTGTTCAAAACTCAATTGCTTATCAACAGGTGCGAGCGCCCCTCGGCCCTGTTCTTTGCCCACGCGAAACGTTGACCCAACGGTTCGTATGCGGCAATGAGGCTCACCTACTACGGACACTCCTGCATCGGCGTGAATACTGCTGGGCACGATGTGCTGTTCGATCCCTTCATCAGTGGCAATCCGCTGGCGGGCAAGATTGACGTGGAGCAAATCCCCGCGACCGAGATCCTGGTCACTCACGGCC
The DNA here is from genome assembly GCA_016713865.1 of Flavobacteriales bacterium. Classification (GTDB taxonomy): domain Bacteria; phylum Bacteroidota; class Bacteroidia; order Flavobacteriales_F; family PHOS-HE28; genus PHOS-HE28. The sequence continues at coordinate 78,815 of JADJOG010000012.1, read as the reverse complement.
ACGGTGATCATGTGGCCGATGCAGAGGCCATTGCCAAGCGAACGGGTGCCACGCTCGTGAGCAACTACGAGATCGCGACGTGGTTCGGCGCCAAGGGCGTGAAGAACACGATTGGCCTCAACATCGGAGGATCCACCGCGATGGGTCCCTTCCGGGTGAAGTACACAACCGCGCTGCACAGCAGCCAGTTGCCCGACGGCAGCTACGGCGGAAATCCCGGCGGTTTCGTGGTCACAGGTGCTGATGGTTCGTTTCATCATGCGGGCGACACGGCCCTTACCATGGACATGCAATTGCTCAAGCGCTTCAACCTGCGCTTCGCCTGCCTGCCCATCGGCGACCACTTCACCATGGGCGTAGCCGATGCCATCGAAGCCGCCAAACTCATGGGCGTGCGCAGGGTCGTCGGCATCCACTACAACACCTTCCCTCCCATCACCATCGACACCCAAGGAGCGAAACGGGAATTCAAAGCCGTTGGCTTAGAGCTCTTGCTTCCTGCCATCGGCGAAACAATCGAACTCTGAGCGAACTCGCTAGAACCCTGAACCAACCAAGCACATGGCCAAGATCATCTCCATCGTGAACCAGAAAGGCGGCGTGGGCAAAACCACCACCGCGATCAACCTCGCAGCCAGCCTCGGCGCCTTGGAGCGTCGCACCCTGCTCGTTGATGCCGACCCGCAAGCCAATGCCAGCAGCGGCACGGGCCACGATCCACGGCAAGTGAAGGCCAGCATCTACGAATGCATCATCAACGGCACGCCGGCGCAACAAGTGATCGTGGGCACGGACAACCCCGGCCTCGACCTGCTGCCCGGCCACATCGATCTGGTGGGCGCCGAGATCGAGATGATCGACATGCCCGAGCGCGAGCGTCAGATGAAGAAGGTGCTGGAGCCGCTGCGTGAGCATTACGACTTCATCATCATCGACTGCTCGCCATCGCTTGGCCTGGTGACAGTGAACAGCCTCACCTGTTCCGACAGCGTGATCGTGCCCGTGCAGTGCGAATACTTCGCGCTCGAGGGATTGGGCAAACTGCTCAACACCATCAAGATCGTGCAGCAACGCTTGAATCCCGAACTCATGATCGAGGGCATGCTGCTCACCATGTACGACAGCCGCCTGCGCTTGGCCAACCAAGTGGTGGATGAGGTGAAGACCCACTTCCAGCAGCTCGTGTTCGACACGGTGATCCACCGCAACGTGGCCTTGGGCGAAGCGCCGAGCCATGGCAAGAGCATCATCATGCACGACGCCAGCAGCAAGGGCGCCACCAACTACTTGAACTTGGCCCGCGAGATCCTGCAGAAGAACAGCCTCACCCGCATTCCCGATAGCGAGCGCGTGATGGCCGATAGCACCGTGGAGTGATCGCATGAACAACGAGAACATGATCAAGAAGAAAGGGCTAGGACGCGGATTGAGCGCGCTGTTGGATGAACCGGCCGCCGACATCACCGCGCGCGATGGCGCCGCTGTGCCGCAACGGCCCATGGGCGGCACCACCATGCTGCCCGTCGCGCAGATCGAACCGAATCCCTTCCAGCCGCGCGCGCACTTCGGCGAGGAAGCCTTGGCCGAACTGGCCCAGAGCATCCGCGAGCTGGGCGTGATCCAGCCCGTGACCGTGCGGAAGGTGGGCTACGAGCGCTTCCAACTCATCAGCGGCGAGCGCCGTTTCCGCGCCTCGCAACTGGCGGGCCTCACCGAGGTGCCCGCTTATGTGCGCGTGGCCAACGACGAGGCCATGCTCGAGATGGCCATCGTTGAGAACATCCAGCGCGAGGAGCTCGACCCCATCGAGGTGGCCGTGAGCTTCCAGCGCTTGATCGATGAGGTGAGTCTCACACAAGAGCGGCTGAGCGAGAAAGTGGGCAAGGACCGCGCGACCATCAGCAACTACCTGCGCCTGCTGAAACTGCAGCCCGAAGTGCAGCTGGGGCTGCGCAATCGCAGCATTGGCATGGGCCACGCGCGCGCGCTGATCACCATCACCGATCCCGGTCGCCAGGTGGCGCTCTTCCGCAAGATCATCGAGAGCCAACTGAGCGTGCGCCAAGTTGAGGAACTCGCACGCAGCCTCACGCCCGTGGCTGGCATCACGAGGCCCGCCTCATCCGCCAAAGCCCACCTGGACAAAGCCCTGAGCAAGCGCTTGAGCGAGAAACTCGAAACGCGCGTTAGCGTGAAGGTCGATGGCAGCGGCAAAGGCACCATCGAAGTACGCTTCAAGAGCGCCGATGAGCTGGATTGGCTGGTGAAGCGGATGGGGTGAGGCATTCGCGACCTTTGCTCCGTGCGCTGTGTCTTTAACCTACTCTGTTTGGGGCTTGCTTTGTCAGCGAGTAACCTCTATTCCCAGAGCGGCATCGACTCTACCGATTGGCGCCTCCGCCATTCCCCACGCAAAGCCAGCTTGCTCAGCGTTGTGGCACCCGGTGCTGGCCAGATCTACAACCGCAAGTATTGGAAGGCCCCCATCGCTTGGGCCGGGCTGGGCACCTGCGTGTATTTCATCCAAGAGAACACCCGCGAGTACCGGCGCTACAAGGACGCCTATATCGCCATCGTTGACGGCGACCCCAGCACCACAGACGAATTCAACGGACGCTTCAGCGCGAATCAGGTTCTTCAAGTCACGGACACCTACCGGCGCTGGCGCGACATCAGCTACATCTGCCTCGGCGCGGTGTATCTCTTGAACGTTGTGGATGCCAGCGTTGACGCCCATTTCGTGCGCTTCGATGTGAGCAGGGACCTGAGCGCGAGCTTGGCACCATCTCTCTCGACAGCGGCCATGGGCGCGCCGGGAATCAGCTTCTCATTGGCCCTTCGTTGAGGCGCTCCGCAATTCACACTTGTTTGCCACGGCCTCAAGGGCAGCCGGTTACCTTCGGCGCCATTCATCGCTATGCGGTTAGCGCTCTACGGATACGGGAAGATGGGCAAGGCCATTGAGGCGGCGGCCATCGCGCGCGGGCATGAAGTGGTGCTGCGCGTGAGCAAGGCCAATGCCGGAACGCCACCAAAGGATGCCGATGTTGCGATTGAATTCAGCAAACCCGATCAGGCCTTGGCCAACATGCGGCTCTGCTTGGAGATGGGCGTGCCGGTGGTGGTTGGCACCACGGGCTGGTACGACAAGCTGCCCGATGTGCGCGCACTGGTCGATGAGTACAAGGGCGCCTTGCTCTGGGCCAGCAACTTCAGCATCGGCGTGAACCTCTTCTTCCGCGTGAACCGCCAGCTCGCCGCGCTCATGGATAAGCAAGCGGGCTACAGCACGCGCATCGACGAGATCCACCATATCCACAAGCTTGATGCGCCCAGCGGAACGGCCATCACCCTCGCTAACGATATCGACCTGCGCACGCAACGCTACGCCGGATGGCAGCTTTCCTCTGAATCCGGTCACCGCGAACTGCGAGACCCGCTGGCAAGCGGGACGAAGCAGGAAGCGGTCCCGCCGACCCCAATCGAGATCAGCAGCGAACGCACCGGCGAGGTCACCGGAAAGCACAGCGTCACCTGGGCCAGTGCCAACGACCGAATCACCATCACGCACGAGGCCTTCGACCGCAGCGGCTTCGCTTCGGGCGCGGTGATGCAGCCGAATGGCTCCAGAACCGCAAGGGCCTCTTCACCATGGACGACGTGCTGGATGTGACATCATGACGGAAATGAGGCAGGTCGAACCGGAGGTTCGACGCTGCCGCATTTCAACCAGCGATTTTCAACCCGCAACAGGTTCAACCTTCAACCCACAACTTTGATTCCCTACATCTTCCTCTACGCCTACTTCGCGGTGCTGATGGCCAGCCTGTGGAAATTGTTCCAGAAGGCGGGCAAGCCCGCATGGGCGGGCCTCGTTCCGGGATACAACATCCTCGTATGGCTGAAGATCACCGGCAAGCCTTGGTGGTGGATCGTGCTCTTCATCGTGCCGGGCGTGAACCTGCTCATGTTCATCATCATGAACGTGAACATCAGCATAGTGCTGGGCCGCCGCGACTTCAAGGAGCATGTGATCATGACATTCCTCCCGTGGTGGAAGGTTCCCGAGACGGTGTTCGCGCAGAATACGTATGTGGGCCCTATCCCCGTGGCGCAGCGCAAACGCGGATTGCTCGGCCAATGGGGCGATGCCATCCTCTTCGCGGTGATCGTGGCAACGGTGTTCCGTACCTACACCTTCGAGGCCTTCACCATCCCAACACCATCGATGGAGAAGAGCCTGCTGGTGGGCGATTACCTCTTCGTGAGCAAGCTGAGCTACGGCCCGCGTTTGCCGATGACCCCGCTCACCTTCCCCTTCACGCACCATACGATCCCGGTGGTGAACACGCCCTCATTCGTGGAGTGGTTCAAGCAGCCGTACCGCCGTTTGCCGGGGTTCGGGAAGCCGCAGCATGGCGATGCTGTGGTATTCAACTTCCCTGAGGGCGATACCGTGGTGGCCAATTTCCAGAACCAGAGCTATTACCAGCTGCGTCGCGAGCATGGGTCCACCAAGCTTGCCAACCCAGCATATAAGCTCATGGAGCGACAGCCCGATGGCCGCGATGCATTGAAGCCCGGTGGCGGCCTTCTCGTTCGGCCGATTGACAAGCGCGAGAACTACATCAAGCGCTGCGTGGCCTTGCCCGGCGATAGCATCCGCATCGAGCACGGTCAGCTTTACGTGAATGGCCAAGTGCAGCAACTCCTCTCCACGGGACAATACAGCTATGAGTTCATCCTCAAGCAACCCTTCAATCCGGAACGCCTCAAGAAGATGCTCGACATCTCCAGCAGCGACATCTACCAGGCTCAGCTGCAGGATGGCCGCTACATCGCGATTATTCCTTGCTCGCCCGATGTGGCCGAGAAGCTGGCGAAATTCGAGACCGTGGAGAGCATGACGAAGCAGGACCGTGAGCGCGGTTTCTATTCCGATCCGCGCTACCACCAGCCGATCTTCCCGAACGACGCGCGCTACGATTGGACCGAGGACAACTTCGGCCCGCTGTGGATCCCGAAGCAAGGCGCCTCGGTTCAGCTCACCCTGGAGAATCTGCCACTCTACCGTCGCGTGATCGACCTGTATGAAGGACATGAGCTGGAAGTGCGCGGCGAGCAGATCATCATCGATGGGCAGCCCGCAACGAGCTACACATTCGCGCAGGATTACTACTGGCTGATGGGCGACAATCGCCATCGCTCGCAGGATGCGCGTTTCTGGGGCTTCGTGCCATTCGATCACATCGTTGGCAAGGCCGTGCTGGTCTGGTTCACGAAGGATCCGGAAACGGGTATCCGCTGGAAACGGATGTTCTCGGGGGTGAAGTAGTTGGAAGAGGTTGTGTCGTTGGCGCTGGTTGAGGGTTGGAGGTTACTGATGGACAATGGCCAGTTTCGCAAAACGCTTCCTCCGCAACGAATGGTTCCGGGCCTTCCTGCTGGCGCTGACGCTGCTGATACTGCTCCATGTCTTCATCCTCCGCTTCGTCACGGTGCGCAGCACCAGCATGTTCGCCACGCTCATGCCGGGCGACCTGCTCTTGGTGCAGCGCTGGACCACTTGGACCGGTCATGAACGCGGAGACATCATCGTTTTCCGCGATCCGCTTAAGGATAGGGATCCGATGTGGCTGCGACCCTTGCTCGTGAAGCGGTTGGTGGCGCTGCCCGGCGATACGCTGGAGATACGCGAAGGCCGCTTGATGGTGAATGGCTCCCCGTTCAACGAGGCACAGGGCGTGACCATGAGCCACCTGGTTCGCCTTCGCGAGGCAAGCGATCCGCGCGCCTTTGCTGAGCGATATGGTTTGCCTGACGGGTTGGTCATTCCCGGCCGGAGCAACATGGAGACCGCATTGAATGAAGAACTCGTCGCCATGCTGCAGCAGGATGAGGACGTGGTCGGCGTTGTGCCTATGCGCCTGGCTACCGGGCAGCGACTGAATGTGTTCCCTTTCAGCCCGCGCTATGCATGGAACGGCGATGATTTCGGACCTGTCGTGATTCCGAAGAAGGGCGAGATGCTGCGCATCAACGTGGACAATCTGCCGCTCTACGACCGCTTGATGAGCACCTACGAAGGACATCGCTTGAGCAATAGCGGCGATCAACTGCTGATCGACGGACTGCCCCTGACGCAGTACGATGTTGAACAGGATTACGGCTTCGTGCTGGGCGATAGCCGCCACTTCAGCTCCGATTCGCGCTATTGGGGCTTCGTGCCCATGGATCACATCGTGGGCAGCGCGACCGGGCCTCTGTTCAGGAAACGGAGCACCGCTGCCGCCGAGCGGAAAGCAAGAGAAGAGGCCCGCCGGTAAGTTTGCCGACCATGAAGACCTGTTTAAGCTCCCTTGCGCTCGCCCTCGTGCTGCTTTCCTGTAACAACGGGGCTGATAAGGCCCGGCTCTGCGTGGAGTACTTCGAGCCTTACGCGGATCTGGTGAGCAATCAGATGAGCGATTCGCGCAGCAGTGGCTTCGTAGCAGCGATGGACCACTACAGCAATAGCCGATACAAGGAAGCTGAGCAGGGCCTTGCCGATTACATCGCGAGCCGCCGCGACTTCCACAAGAGCGCATACCTCTATCTGGCCGTGAGCCAATTGGCGAATGGCAAGCCTTACGATGCGGAACTCGCGATCGACAAGCTGGAGCATAGCAGCGTGAAGGGTTTCGCGGATCAATGCGAATGGTACACGGTGCTTTGCTGGGTTTGCAGTGAGCAATGGGCGCGGGCGCTGGAAGGCGCTCAGGCCATTGCGGCATCCCCGAGGCACGCATACAAGAAGCAGGCGGCGAAACTCGCGCAGCGCTTGGAGCGGATCAGTGCTGAATGAGGTACGATGAGGCATGCTATCGCTTGAAGCGGTCTCTCGCGGGGCCGTTGCCCGGCCAGGATGGCTTCCTTGAACTCGGCGGCTACAAGCGCGCCGATCTGGAAGCCGCGTTGCGCAGCGATCCACCGCCACGCGAGAGCGCCGTGCTCGCACTGATCTACGAGAAAGCCGAAGAGGCGCACGCCCTCTTGATGCTTCGCCCTACTTACGCTGGCGTGCATAGCGGACAGGTCTCCTTCCCCGGCGGCCGCCGCGAGCCACAGGATGCCGACCTGCGCGAAACGGCTTTGCGCGAGTTCACCGAAGAGACCGGAGCCGCCACGGATGGTATTGATCTGCTTGGCGCGCTAACGCCGGTTTATATCCCGCCAAGCCGCTCGCTGGTAACGCCTTACATCGGGATCACTGAGCAGGCTGGTCCGTTCGCGCCGGATGCGCGCGAAGTGGCCGAGCTGATCGAAGCGCCGTTATCGCTGCTCTTGCGTGAAGACATCCTCAAGCGGCGTGAGCAGCACATCGCGATCATGGGACGCAGCGTCGAGATCCCTACTTCGACGTTATGGGCCGCGTGGTCTGGGGCGCCACGGCGATGATGCTGGCCGAGCTACGCGAGCTCTTGCGTCAGTGACACCTTGCACAGGCTGAGCATGCGCTGGTTGGGCCTTGTGCCTTCTGCGTTCGCGCTGAACTCGGGCTTGATGCGCTTGACGAAATACATGTCGATGGCGCCCTTGTTGTTGGCCTCCACCTGCCCACGGTGCACGCACTCGAAGTGATCCTTCACGATCCGGTACGTTGCGCCGCTGATGTTCACCTCCCCTACCTCGCCGCTGCTCTCCATGCGGCTGGCGGTGTTCACGGTATCGCCCCAGATGTCGTAAGCGAATTTGCGCTTGCCCACCACGCCGGCCACAACCGGACCGGTATTCACGCCGATGCGCAGTGCCCATGGCTCCTTGCCCACGGCGAGGATGGCCTTCTGCCAGCGCGTCATCAGCTCACGCACCTCCAATGCGGCCAGGATGCATTTGTGCGCGTGCATGGCATCCTTGGTGGGAACACCGGCCGCGCACATGTAGCTATCGCCGATGGTCTTGATCTTCTCGATGCCATAACGCCCCACGATCTCATCGAACTGCACGAAACAATCGTCCAGTTCGCTCACGAGTTCCTCGGGCGTCATCTTCTCGGCCGCGCGCGTGAAGCCCTTCATATCGGTGAAGAGCACGGTGACCTCTTCGTGCCGTCGCGCGGTGGCCTTGCCCTTCTCCTTCAACTCGTCGCTGATCTCCTTCGGAAGGATGTTGAGCAGCAGGTCCTCGATGCGCTCCTTCTGCCCTTCGATCTCCTTGCTCTGCGCCACCACTTCGGCAGTGCGCTGCTCCACTTTCTGCTCCAGCACGATGTTGCGCAATCGCAGCTGACGCTCGCGCACCTTGATGTAGCTGAAGAGGCTCATGCCGATGACCACGGCCAGCACGGTGTAGAACCACCAGCTGCGGTACCATGGCGGATGAATGGTGAAGCCCACTTCAGCGGGTTCGCTCCAGAGGCCGCTGCGGTCCATGGCCTTCACCTTGAAGGTGTAAGTGCCGGGCGGAAGCGCGGGATAAGCGGCCACGGTGCTCGATGTCATGGGCTGCCATTCGTCTTCAAGGCCGTCGAGCATGTACATGTAGCGCACGGCGTTGGGATCGCTCAGCGCCACGCAGCCGTAGCGTATGCGGATGCTGCGTTCGTCGTGACTGAGGCTGGCGTCATTCGTGATCGCACGTTCCTCCAGGTTCACGGCCCAGCCGCGGATGGTGACCAAGGGCGCCACGTTCCGCTCCACTTCACGCTTATTGCCCACGCGCGTTGCGCCGTTCACCGTGCCGAAGAGCAGGCCGCCATCGCGCAGCGCGCACACGGCATTGGGCTTCACTTCGATGCCCGTGAAGCCCGCGCGCTCGGTGAAGGCGATGAAGCCCTCTTGCTTGTGCCGCCATTTGTTCAGGCCCTTGGTGGTGCCGATCCACACATGGCCGTTCTCATCGACCGCCAGCGCCTTGATCACATTGCTGAGCAGGCCCTGCTCCGTGGTGAAGCGCTGCACCTCTTTGCCACCGGCCAGCACCACGATGCCTTGCCCTTCGGTGCCCACCCAGATGCGGCCTTCGCCATCCTGCGTGAAGCATGATGCGGAGAACGCGCGGCCCACATCGATGCGATGCGCCTTGCCATTGTCGATGCGGGTGATGCCGTTGCTCTTGCTTCCGACCCAGATGGCACCGTTGCGTTCGCGGAAGAGCGCGATCACATGCTTGCCCGCGAGGCCATCCGCCTCACCATACGGCGTGGGCACGGTGCCGCTGCCGGGCAGATAGCGCCAAAGGCCGTTCACACTGCCCACCCAGAGTTCGCCGGGCTGACCGATCTCCAAGGCTGTCACGCGCAAATCGGCCAAGCCGCCCGATACTTCAATGGCTTCTTGCGATCGGCCTGATCGCGGATCGAAGCGCAACAGGCCACCGCCTTCGGTTCCCACCCACACATAACCCTTGTCGTCCTCTTTGAGGCAGCGGATGAAGTTGCTCGTGAGCTGTCCCTTCTGCGCAGTGATCTGCTCCGAGAGCTTCCCGTTCTTGTCGAGCACCACGATGCCCGCATTGGTGCCGAACCACGTGCGCTGCAAGCGATCCTCCATCACGGCGAAGACTTTGGGATCGTTGAGGCCCTCTGCTTCACCGTAAGAGATGAAGCGATCTCCTTTGAAGATGTCGAGGCCGCTCTCGTACATACCGATGAGCATGTTGCCCTCGCGGTCGCGCACCAAGCAGCGGATAGCACGGCCATGCAAGCCATTGTCCGGGCCGTAGGTGCGAACGCCCTCGTTGGTCACACAGCTCGCGCCTCCATCGGTGGTGCCGACCCACACGTGGCCATCGCCATCCTCACCGAAGCAATAGATGGTGTTGCTGCCCAATCCGTTCATGATATCGAAGCGGTCGCAGCGGCCATCGGTATTGCAACGGAAAGCGCCACCGCCTTGCGTGCCCACCCAGATACGTCGCTGAGAATCGACATAAAGCGCGGTTCGCTTGAAGCTGTCGGGCACACCGGTCATGAAGAACTCCGAAACGGTTCCCCCATCGATCACTTGCATATCACCGCTTCCGGTGACCAGCGCGATGCGGCTGTCGGGCAATTCAACAATCGTCCAGATGTGCTCCTGTAAGCCTTGGTCGGCACCTACACGCTGTGCATTCAACGCACCGCTCTGATCCGGCTCACCTTGGATCCGCCACAAGCCAGAACCCATCGTGCTAACCAGGATGCTGCCCGACTTCTCTTGCAGCCAACCCGTGATTGGGCTTTTGATTCCTTGGCCAAGCGTGCAGGCGCGGAAGAGGCGGCCGTTGCTCCAGGTGATGCCACCATCGAGATGTCCTGCCCAGATGCTGCCGCCACGATCAACGAGCAACGAGAAGACGCCGCCCTCAGCGGTACCATCGGCAGGACCATGATCCACTACGCTGATGCCATCGTAGCTGGCCAGGCCCGATTCGGTGCCAACCCAGATGATGCCATCGGGGCTCTGCGCGGCGCAATACACCTTCACCGCAGGCAGGCCCTGCTGGTTGCTGATGTTCTCGAAGAAGTAGCGCTGCGCTTGTGCCGTGAGTGAGACGAGCGCCAGCAACGAAAGGAGTATGGCTCGCATGCGTCTGATCTCAGCGGGTCAGGTCGAAGAAGGAAGCATCGCCGCTGGCAGCATCGGAGACCACCACCGTGTTGGAAACGCTCTCACTGTAGTTCTGCATCTGGGCCTTCAGCGCGCCGTAGTTGTAGAAGCTGTAGATATCGTCCTTCTTCCCATCGATGGGGATCCAGTACGCCTTGCCACCTGCGGTGCGGCCGTGACCGCTGTACCACACCAGGATCGTGCTCACCTTGCCGGTGCGCACCATATCGCGCAGTTCCACATTGAAGAAGCGCTCGAGCTGCTCCTTGGTGAGGTTCTTCTTGTTGATGGTGCGCTGGATCTGGTAGCTCGCGAAGGCCTTCTGCAATTTGGCGGCATCGGCGGCCTGCATCGCGGGGAAGTTGCGGTACGCGGTGTTCTCGATCTGCACCAGCCAGGTGCCGCCCTTGGTCGCAGGTGTGGCGTTGGGCGCGCTCTCCGTTGGCACCGGCTTGGGCGTGACCACCGCCACCGGTTCAGCTTGGCGCTTCACGCTCCATTGCTGCTCGCTGGTATTGCCGAACTGGTCCTCGGCACGCACCACGAAACGATCAAGGCCTTCAAGCACAACCTTGATGGAGAAATCGGGATTCACGCGGTCGGGCGCGTAGCTGGCGCCTTCGCCATTCACGGTGATGGAGCGGATCAGGCTGGCATCGCTCACGGTGCCTTCGATGAAGACATCGTTCTTCCCTGCAACCAAAGTGATCTCGCGATTGGCCGATTGCTTGGGTGAAGTGAGCGCGATCACCGGCGCTACGCCCTCGCTGCGCTCAACGGTGAGCACCTCGCTGGTGAAGTTGCCATAGGTGTCGGTGGCCTGCACCACGATCTCCTTCTCATCGGTTCCGAGCGCGATGGTGGTCACGAACATGGGGTCCTTCTCGTCCTTGCTGAAATCGGCGGGCTTGCCGTTCACCGTCACGGACTTCAGCAGGCTCTTATCGCGCACGTAGCCGCTCACCTCCACCACGGCTTCGGAACTGGACACCTTGGCCACTTCGCCTTGGCGATAGGGCCGCACCACGGTGATTGACGGCGGGTCGGACTCGCGGTTCTGCTCGAAGATGAGCCCGGCGATGCGTGTACGGCCTGCCTCGAATTCAGTGCGTTGATCGCTGCTGAGCTTGCCATCGCCCTCCAGCACCTTCTGCGCGGCATCCAGGTCCTTCAGCGCGCCATCGAGGTCCATGTTGGCCTCGCGGCAGGTGGCACGCAATTGCAGCGCTTGCACATCCTTCGCATCAGCGAGGATCACGCGGTTGAGGTCGTTCACGGCATTCTGATGCTGGCCGAAGCCCTTGTAGTAGAGCGCGCGCTGCACATAAACGGCGCGGTCGGTGCGGCCCAGCGCGATGCAGCGGCTCACATCGTCGATCGCTTTCGAGAACTCCATCTGGTTGGCGAAAGCCTTGCTCCGTGTGAAGAGCGCGTCGGTGCTCTGCGGATTCAGTTCCAAAGCGCGCGTGCATTTCTCGATGGCCTTCTCCGTTGTGCGCGCCTTCATGGTGGGGCCGGTGTACACCTCGTAGAGCGCGAGCTGCACTTCGCTCAACGCCACGTAGGCCGGCTCATAGAGGTGATTCCATTCAATCACCTTCTCCAGGTCGAACTCAGCGGTCTTCAGGTCCTTGGTGGCGAAACGCACCACACCATGCAGGAAGTAGCTGTCGGTAGTGGCCTTGATCGCCAACGCGCGGTCTGCGGCTTGCACGGCGCAATCGAGGTCGCCCGAACGGAGGCAAGCGCGCGCTAAGGCCATGTGTCCGGCTTGGCCTTTCGGCGCTACGCGCACGGCCTGCTCGGCGTATCGGCGGGCGGTCCTGAGGCTGTCGAGGTCGAGGAAGGCAACGGAAGCCGCAACAGCCTCCAGAGGCTCAGCCGGGTTCAGGTCGGCTACCTGCCCGAGGTCATTGGCCCTTTCGGCCATGCGGCCCATGGCAGCATAGGCCTCCGCGCGGCCTTGATAGGCCTTGATGAGCTTGGGATCGGTGCGTATGGCGAAGCCGTATTTCTCGACGGCCTGCTCGAATTGCTGCTGCGCCAGCAGCTTATCGCCCTCCTTCAGGAAGGCTTTGCCGGATTGGGCTGCACATGTCGCGCCTAAGAGAAGTGGCACCAGCAATGTGCCGATGCGGGAGAGGGTGGGCATGGGTCGGGCGAAAATAGGGCGCCCAATGGCAAGGTGCAGGCCAACCGGAATTGGAGCTCCACTTTGTTCGCACCCTGCCAGTGGCACCATGGCTTTTCCATTGCCTGTGCAGGATAAACCGGTAACCGCGAACTTCTGTTAATGGCCTCGCACTGCGGCAACCCCGCATTTACGAGGCGCGTCTTCAACCCGCAAACGCCCTCTTACCATGTACTCCATCATCCGTAGAACCCCGCCCATGGCCCTCGTGCTCGGCATCTTCGCCCTGCTCGTGGCTTTCGCGGCCTTCGCCTTCAGGAATGTGATGTGATCCATCAGCCGGCGTCACCGGCTGCGCTTTAGATCCATCACGCGCTGCGAAGCGCCCCCAACGTCGTTATCCTTCACGTTCAGTCGCCCCTATCGGTCGTCGGCCTGATATCCGTCAGTTCGCTCACATGGCCGAATGCCGCTCTTTGCAGGCGTGAAGACCCAAGAGCTGACCGCTGTCAACTGTTTCCATTGCGGTGATGCCTGCGCTGAAGAGCACCGCACCCACGACGGCCACGATTTCTGCTGCCACGGTTGCGAGGTGGTCTATGACCTGCTGAACGAAGCGGGCCTCTGCGATTATTACGACCTGAGCGCTAAGCCCGGCGTGAAACAGCGCGCCACGATCGATGAGCAGCGCACAGAGCTCTTCGACCTGCCTGAGGTGCGCGAGCGCTTGGTGGAATTCAGCGAGGGCGGCATCACGCGTGTGCGGCTGCACATCCCGCAGATGCATTGCAGCTCGTGTATCTGGCTGCTGGAGAACCTGCACCGGTTGGATGCCTCCGTGATCCGGTCGCGCGTGGCCTTCGCGAGCAAGGAATTGAGCATCACCTTCCGCGAGGAGAAGCTGCCCTTGAGCGCGCTGGTGAAGCTGCTTCGCCGGATTGGCTACGGCCCCCAGATCAGCGCGTCGAAAAAAGACGCCACCGACAAGGTGCCGCGCATGGTCTATATCCGCTTGGGCGTAGCGGGCTTCATCTTCGGCAATACCATGATGTTCAGCTTCCCGGAATACCTGGGCGCTGACACTGAAGTAGGCCTGAAGACCGGCTTCCAATGGCTCACCATCCTCTTCTCCTTCCCGGTCGTCTTCTTCCTCAGCACCGATTTCTTCCGCAGCGCGTGGGCGGGCATCCGCAGCCGCACCATCAACATTGATCAGCCCATCGCCCTCGGCATCGTGGCGCTGTGGACGCGCAGCTTGTGGGAAGTGATCAGCGGCTACGGCCCCGGCTACTTCGATTCGCTTGCGGGCCTGCTCTTCTTTCTGCTCATCGGTCGCTGGTACCAGGCCTACACCTATCGCGCATTGCGCTTCGATCGCGCTTTGGAGGATTTCCTTCCGCTGGTGGTGCTGCGCAAGAATCAGCAGGGCGAAGAACCCGTGAAGGTGAACGACCTGCGCCCCGGCGATACCATCGTGGTGCGCGACCAGGAGATCGTCCCCGTGGATGCCATCCTGCGCAACGGCACCGCGCACATCGATAACAGCTTCATCACCGGCGAGCCCCTCCCCTTGCGGAAAAACGTGGGCGAGACCATCCGCGCTGGCGGAAGGCAACGTGGCGCGGCCATCGAGCTTGAAGTGGTGCGCAGTTTCGGCGAGAGCCGCTTGAAGCAGCTCTGGGCCGAGCAGAGCGGAGGGCATGAACGTCCGGCCATGCCACGCTTGATCGATGGCGTCGCACGGCGCTTCACGGTGGCGGTGCTGCTCATCTCCGTAGCCGCTGGACTTTACTGGTGGGGCGCTGATAGCGCGCAAGTGTGGCCGGTGGTCACGGCCGTACTGATCGTGGCCTGCCCCTGCGCGCTGGCTTTGAGCATGCCCATCGCTTACGTGCACACCATTAGGCTCATGGGCAAGCGCGGGCTTTTCCTCCTCGATTCCGACGTGGTGGAGCGCATGGCGCACGTGGATACCGTGATCCTGGACAAGACCGGCACGCTCACCGCACGCGAGGCGCATGAGGTAGAATGGAACGGGCCAGCCCTTTCAACGGAAGAAGTACTGATGGTGCGCGCATTGGCGCGGAACAGCACGCACCCATTGAGCGCCGTATTAGCCACTGGCCATGGAACAGTAGCGTCATCCCTCCGGGTTGACCATACTGGAAATGCCGTGATCGATGTCCACGAGATCGCAGGCCAAGGCATCCATGGCACAGTGGATCGGCACGCGGTGCGGATTGGTTCGGCGGTATTCTGTGGTGCTTCGGAGGGCAAGCGTGCGCATGGCGATTCGCATGTGCATGTCACCATCGACGGGCTGCATCGCAGGCATTTCATCATCCGCAAGCGCACGCGCGATGGCATCGCCGAGGCTGTTGGTGAACTGCGTCAGAAGCTGCGCACCAGCCTGCTCACCGGCGATGCGCAAGTGGACCCCGCACTGGCACGGGCCTTCGAGGGCAGCGATGTCCGCGTGAACTGCTCCCCCACCGACAAGGCCGAAGTGGTGCGCGAGCAGCAAGCGCAGCATCATCGCGTGCTCATGGTGGGCGATGGCTTGAACGACGCTGGCGCATTGGCGCAGAGCGACGTGGGCATCACCGTTACCGAGACCAGCGCCGCCCTCACCCCTGCCAGCGACGCCATCATGGATGCGAACTCCGTGGCGCAGCTTCCGCATTTCCTGCGTATGGCCCGCCGCGCGCGACGCATCGTGATCGGCAGTTTGGCCATATCGCTCTGCTACAACGTGGTGGGCGTCTCGTTCGCGGTGAGCGGGCACCTCACCCCATTGATCGCTGCGATCCTGATGCCTTTGAGCAGCGTGAGCGTGGTGGGTTTCGTGACGGTGGCCACGGCTTTAGCATCGCGCAATCCACGCTGAGCCATCCGCTCCCGACCTTCGCGCACCCATGAACGAGCGCGCCGACATCCGCCTGCAGGCCATCGTTCTCGTTACAGGCTTGGTGCTCATGGGCATCAAGTTCCTGGCGTGGTGGTTCACGCATAGCAATGCGGTGCTGAGCGATGCCACGGAGAGCATCGTGAACGTGGTGGCCGGCGGATTCGCGCTGTACGCATTGATCCTCGCTGCGAAGCCGCGGGACCGCGAGCATCCTTACGGCCACGGCAAGGTCGAATTCATCAGCGCGGGGATAGAAGGCGCACTGATCGTGATCGCCAGCGTGGTGATCGTGGCGCGGGCCACACAAGCGCTCATCCATGGGAATGAAGTGCATGAGCTGGGCATCGGCATCGCGCTCACCACGGTCGCTGGCGCATTGAATCTGCTGATGGGACTCGCGCTGCAACGGCGGGGTCGCAAGCAGCGCAGCATCACCATGGAAGCGAGCGGCGCGCACCTGCTCGGCGATGCATGGAGCACCCTCGCCATGCTCATCGGCCTGGTAGCCATCGCGCTCACCGGCATTCAATGGCTCGACAGCCTCTTCGCCATCGGCTTTGGTCTCTTCATCCTTGTGCAGGGCGCGCTAGTGGTGCGGCGCGCGGTTGCCGGCATCATGGACGAAACGGACATGGAGGCTGCGGCATCGGTGGTGGCGCTCTTGGAGAAGCATCGTCGCCCGCAGTGGGTCGATATCCACAACTTCCGCGTGATCCAGTTCGGTCGCACGCTGCATATCGATTGCCACGTGACCTTGCCCTGGTACTACAGCTTGGAGCGCGCGCACGACGAGATCGCGGCCATCGAGAAACTGGTGAACGAGGAAGGCGATCGCCGCGTGGAGCTCTTCATCCACATGGACCCCTGCATTCCCAGCTCATGCGCGGTATGCGGGGTGGCAGACTGCCCGGAGCGCAAGGCCACGCAACAGAAGCGCATCGCGTGGGAATTGGCCAGCGTGCTCGGCAATGCCAAGCACGGAAGTTGAGCATGCGACTTAGTGGCGGCAGTTGTCGAGTGCTCACCAACGAAACAAAGCGCACGCGCGCCGGAGTATCGACTGCCGCTAATCCGCTTCGATAACGGGAATCAGCTTTCTTCCCCTACCCCTTCACCGGCACCCTTACCGCGCTGAACTGCTTCTGCGCCACGCTGTAGCTATGCCCGTGGGAGATGATGTGCACCTTCATGCCTTCGATGCTGAAGGGCTCGCCTTCCTCCACATCGGCGTAGTCGCTGTAGCTGATGTCGTGTCCATCGAAGATCATGACCTGTCCGCTACCGATGGTCTCCAACATGTCGGCGTCGGTGATCACCACGCCGGTGTCTTCGCCAAGACCGATGCCGATGGCCGCAGGGTTGCCAGCCACGGCTTGGGTGAGACGGCTAAATCGTCCGCGCTCAACGAAGTGACTGTCGATGATCACATCCTGGATGAGCGATGCGCCGGTGGTGAGCTTTACGCCGCCCTTGATCAGGCCCGAAGCGCTGTGCCCTTGGTAGATCATGGTGCTGCTCATGCACATGGCGCCTGCGCTGGTGCCCGCGATCACGAAGCCTTCCTCCTGCTCGTAGCGGCGCTTCATCAATTGCAGAAAGGCCGTGCCGCCGAAGATGGTCGTAAGCCGCAGCTGATTGCCGCCGCTCATCATCACGCCATCGCACTTCGCCAGTCGCTTGATCATCTCGGGGCGCACCTGGCTGCGGTCGCGGATGTCTAGGATGTCGAGGTCCTTCACCCCCAACTTGCCGAAGGCTCCGATGTAGTTCTCGGCCACTTCCTCTGGAATGCTGCTGGCACTGGTGATGACGGCGATGCGCGCGCTAGTGCCGCCCATCTCGTCCACCACGCGCTTGAGAATGCCCTCTTCGATGAAGTTGTGCGTGAAGACCTTGGTGTTGTGGCCGCCTTCCGGCTCTTTGCCCTTGTCCTCGTTACCGCCGATGGCGACGAGCTTGCCTTTGGGTGTCATGCAGTTCGGTTCCCCCCGCCCCCGGCGGCCAAAGTAGATGCCTCTCCGGAATCCGTGAACTCCATGTTGCCGAAGTATGAACAACCCACCTCGCTATATTGGTCCGGTTCACCGCCAAGACATTGCTCCAATCGACCGCCGGGCCTGCTTCACTTCGTTCGCAGTGACCGGCTTCGACCCTAACAGCCAACTCGCAACGCCTCAACCATCCCCTGATGCGCATCCTCGAACTCAAGGCCATGCGTGGCCCCAACAGCTGGTCCGTACGCCGCCACAAGCTCATTGTCATGCGCCTCGATATCGAGGGCCTGGAGCAGCGGCCCCACCGATAAGATCCCGGATTCTATGATCGCATCACCGCGCTGCTGCCCAGCATGCAGAGCCACCGCTGCAGCGAGGACCACGAGGGCGGTTTCTGGATGCGGGTGAAGCGCGGCACCTGGATGGGCCACGTGATCGAGCACATCGCGCTCGAGATCCAGACGCTTGCGGGCATGGAGACCGGCTTCGGCCGCACGCGCAGCACGCGCGACGAAGGCGTGTACAACGTGGTCTTCAGCTACATCGAAGAGCCCGTGGGCATGTTCGCCGCGAAGGCCGCCGTGCGCATCGCGCAAGCCCTCATCGACGGCACGCCTTACGACCTCGCCGACGATATCCAGAAGATGCGCGAGATCCGTGAAGAGAGTCGCCTCGGGCCGAGCACCGGTAGCATCGTGCAAGAGGCTGTATCGCGCGGCATCCCCTATCTCCGCTTGAATGGCCAGAGCCTCGTGCAGCTCGGCCACGGCGTGCATCAGAAACGCATCCGCGCCACCATCACCAGCAAGACCAGCAACATCGGCGTGGAGATCGCGTGCGACAAGGAGGAAACCAAGCAACTGCTCGAGAGCTACGAGATCACCGTGCCCAAGGGCCGCGTGGTGCGCAGTGAAGAAGGCTTGAAGGACGCGCTCGATGTGGTCGGCTACCCTTGCGTTATCAAGCCCATCGGCGGCAACCACGGGCGTGGCGCTACCATCGGGATCAAGACTTGGGAGGAAGCAGTACCCGCGCTGGCCAAGGCGAAGGAGATCAGCCGCAGCGTGATCGTGGAGCGCTACATCACCGGCTTGGATCACCGCCTGCTGGTGATCAACCACCGTTTCGTCGCGGCGGCCAAACGCACTCCTGCCTGTGTTGTGGGCGACGGCACGCGCACACCATCGCGCAACTTGCCGAAGAAGTGAACAAGGACCCGCGTCGCGGTTCCGGACACGAGAACGTGCTCACGCGCATCGACATCGACGACCACACGCTGAAGCTGCTCGGATTAAAGGCCTCACGCCCGACAGCATTCCGAAGAAGGATGAAGTGATCTACCTGAAAGCCACCGCCAACCTCAGCACCGGCGGCACGGCCGACGATGTCACCGAAGTGGTGCATCCCTTTAACGTCTTCCTCGCCGAGCGCATCAGCCGCATCATCGACCTCGACATCTGCGGCATCGATGTGATGACCGACGACATCAGCATCCCCTGAACGAAAGTGGCGGCGCCGTGCTGGAAGTGAACGCCGCGCCGGGCTTCCGCATGCACCTCGATCCACCGGCGGCATCGGCAAGAACGTCGCTGAACCCGTGGTTGACATGCTCTTCCCGCCGGGCACGCCCAGCCGCATCCCCATCATCGCCGTCACCGGAACCAACGGCAAGACCACCACCACGCGCATCACCGCGCACATCATGCGCAACGTGGGCTACAAGGTGGGCATGACGTGCAGCGACGGCGTGTACATCCAGAACCGCCTGCTGATGAAGGGCGATTGCACCGGCCCGGCCAGCGCGCAATTCGTGCTGAAGGAGCCCGTGGTGGACATGGCCGTGCTGGAAACGGCACGCGGTGGCCTCGTGCGCAGCGGCCTCGGCTTCGAGCATTGCGATGTGGCCGTGGTCACCAACGTGGCGGCGGATCACTTGGGCTTGAAGGACATCCACACGCTGGAGGATCTCGCGCAGGTGAAGAGCACCGTGCCGCGCAGCGTGCGCCGCGAGGGCTACGCCATCCTCAACGCCGACGACGAATTGGTGATGGCCATGCGCAAGCAGTGCGACTGCAAGATCGCGCTCTTCAGCCTCGACGAGAACAACCGCTTGATCCGTCAGCACTGCAAGCTCGGTGGCCTCGCGGCGATCTGCGAGAACGGCTTCGTTACCATCAGCAAGGCGAATGGAAGTTGCGCATCGAAAGGCCGTGAACATCCCGATCACCTACGGCGGCAAGGCGGTCTTCAACATCAGAACGTGCTGCCCGCCGTGCTCGCTGCTATGTACAAGGCGTGAAGGTGGAAGAGCTGCGCGAGGCGCTCATGACTTTCGTGCCGGGCGCCGCGCAGACGCCGGGCCGCCTGAATCTTTTCCAGTTCAAGAATTTCCAAGTGGTGGTGGATTACGCCCACAACCCGCACGGCTTCGAGGCGCTGGGCAAGTTCCTCAGCAAAATCCCGGACAGTCCCAAAGGTGGGCGTGATCGCCGGCGTGGGCGACCGCCGCGACGAGGACACCGTGAACCTCGGCCGCCTCAGCGCGCAGATGTTCGACGGATCGTCATCCGCCAGGACCGCAACCTGCGCGGCAAGACCGACGACGAAATCATCGCGCTCATGGTGAAGGGCATCACCGGAGGTGGACCCCAACAAGAAGTACACGTCGTCAAGAAGAGGAAGAAGCCATCCGGCACGCCATCTCAACGGCCACGCCCGGCAGCTTCCTCACACTGTGCAGCGATGTGGTGCCCGATGCGCTCGCCCTGGTGCTGAAGCTGAAGGAGGAGGATGAGAAGGTGGCCTTCAGCAAGGAGGATATCCCGAATCGGAACAAGGAGTTGGTGGGGTGATGAGACTCTTCGGCCAATTGGGAATCATACCCGCGGAAGTTCACGAAGGTGGTAATCTGTTTGGCCATAGCACTTGTATTGTGACTTAGCACGGATGAAAATCCTTACCCTCAGCCTCACGAACGTCCGCAGCTTTGCAAAGCTGGAGGCACTTCAATTCTCTAAATCCATAAACCTCTTTGTTGGCGAGAACAACTCTGGCAAATCGACGGTATTGAGGAGCATTCTGACTTTACAACACGACGTCCTTGAGGGCACTGACACTCGCCTTGGCGAGCGGGATGGGCGAATAGACATTAGCACTACACCAGCGCCGATCCGCACTAAGAATCCTCTTACAAGATTCTCTCGGTCCCTTAATGGTTCGTTGACCTCCAGCGCTGCTGGAGATTCGATGAGCAGCTTCAGTGGCTTCAGTTCCTCGGAACCTTTGAACATCATTTATCCCTACTTAGCCAATCGAAAGGTCGCCAAGTTCTCCAATGTTATTTCAGAGGAGCATGCTTCCTCAATCTATGGTAACCACAGCTTCCTCTTTTCAAAGATTGATCGATTGAATGCGCCGCAGTACTCCAAGTACAAGTCGTATGCATCTAGTTGTTTGGAGGTGCTGGGTTTTGAGGTTGGCACCGTCGTAAGTGGCAATGGCAAGATCGCGGGCATGTATGCCGATGGGAATAAGGTCATCCCAATTCCCTCCATGGGAGAGGGAGTGGTAAATGCACTCGGACTGATTGTCGACTTGGTCATGGCAGAGGACAAGATATTCGTTATTGAGGAGCTTGAGAATGACTTGCATCCTAAAGCACTGAAGGCGTTGCTTTCGCTAATCGTGCAATCATCAACCACCAATCAGTTCATCATTTCAACGCACTCGAATATTGTCCTACGGCACTTGGGAGCTGCTCCTGATGCGAAGGTGTTTTACGTGAAGACGGAGTTGCCAAGCGCTGACACAAGTCCAAGGCTTTTCACATCCACAGTTGAACTCTGTGAAACCGAAGTACAAAGACGAAAAGTCCTGAGTGACCTTGGTTATGATTTGTTTGATGCAGATCTCTGGGACGGTTGGATATTCTTCGAGGAATCATCAGCAGAAGAAATAGTGCGCGAGTTCCTGATACCATGGTTCTGCCCGACACTCAATGGTAGGATCCGCACCTTTTCAGCTAGATCCCTCTCACAGGTGTCTCCAAAATTTGAAGAGTTCAATCGACTCTTCGTGTACCTCCATCTTACGCCCACCTATAAGAACAAGGCATGGGTAATAGTCGATGCGGGTGATGCTGAGAAGAAGGTTATTGAAGAAATGCGCTTTGTCTATGCCGCCAGCGACTGGAACAAAGAACAGTTCATTCAGCTCCTTCAGCATGACTTCGAGCGATACTATCCAGCGGCGTTCACAGATAAGGTGGACGCTACGTTGGCTATAGATGACAAAGTGCTGCGGCGAGAGGCCAAAGCGAAGCTATTGGCCTCAGTTAAGGCCAAATGTCAGTCCGAGCCAGATGAGATGAAAGCTCAGTTCGCGGCCAGTGGGAAAGAAATCATCGATTTTTTAGAGAAGATTGCATCCAGCCTCGGGCGTTGAGCCAGTTAGACCATCGAAGGGTTTTCAGACAGTCTAGACTATTGCAGGGTGTCCGTTCCAAACCTATACCGGCGCAGGGTGTCCCAATACCTGCGCAGCGGTCTGCCATTCTCAGCGACCCTACCTAAGTCAGGCAAGCCAGCGTCCCTTAGCCGTGCTTACAGATACTCCTTCACGAAGGCCCGCACGTTCAGGATGCGGGTGCGGCCATGCTTGCCGAGCACGAGCAGGTCAGCGTCGCCGGTGAGGAGCACGTCTGCTTTCGCAGCCTTTGCCAGCGCGAGGAGGTAATCGTCGTCCGGGTCGCGGCATACCTTTTCGACCACGAGAACACGATCAATCACTCTTCCTTCGCTGCGGAGCTGCGCGATGAACGCATCGACTGCAGCCTCTGGGAAGTACTTCCTGAATTTGGTGCGCCGTGCAACCTCCTCAAACTCGCCCAGCAATTCCTCATGCAAGACCACTTCGAAGCGCTCGTCGCTGAACACGCTCAGGAGCTTGCTGACACGCTTTCCATCAGCAGGCTGATGATCGGGTTGGGGTCAACGACGACCTGAAGCCGCTTCACCGCGCCGACGGGCTTGACGTTTCGCTCTGACGGCCTTCACTTCCCGATCGATCGCACGCTGTGTAACCTGGTTCGGCTTGAACGCAGCGAAGATGGTGTCCCAATCGTAGGGCACACCTGCCTTCTTCATCTCCTTGGCCAGCCGAAGTTTGTCCGCATCCTCCAATTGGAGGACCAGATCCTTCACTTCTTCATAGGTGAAGCTGATGGTGGGGCCTTTGGTGAAAGTCATGACCCAAAAGTAAGCGCAGGGCGTCGCGCGGGCCCATCCCACAGGCGAACGTTTTCAATGCCCGTGTTTGCATCGACTCACTGCTGCGCATTGGGTTCATGCTGTGCTTCGTGGTATGGTCGGTTTCGATGGTGGGCACGGCGAGGCATGAGGGCGGGTAGGTGCAAAGCGCAATACGCTGGCCACCTCGCTCTGAAATCCCACAAGCAACAGATCCGTTTCGCTCGAACACCACGCTCACCGCACGAATCGCCACACCTTCGGCATTGCGCCATTTGCGCTCGCTTCGATCGTGTATGCACCTCGCGACAGCATCTCAGTTCCGAATTGCACGCTGCCGGTACCGCTTCCCGAGACAACCGTGCGCCCTTGCGCATCGCGCACTGCATAACGGAATGCGGCGCCATCGCTATTCACCAGCGAGACCATGCCCGCCATCGCCTTGAAATCGAAGGCGCGCGCTGCTGCATCGTGCACGCCGGTGGTCTGCTGGGCTACAATGAGGCAGAGCTCCTGCGCGCTGCTCACACCTGTGGCCGATTCAACAGTCAGGAATACATCGTAGCAGCCGGGCAGCGCGTACAGGATGCCAATCGGATTCTGCTCGAAGCTCTCGCTCGGCTCACCGCCCGGGAGCGCCCAGCTCCACAGATAAGGATAGCCCGAGGACATATCCGTGAAGTCCACCGTGCCACCGGCTTCAATGATGGTTGTCGAAGCCATCAGCGCTGAAGCAGGAGAGCAAGCAACGAGCGTTGCACCGCCTTGCAGCTGCCACGTGAGGTCGAAGGCCAAGCCGTTCATAGACCAGTTGTCCACGTAAAGCATGTACCACTCGTCGGCTTCCACATCGAGGTAGCGTAACCACGCTGCCCCCGTGGCACCAGCGCTTAATTGCGTGGCAGTGAAGTTGAGGCCGCCATTACCCATGACAGCTGAGAAGTTGCAACGAACAGGTGGAGCGTCGAGCATGGTTGCGGGTGCTGCGAACGGCCCCCACACCGCGAAGTCGTAGTCGGTGCCAGACATCATGGGCGCAATGGTGAAACCGACCTGGCCCGCGGTGGCGATGCGGAAGTGCATCCAAACGCCTTGGTGCTCTCCTGCAGATATGCAGCCGCGGTTCGATGCATTGAGGTCGGCTATCATGCCCTCATTGCCGGGCGCAATGGACAAGGCGGTATCGCTGCACACATGCATCGCGAAGGCGAGATCGGCCGTGTTCGGCGTGCTGGGTTGCGCGAGGGCAGCAGCTGCTACGAAACCAAAAGCAGGGGTTGATAGAGGTCGCATGGCGGCAGGTTTGGGCCGAAGCTAGATCCTGCTCGCTATGGCACAGCACGGACAACAGGCATCGGTTCGTGGGGCTTCATGTTGCTTACCCGATGCGTTGATCCGTTTGAATTGGCATCGCACCGTTCACAGTCGCAACAAAATTGCAGCAAGGCTTTGTTAAGGGCTGCCCGTCTTCAGCGACCATGCGCTCAAGCAATTGCACGATTGCCCGCCCCTACCTTCGTTCCATGCGCTACACCTATTCAACGCTCTCCGATGCCGTGGACGATCTGCAGCGCCGCGGCTACACGGATGATCTGCAGCTGGCCGGGCATTGCGTTGTATGCGATGGGCGCGGCGTCAGCCTCGATCCCGAGGCCTTCGAGATCGATGAGTTCCATCGCTTCGAGGGGAATTCAGATCCCGAGGATCAGAGCGTGGTGTATGCAATCAGCTCGAAGAACGGTGGCGTCAAGGGCATCCTGGTGAACACTTACGGGCCCGATGCCTCGAGCCTGACGCAGGAGATGGTGCGCCAGCTGGCCACGCATTGAGGTTGTGGCCAAGCCGACCTACTGCTCGAAGAAAATCAAGAGGCTCACCGCGCCACCACCAATCGGCTCGCCGCCACTTGTTGATCGGCGGAGACCAGCTTGACCATGTAAGTGCCAACAGGCAACCCGGCAACATCGATCACCATTGTTGAGCCTTGGAATGCGTGCTCGCTCACGATTCGACCTGTGAGATCCGCGCATTGCAGGCGTGTTTTGCCTCGCATCGGAATGGCCAGTGAAACATCCACCATATTCGTGGCAGGGTTGGGCGCAAGGCTCAACCGCGGCAGTTCATGCTCCATGACGCCGATGTCAACGCACGGATTGCGGCTGCCCTCGAGGAACGCAGGTGCACCTACAGGCGATAGCCATGCGCTCAGTCGCTCATTGGCTGGATTGGGATTCCCATTGCCGAAGTGGAAGCTCATCTTGCCGTAGAAGTCAGGCGCGGTGAGGCTTGTACCTGAGCCGCAGCCATTGGTCGTGCAACAGCTGGAGCCACCGGTGAGCGTGCCTACCACACGCTTGTTGGTGTTGAATAATGGCGAGCCGGACGAGCCCACCTCGGTTACGCCGTGGCCGCTGGCTGTCGCGCTCCAGGTCACCATCCAGTGCGAACTATTGGCTACGCCGCCCCAAGTGGCGTTGCTCGCGGCCGTAGTGTAGGTGCTGATCTTCTTCACATCGGCATCGGGGTGATGGATGCATACCCCGTTCAGTGGTGTGCTGGTGCCGATATCCCATCCGGCCCAATACGGATTGAAGGCTTCAGGAATTGCGGGCGTCAATTCCAGCAAGGTGAAATCGGAACCCAGCACGCCGCCTTGATCCTGGCTGCCTGCGCGCCTTGCGCAACCTGTGAGGCTGTTGCTCGTGGTGTTGCCCGTGCCGCAACCCGTGCGCTGGTAATTGAATCGGAAGAGATAGCTGGCGTAGTTGGCTTCAACGCTCTCTTCGGTGCAGTGGAAGGCCGTTAGGATATAGCCTTTGCAATCGCGCGCCGTGTTGTTCACGAGCGTGCCGGTGCAGAAGCCAGCACCCGATGGGATCACCACGCGGATGCGCATCACGGCATCGCGCTGGTCCTGCCAAGCGGCGCCTTCGGGGCAGATCACATCAACCTGGCAAGCGCCGGAAAGCGCGTCGAGGAAGCGGTAGGCATGCAGCAAGCGCTCCATGCGGAAGCTCCCTTCGCCGCGCACGGCGGCGGGCTCATGGTATTCCACCATGCAGACTTCCCCCATGATCATCTCGGTCGAGAGCGACCCATCCGCCTGCACATGCGCATCGGTATAGCCGCCGTGCATCTCGCTTCCATCAGGGCTATGAACGTGCAACTGCGAACCCGGTGGAAAGTGCGCCTCGGTGAAGAAGAGCTCCGTTGCAAGCGCCCCATCGGAATGCAGGAGCACACGCCAGATGCGGTCGCCATTGGGCAACTCGGTCCACAAGCCGTTTGTCGCGGGATCGGCGTGCACCGCGACGAAACGCGCGTACAGCGGCAACTTGCCGTCTTCTGCCCGCGATGCATCCTCAGCGTTGGCGGCAGCGCGATCGAATGCAGAAGCTGTTAGCATCGGCACTCCTGCCGCCGGAAGCCGCAGTCGAATGCTCAATGGCTGGGCGCCCGTGGTCTCTTGGGCTGTTGCTGGCGTGATCGCGAGCAAGAGCGCGGTCAGGAAGGCATGGCGGATAGCTGTTCTCATGCGCTGACGAAAGTAGGATCCTCATGCTCATCGTCCGCGTGCGATGCAACAGGCGACCTTCGCCCGCGTTCTGCAATGAGCGATTCCATGGGCCAAGGGAGCCGATCAAGACGGATGCTGAAGCGCCTGCGCTGGCCCTTGCTCTTGTTGGTGGGCCTTTGGATCTGGGCGCGCTGGGGTCCGATGGATCCGCTGTTCACCGCGCCCCGCAGCACCGTGCTTCTCGATCGCGATGGCGCTCTGCTCGGCGCTACCGTGGCGCGTGATGGCCAATGGCGCATGCCTTCGGCCGATAGCCTCCCCCATCGCTTCGAACGGTGCCTGACCGAGTTCGAGGATCGGCGATTCAGGAAGCATTGGGGCATTCGCCTTCCTTCGCTCGTTCGTGCCTGGCAGCAGAACAGGCGGGCCGGGCGCACGGTTCGTGGCGGCAGCACCATCACCATGCAGGTGGCGCGCATGTCCATGGCCAACCGCGACCGCAATGTGTGGAACAAGCTGCGCGAGATGGCGCTTGCCCTCCGACTGGAAGCCCGCATGAGCAAGGACGAGATCCCGGCGGCAATGTGGTCGGGCTCGAAGCAGCCGCCTGGCGCTGGTTCGGCAAACCGCCGCATCCAGTTGGGCTGGGCCGAATGCGCCACCTTGGCCGTGCTCCCGAACGCTCCGGCACGCATTCATCCGGGCAGGAACAGAGAGGCATTGCGCGCGAAGCGCGATCGCTTGCTCAATCATCTGGTCACTATTCAAGCCATCGATTCGATGCAATGGAGCCTGGCCTTGGAAGAGCCGCTTCCGGATGCTCCTCACCCATTGCCGCGCCTAGCCCCGCAGCTGCTCAACACCTTTCAGGCACGCGGCATGAGTGGTCAGCGCATCGGTACCACGATCGATGGCGACTGGCAGCGCCGGATAACGGACTTGACCGCGCGTTACGGCTCCGTGCTGCGCGCCAACGAAGTGCATAATGCCGCCGTGCTCGTGCTCGACGTGGCCACAGGCGACGCGATTGCCTATGTGGGCAACATGCCCGGTTCGGAGCGCCAAGGCGAGGTGGATGTGGTGCGCGCGCCACGCAGCACAGGTAGCTTGCTGAAGCCATTCCTCTACGCAGCCATGCTGCAAGCGGGCGAGCGCATGCCTGATCAGCTCGTTGCAGATCTGCCAACGAGTCACGATGGATTCGCGCCACGCAACTACGATGAGCGGTACAGCGGCGCCGTGACCGCATCAGCAGCATTGGCGCGCTCGCTCAATGTACCTGCTGTGCGCGCTTTGCGCGAGCATGGCGTTGAACGCGCCCGGCGCATGTTCGTGGGCATGGGATTGCATCAGCTCGGCCGGTCCGGCGACCATTATGGGCTTTCCTTGATCGTTGGTGGTGGCGAGAGCACCTTATGGGAACTCACCGGAGCCTATGCATCCATGGCTCGCGTGGTCCTCCGTTTCACGGGTGACGACCGTTCGGTGCTTGGCGCCGTGCATCCGCCTCGTGTGCTCTCGCAGCCCTTGCCCGCACGGAGCAATGATGCGCCACCGCTTGGAGCCGGAGCCTTGTATCACGCCTTGATCGCGCTGCAGCAGGTGAACCGCCCGGAACAGGACGCAGGCTGGTCGCGCTTCGAGGGTCAGGAGCGCATAGCTTGGAAGACCGGGACCAGTTTCGGGCACCGTGATGCGTGGGCCATCGGTGTAACCGATCGATATGCCGTTGGTGTGTGGACCGGCAACGCGAGCGGTGAAGGAAGGCCTGGGCTCACCGGGTCGCTGGCAGCCGCGCCCTTGCTCTTCGATGTGTTCGGCGCGTTACCCGATGGGCAGGGATTCGACCCGCCGCACGATGCCTTGCAGCGGATGGAGGTGTGCCCGCAAAGCGGTCATCGCGCCGGCGACGATTGCCCACAGCGTGATCAGCGCCTCATCGTTCGCGAAGCCGAGCGCACAGCACCGTGCCCATACCACCAGCGTATCCTGGTGAACGCGGCTGGTGATCGCCGTGTGCTGCCCAGCGATCAAGCGCGCATGACCACCTGGTTCGTGCTTCCGCCGGCGATGGAGTTCTACTATGCCCCGGAACATCCCGCCTACAAGCCATTGCCACCATGGGCCGATGGGCAAGCGCCTGCCAACACGCACGACCAACCCATCCAGATGATCTACCCGGAGCAAGGCGCCTCGCTCTTCATTCCTGTTGAATTGAGCGGCGTGCATGGCCGCTTGGTGATGCGTGCGGCTCACCGTTCACCCTCTATGGTGCTGCACTGGGACCTCGATGGCGATTACCTCGGCAGTACCGTGAAGGAGCACCAGATCGCGGTGGCGTTGAGCGCTGGCGAACACCAGCTCACCCTAACGGATTCCGACGGTGCGCGCCTGAGCATCTCTTTCAAGACGGCATCGGCGGAAGGCAAGCGATGAAGAGAACGGTTTGACACTTGTTAGCGCCACTGGGCAACCGACTCCTCCCGCCATGCGTAACATTGGCATCATTCCCTACCGCCCTTCCATGACCCTGCTCCGCCACGCTGCGATCGCCGCGGCCCTTCTCGTTTCCGTCTCGGCCTTCGCACAGCCTCCTGCGTCTCAGGATCCGGCCACCATCGGCAAGATCGAATCGCTGCTCTACCACCTCGATCGCATGTACGTCGACGATGTGGACAAGAAGCAGCTTGTCGATGCTGCCATTGTGCGCATGCTGGAGGAATTGGACCCCCACTCCATCTACATCCCCAAGGATGAATTGGAAGAAGTGAACGAGCCGCTCAAAGGGAACTTCGAGGGCGTAGGCATCCAGTTCAACATCGTGCGCGACACGATCATGGTGGTCGATGCCATCGCTGGCGGTCCCAGCGAGCGCCTCGGCATCCGCTCCGGCGACCGCATCCTGTCTATCGAGGGTGAGAATGCGGCAGGCGTGGGCTTCAAGAACAATGATGTGATGAAGCGCCTGCGCGGTAAGAAGGGTACGAAGGTGAACGTGAGCATTGCCCGTCGCGGCGAATCGACCCCGCTCGAATTCGTGATCACGCGTGACAAGATCCCCATTTACAGTGTCGAGGCCTCGTACATGGCTTCGCCTCAAGTTGGCTATATCAAGGTGAGCCGCTTCAGCGCCACCACGATGAAGGAATTCCGCGAGAAGCTCCAAGAGCTGAAGGCCCAGGGGATGCAGGACCTGATCCTCGACCTGCAAGGCAATGGCGGCGGATACCTGCGCACGGCTATTGAGATGAGCGATGAGTTCCTGGGCGACCGCAAGCTGATCGTTTACACCCAAGGCCGCACATCGCCACGCGAGGACACCTACTCCACCAAGGATGGCCTCTTCGAGAAAGGCAAATTGGTTGTGCTCGTTGATGAGGGCAGCGCCAGCGCCAGCGAGATCGTGAGCGGCGCGGTGCAGGATTGGGACCGCGGCATGATCATAGGCCGCCGGAGTTTCGGCAAAGGCTTGGTGCAACGCCCGGTGATGCTGCCGGACGGCAGTGCTGTGCGTTTGACGGTGAGCCGCTATTACACGCCAAGCGGACGCAGCATCCAGAAGCCTTATGATGAGGGCGTGGATGCATACCGGGCTGAAAAAAGCAGCCGAATGGCCTCGGGAGAGCTTACCAAGGACCAGGCTTCCCAGATCGGCGACACCGTGAAGTACTACACCATGAATAAACGGGTGGTGTACGGCGGCGGCGGGATCATGCCCGATGCGCACGTACCCATCGACACCGCGCAGAGCAGCGCCTACTTCGGCCAATTGGTGCGCAAAGGGGTCCTGAACACCTTCGCGCTTTCCTATGTGGATGAGAACCGGGCCGACCTGAAGCAACGCTATACGACCGTGAATGCCTTCCAGCAGTCCTTCCGGGTGAGCGAGATGATGATGGAGGCCCTTACAGCCTATGCTTCCAAGGAAGGAGTAGAGCCTGATGCCGCTGGCCTTGAGCGGAGCCAGGCCCTGATCGCCCTGCGGCTGAAGGCCTTGCTGGCCCGCGATCTTTGGGATACCAGCGCCTATTGGCAGGTGATCAATGCCGAGAATCCCATAGACAGGAGCTTTCAGAAGGCCATGGAAGTGCTTTCGGACAACAGCTTCCAGCGCTTGGGCATGTCCCGCTGACCGACTGCTTTAATGATTCGTTAATGCGATCCGCAACGGCCGGACCCCTTCCCTATTTTCGCGCCCCAATCAACAGACCCACGCACCCATGAAAGACAAGATCCAGATCGCCCTGCTTGCCGTCATCGCCGTCGCCCTCGGCGTGCTCGCTTGGGGCCAGTTGAAGGATTCCGGAAGCACCGAAGGCAGCAATATCGTAGCCGCCAATAGCACCGCACCGGCATCTAACCAGACCTTCGACCCCATGGCGAACAACACGCCAGTGGTGGACAACAAGCCGAAGACCACCATGACGTTCGGCAAGTACGATCACGACTTCGGGAAGGTGAAGCAGGATAGCAAGAACAAGTACGTGTTCACCTTCACCAATACCGGCAAGGAGCCCCTGATCATCGAAAGCGCCACCGGTTCGTGCGGATGCACGGTGCCCAACTACCCCAAGGCACCCATCCCACCTGGCGGCACTGGCGAGATCGAGGTTGAGTACAGCCCCGGTAAGCAGGAGAACCAGCAGCAGAAAACGGTGAAAGTGGTGGCCAACACCGAGCCTAAGGAGACCGAGCTGCGCATCAACGCATTCGTTCAGCCCGGTACTGGCGACCCCAATGCGAAGGGTGAGGAGATGCAGTCGATCTCCATCGGGCAATAAGTCATCCAATCAGCATTCAGAAGCCCTGCTGAAAGGCAGGGCTTCTTCTTTTATGGTCGCCCCGGGGATCAGGGCGCTATCGCATCAATCGCGCTTGCCAAGTCGCGATCCTTGTCCGTGATGGTGCCGCCGGCATCGTGCGTGCTCAAGCGGATCTCCACCGAATTCCACACGTTCGTCCATTCTGGATGGTGGTTCAATCGCTCGGCAACGAGCGCCACGCGTGTCATGAAAGCGAAAGCTTCGCTGAAATCGCGGAAACGGAAGGTGCGACAGAGCTTCCCGTCCTGTTCGACCCAAGCACTCATCGGTGGATTGGCAGGTCGATGAAGCGCGGTGCATCACTCTTCACCAGGTTCATTTCACTTACCAGATGGCTAGCTCCGGCGTACTTGTCGATCAAGAACAGGATGTAGCGTGTATCCACGCAAATGTTGCGGCACTTGTCGGGGTCGAACTGGATGTCGCTCATGGTGCTCTCCCAGCTGCGGTCGAAATTGAGGCCGATAAGTTCGCCTCGTCCATTCAGTACCGGGCTTCCGCTATTTCCGCCAGTCGTGTGGAGCGAGCTCGTGAAGCACACGGGCATGGTTCCGTTCACTCCATACCGTCCGAAGTCCTTCGCGCGATTGAGGTCGATGAGCCGCTGCGGAAGATCGAACTCCACATCGCCGGGCACGTGCTTCTCGATCACGCCATCGAGCGTGGTGTGGTGGATATAGGTGACGCCATCGCGCGGCGAGCTGCCTTCGACCTTGCCGTAGCTGAGGCGCAAGGTGCTGTTGGCATCGGGCCAATAGGTCTTCTCCGGATAAAGTTCCATCATGCCCTTCACGTAGGTGCGCATGGCGGCCTCGATGCGATCGCTGAGCTGCGCATGCGCGGGCCTGACCTGATCAAGGAAGGAGGCGAAGAAGCTCCGCGATGCGCGATATGCGGGATCGGCCGCCAGTTTCTTCAAGGCGCCTGCAGAGGGCTTGGCCAAGGCCTTGCGCAGGCGAGCGGCATCAGTGAATGCGCTGCGGGCGTATAGATGATCGACCCACGCATCGGCATTGCCCTTGAACTTCGTGTTGATCTCTTCAAGCACAGACGGTGCCAGATGCGAGGGCACATGCTTTCGATACAACGGCAACAAAGCCTTGAAGATCCGCTTGTCCACCTCGGCATCATGGCTTGCGAAATGGCCATCGGCAGCCTTACGAAGCTCGATCACCGCTGCGGTGAGCTTGCCGTCGCGTGCCAACGCCTCGCGCTGCTCCACCACTTCCTTGAAGGCATCGGCGAAACGCAGCACCTCGGGACCGTTGTACACGAATTCAACGAAGAGGTCGCGCGCGACCGCGAAGGGGATGTAATCGCCGTAGATGTTCTTCAGCGATTCAAGCGCCTCCGCAAGTTCAGGCTTGCCCATGGCGCGGGCTTTCTCCCGGTACGCGGCTTCGTAGGCACGCTTGCGCTCCAAGGTTCCCAGCTCCTTGAGCCCGCGCTACTGACCGATCCATTTCTTCCATGCGTTACTGATGCCAGCCTGCTTGTCCGCGTACATCAAGCGCAGGCGATCGCTGCTGGCCATGGCGGCATCGATCACGCCCAAGCTGGCCGTGCGCATTCCGATGCGCATGGGGTCCTGCATGCCCTGAACGAATTCCACGGCATAACTGCTGAGGTAGCGCTGCGTTTGGCCGGGGAATCCGAAGATCATAGCGAAATCACCCGCTTGCACGCCATCCAAGCTGATTGGCAGCACGTGTCGCGGCGCGAAAGGCGTGTTGGCATCGCTGGGGTCGGCTGGCTTGCCATCGGGACCTGCATAGATCCGGAAGAGGCTGAAATCGGCATTGTGGCGCGGCCACATCCAATTGTCCGTATCGCCGCCGAACTTGCCAATGGCCGAAGGAGGTGCGCCAACCAGACGCACATCGCGGAAAGTCTCAGTGACGATGAGATAATAGCTGTTGCCATAATTGAAGGGCCGCACCACCGCTTTGTGATGCGTGCCTGCGATGGCATCGTCCGTTATCGATTTCGCGGCCTTCGCCAAAAGCTCGCGCCGAGTCGGTTCATCGGTCGCGCTCGTTAGCATCGGAAGGATGCGATCCGTCACATCCTCCATGCGAACGATGAAGGTGGCGGTGAGACCGGGGTTGCGCAGCTCCTCTCCTTTCGTGCCTGCCCAGAAGCCATTCTTCAGGCGGTCGTTCTCAATGGTGCTGTGATCCGTGATGGCGCTGAAGCCGCAGTGATGGTTGGTTAGGATGAGGCCCTGGCCGCTGATGACCTCCGCTGTGCATCCGCCACCGAATAGCACAATGGCATCCTTCAGGCTGCTCCGGTTGACGCTGTAGATATCCTCGGCGCTGAGCCTGAGACCTGCGGTTTGCAGATCACCTTCGATGCTCTTGAGCAAGGTGGGCAGCCACATGCCCTCATGGGCAAGAATGGGTTGGCTAAGTGCAACAGCGGTTGCTGCCGCGATCGTGAACAAGCTTGTTTTCCGCATGCCGCGAAAGTAGCCGCCTGAATGCGAAGGGATTTACGCGCGGAACCGGTACATTGCGAGCACCCTTTACTAACCATGCTCACATGCGTACCCATTTGCCCGCGCTCTGGGCGATGGCTATGGCTTTATTCCTGCCCATAGCCGCGCGCGCTCAAGTCATCCAATTGGTGCCAGCCTGGCCTCAGGCGAATGGTATCGTCGAAGCGCTTCGTATCGATGATGCTACCAATGTGATGTATGTGGCTGGCAGCTTCACAGAGATCGATGGCCAGCCGCGTGAGCGACTTGCCGCGATAGACCTGCTGACGGGCAATTTGCTCCCATGGAGCCCAACAGCGAATGGCACAATCAACGACATCGAGGTAGCGGGGGACTCAGTGATCGTGACCGGGGTCTTTTCAGAGATAAACGGTGTACCACGCACGCGGCTTGCTGCAATCGACGCAACAACCGGCGCTTTGAGGAATTGGTCCCCTTCGCTGAACAATACGGGGCAAGTGCTGCTCGCCGAGAATGACCGCATCATTGTCGCGGGTTTCTTCTCCGTAGTGAACGGAGTGCCTCGAGGCAGGGCAGCCGCATTCGCTGGCAGCACAGGAGCCTTGCTCGCATGGGACCCTGCGGTTGATGGTTTCGTGCGCTCCGTCAAGCGCGTGGGCAGTAACATCCTGCTCGGAGGGCTATTCAATTCCGCAGGTGGCCAGAGCAGGGTGAACATGGCCATGGTTGATGCTGCTACCGGCTTGGCCACGAGTTGGCAGGCCAGCACCGATGCCTTGGTGGCTGCAACTCATGTGAGCGGTGGTTCCATCATCCTCGGGGGGCAGTTCACCTCGGTGAATGGCGTCTCGCGCAATCGACTTGCAGCCGTTTCAGTCGCCGATGGCACCTTATTGCCATGGTCGGCTGATATCGGCATCACTGGCTCAGGAGGTTCGCTGCATTAACGAAGTGCCAGGGATGGATCATGGTCGGGGCTTCTACTCGCATGTGAATGGCCAAGTGCGTGGAAATCTCGCGGGGCTAGACTCAGGCACTGGCGCATTGCTTCCGAACCTGCCAAGCGCGTCCTCAACGGTCAGTTCCATCCTCGTGCATGGCAACCGCATCCTGATAGGCGGCGCATTCACGGCTGTCAGCCCTGGTGGGCCACGCTTGCGGTTGGCAGCATTCGAATTCTGCTACACGCAAACATGGTATGCCGATAGTGATGGCGATGGCTTCGGAGATCCCGACGTAAGCACATCGGCCTGCGAAGCTCCAAGTGGCTTCATAGCGGACAACAGCGATTGCGACGATACGGACGCCGATGTGCATGGCCCCACCGTATGGCATGCGGATGTGGATGGAGATGGTTTCGGTGATCCGGATTCGACTGTGCTTGCATGTGTTGCTCCAGCGGGCTATGTGGGCAATGGACTCGATTGCGACGACGATGAATTCACCGTGTTCCCAGGAGCGGCTTGCGACGATGGAGATGCGTTCACCTTACGACGATCTTGCTAAAGCCTTCCCGGACTGTGGCTGCGCTGGCCAACAGGGCATTGCCGTTGCAGTCAGAGCCTTCCTGCAAGGTCCGTACTCGGTATTCAGCGGCATGATGGCCGACCACTTGCGCGTG
Source organism: Flavobacteriales bacterium (assembly GCA_016713865.1). GTDB lineage: Bacteria > Bacteroidota > Bacteroidia > Flavobacteriales_F > PHOS-HE28 > PHOS-HE28. The sequence goes on along the minus strand of JADJOG010000012.1, from coordinate 43,546 downwards.
GCAGGGCTGATACCCTTGACCGAGCCATACACGGGGCTTGGCTACGATCCTGTCGGCGCAGCGCCGCAAAGCGGGAGCGCGATAGCTGCCAGCGTATTGGACCAGACCCAATCCCCATTGACGGACATCGTTGACTGGGTCATCCTAGAGTTGCGCGATGCGAATGATGGTTCCATCCGGTTAGCGACGCGTTACGCCTTGGTGCAGCGGTTCGGCCATATCGTTGATCTTGATGGTGTCTCACCGGTTCGATTTGCAGCGCCACCGGGCGCTTACCGTGTGGCGGTGCTCCATCGAAACCACAAGGGAATTGTCACCTCAGGGGCGGTAACACTCCCCGGGCCACTTGTAGATTTCACATCAGGTTCGCTGCAAGTCGTGAGCGCTTCGACCGCGCGTGCTGCCATGAGCCCCGTGCTGGGCTTGATACAGGGTGACGTCACGTTCAACGATTTCGTCAGCTATGTCGGGAACAACAACGACAGGGACCCCATCCTTCTGGCTGTTGGCGGAAATGTGCCCACCAACGTAGCGACCGGCTATTCGAATGCTGATGTGAACATGGATGGTGTCATCAAGTACGTTGGCCCGGATAATGACCGCGACCCGATCCTTTCCGCAATAGGAGGCAGCATACCCACCAACGTGCTGCCCAATACTTACCTGCACAGCACTCCGTGAAACCCTGTCTGGGCCGCGCCGTTTGAACGGCCCATGAAGAACAGCGTTCTTTTCGCATTCGCATTAACCACCGCTATCGGAAGCGCAACGGCGCAGCCGACGGTCGATGTGGTGCTCGCCGATAACGGGAACAACCAGCTCGAGGTGAGGCTGCGCCCGACTGGATCATTCGATGGTGTGATCAGCAATCTGGTTTTCACCTTGCGTTGGCAGGAACAGATGAGCCCGGCGCTGTCCATGATCGGCCTCATTCACCCGCAGAGCGAATACCTTCCCATTGGCCCGTTACCCTTGTTGAACGCTGGCAATGGCTTTCAATACCGGACATTCAACGCTGTTGCTCTCGTGCCGATGCAGGATCTTGGGCGTTCTTGGGAGGGCGGTGTGGAATATCCCGTATGCACCTTGGATGTGCTCATTCCAGGAGTCGAAGTCCAATTGATCAACGACGCGTTCACTACCACGAATAATCGGGACTACTTCGTTTCTCTCAATGGCCTGCCCCGTACAGGTGCCATATACAACAGTGTGATTCCATCCGTGCATGCCATGGCCGTGAACAGCGGCAACGGGTACATGGATGTGCTGCTTACACCGGAAGCGGATTACTTCGGCTGGGTGAACAGCATCGATTTCACGTTGCGTTGGCCTGCTGGCTCCGGCAGCTTCGGCGCTATTGTGCAAGAAGCCCCCATGCAAACGATCCTGCCCATGGCCAAGGTCGGTGGTGAGGTCACCGAGGGAGGCTTCACCTACCAGCGTTTCCATGGCAACGGCAACATGAGCCTGGCTGTTGGACAGTCCGTGTTCTTGGCGAATGAGGATCATCGGATCATGCGGCTGCCCATCGTCGGTGAAATGGTTGATGCCGCTGTTGCGAGCGATGGTTGGACAAGCACGAATGAAGGTGCGTACGACATCGTTCTCAATGGCATTGCCAGTGCGGGAGGCACGGATGAATCCACCACAAGCACTGGGCCCCTCTTCCAAGATATCATCCCGCAGATGATGGTTGTTGGCGATGAACTGCGTGTGCATACAGCCGCGAATGGCCAAGGCTTCTTGGTCTTGTCGCTTCTTTCCGCCAATGGTCAGCCGATCATGCAGCGTCGTGCGAAGTGGGGCGTGCTGGAGCGCTTCAACCTTGCGGGGCTGCCAGCAGGCATGTACATGTTGAAGGCCAATTTCGAGCAAGGCCAAGTGGCCCGGCGCTTCGTTTACTGAGCGAGTGAACCCCATGCGTATGCCGCTTGCGCCAACCAGGCCAAGCGGCATTCGCTATTGCTGGGCCTCAGGTGTTGCTGGAGGATCGGGATCGGTCCGCTCATGCACGCCTTCGCTGATCAACCAGGCGAGCAGCACGATCAGCATCAAGACCAGGAAAGCCTTGGGCTCACGATAGAGCGGCTTGCGATGCATCAGGTCGCGAGCGCGCTGATAGTTGTAGTGCAGTTTACCGCTATCGCGATAGCGGAGCAGTTCGGCATCATTCGGCTCTCGGCCAGCACCATTTGGCGATATGCGGTAACGTGGCTTCATGCGCGCGGTGCAAGGTAGGATCGCAGTTGAGCGAGGGTTCTATGAGTGCGCATCTTGGCGGCATCCTCGCCGATGCCGAGCACTTGGCCTACCTCGATGAAGCTGAGGCCATCCATGTAACGGAGCTGGATGAGTTGGGCGCGGGCCTCATCAAGCTGGTTGAGCGCCCTGGCGAGGCGTTGCGCGTCGTCTTCATCGAGGCGAAGGTCGAATTCCTCGCTGAGCCCCTTCACCTGGGTGAAGCTCAGATCGATGAGCACCTCCCTTTTCTTCCTCCAATGCATGCGCAATTCATTCAGCGCTATGCGGTAGAGCCATGCCCTGAATGGAAGGCCACGATGCTGGTATTTGGGTAAGGCGAGCATGGCTTTGAGGAAGGTCTCCTGAACCAGATCAGCGGTGAGATCCCGATCGCTCGCGCGACGCAGGATGAAGCGGAAGACATCGCCGAAATAGCGCTCATAGAGCACGGTGAATGCCTCCGGTGAGGCTTTCGCCTTGTTCACTTGCAGCTCATCGGACCCGGAATCTTCGGCCATCTGCCCCACGAATGCCCTGTTGGGGACAAGGTAACGGAGGGTGGCTAGCGGAACCCTGCCACCTGATCGACGTTGAAGCGGACCGGCTGAATGGGGATTGGACACCCCCGAAGGCCCGACTAAACCCGACCAATGGCCGTCACTCTCCGGCTTCAGGAAGGAAGGATGCGATTCGCGCCCTTCATCATCGTGGCACTGCTCGCTTGGCCTTTCGGCTTATTGCGAGCACAAGGCCCCGTTTGGAACTGGGCCCGCACCATGGATGCCGGCAGCACGGAATTCGTGCGTGATGTCGCGATTGAACCCGTTACGGGGAACATCTATATAGCCGGTGCTTACCAGAGCTCGGCAGCCACCGCAGTGCCCTTTGGCTTGCCTGCAACGGTGAACGGATCGGTTGATGGTTTCGTGGCCAAACTTGATCCGAGCGGAAACCTGCTCTGGAGCCGAGCCATCGGGAGCACGCAGGATGATGCCGCTATGGGGGTTGCTGTTGGCAGCACCGGCCAAGTGGTGGTAACAGGATACTACCGAGCTGCCATTGCTGGCATGGGCCTTACCAACTCAGGGACTGCGGACTCCTTTTCTGCTTCATACGATGCGAACGGAACATTCCTGTGGGCACGCAAGGTCGGCGGTCCGCAATGGGATGAAGGCACGGGTGTCGTTGTGGTCGGGAATGTCGTTGTCACGTATGGCAGCTTCACCTACCATTCACTCTTAGAAGGCGCGCATGCCGGCACGGGCCTAACAACAGGCCGTACGTATGCTTATCTGAATGCCTATGACCTCAGCGGCACGGTGCTCTGGTCGCTCACGGGCACATCGAATAGCAATGTCTTGGCTGAGCGTATCGCAGCAGATGCAACGCATGTGTTCGTGGTTGGCAGCACGGCGGGCAACAGCATGGCTTGGCAAACCAGCTTGGGAAATACGACCACCACGGCTTCAACCACGGACAACAATGGGCTCTTCTGCTCCGGGGTAAGCCTCAATGGCACTCCTTCATGGATGCGCATGATCAATAATCCGGGCGACTCAGATGCCCGCTGCAATGGTATTGCGGTGGATTGCGGCGCGTTATATATCACAGGCAATACGCACAACGGCTCCACCTTCCCGGGCGGCAACTCTCCCAGCACCCCAAGTGCGCATGACTATTGGTTTCTCGCTGCATTGAGCCGGACAACTGGTTCAGCCAATTGGATTCGCACAGCCACAAGCTCAACCAACCATGGAGTGAGCGGGTTCGACATAACCACCGGGCGCAACGGACAGATTTATGTGGCAGGAGTGATCAATGGCACGGTGACCACAGACGGGGGCACGGTGATAGCTGGTGCCAGCAACGATGACATCATCATCTCGCGTTTCAACCGGGATGGCAGCGCGATCTGGTTCACCCGCGAGTCGGCAGCGGGCGATGAGCGGGCCACGGCCATAGCCGCGGCTGGTGGCGGCGAGTTGATCATTGGCGGGCGCTACACGAACGGGCTCACGCTCGGGCTGGACTCGTACCCTGGCTCGAGTGGAACCAGCCTTTACACCGCCAGCCTCACGGACACTGAATGGACCGAAGTGTCCCACAACCCGGCGCGATTCGCGAAACCAGGACCATTCTGCTCCGGCACCGGATCCTTTGACCTTAACTCCTACTTGGCCGCTTACGCGGTCGCCGTGATTTCCAGCGCGAATGTCGCTTCGCCCCAAGATGCCCTAGGCGCGCCGAATACAATAGGCGCTGCCTTCAGCGTGGAAGGCGGTTGGGAGGTGCTCGACCTCGGCGACATCTTCTTCAAAGGCGAGTCGGTTCGACTGACGTGGAGAAGCGAATCGGCGAGCCAAGCACGAATGCTCGTCTCGTCGTCCTTGGATGGCGTCAATTGGAGCGCTGCAACAACTCTATCGACCTCGAGCAGCACCTACGTAACCAGCGCCTACTCCTTCCTATAAAAGCTCGCTACCTTCGGATAACTCGCCATTCAAGCAGCACCTATTCGGCTTTCCATCTCGATGCCGCACGCTTCCTGAACGCATCGGTTACAGGAGGTGTTTGGAGCGGCGGACCGCATGTCACTTCAGCGGGAATCTTCACCATTGGCCCAGCCGGCAATTTCCCAGTCACCTACACCGTGATTGGCGGTGGCTGCACCTACACATACACATCGAGCATCACCGTTGCTCCTTCACCGGGTGGTGGATCAATCGCCGGTGGCGGAACCGTTTGCCCTGGCTCTTCAGGCACGCTTAACCTGAGCGGTCATTCGGGCAGCATCGTGCGTTGGCAATGGACTGAAGACGGTGTCATCTGGAACAATACCACCGAGACGAGCCCCACCTTCATTTGGTCTGGTCTCACCGCTCCGAGGCGCTTTCGTGTTGAGCTGAGCGCACCGACGTGCCCAAATGGATATAGCGAGGCGATACAGGTGACACCTGAGGATCCGCTCCCACCCGTGTTGATCTGCCCGCCCGAATCTCCTTTGATAAACGTTGATGCGGATGCGGACTGCAATCTGCAAGTGCCCGATTTCACGGGCCTATTCGTGGCCACCGACAATTGCTCGACAACGCTGACCATGGTGCAGTCGCCAACGGCCGGCACAGTGATACCCTTCTCGCCAATGACACCGATTGCGGTGAGGGCAGTGGACGATGCTGGAAACGTCTCAGCAACGTGCTTCGCTCGACTGGTCGGCGCGGACAATACACCACCCCTGGCGCAATGTCCTCCTGATACGACGTTAGCGATCACGATTGATGCCTGCATCGCGGAATACGCTCCGCCAGAGGCAACCTACAGTGACAACTGCATGGGGAGCGGAACCGCAGCGCGAACCTACCTGCGCCACGGCAACCAGCCTGTTGCGCAGTTCGCCGTATTCAATACTTCAGGATGGTCCGATGTGACCGGCGAATCCTCCATTGGCTTCCCTCCGGGCGAATACACACTGGTGAACGTCATACACCATGGCGCCGATGTGATCGCCATTTGCGGCCATGTGGTCACGGTGGTTGACGGGTTGCCACCCGTCGCTGATTGTCCGCCAGCATACACACTGCTGCACGCGCTTCCGAATGAGTGCCATGCGACTTATGAGGTACCTGCTATTTCATCAACGGACAACTGCTCGGGCGCGGGTGTGCCAAGCGGCCCCGTCCTGAGCAATAGCACAGGGATCGTCGTGGTCGCCGGGTCGGTGGTGGTTGTCGCTCCAGAAGAAGCCCTGCCAGTTGGCACAGAGCTGCTTCTGCCAGTTGGCACGCATCAATTCACCGATACCATCACGGATGGGGCGGGCAACCAGACCATTTGCACATGGCAAGTGGAAGTGATCGATGCATCTTCTCCGGTTTTCGACAACTGCCCGGGCGCCATCACGGTGAACACCGACCCGAATAGCTGCGAGCACCTATACACTTTCCCCATCATCGAGAGCACCGATAACTGCGATGGAGATACCGAGAGCGACTATAGGGCGTTCATCCTGGAAGCGGGCAATATCAATTGGCATGAGGTGACCGGGCAGGTCACTCATCCTTTCGCACCCGGCCTTCATCAATTGATGGAGATCCACCAGGATGACTCCGGGAATCAGGACACATGTGCATGGAGCTTGAACGTATTGGACGGTAACGCGCCTTCGATCACATGCCCCACGATCATCGCGCAGTTGAACGTCGGCGCCGGATGCACAGTGGCTCTTCCAGACTACTCCACAAGCGCCACGGCGATCGGCAACTGCAGTGGCAACGCAGGACTAGTGGTCAGCCAATCACCAGCAGCTGGCGCGCTTCGTGGACTGGGGTCGCATACCATCACCCTCATCGCCACCCAAGCAGGGCAAAGCGCTTCATGCTCCTTCGTGGTGAGCATCGTTGACAACACACCACCGAGCTTCAACAACTGCCCGACAAACATCACGGTCAACGCCGCGCCGAATGCGTGCAGCGCAACAGTCACGTGGAACCCGCCTACCGTCAGCGACAACTGCACGGGCGTTGCGATCTCACAGACCGCCGGACCAGCCCCTGGCAGCACCTTCGCTCTCGGCGCGCATATCATCACCTACACAGCGCTTGACGCTGCGAACAATCCCGCGACATGCAGTTTCATCATCACAGTGGTCGACGCTGCTGTGCCAACCATCACCTGTGTTGCTGATATCGCGATTGAAGCCACACCAGGCCTGTGCGGAGCTGTTGTGAACTATACACTTCCAGCCGCCAGCGACAATTGCGGCACCGTGTCTGTCGCTCGAATCAATGGTCTTCCCAGCGGTAGTGTCTTCCCTGTGGGGACGACGCTGGTAAGGCATCGCGCATCGGACACAGCGGTACCGCCCAACACGAGCGATTGCACGTTCTGGGTCACCGTCTTCGACGCCTCAGCGCCGGTGTTCAGCAGTTGCAGCAACATCACCGTGAACAGTTCCAGCACGAACTGTTCAGCGGTGGTGAGCTATGCCGCGCCAACCGTAGCCGAGCCATGCACCACGTGTTCCCCTGCTGGAACACCGGCAGGCTATAGTGCATTGGGCACCTACCAAGGCCGCACCTATTACTACCGCAACACGACCAGCAACTGGCTCACGGCCAACAACGCCGCCATCGCGGCAGGCGGGCACCTCGCGGTGATCCGCGATGCCGCCATGAACAGCTGGCTACGCAGCGCGGTGGATGCCGCAGGTGGTACCAACCAGAGCTTCTGGATCGGCTTGAATGATGTGACCACCGATGGAACGTGGCGCTGGACCAATAGCGCGTCAGTCGGTTACCTGAACTGGGATGCCGGTGAGCCCAACAACCTCGGTGGCAATGAGGATTACGCGCTTGTGAAGGGCAACGGGATGTGGAACGACGAGAAGACTTCCACATCATTGCGCAGTGTTGTCGAGGTGGAAGCGAGCTGCATCACACCGGTCCTCACCAGCCAGGCCAGCACAGCGTCCGGACAGTCCTTCCCGGTAGGCACCACAGCTGTTTCCTTTCAGAGCACGGATCCAGCCGGCAACACGAGCACATGCACGTTCAATGTGGAGGTCACCGACACTACCAACCCTTCCTTTGGCGCGATACCGAGCATGCTCGGCTTCGTTCCTGCGAACGGCTGCACCATCACGGCCCCAAGCTACCCGACACCCACGGACAACTGCCCGGGCGCCACGGTTGAATACGTGAGCGGCCCGAACCCGGGGGATGCGCTGGCGCCAGGTTCCTATCAGATGCATTTCAAGGCGCGCGATGCAGCGGGGCTTGTCAGCGCGGTGCAGACGATGAGCATCACGGTGCAGGATACCGTGAAGCCGACCATCATTGATTGCCCAACCAACCTCACGGTTTCGACCACACCGGGCCAATGCACCGGCGTAGCCTCTTGGACCGCGCCAAGCATCAGCGACAACTGCACAGGTGCCGTGATCGCGCAAACAGCCGGCCCGGCAATCAACTCAGTACTTGGTGTCGGAACCTATTCGGTGACCTACACGGCCACCGACGCATACAGCAATACAAGTAGCTGTTCGTTCAGCATCTCAGTGGTGGACAGCGAACCGGCCGAGATCACCTGCCCCAATGACACCACGCTCTATCCCCATCCCGGCACATGTGCGGCGACCTTCGGTTACGATGCGCCGGTGATCACGGACAACTGCGGCGGCCCTTGGTCAGCTCTGTTCATTGGCGGCTTGCCTCCTGGCGACTTCCCCGTCGGGGCAACAACGACACAGTACACCGGAAGCGTAGCCGGCCAGACGCTCACTTGCGAATTCACGGTGACCGTATTGGACGTTGAGCCACCCAGCGTCTATTGCCCATTGTACGACTCGATCCAGTACTTCCTCAATGCGAATTGCGAACTGGCATGGCCGAACCTGCTGGACTCGATCATCGTGTCGGACTGCTCTTCAGTCACACCCGTCATGTGGCCGCCGGCTGATACGATCATCACTCAGCCTGGAGTGTACTCGATGACGATGGACTTCATCGATGCTTATGGCAACCTGCGGGAGAACGACCACCTGATTTGGGTAAGGGACACCATCAGGCCCGCAATCATGTGCCCCGCCAACATCAGCGTGAGCGCCGATGCTGGTTCGTGCGGCGCGGTGGTGAATTACGTCGCTCCTGTCGGCGCTGACAACTGCGGTGTTGCCAATACGATTCGCACGGCTGGCCTCGCCTCCGGGAGCTTCTTCCCCATGGGCAACACCACAGTGACATACCAAGTGACCGACGCCGCCGGTCTCACTGCGAGCTGCTCGTTCATAGTAACGGTGACGGATAACATCGCGCCGATAATCAGCGGTTGCCCCGCCAACTTGATAGTAACGGCCAGCCCAGGGGCGTGCAATGCAACGGCATCTTGGATGGCCCCCAGCGTTACAGACAACTGCGCGGGCACGACCATTTCACAAACGGCCGGCCTGACTTCCGGCAGCAGCTTCCCGATCGGCACCACGACGATCACTTACACGGCGAGTGATGGCGTGAACACCTCCACCTGCTCGTTCGATGTGTTGGTGCAGGCCACCGTGGTCGACATCGCATACGCTATCACGAGCATTTGCCAAGGCTCGGCGCCCATCCTGCCGAGCATCGCCTCGCCCGCAGGCGGTGTGTTCAGCGATGCCAATCAGGCCGGCACGATCGACCAGTTCACCGGAGCATTCGACCCCGCACTCGCGACGCCTGGCCTGCACACGTTAGGGTATGTCTTTGCCGGAGACTGCACTTCGCACGATTGGTTCACGGTGAACGTGGTGGCCGCGCCTAGCGCTTCAATCGCATATGCCGGTTCACCCTATTGCGAAAATGAGAACGTAGCAACGATGACCCGCGCTGGAACGGTCGGCGGCACATACACCGCAACGCCTTCACTCAGTGGCCTCTCCCCACCACAGGCGACGTGGACATCAGCGCCAACAGCCCTGGGACGTACACGGTGACCTACTCCATTCCCGCCTCTGGTGCATGCCCTGCATACAACACCAACACTGTGCTAACCATAACACCGAGCACGACCAACAGCACCACCGCCAGCGCCTGCGGCAGCTACACCTGGACGGTGAACGGGCAGACATACAACACCAGCGGCAATTACACGCACGTCGTCGGCTGCCATGCCGAGACCCTTGTACTCAGCATAAACACCCCTGGAACAACCTGCGACGATGGCAATCCGAACACCGGCAACGATGCGCTCGACGCATCCTGCAATTGCATTGGTCAGTTGATAGACTGCGCTGGTGTGGAACCGCTCAGCCGCCCCGCCCCCGGCGCCCCCGGCCCCCCCCCCCCCCCCGGCCCCGCGGGCCGCCCGCCGCGGCCCCGGCGGCCCCCCCCGCCCCCCCCCCCCCCCCCCCCCCGCGACGGCACCGCTTCAGTCGATGCCTGCGGAACATGCTCGGGCGGCACAACGGGCATCGCGCCCAACACCACCTGCTTGGACTGCGCGGGTGTGATCAACGGAACCGCTTCAGTCGATGCCTGCGGCACATGCTCCGGCGGAACAACGGGCATCGCGCCCAACACCACTTGCCTTGACTGCGCGGGTGTGATCAACGGAACGGCTTCAGTTGATGCATGCGGCACATGCTCCGGCGGAACAACCGGCATCGCGCCCAACACCACCTGCTTGGACTGCGCGGGTGTGATCAACGGAACCGCTTCAGTCGATGCCTGCGGCACCTGCTCCGGCGGAACAACGGGCATCGCGCCCAACACCACTTGCCTTGACTGCGCGGGTGCTGATCTCGACGGAACGGCTTCAGTTGATGCATGCGGCACTGCTCCGGCGGAACAACCGGCATCGCGCCCAACACCACCTGCTTGGACTGCGCGGGTGTGATCAACGGAACGGCTTCAGTAGATGCCTGCGGAACCTGCTCCGGCGGGACAACGGGCATCGCGCCCAACACCACTTGCTTGGACTGCGCGGGTGTGATCAACGGAACGGCTTCAGTAGATGCGTGCGGAACCTGCTCGGGCGGAACCACCGGCATCGCGCCCAACACCACCTGCCTCGATTGCGCGGGCGTGATCAACGGAACGGCTTCAGTTGATGCATGCGGAACCTGCTCCGGCGGCACAACCGGCATCGCTCCCAACACCACCTGCCTCGATTGCGCTGGCGTGATCAACGGAACGGCTTCAGTCGATGCCTGCGGAACATGCTCGGGCGGCACAACCGGCATCGCGCCCAACACCACCTGCTTGGACTGCGCGGGTGTGATCAACGGAACGGCTTCCGTCGATGCGTGCGGCACATGCTCCGGCGGAACAACCGGCATCGCGCCCAACACCACCTGCTTGGACTGCGCTGGTGTGATCAACGGAACGGCTTCAGTAGATGCCTGCGGAACCTGCTCCGGCGGCACAACGGGCATCGCTCCCAACACCACTTGCCTCGATTGCGCGGGTGTGATCAATGGCACGGCTTCAGTCGATGCCTGCGGCACCTGCTCCGGCGGCACAACCGGCATCGCTCCCAATACCACCTGCCTCGACTGCGCTGGTGTCATCAATGGCACTGCTTCAGTCGATGCGTGCGGCACCTGCTCCGGCGGCACCACCGGCATCGCTCCCAACACCACTTGCCTCGACTGCGCTGGCGTGATCAACGGAACAGCCAACGTCGATGCCTGCGGAACCTGCTCCGGCGGCACAACGGGCATCGCTCCCAATACCACCTGCCTCGACTGCGCGGGCGTGATCAACGGAACGGCTTCAGTCGATGCCTGCGGCACATGCTCGGGCGGAACAACCGGCATCGCGCCCAATACCACTTGCCTCGACTGCGCTGGTGTCATCAATGGCACTGCTTCAGTCGATGCGTGCGGCACCTGCTCCGGCGGCACCACCGGCATCGCTCCCAACACCACCTGCCTCGACTGCGCGGGTGTGATTAACGGAACCGCTTCCGTCGATGCGTGCGGAACCTGCTCCGGCGGAACAACCGGCATCGCGCCCAATACCACCTGCCTCGATTGCGCTGGTGTCATCAATGGCACTGCTTCAGTTGATGCGTGCGGCACATGCTCCGGCGGCACAACCGGCATCGCTCCCAACACCACCTGCCTCGACTGCGCTGGCGTGATCAACGGAACGGCTTCAGTTGATGCGTGCGGAACCTGCTCCGGCGGCACCACCGGCATCGCGCCCAACACCACTTGCCTCGATTGCGCTGGCATGATCAACGGAACGGCTTCAGTCGATGCATGCGGCACATGCTCCGGCGGCACAACCGGCATCGCGCCCAACACCACTTGCCTCGATTGCGCTGGCGTGATCAACGGAACGGCTTCAGTTGATGCATGCGGCACCTGCTCCGGCGGCACAACCGGCATCGCTCCCAACACCACCTGCCTCGACTGCGCTGGCGTGATCAATGGCACTGCTTCAGTTGATGCATGCGGCACCTGCTCCGGCGGCACAACGGGCATCGCGCCCAATACCACTTGCCTCGATTGCGCTGGCGTGATCAACGGAACGGCTTCCGTCGATGCATGCGGCACATGCTCCGGCCGAACAACAACGGCATCGCGCCAACACCACCTGCCTGGACTGCGCGGGCGTGATCCACGGAACGGCTTCAGTAGATGCCTGCGGAACATGCTCGGGCGGAACAACGGGCATCGCGCCCAACACCACTTGCCTTGATTGCGCGGGCGTCATCAACGGAACGGCTTCAGTAGATGCGTGCGGAACCTGCTCCGGCGGAACAACCGGCATCGCGCCCAACACCACCTGCCTCGACTGCGCGGGCGTGATCAATGGAACGGCTTCAGTCGATGCCTGCGGCACCTGCTCCGGCGGCACCACCGGCATCGCTCCCAACACCACTTGCCTCGACTGCGCTGGTGTCATCAATGGCACTGCTTCAGTCGATGCGTGCGGCACCTGCTCCGGCGGCACCACCGGCATCGCTCCCAACACCACCTCTCGACTGCGCGGGCGTGATTAACGGAACGGAACTTCCCGGAACGCCTTGCGACGATGGCAACGCCAGCACCGCAGGCGATATGTGGGACGTGAATTGCGGCTGCATCGGCACACCGACCAATTGCACCAGCGATGCGGGCCCCGACCAGTTGCTGTGCGGCTTCGTTGCAAGCATGAACGCCAACGGAATCGGTTCATGGACTGGCCCTCAGGGCATCGCGTTCGCAAATACCAGCGACCCGCAAACAACAGCGAGCTCCGCGCAATCAGGGACCTTCGACATGTATTGGACGGTGCAGACCGGCAATTGCATCGCAGTGGATACTGTCGCAATAACTTTCCTCGAAAGCACAGATGCCGCCTTCGCTTTCGCCCAGAGCGCCTATTGCCATGGTGATGCGCCACCGAGCCCTTGGGTGGCACAATCCGGCGGTTCGTTCTCTGCCTTCCCAATCGGCCTGGTGATCAATGCGTCCAATGGCGCGATCAACCTGAACCAGAGCGCGCCGGGGCAGTACACCATCACCTACGCCTTCACTGGAGCATGCCCCGCATTGGAAACGCAGGTGATCTCGATCGCTGCGAATGCCGATGCCTCCTGGACAGTTCCCGCACAGCTGTGCGCCAATTCGTCGCCTATTGACCTGAACGCGTTGTTAACTGGAAACACCGGTGGTACGTGGAGCGGAACCGGCGTGAGCAACGGCTACTTTGACCCGGCGGCCGCGACTGGGCAAACAAGCATCACCTATTCAGTCGCTCTTGGAAGCTGCTCGGCACAAAGCGCGCAGATCATATCGGTGATGCCCAACGTGGTGGCAAATGCAGGTCCCGATGTGGTTGCTTGTGGCTTGAACGCAAACATGCAGGCTCCACAAGGTTCTCCTGCGGGATATTGGACAGTGCCTTCCGGCATAATGCCCAACGGACCCGCGAACGACCCGCACGCCTCGGTGAGCGGAAGCGCATTCAGCACCTACGCGATGATCTGGACCGTGAGCAATGGTGCCTGCACAGCATCCGATACGGCATGGCTCCAATTGATCGATCCGAGCCCCGGCATCTGGGTGAATGCCGGACCTGACCAGCAACTGGCTGTAATCGACCATACCCTGCTTGAAGGCAGCGCGTCGCTGGGAACAACCTTGAATTGGTGGGTGCTCTCTGGCGCTGGATCAATCGATCAACCGAACGATAGCACAACCGCCATTCACGGTCTGGCCACCGGGACCAATGCGATCGTGCTCACGGCCATGCTCAACCAATGCGCCTCGGTGAGCGATACCGTCATCATTCAAGTGGACGATCTCTTCATCCCAGAAGGCTACAGCCCCAACGGCGATGGCGTGAACGATACTTGGGCGGTCCGGGGCATCGAGGCCTACCCGCAGAATGATCTCAGCATCTTCAACCGTTGGGGACAGCTCGTGTACCAAGCGGACAGCTATAGCAACGGATGGGATGGGCGCTCGCGCAATGGCCAACAGCTGCCCAACGACACCTACTTCTATGTCCTTAACCTAAGTGGCCATCGCACGTACAACGGCCACGTCATCCTGAAACGGTGAGGCTAGAACTGCCCTTCCTCTTCTTGCTCGCATGGGTCCTAGCGGCCGAATGCGCAGGGCAGCACTCGCCGCTCACCAGTCAATACCTATTCAACGGCTTGGCCATCAATCCCGCATACGCCGGCAGCCGCGATGTGCTCAGCGCCACCCTCACCCATCGCCAGCAATGGGTGGGCTTCGAAGGGGCGCCTGTGACACAGACCCTGAGCGTGCACACACCGGTGAAGCGAAGCCCTGTCAGCCTCGGCCTCATGATCTTCAACGATCGCATCGGCGTGAGCAACGAAACGGGCATCCTGAGCAATTACGCCTACCGCGTGCGCATGCCCAACAAGGCCAAGCTCTCGCTCGGTTTCGGCGCTGGTCTGAGCCTCTATCGCGCACAATGGACACAGGTGGCCATAGCCGATGCCAGCGATGCCAGTTTCGCTGGTGATACGCGTGGAGCCGTGAGGCCCAACTTCAGCACTGGTGCGCTTTATCAGACCAAGACCTGGTATGTGGGCGCTTCTGTTCCATTCCTCCTCGCGCATCGCTACGATCTGGTGAACCGTGAGTTCAGACTCGCCAGTGAGAAGCTCAATTTCCAGCCCATGCTCACCGGCGGCTATCTCTTCATCTTGAACGATGAGCTGAAACTGAAGCCCACAACGCTGTTGCGCTACCGCTTGGAAAGCGGCCTTCAGGGTGACGTGAACGCGAACCTGATCCCATCGCGACAAGGTGTGGCTGGGCGCCTCGGTGCGAACCGGCGACAGCGTGGTGGGCATGCTCGAGGTGCTGCCGACGCCCCAATGGCGCGTAGGCTACGCTTACGACATCGGCATCTCCTCTTTGCTTCCTTACCACCGTGGCTCTCACGAGTTGCTGGTGCAGTACGAATTCGGTTACCGCATTCGGGTGCGCGACCCGCGCTACTTCTGACCATCATGCGTCTCTCCCACGCCATAGCACTCCTGATCGCAGCGGTCCCGCCCGTGCAGGCGCAGCTCATTCACGAGGTGCGCCGCATCGACATCAGGCCCAGCGGCGAGGATTACGCTCCATGCTGGCTCGATAGCGGATTCGTGATGAGCTCGGTACGCGACAATGCTGCGCTCGTCGTCTTCGTTGATGCCGAGACCGGCAAGCCGTTGAGCGACCTGTATTGGGTGCCCATCCAAGATGGCAAGGCCGGAACGCCTGTGCTGTTCAGCCAGAACCTCACGACCCCGGTGAACGAGGGGCCGGCCACCTTCACCGATCAGGGCCGAACAATCTGCTACACGCGCAACCAAGTACTCCCGAAGAAGCTCTCGAACATGCGTGCCGCGAACGGCCAATTGGGACTGTTCTTCTCGCATCAAGAGAATGGAACATGGCTCGCACCTAGCCCGTTCGCGCACAACGAAGCGAAGAGTTCCAATCTGCATCCGGAGTTCAGCGCCGATGGTCGGACACTCTATTTCGCCAGTGACCGCCCCGGCGGTTACGGTGGCATGGACCTTTACCGTAGCGAACGCCACAGCGATGGATGGGGCGCACCTATCAACCTGGGGCCTGCCATCAATGGTCCGAGCGACGAGGTATTCCCGCGCATCCACGCCGATGGATCGCTCTATTTCGCCAGCAACCGCGCCGGTGGCTTGGGCGGCCTCGACATCTACAGCGCACGACACGATGGCGAGGCATGGGCTATGCCCGTAGCCCTTCCTTCTCCGGTGAACAGTAAAGCCAATGACCATGGTTACGAACTCATGGCCGATGGGTATAACGCCATATTCACATCGAACCGAGATGGCAGCGATGCCATCTTCATGGACAAGATCACGGTGGAGAAATTCCGCGATTGCGCAGAGCAGAAGCCGAATAACTACTGCTACTCACTGC
This sequence comes from Flavobacteriales bacterium, assembly GCA_016713865.1. Taxonomy (GTDB): domain Bacteria; phylum Bacteroidota; class Bacteroidia; order Flavobacteriales_F; family PHOS-HE28; genus PHOS-HE28. The sequence continues at coordinate 27,408 of JADJOG010000012.1, read as the reverse complement.
GGAAGCGCCCGCATGCCGCAACTGCAAGCATCCCCGTGGATCACGAATGGGACATGGGCGATGGCACGCGGATCAAGGGATACCAGGCGCAGCATTGCTACACGAAGCCAGGGCGCTACATGGTGCGCTCGCTTCTAGTTGACCGCAAGACGGGCGAAACCTTTCATGCGTTGAGCGAGCAGCCGATTGAAGTGGCCGATCACGAGCAGGCCTGGATCGCCACGCAGGACACCATCCGAACCGGACGGCGCTTCGAGCTGCACGCCGGTCTGAGCTACATGCCTGGACTTAAGCCCGCCGAATACCATTGGGACCTCGGTGATGGCGCCCGAGTAGAAGGAGCCCGTGCCGACGAGACTAATCTGCTGGCCGAAGCGAACGGCGATGTCACCTTCAGCGTGCAGCTCTTCGCAAGCAAGGACCGCATCGACCTGGACGACCCGCGGTTCGCGCAGATACGCAAGCTCTACCGCGTGGTTGAGCGCTACGACCCCGCCACCGCGCTGTACACCTACTCGGTGGGCGAAGCCAAAAGTGCTGATGAGCTGTATCAGGTCTATAAGAAGGTCAAAGAGCTCCAGTTCCTCGATGCGGAGGTGTTCGCGTTGCGTGTTGAGAAGCTCATGGACCTGAGCCAACTCGATCTGAGCCGCATCGAGGAGCTCAATCACAAGAAACTGCGCACGAATGCGATTCACTTCGCATACAAGAGCTCATTGCTTGAGGAAAGCTCAATGCCCGTGCTCGACCAGATCATCGGCCTGCTTCGCCAGCACCCGGAACTCAAGCTCGTGATTGAAGCGCACACGGACGATATCGGCGGCCATCGGTACAACATGGAGCTCTCGCAACAGCGCGCGCTTGCCGTGATGGAGCATCTAATCGAGAATGAAGTCCTGCCTGAGCGTTTGGTCCCGATCGGCCATGGCAAGAACCAGCCGATCGCCAGCAACAAGACCGAGGAAGGCCGCGCGCTGAACCGCCGCGTTGAATTCCGGATGACGATTGATGGCGCGCCTTCCGGAGCGAAGGAGCAGTTGACGCGCGCCATGCCGCGGCGCGTGAATCCGCGCTGAAGCACCGAGTTTGCCATGCCTCCCGTCTTAAGGGCAGCATTCGCCGGGCTACTTTCGTCCGGGATTGGCCATGCGGGGAAGGCTCACGATCATAGCTGCAGTAATTGCGCATTGCGCCGTCTTCGGGCAGGCGCGATTCATTGAGAACAAGGGCCAATGGCCTGCTGAAGCGCGCTATCAAGCTGAACTCGATGGCGCCGTTCTGTGGATGCTGGATGATGTTGTCGTGTTCGACCTGTACGATGCAACGTCGTTGCACAATGCGCACGCGAACATCAAGGAGCCGCTCCCCGAGACGCTGAGCCGCCATGCCGTGCGAATGCGTTTCCTGAATGCTGAGCCTGGGGCGCATGCCGATGCCGACCTGCCTCTGCCGGGGTATCACAGCTACTTCATCGGCAACGATCGGAATCGTTGGGCTAGTCGAGCCAAGGGCCACGCTCAGGTGACATTGCGCGGTGTTGCGCCCGGTTGCGATGCGGTGTTCCGTGCAGGACGCAGTGGAGCGAAGTACGATCTCGTGGTAGCGCCAGGGGCCGATCCCGCCTCGATACGCATCGCTTTCGAGGGAGCGGACAAGGTGGAACTGCGCGGCGCAGCGCTGGTGGTGCACACCTCGCTAGGCCGATTGACCGAACGCATCCCCGTCGCCTACCAGGAGATTGGCGGCCAGCGGTGCACCGTGCATTGCCGTTACACCTTGCGTGATGGAGTCGTCGGATTCAAGACGGGCGAGTACGAGAAGGGACACCCGCTCATCATCGACCCAACGCTGCGCTTCGCCACGTATTCAGGATCCTTCAGCAACAACTTCGGCTACACGGCGAGCTTCGATCAACTCGGCTTCCTGTACGCGGGCAGCACGGCATTCGGAAATCAGTTCCCAGTGACGGTTGGCGCGTACCAGACCCAATGGTCAGGTGGCGCGGGGCAGCAGAACGGAGGCACTGACATCGCAATAACGAAATACGACACCACGGGCAGCTTCCTGGTCTGGAGCACCTATCTCGGTGGTGGCGGCGATGAGATGCCGCACAGCCTCTTCGTCGATGGCAACGACCAGCTTGTGCTGCTCGGCACCACTGGTTCGAGCAACTTTCCCACCACCTCTGGATGCTTCGATAACAGCTTCGGAGGTGGTGCGAGCGTGACGCCGCAAGGCTTGGGGATCTCCTACCCCAATGGCAGCGACATGGTAGTGGCCCGCCTCAGCGCCGATGGCAGCGCGCTGATCGGCAGCACGTACCTCGGCGGAGCTGCGAACGACGGGTTGAACACCGCCACAGGTCTCAAATTCAATTACGCCGATGAAGTGCGCGGTGAAGTGCTGTTGGATGCGCAGGGCCGTGTGTGGGTCGTGAGCTGTACGCAAACGTCAAACATGCCAGTGACGCCCGGGGCGGCGCAACCCGTGTTCGGCGGTGGGAGCCACGATGGTTATGTGGCGCGCTTCAATCTGCAGCTCACGCAGCTCCAATACGCCAGCTATTTGGGCGGAAGCGCCGCCGATGCCCTATACAATGGCGACTTGGATTCGCAGGGCAGGCTGTACGTATGCGGTGGAACCGTGAGCAGCAACCTGCCTGCAAGCAGCGGCGCTGTTCAGGGCTCCTTCAATGGTGGAACGGCCGATGCATTCGCCGCACGACTCAGTGCGAACGGCAACACCATTGAACGCCTCACATATTGGGGAAGCAGCGGCTACGATCAGGCCTACTTCATCGAGCTTGACCAACTCGGCAACGCATTCCTTTTCGGGCAGACCTCCGCGCCCAGTGGCCAACTGATACAGAACGCACCATACAACATCCCCGGCGGCGGGCAGTTCATCTCGAAGCTCGATCCGGAGTTGAGCAACGTCCTGCTCAGCTCACGCGTGGGCGCGGGCGATGGCACCCCGGACATCTCCCCCACTGCCTTCCTCGTTGATGTATGCGACAAGATTTATACGAGCGGCTGGGGCAGCAGCAGCGGCGGCTTGGGCGGCGCGCTCACCACCACGGGACTGCCGGTAACACCGAATGCGCATCAGCCCACCACCACCGGCCACGACCTTTACCTCGCGGTCTTCGACATCAACATGAATGCGCTCGACTACGCCACTTACTATGGCGGCGGCACAAGCCCTGAGCATGTCGATGGCGGAACCAGCCGTTTCGATCGCTGTGGGCGCGTTTACCAGAGCGTTTGCGCAGGCTGCCAGAACAACGACGACTTCCCCACCACCCCAGGGGCTTGGAGCGCCACCAACAACAGCAGCGGCTGTAACAACGGCTTGCTCAAGTTCGACTTCGATGCGCCGCTCACCATCGCGGCATTCCTCGCGCCCGACACGGTATGCACGCCCTTGAGCGTGGCCTTCACCAACCTGAGCAGCGGAGCGGCCAGCTACCTCTGGGACTTCGGCGATACGCAAACGAGCGCGGCTGTTTCACCCACGCACACGTATGCCCAGCCCGGCACATACACCGTTACGCTCACCGCCACGAACCCGCTCACGTGCAACGGCCAGGATGTGGCCACGCGAATCATCACGATACTGCCCGGTATAGTTGGCATTCAAGCCATGCCCGACACCTTGAATTGCGCGGCACTCTCCAGCTTCACGCTCACCGCCATAGGCAACGGATCATCGCTTGATTGGCACTGGAGCAGCATGCCCAATTTCATCGACGTACTTAACGCCACGCCGCAAGACAGCACCGCCACGATCGCACCGCCTTACAGCGACACGTTCTATGTGATGGCCACCAATGCTTGGGGCTGCTCCGCGATCGACAGCACCGTGGTGCGATTGCCATTCGGCGGCGTGGACCTCTTCGCCGAGGGGACCATTTGCGCTGGAGACACGATCACTGTTTGCGTGCGTGCACTATTGCCTCCATTCAACCTCACTTGGAGCCCGACTGATGTCATCGTTGGTCCCGACGGCACGCATTGCATCCTGGTCGCGCCTCCAGAGGAAACCACCATGCATGTGGACGCCACGGCCTCATTCGGCTGCACGTGGAGCGACGACCTCACCATCACGGTTTCGCCACTTGCTGCTTCTGCGGTCACTGCCACCGCCTATCCATCGGTGGTAGTGGCGGGGACCATGGTTCAACTACAAGCCACACCGAGCAATGGTGTCTCCTATTGGTGGCAGCCGGCAGGCCTGGTGAGCAACGACACCATCGCCAATCCGACTGCGGTTGTGAACCAGACCACCACCTTCACAGTGATCGTGAGCGATGGCATCTGCACGCGCGCGGTCCCGGTTCTCGTGAGGGTGCGCGATCTGATCTGCGAAGAGCCGGACATCTTCGTGCCCAACACCTTCACCCCGAACGGCGATGGCGTGAATGATGTCCTGTTCGTGCGCGGCGCGCATATCGATCGGATGGAGTTCATGGTGTTCGACCGCTGGGGCGAGAAGGTCTTCGAGAGCGCCGATAAGCAGAACGGCTGGAGTGGGCACTTCAAGGGCCAATTGGTTGACCCGGCAGTGTTCGTGTACCACTTGAAGGTCTGGTGCATCGATGGGCAGGAGTACTTCACGAAGGGCAACGTGACCGTGGTGCGATGAGGAACGCGAGTGGTGAGTATCAAGTGGTGAGTAGTGAGTGGGGCGCTCACGATCTATTCATAGCGCCTCACTCACTACTCACCACTCACCACTCGCATTCAGCGTTGATAGCGCTGCTCCTTTCGTTGATGATGACCGCGCAGATCACCACTGCGCAGGACATCCACTTCTCTCAGTTCTTCAATGTGCCGATGGGCTTGAATCCCGCCAACATAGGGCAGTTCGATGGCGACTACCGCGCTCACGGCGTGTTCCGCCAGCAATGGCGATCGGTCACCGTGCCCTATCGCACACTCGGTTTGGGCGGCGATGCGCGCGACTTCAATGGCGTGAAGGGGCTTGGCCTTGGCGCATGGCTCTTCAACGACCGCGCGGGTGATAGCCGCATGAATCAGTTCCACTTCAGCTTGGGCGCCAGTTGGACCGCGATGCTCGATGCGCGCCAGCAGCATAGCCTCACGATGGGCGCTCAGCTCGGTATCACCTCGCTAACCATTGATAACAGCGGCCTCACCTTCGATGCGCAATTCAACGGCTTCACGTACGACCCGAACCTTGACAACGGCGAGAGCTTTCGCCGATATGGCCTGGTTCACGAGGATTTGCATGCCGGCCTGGTGTACCGCTACGCAAGTACATGGCGGCAATGGTTCCAAGCGGGCTTCGGCCTTTACAACATCACGCGACCGGGCGTCGGATTCCTGAATGAGCCAACCATACCGTTGGATCGGCGAGCCGATGCGCACGCGATGGCCTCCTTCAAGGTGCATGACGATATCGACCTCCTTCCCGCGCTCCGTTGGATGGCGCAAGGCGCCTTCCGCGAGTTCGATCTGGGAACCAATGCACGCTACGTGCTGCTCGACCGTTATGGTCTCAGGCGCGCGCTACTCGCTGGTTTGCACATGCGCGCGCGCGATGCCGGCTTCGTGTTCGCCGGCCTCGAGCGCGACGATTGGACCTTCGGCATGAGCTACGACATCAACACCAGCGACCTGGTACCGGCTAGCCGGAACCGTGGCGCCATCGAGTTCACGGCCATCCGCATCTGGCGGAAGAGGCCGCCTGTGCCCGTGCGATTCAAAGCGTGCCCCGAGCAATTGTGATGAGAGATCAGCGACCACGACACCACTTCAAGCTCTTCGTTGCGGTCGCTTGCGGTTGGCTCCTCGCGGGCATCGCTCCGGTGCATGCGCAGGGCATAGAGCAATGGACACGCTGGGGCGATGCCGCTATGAAACGTGGCGAGCACTACGGGGCCACGCGCTTTTACGATGGCGCACTGGCCATTGATGGCGGCCGCATGAGCCTGCAATGGAAACAAGCCGAAGCCTGCAGATTGAGCCACCAATACGATCGTGCAGCAGCGTTTTACGATCGCGTGAACAAGAAGGACCAAGGGCGTACTTATCCCGAAGCACTGCGCTGGCTGGGCGAGATGCAGATGAGCATGGGCGACCACGGAGCAGCCGAACGCACATGGAACAGGGTGCTCCAGAAAGAGAAGGACAAGAGCTCGTTCATCGCGAAGCGTGCTGAGAATGCGCTGGTCGGCTGCGGATTAGCGCGCACGATGAGGCCCGATAGCGCGATCGTATTGGAGCAGTTGCCTAAGCCCGTGAACGGCTACGACAGCGAATTCGGCGCGCGCATCGGCCCCGATTCTGCGCTGCACTTCGCCAGCCTGCGCGGCAAATTGAACAAGCAGGGCGAAGTGGAGGACACAGCAGCGTACCGTGCCGCACTCTTGCGCACAGCGTTGCAGCAGCCTTGGCAAGCACCTGCGGATGCGGGTGCAGCGATCAACGGCATCGGCGACAATGCCAATGCGACCTGGAGCCTCGATGGAAGGTGGCTGCTCTTCACGCGCTGCGATGCCGGATGCCGGATTCATATCGCACCAATCGCTGCCGATGGCGTGATCGGCGAAGCGAGCGTGCTGCAAGGGATCGGCGATGAGTACACCAGCACGCAACCGATGATCGCCCGATGGGACGACCGTGAGATGCTGCTCTTCGCCAGCGATCGTCCCGGAGGAGCGGGTGGCTTCGACCTGTGGATGGCCGAGTTCCACAATGGCAGCGTTCGCAACCTCTCGCCTCTCGACCGCTTCGTGAACACGCCCGGCAACGAGCGCAGTCCTTGGTACGACGATGCCTCGCGCACCCTCTGGTTCAGCAGCGATTTCCATCCCGGCCTTGGCGGCTTCGACATCTTCCGCAGCACTTGGGGCGCCGATGTGTTCGCGCATCCCTTACACGCGGGCCTGCCCATCAACAGCCCTGCGAACGACCTGTATCCCGCGCTTTTCCCGGGGCGCAACGAATTCTGGCTCACCAGCAACCGCGTGGGCTCATTCGCCAGCAAGGGTGAGACCTGCTGCAACGACCTCTATCGCTTCAGCCTCCCAACGGCACGCAAGAGACCCGAGATATTGGCTGAGTCGCCGTCGGAGCAAACCAAGCCTGAGCCGCGGACATCCACAGAGAAGCTACTGGCATTCGCGCGATCATTCCCTGTGAAGCTGTATTTCCACAACGATGATCCGGAACCGCGCAGCTGGTCCAATACCACAGTGCAGGACTACGACGCTTGTTATGCGCGGTACAAGGCCCTCCTTGATGAATACACGAACACCACGGCCGATACCGATGGCGTGGCGCGCTTCTTCACCGATGATGTTGATGGCGGATGGAAAGCGCTCGCGGAACTCGAAGGGATCCTGACCAACGTGCTCCATGAAGGACGAAGCGTGACACTGGAGGTGCGCGGCCATGCCAGTCCATTGGCGCGCACCGACTACAACCGGAACCTGAGCATGCGCCGCATCGAGAGCCTGCGCAACCACTTGCGCGCGGTGAACGGTGGCGGCTTCCTCCCCTACCTCAACGGCACCGCAGCGAATGGCGCACGACTAAAGGTGAAGGAATTGCCGTTCGGTGAGGAGCGATCGGCCAGCGGCGTGAGCGATGCCCTGAGCGATACTCGCGCCAGCGTTCATAGCGTAGCGGCCATGCGCGAGCGAAGGATCGAGGTGGTGGGCCTTGAACTGGCGAACAGCGAACGCACGCAAGTAGGTGTGCGCATAGTAACGAATGTGGGCAGGTTGAAGCAGGACGAGGAGCGACGAGTAGCCTACACGCTCACCAACGCGGGCAGCACGCCCATGATGCTCCTGAAAAGTGAAGCAGATTGCGGTTGCACCACGGCCGAGCTGCCGAAAGACCCCATACCGCCAGGCGGAAGCGCTGTTGTCGAAGTGACTTTCAATGGTCGAGCTCGGGAAGGATCCCTGCGCCGGATCGTGTATGTGGAGACCGACGGTGATCCATTCCAATTCGAGTTGGTCCTCGAAGGCGAGGTGGTGCCGTAACATCGCGACATGCAACTGCTCCTCCTCTCCAATTCCACTCTGCCCGGCGAGCCATTCTTCACCTGGCCGCGCGCGCATGTGCAAGCATTCCTCGAAGAGCGCAACCGAATCGCTTTCGTGCCCTACGCTGCTGTGGAAGCGCAGTACGACCTATACGCCGACAAGGTGGCCGAGGTGTTCAGTGCGATAGGCAAGGAACTCGTGAGTTTGCACCGCGAGGCGGATCCCGTGAAGTCTTTGAACAGCGTTGATGCCATTGCCGTGGGCGGCGGAAATACCTTCCTGCTGATCCGTGCGCTGTACCGGTTGAACCTGATCAAGGCCATCGGTGAGAAGGTGCGTGGCGGCATGCCCTACGTGGGTTGGAGCGCGGGAGGCAACGTGGCCTGCCCTACCGTGATGACGACGAACGACATGCCCATCGTGGAGCCACCGAGCATGCGCGCGTTAGGCCTGGTGCCTTTCCAGATCAATCCGCACTACACCGAGGCCACGATCCCCGGACACGGCGGTGAGAGCCGCGACCAGCGCATCGCGGAGTATCTCGCGGTACATCCGAACATGCCCGTGGTGGGACTGCGCGAAGGATCGCTGTTGCATTTGAACGGCAGCAGCATGCGTTTGGAAGGCAAGGGCATGAAGCTCTTTCGGCATGGGCAAGAGGCCAAGGAGATTGCGGGCGGAACGGAGATGAGGGTCACATTGGCAGACGCCTGAGCCGAATAGGCCCCGTTACTTTCGGCCGCGATGAAGGAGTTCCTCTCTTCAATTGGCATGAGCGCGCTGCTCGTGTTCCAGGTGCTGCTGGTGATCGCAGGGGCCTTCGTTGCCGAGCGTATCATCCGCAAGGTGCTGCGCCGCGTGTATCTGCGCAGCGCACAGGGCTACGAGGACCGAACACGATACCGCTTCCTGCGCAACGCCACGCGCTTCATCGTGTTCCTGCTCACCACGGCGTCGATCATCTATATCGTGCCCTCATTCAAACATCTGGCGCTGACGCTCTTCGCCGGAGCCGGCATCCTGGTGGCTATTCTCGGCCTGGCCACGCAGCGGGCTTTCAGCAATATCATCAGCGGCATCTTCATCGTCAGCTTCAAGCCCTTCCGTGTGGGCGATGTGATCAAGGTGGGCGCCATCGAGAGCGGCGTGGTGGAGGACATCACCCTGCGGCACACCGTGATCGTCACCTTCGAGAACCGGCGCGTGATCATCCCCAATGCGGTGATCAGCGACGACGTAATCGTGAACAGCAGCATCACCGATGAGGCCACGTGCGAATTCGTGGAGGTGCGGGTGAGCTACGAGAGTGACTTGGACAAGGCCATGGCCATCCTGCAGGAAGAGTGCGCCGCGCATGCGGACTGCATTGACAAGCGCACGCCAGAGGAGGTGAAGCGCGGTCAGCATAAGGTGCTCGTGCGCGTGGTGCGTTTGGATGAGAGCGCCGTGATCGTGCGCGCATACGCTTGGGCGAGAGAGCCAGTGGCCGCGCGCATGATGCATTATGACTTGAACCGGAGCCTCAAATTGCGCTTTGATCGCGAAGGCATCGTGATCCCTTTACCCGCAGCGCACCATCCACATGAAGTCCAGTCACGCACAGCCATGAAGAAGGTGAAGACACGCGCCGCGAAGGCCGGATTGCCGCCTGGGTCCTTGGTGCATGTGGGCGATGACGATCTCTCGCTGCCCATGCTCATCGAGCTCTTCACGTACACCATCCAGGAGTTCAGCGAGAATAAGCTCAAGAGCATCGACGAGTTCACGGAGGCGCAAGCTGGTTCTACGAGCTGGCTCAACATCGATGGGCTGAACAGCGAGCGCATGCTGGCGCATATAGGTGAGCGCTTTAACCTGCACCCGCTGCTGCTGGAGGACATCCTGAACACCGACCACCGTCCGAAAGTGGAGGAGTTCAACGACTGCCTCTTCGTGGTGAGCCGCATGCTCGGTTTGGATGAAGACACCGGCGGCATCCAGCAGGAGCAGATCTGCTTCGTGCTGCGTAAAGGCCTGGTGATCTCTTTCCAGGAAACGCCCGGCGATGTGCTCGACCCTATCCGTGAGCGCATCCGCAAGGACCTGGGCCGCGTGCGCCGTTGCGGCAGCGACTACCTGCTCTATGCATTACTCGACGTGATCGTCGATGAGTACTTCGCCATCGTAGAGCGCCTCGGCCAACGGATCGAGCAGCTCGAGCGCAAGGTGATCGCGCGCCCTGGCAGCGAGGACCTGCACACCATACAAGAGCTGCGCGGCCTGCTGATCACCGTGAACCGTTACGTGACGCCCATGCGCGAACTCGCTGGCCGCCTGAACACCATCCAGAGCGAGCTCATCGACAAGAGCACGCGCCGCTACATCAACGACCTTCAGGATCACACCGTTTACATCGCGGAGACCATCGGCACTTTCCGTGAGATGCTGCTAAGCGTGGAGAACACCTACCACGCCGGCCAGAACCTGCGCATGACACAGGTGATGAAACTGCTCACCATCATCAGCACCATCTTCATCCCGCTCACCTTCATCGTGGGCATCTATGGGATGAATTTCGATTGGGCAGATGGCGGCAAACCCGCGAACATGCCCGAGCTGCATTGGCCCTACGGCTACCCAGCAGTGATGGGATTCATGGCCACCATCGCCATCCTGATGCTGATGTGGTTCAGGAGGAAACGGTGGTTGTGAGCGCTTGGGTCGCTCCTCCCCGACTTCATGGTTTACCATGATTGTGGCACCTTAGTGCGCCCGGCATTTTTGCCCCCGATGGAGACGCAGCGATACACGATGGTGCTGGTTGATGACCAGAGCATCTTCCTTGATGGGATCGAAAGCCTATTGGAGCGCATGCCTGAGGTGCGGATCATAGGCAAGGCGCACAATGGTCGCGCCGCGTTGGATCTGGTGACCGTGCACGAAGCCTGGTGCTCATGGACATCAACATGCCGGGAATGGATGGCATAGAGGCCAGCAAACGCATGCGCAAGGCCAGCCCGGATACGCGCGATCGTGCTGAGCATGTATGGCCACCGCGAGTTCGTGCTGGAACTGCTCGATAGCGGTGTTGGTGGATACCTGTTGAAGACCACCAGCAAGGATGAATTGATGAGCGCCATTCGCACCGTGGCCGAAGGCAAGCAATACATCGCTCAGGAACTGCGCGCCCTGGCCAAGCAAGCAGACCGCAACGCCGATCGTAATGGGGAGACCAAGTATGGCCCGCTCACCAGCCGCGAGGTGGACGTGGTTCGGTTGATCCTGCAAGAGCGCACTACTCAAGAGATCGCCGCAGCCTTTTCCTCAGCGTCCCCACGGTGGAAACGCACCGAAGGAACATTTTCCATAAACTCGACTGCCGCAACATCGCTGGCCTGGTGAAATACGCCATGGAACGGGGGTGGGCGGAGTGAAACGAACCAAACCCAAAGACCATGAGCTGGAATATTGATCCGCCCAAAGACACAGAGATCGGCAAGGAGTATGTTGCCGGATACGACAATCCGGGTGGTTGGAAAATCGACTATGTCATCAGCGGAGGCAAAGAGATTGACCTTTACATGAAGAAGTTCGAAACAGCAACAGCGAATCATGCCGAGTGGCACCCAGGCGTCATCAAACAAAGCGCCGATGAGAAAGAGGAATGGGTGCTCGGGATCCACACCGACCTGGTGGACGCGCCAAGTGAGCTGAACGGTCGCAAGAAGCCTGTGACACTCTCAACCTCAGGTGGTGGTGGCCCCACTAGCACGAGAGCAAAAACGAAGAACACCAGTCCACTCGTGAAATGACCGCCTCTCAAGTTGGTTCTCCTCACAAGTAGCAAGACATCGCTATGGGACCGGATACAGCGCTTCCTGAAAGGCAAATGAGGATTCGCGCTTGCGCACTTGCCTGGGGACTTGCCGTTGCGACTTGCATCCATTCACAAGCGCCATGCGACCTATCGCGCACCATCGAATGGCGCCTCAGGGATTTCTGCGATGCCTATCAGCCTGCGGCTGGCCTCGTGCACGTATGGGTTGAGGATGCGTACCAGTGGTGCAATTGCCCGACGCGTGCACTTGGTCCAACAGGTTCACCGATGATAGAGCGCCCAGACCGGGTTTCGCGAGAATTACTGCCTGTCTTCACTTCGAGATTGATTCGGATCCTCGCTTGAACCGATTCTTCCTCTTCGGCCCCGCGGAGTACTTAAGGGACATCAGAAAAGGAGATGCGCTGAGCGACACCCTTGTCTATGTCATGGGCCTGGCCGATTGCTATCCGGAGCGTGCTGTGCTCGGCATTCTCGAATCGTTCATCGCTGCTCCGGCGCTTCGCATCAAGAATCAACCCCGGATCCAGGTCAACATCATCGATAATAGCCAGCAGCGCTTCATGCGCGCCGGGGAAGGCGAAGTGCGTACTGAATTATTGCAGGAGAACTGGCTTTTCGTAAGTGTGCCGCGAGAATTGCTATGGCATTCCGAAATGAGCTATGAGCTGCTGGCCTTCATGATCCTGCACGAACTCGGGCATGGCATGGACACCAGGGCAACAGCAGGCAGCCTGGCCTCCGAGGCCTTGGCCGATCACTGGGCGGCACATGTGGCACTGCCCGCCATGTTCGGGGTGCAGGCTGCCGCGAGCATGCGCATGCGTATCGCGAGGGATTTCGAGGCGTACCTGAGGACCATTTACACGAGCGGGACCTTCAATAGAGCCAGCGGCCCCCGCTCCTATGTGGACGCTTATCCCGCGATGAGCTGCCGCATCGAAGGGATCCGCTACCCATTCTATCTGGATCGCGATTCACTGATCGTGAATGGATATCCATCGGAATGCTGGCATTCGACAACTGGACCCATAAACAATGCTTCATCGTCATGGCAAAGCGGCAGTTGCATGAGCGGTCTGAATTGCATCTCCTACCAAGCCTCTCGGATGTGCAGCGACCCTCGTCTTGCTCAGACGATAGAATCCCCAGTTACTCGCTATGTAGAGGGCCTGTTCAGCCTATGTGCCACGCGTCCAGATCTATGCCCCGACGTCAATTTGGGGGAGACATCTAGCAAACCGTCTTCAAAGGAGGCAAGGACCATTGCGCGATCCCTTGGCCGTGCGCAGAAGAAGCTCGATTCAGTCCGCAAAGAGCCTGGCAAGAACGAGCAGAAACCATATGGACAGGCATGCGAGCCTCGGTATGCCTGTCCGTTCTGCTCGCCTTCTCGCCATGGGCGCATTCCCTCGCACAAGAATGGACGGGATACGGCGATTACAAGAGATTCTTCAATCTGAATGAGCCGGACTCGCTCGATGCTCTTGCTGATCGGATAGCGGCTGGCAACGGCACGTTCGATCGCGATTTCGTCGCACTGATCCGCGCAACAGCGGCCTTCCGGCGAGACGACTACAAGACTTGCCTTCCATTGCTCGATGAGTTGCTCAACCAGACAGCTAAGAGTCAATCGTTGCTGAAAGGCGTGGCGCTTCGCTTGCGATCCGTCGCCTTCAGTTCATTAGGCGCTCATCAACGAGCCATCAAGGATGCGGATGATGGAATCGCGGCGCTGAAAGGAACCCCGTTCGCCGAAGAGCTGATGGCTATTCATATCGTGAAGGCAGAAGCCCACATCGCAATGAATGAATTGGAGGCAGCTATTCAGGAACTGGAAGCGGCTCAACGAATCGCTGACTCCATCAGCTCGAAGCGCGGCTTCAGCATGATCCGACTTGCTATGGGGTCAATTCGCTACAGGCAGCAGCGCTACACAGAGGCGCGTGACGACTTTGAAGCGGCGGCAATGCTCGCTCTGGATGATGGCCATTCGCGCATCGCGCTCGCGGCCATCGGTAACCTGGCGAGCGTGGCGACCATGATGGAGGAGTACGAGTCGGCTGAGGCGCGTTATAGCGCTCTGCTCGCGGGCATAGGCGGCAAGAGCCCGGAGGTCCGCGCCAGGCTTCATGGCCAGCTCGGCTACATCTATCTTGAGCAGGAGAAGTATGAAAGCGCAATCGCTAGCTGCGAAACCGCCATCGCCATTGCAGACAGCATTGGCGATGCACGCAATGCTGCTGATGCCAGGCATGACCTGGCTTATGCCGTCTGGGGCCTTCATGGCGCTGCCCGCGCGGAATCCGAGATGCGCAAAGCACTGATGGCTTTTGAAACGCTGAACTGGCTCGACCGGCAGCAGGCCGCACATTACGACCTCTACGACATGCTCAGGGAATTAGGGCGGCACAAGGAATCAGCCGAGCACCTTCTGCGCTATTCCTCCATCGCCGACTCCTTGAACCAACTACGGTATGCGAAAGAGGTCGCCCAATCGGAGATCATCTTCGAGACCGAACGCAAAGAGCGCCGCATCGCCGAGCAGGAACAGGCCCTCGCCTTCGCCGCCGCAGAGGATCGCCGCAAATCAATCCAGCGAAACGCGCTCATTGAGCAACGATATTGCTCACCCTCATCGCCCTCCTCTACCGCAGCATGCGCAACCGCCAGCGCCTCGCGACGCAGCAGAAGGAACTGCACGATAAACAGGTTGACCAGTTGCTGAGCCAACAGGAGCTCAAGAGCATCAATGCCATGCTCGAAGGACAGGAGAACGAACGCGACCGCATGGGCAGGGACCTGCACGACAGGCTCGGCAGCATGCTCGGCGGAATCAAGGCCAACATGGCCGCCTTGGAGGATCGTGTGCAAGCCATGCGGGAGGACCAGCAGTATCAGAAGGTGAACGAGCTCTTGGACCAGACCGCGAGCGAATTGCGCCAGATCAGCCACGACATGGCCGCCGCCACCTGAGCCGCTTCGATTGGAGAAGGCCCTGAACGACCTGCGCGATACGCTGCACATCAACGGGCGCTTGCATGTGGAGCTGAACACCTTCGACCTTGATCAACGACTGGAGCGCAGCGTGGAGATCGCGGTCTATCGCATCATACAAGAGTTGGTGAGCAATGTGCTGAAGCACGCCAAGGCCAGTGAACTCACCATCGGCGTTACGCGCGCACCGGGCCGCTTGAGCGTGGTGGTGAGCGATAATGGCGTGGGCTTCGATCCAAGCTCCGTGAGCGGCGGCATGGGCCTGAGCAATGTCCGCTCGCGCGCCACGGCCATCGGCGCCACCGTGCAAGTGGACAGCGCGCCGCGCAAGGGCACCACAGTGAGCCTGGAGTGCGTGGTGGTGGAGTGAGCATGTAACTTAAGTTATCATGCATTCGGCCGCAGGGTGGCGGATTTCAGTTTACCATGATTGCGCGCAGACTGCTTGACCTTGAGGTTTGTCCTGTGCCAACGCGCGCCCCCCAATGTTGCAGTCCAGATCCTCCGCCATGCCGTGCTGAAAGCAGGTTTCCTGGCCTTGCCGTTCATGGCTTGTTCCAATAATTTGCAAGTCGGTTCAGCAACGATCATCGATGCCGACCCGACCGACGGCATCGCATTCGTACAGGTCGATATCGGTTGGGAAAATAGCTGGCGCGTGAGCACGGCACCCAACAACTGGGATGCTGCATGGGTATTCGTGAAGTTCAGGGCAGGAGTTACCGATCCGGTGCTGCCTGGCGCCAGTAGTGCAGGAAACACCATCACCCTGCCGAACACTGCGCAACTGCGCGTAGGCATGCCGGTAATCATGCTCGCCGGAACCGGCACGCTCCAACCCGCCACGGTGATCACAGGCATCACCTCCTCCACGACCATCACGGTGAACCTCGTTCCGACGTTGGCGCTGAGCGGTGCTACGCTTCGTTTCGACCGCATTTGGGAGCACGCGCATCTAGGCAATAGCGCCTCTCACAGCGCACCGATCGGCACCACCGTTACCGTGGGCTTCGCGGATGCTCTGCCAGGTCATTCAGCCACGAATCCGGGAGTGGGTGTGTTCATCCATCGGTCGGCGGATGGCACGGGAACCTTCTCGGCACCCGGCTGCCAGCTTCAATGGCTGCACGGCGCGCAGGGCATCACCATTGGCACGGCACTCGAAGTGTGCGTGCATGCGGTGGAGATGGTGCTCGTGCCCACGGGTAGTTATTATGTAGGCGGGGCCGGTATCTGGGCCTTCCGCAGCGGGTCCAGTGGTACCACGCCCCGGCTGATCACTTCGGAGAATCACCTACCCTATGACGACACGTTCACGGTCACGCTTTCATATGGTGGAGCCGGCAACGGCAACGACTTCGGTGGTTGGTTCCCCAAAGGCTACGAAGGTTTCTACTGCATGAAGTACGAACTCTCGCAAGGCGATTACGTGGCCTTCTTGAACAAGCTGACGCGGGTGCAACAAGCCTTGATGGTGGCTACCAACGTATTGCCGGGTGTAACGAGGTGACCAACCGGTATGTGATGTCGAACAGCACCACCTGGTGAACCGCTCCGCCATACGCGCCCGGCGATGATAGACCCCACTATGGCGATCACCTTCATGTGCGATGCCGATGGCGACGGCATAGCCGATGAGGCGGACGATGGGGCGTGGGTCGCTGCCAACTACGTGAACGCGCCGAACGCGCTCGCCTACCTGGATTGGTGCGGCTTGCGCCCGATGTCGGAGAGGGAGTTCGAGAAGGCGTGCAGGGGCCCCGGTTTGCCCGTGGGGAACGACGTGCCTACCGGGGGCAACACCTCCAGCGTGATTGCTCCCATCTCGCAAACGGGCTTGAATACGGCAACGGAAAACGTGGATGCAGCCTCGAACGGATCGTACGGTGCCGCGTCGCTCAACGCCGGTCCGTTCCGTTGTGGTGTGTTCGCCGAAGCAGGTGCGACAAGGGCATCGGCCGGCGCAACGTACTACGGCATCATGGACCTCGGCGGCAATGTGGCGGAGTACACCGTATCGGCTGGCTACCTCTCCCTGATCTTCCAACGCCGATTCCATGGCAATGGCATGCTCACTTTCATCGGCACGCACGATGGGCTCACGTGGCCGGTGGATGGCTTTACCGGCTATGCACCACGCGGAGGGAGTTGGTCCTCGATCGTACAGGACCAGCGCGTTTCCGATCGTCGTCTCATGTTCCCATTCAACGCCACGCGTTTCGCTGACCGTGGTTTCCGTGGTGTACGCCGCGCCCCTTGATGCATGCGCCAAAACCGTGCATATCTTGTCCGATACGTATTCGCCTGGTCAATGGCATGGTGCCTCCTACTGTTTAGCTGCACGGGCGGTGCAGCCGCCCAGTACAGTGGTGGGTTCGGCGCTGGAGGTGACCAAAGCTGCATCCTTCCTTCCATCGTGCTCCCTGTTGAAATGCTGTGGATGGAGGCCTCCTGCAACAACAACACTCCCACTCTCTCCTGGGCCACCGCCACCGAGCGCAACAGCAGCCACTTCCTTATCGAGCGCAGCAGTGATGCAACGAGCTGGGATATCGTTGGGCGCATCACAAGCGCAGGCAACAGCCAACAGGTCATCGAATACGCGTGGCGCGATCCGGCACCGCTGCACTACCCCACCGTGTACTACCGTCTCCGTCAAGTGGACCTCGATGGCCGGGAGGATGTGTACGCCGTACTCCCACTTGAATCTTGCGGCAGCACCGTCGCTGATCTGACCGCGCTGCCCAACCCTACCGATGGCGCCGTAGAGGCCCGTTGGTCCCAAGCAGGCAAGGGCTCCATTACCGAGCTGCGGTTGATGGATGCCCAAGGCCGTGTGCTGAGCACCCATCGCACGCACACCGATGCCAATCGTATGATGCTCGACCTCAGTGCCGTGGCGGCTGGCGCATACACGCTCATCGGGGTGGAAGCCAGCGGTGCGCGGATAAGCAGTGCGCGCGTGGTGCGCAGGTGATAGGCTCTGGGATGCGCTGGTGCGGTGGGCTTCCCTCTTAGCAGAGCGGCCTTTACGGCTTTGATTCCGAATGGTGCGCATAACAAAGGTTACGCGCGGTTCATGGAAAGAGCGCCGGAATCATGGTTTACCATTATTGCCCGGCTGCCCTGCCGCCTTTCCCTTAGCAGACGAAAGCAAGCCCCGAAATCCCTTCTGCCATGATCTTCCAGAACCGCACGCTCCGAATCGCGATCATTACATGCATCCTGCTGCTGGCGAACGCAGTGCACGCGCGCGGAATTCCGCAGCGCGGGCAATGGGAACTGGAATGCGTTGGGCACGTGGGAGCAGTTCGATGGCATCGATTGGGTTCCGGCAACGAGCACGCCTACCAATGCGAGCGGTGCGATCACTGTTCGTGCACCGCATACGGTAACGGTGACGGTTAATGTGAACCTGGACGATGTGACCATCGAATCAGGCGCCACGGTGACCACGAGCACGTGTGGAACGGCGTGGGTGATCGCGAACGGCAGCTTCGGCGTGAAGGTGTTCGGGACATTCAACGCCAACTTCTCCGGTGGCAGCTTCGGTTGTTGCGGATCAGTGAGCGTAGAGAGCGGCGGCGTGGTGAACCAGAACGCCGGAGGCTCATTCTTCGGACCTACGGTGATCCAATCCGGAGGCACGGTGATCGGGAACACCCGATCAACCTCGGGGCAGGTGCCTTGGTGAACTACGGCACCTGACAATGACCGGGAGCAACGCGCTGACAACCACGGCAGGCGGGTCGTTCACGAACAACGGCTTGCTCACGTTGCGCGGCTACTCGCTTGGAGGCACCTTGACGAATAACAACACCATCAATTGGGCATCGGGGATCATCAATGGAACGGGGAATATCCAGAACGCCGCTGGGGGTGTGTTCAACATCCAGTTCGTCACAACCAATCAACTAAAGTGCCCTTCACCAACCAGCTTGGTGGAACCGTTAACCAGAATGGCAGCGGCACCTTCAACGTTTGGGCTGGAACGAACTTTACGAATGCAGGTACACTGAACCTGGTCACCGCCAATTGGGTCACCAACGGAGCATTCACGAACAGCGGCACCATCGACATTCCTGCTGGGCGCCTGCTCACCTTTTCTTCCACCACCAACCTGAACGCAGGTACCAGTATCACCGGCGCTGGCAGCATTACCAGTGGCGGCACCACCACACAGAACTGCCCATGGGCAAATGGCGCGCTTTCGCTCACGCTTTCGGGTGGCACATGGACAAGCACGGCAGGGCATCCTTTGACTTTCGACGCAGGCACTGCATTCAACCTGACCGGCGGAGCGTGGATCAACAATAGCGGAAGCGCTCATGAATTCCTCGCTGGTCGGATATTCAACTGGTCGGCTGGCACACTGGGGAAACTCAGGGCTACGCGGTCGCACCGGGCCTCACGGTCGCGATCAGCAACACGGGCGGCAAGACTCTGAACAGCGCCCTGACGAACAACGGTACGATTGACTGGGCCGGAGGTGTGATCAACGGAACGGGCAACATCCAGAACACCAGCGGCGCGGTGTTCAACATCCAATTCGTCACGACCAATCAACTTCAAGTGCCCTTCACGAATCTGGCGCGGTACCGTGAACCAAAATGGCAGCGGCACCTTCAACGTTTGGGCTGGGACCCACTTCACGAACGCAGGCACGCTCAATCTGGTCACCGCCAACTGGGTCACCAATGGAACCTTCACCAACAGCGGTACCATCGATATCCCAGCCGGGCGATTGCTCACGTTCGCCAGCACCACGAACCTGAATACGGGTACATCATTCACCGGGACAGGTAGTATTACAAGCGGAGCCACCACTAACCAGAACTTCTCGTGGACGAACAATACACACGCGCTCACGATTTCAGGTGGGACTTGGAACAATAACAGCGGTATTGTGCTCGCCTTCGCACCAGGTGGCGCCTTCAATTGGACCGCAGGCGCATTGAGCGGCAACTCTGACTACTCGATCGCAGCGTGGCTGACCGTCACCTTGAGCACCCCCAGTACGAAGACCCTGAATAGGCCATTGACCAACAACGGAACGGTCAACTGGTCCGAGGGCGTGATTAATGGCACTGGTAACATCCAGAACACCAATGGCGCGGTGTTCAACATCCAATTCGTCACGACCAATCAACTTCAAGTGCCCTTCACCAACCAGCTTGGTGGAACCGTTAACCAGAATGGCAGCGGCACCTTCAACGTGTGGTCTGGGACCAACTTCACGAACGCAGGCACACTCAACCTGGTCAGCGCCAACTGGGTCACCAACGGAGCATTCACGAACAGCGGCACCATCGACATTCCTGCTGGGCGCCTGCTCACGTTCTCCTCAACGACCAATCTGAATGCCGGTACAACCATTACCGGTGCCGGCGCGATTACCAGCGGCGGAACCACCATCCAGAATTTCCCATGGATCAATAGCACGCATATCCTGACGGTATCAGGCGGAACATGGAACAACAACAGCGGAACCATGCTCGCCTTCGCACCTGGCAGCACGTTCAATTGGAGCGGAGGCACGCTAGCCGGCGCTGCTGGATTCGAGATACATGCAGGAGGCACCATCGCATCATTCAGCGGTGCAACAAAGACATTGAATAGCATCCTCACGAATAATGGGACGATAAACTGGAGCGCCGGAGTCATTAATGGGACATCGGCTATTGGGAATACAGAAGGTGCTTCCATGAATATCTCATTCAGCGGTGCGAACCAGCTTGGAGTGAATCTGTACAACTACGGCACGCTCACCTACACTGGAAATGGAACCTTCAATACGTCCGTGATCTTCCAGAACGTGACCCCCGGCGTGCTAAACGTGAACGCTGGGCAATGGCATTTCAACAACCTCGCAACGTTGCACTCGGGCACGCTGAACACGCTTGCCGGGGCCACGGCGCAATTCAACTTCAGCACCTCAGTAGGTGGCCCGGTGAACAACTCCGGCACCCTTGCTGGCTCGATATCCTCATTCACCGGCCCCACCTTCACGAACAACGGCAGCGTTACGCTCACAAGCCTTCCGTTCGCTGGCACAGCAACTCAAACGCTGGACGGCACGGGGACGATCAACAACCTGACCATCAACAACGCCAATGGCGTCACGCTCGGTGGCGACCAGACTGTGACGGGCACATTGACCTTCACCAATGGCAAACTCACGCTGGGCAGCAGCAACCTCACGCTTGGCCTCGCCGCCACCACATCCGGCCAAGCTGCGGCGCGCTATATCGTAGCGGATGGTTCCGGTTCGTTGCGCCGTGCGATCAATGGTGCGAACGTGCTCTTCCCCATTGGAACAACCAGCAGCTACCTGCCCGCCACATTGAGCCTGACGAGCGGACCGCAGGAGACCTTCGGTGTGCGGGTGCAGGATGGCGTACACAGCGATTACAGCACGCCCGGAACACCTGATGGAGCGTTGGTGCAGAACGAACAGGTGGAACGCACCTGGGTGATCACCGAACAGACCGCGGGCGGCAACCAAGCCACCGTGCAACTGCAATGGAACGCTGCGGATGAAGGCTCGGGCTTCGGTCGGGCGAACAGCGCATTGCATGCCTACAACGGAACGGATTGGGTAGTGCTTGGCTTGCTGGGGCCAGCAAGTGGCAGTGGCCCATACACGCGCAGCGCCAGTGCCGTCGCCCAATTCCGCGAATTCACCGTGGCCGATGGCGAAAGCACGCTGGCTGTTGCATGCGAAGGCGGTGTGGTGCCCGGTGCCTCCTGCGATGATGGCGATCCGCGACGATCAGCGATGTCGTGAACGCTGCTTGCGCATGCGCTGGCATCTTCCAGGACAGCGATGGTGACGGCATCTGTAATGCAGAGGATGGATGCCCCAACGATGCGAACAAGCTGGAACCCGGCGCATGTGGCTGCGGCGTCGCCGATGTGCCGCTACCTACTATGCGGATAATGATAGCGATGGCTTCGGAGCAGGCGCACCGGTGCCGGGCTTCACCTGCAACGTGCCTTCAGGCCATGTGACCAACAACACGGATTGCAACGATAGCAACCCCGCGATCAAGCCAGGTGCAATAGAGTTGTGCAACGGCATCGATGACAACTGCGATGGGCTGATCGACAACACGAACCTGGGCAACGGCCTTGTGGCTTATCTGTCGTTCAATGGCACTACGAGCGATGGCAGCCAGATAGCCAACAACGGCAGCGCTCCGGCAGGCAGCGCCTATGCCACGGGCGTGAACGGCACTGCGAACGGGGCCTTCCAGTTCGGTGGCGGGCGTTACGTGGTGCTGCCGCACAATGCAGCATACAATCTCGGAACCGGCGACTTCACCTATTCCGTCTGGTTGAATTGGTCTTCAACGGCCTATGGAAGCGTCATCGACAAGAACAATTACTCCAACGGTGTCTTCGGTCTGAACTGCTTCGTGGATTATCCGGGCAGCGGGAACTTCATGGCTCGGCCCGGCGATGTGGTGACCGGCACGGGGCTGGGCAACAACACCTGGCACCACGTAGTGACCACCCGTACCGGAACGACTTTGAGGATCTACGTGAACGGGGCGCTCAGTATCACGAGCACCATCGCGTCGGTCAACCTCAACAATACAAGCAACATCTTCATAGGCAGGCATGGCAACGGCGCCATTCAGTTCTACTCCGGAAGGATGGACAATCTTCGTCTGTATAACCGTGCGCTGAGTGCGGCTGAAGTCACGGAGTTGAGGAACTCTGAGCTCACCGGCGAAGTAGGCGGAGGAACAGGCATCCTGTACTATGCCGATCAGGACGGCGATGGCTTCGGCGATCCGAACAGCGCTCAGGTCTCGTGCACGCCCATTCCCGGATATGTGACCAACAACACCGACGGCTGCCCGCTGGACCCGCTGAAGCAAGCCCCCGGTGCCTGCGGCTGTGGAAACCTGGAGATCGATACCGACGGTGATGGCACCCCGAACTGCATCGATGGCTGCCCGAACGATCCGTTGAAGATCGCGCCGTTGGCCTGCGGCTGCGGAAACCCGGAAACCGATGGCGATGGAGATAGCACGCCCGATTGCGTGGACGGCTGCCCGAGCGACCCGCTGAAGACCTCCGCAGGCGCATGCGGTTGCGGCAACCCTGACACGGATAGCGATGGTGACGGCATCGCCAACTGCGTGGACAATTGCCCGAACACACCGGGGCAGCATCGGTTCGCCGTGCAACGACAACGACCCCACAACAGGCAACGACCAGGTGAACGCATCATGCGTATGCGCAGGACAGCCGCTCGATTGCCTGAACGTGCCCGGTGGAAGCGCTGTGCCCGGCACCGCTTGCACCTTGAGCGGGCTGCCCGGTATCTGGTCGGTGGGTTGCGCGTGCGAATTACAAGGCCCGGACGTGGCCGTGCAGAACGTGACCGCGCCGAACGACACCATTGCCGGCGAACAGAGCGTAACCCTCAGCTGGGAAGTGACCAACGTGGGCAATGCGAACGCCACGGTGAACTGGACTGAACGCTACTACATGGAGTCCGGCGCTGGCGCGAACCGCGTACTGCTCAGCCAGGCATCGCACAGCAGCGGCAGCCCACTGGAGCCCAGCGCCATCTTGCAGCGCAGTGCGCAACTGACGATGCCCGCGCTCATCAACGTGGGCGATGACGCACGCTTCGTGGTGGAAGTGCTGCCCGGCACCGGCCTCACCGAACTGCCCAATAGCACAGCCAACAACACCGGCATGCAGGCCCAACCATGGGTGGTGCGCAAGCAGTTGCGTTTGCTGGCCTCGAACAGCATCTTAGAAGGAAGCAGCACCACGGCCACGGTGCAGCGAAGCGGATCGCTCAGCAATGCCCTCGCGGTGAACGTCGGCATCGATGAATCGGAGCGCTTCAGCTTCCCGACAAACGTGACCATCCTCGCGGGTCAATCCTCGCGCAGCTTCACCCTTACGGCAGAAGACAACGCGCTGCTCGAAGGGCCCATCGCCACGAACGTGACGGTATCGGCCACCGGCTTCTCGCCAGCCACGCGGAGCATCACGATCATCGACAACGAATCGCCGGCGCTCTCCATCACCGGTCTGCCAGCCACCACCGGCGAAGGCACCAGCGTGACCTTCCAAGTGAGCACCAGCTTCAGCCCGACGGCGCCGTTGCAGGTATTCCTGACCAGCAGCGATCAGGCGCGCTTCGTCGTGCCCGCGAGCGTGACCATCGCCGCCAACACGACCACGGCCAACGTGACCGTGAACCTGCCTCAGGACCAGATCCCCGAACTGGACATCACGGTAACGATCACCGCCGGCGCTTTGAATCATGCTCCGGCCACAGCGACACTGCTGCTGACGGATGATGATGTGCCGGGCCTCGCCTCGATCCTGCAGACCGATACCGTGAGCGAGCGCTGGAGCTTTCGCCGTGCAGGCCACGCTGCAGCGCACCAACGGAAGCAGCCCGATCGCCTTTACCGCGCAACTCAGCGCGAGCCTGCCCAATACGCTGCTCCTCCCCGCCTCCATCAGCCTTGCTGCGAACTCGAACCAGCAGACCTTCACCATCGGCGTGGTTGACAATGCGCTCGTCGATGGCTTCCGCGATGTGGTGATCAATGCCGCCGTGCAGATCAGCGGATGCGGCTGCGGCGCGCCACCATCGACAGCAGGCAACGTGAGCGCCACGCTCGTGGTAGCCGACAACGATGGACCATCGCTCAGTGTAACCGTGAACCCCGCCACGATGGCCGAAGGACTTGCCAACGCAGGAACACTGCGCGTGCAGCGCAACACCTCGACGACCGAGGCGCTAGCCGTGACGCTGTTCTCAACCGATGTGAACGAACTCACGCTCCCGTCATCGGTCATCATTCCCATCGGCGCGAGCTTCCTCGATGTGCCGATCACCACGGTGAACGATGGCACTCCGGATGGCAGCAAGCAAGTGTTCGTGCAGGCATCGGCAGGCGGCTTCTCCCCGGGCATCACCTGGTGCATCGTAACCGATGTGAATCAGCCCGACTTGATCGTGACCGCGCTGAGCGCCAGCAGCAGCCCGTGGGCCGCGCTCACGCCCTTCACCTGGCAAGCCACCATAGCGAACACGGGCTTCGCCAATTCCGTGGTGGGCGTGCCCGTGCGCGGCGTGCTCTCGCAGAACAACATCGTTGACGCCAACGACATCGTAGTGTTCGACTACACCATCAACACACCGGTTTCTGCCGGTGGAAGCGTGCAGATCAGCGGCGCCGCCATCGCACCGAACTTCCCAGGCGCGCATAAGCTGCTGATCCAGGTGAACCCAGGTGCCAGCGTGAGCGAACTCACCTACACCAACAACACCTCGACGCCGCTCAACGTGAGCATAGCGCCGAGCTATACGGCAATGGCGCAAGTAGCTGGAACCTCGTTCTTGCGTGGCTCAACCATCCCTGTAACAGGCACTGCGCAGCGCCCCGACGCAAGCCCTGCCGCGAACGAATCCGTCGAGGTGTACATCCTCACGAATGGTCTGCGCCGCGAAGTGCTCGCCACAACCAATGCCGCTGGGCAGTTCACGGCCAGCTTCGTCCCACTGGCGAACGAGAGCGGCCACTACACGGTAGGCGCCAGCTTCCCCGGCATGCAGCAGACCACCGAGCAGGATGCATTCGACATCCTTGGCGTGCGCATCAACAACGGGCAGTATCCGCAGTTCGTGGTGCTCATCGGCGATACGCTCACCGGCACCCTGAGCGTGACCAACCCGAGCGATGCGCCGCTGGACCAACCGTGATGTCACCGAATAACGTGCCGGCAGGCGCTGCCTTCGCGCGTTCGGCACCGTGCCGATGCTGGCAGGCGAGCCACAATGAACCTGAGCTATGCGGTGAGCGGCGCCAGCCTTACCCGGGTTTCAATCCATGCAGCCGCTTCGTTCGGCGTAACGAGCGACCAAGGCACATTGCAATCGCAGGATGCCTATTACTACTGCCAGGCGCCGGGTGGCGTTCTGAACGCGAGCCTAACGTCGATCACCACCACTGTCTCGCAGGCCATGGGCCAACGGCTGGTTGAATTCAAGCTGCGCAACCAAGGCGCGGCACCACGGGTGCCGGAGCCTCTCCTCGCCCCAAGCGCCATGGCTTTCCGCCATGACGCCCTTGGATCATGCCGGCCATTGCGCCGGGCGACAGCGGCCGTTTATCCTGCGTTTCCTCGCCCATGCGAGCATGCCCTTCGGTTTCCCGGTCAATGGCACCATCGTGATCAACGCCACGAACAGCAGCAGCTTGGTGATCCCCTTCAACTTCACCAAGGTGAGCGTGACCACGGGCGATCTCGCCGTGAACGCCGTGAACCAATTCACCTTCTTCGATCCGGCGCAGCCTGCGGTTGCTGGCGCGACCGTGGAAGTGCGGCATGCCTTCTCGAACGCGCTGCTGGCCCAAGGCATCACGGACGCAAGCGGCCAATTCAACGTGAGCAACCTGCCCGAAGGCACGCACCGCCTGATCGTGAGCAAGCCCCAACACCTGCCTTATGATGGACAAGTGACCATCAATCCCGGCGCAACGCAGAGCACCACGACCTTCTTGAATTATCAAGTCATCACGTTCAGCTGGGCGTGGTGCCAACGACGATTACAGGACCAGTATGATGGACGCTGAATACCGTTTTCCAAACAAATGTGCCCATGCCGGTGGTCATCATCGATATGCCAGAAGCAATTCCCTGCTTCAAGGCTCGCAGACCTTCGCTTTCAACGCCACCCTGACAAATCATGGATTGATAACCGCGAATGACGTCCAATTTATCCTTCCAAATGATGACCCTGAATATGAGTTCATCATGAACTATGCACCTATGAACCTTCCGGCGCTCACGAGCATCCAAGTTCCAGTTCTCGTGCAGCGGAGGGAAACACCTTTAATGGAGTTTGAGATTGGACCAACCATTGGTGAGGTTTCAGAGTTGCTCCGTATCTCAGATGAAGGCATGGAGGATGTAGGACTTAACTGCAAGGACTTCGCATTGACCATTTATTGGTGGAATTGCAACACTGAAACAGGTCTCGTGGAGCAATCTGCAGAACTCTTCCGCTTCGAAGGGCGCAGTTGCGACACGGATTTGGGAGGATTACTTGGTGGCGGAGGCATCGGATTCAATCCCTCGGTCTTTGGGAATGGATTTCCGGAATGCCCGATATGTCCTCCACCAATCTCGACCGCCGGTGTTGGCCCTACTAGCCCTCCATTCACTTTCCAAAAGTCCAGTTGCCTTGACTGTATCCTGGACATCATCTCAGCACTGATCTCCTGTGAGACCGGGGGGCTTTCGAACGCTGGGACGCAAGCAGTGAATACGGGGTATCAAGCATACAAGTACTTGAACTGCCTAGCGACCAATTCAAGTGATGAGGGCAGCATGGGCTGTCTACCAGTCCATATACCTGACAACGTTCCTTGCGCCGGGGATATCGCTGCCGCTGGACTCACTTGCCTAAGCTCAATAAACGATCTACCAGGTGCGGGGCCTCTCAACAGGAACGAGATGCTTCCAACTCCTTCTATACGCAAATCGCAACTGATCTCTGTTGTCGAACAGGCCTATGACTTACGTC
>JADJOG010000011.1 GCA_016713865.1 Flavobacteriales bacterium | reverse complement strand
CTTCAGTATCGCGCTCGCCGCCTGTGATCTCGCGCACCTGCGCGCAGCCGGTGGCCAGCACAGCAAAGACCAAGGCCAAACGGCCTATGCTCATTCGAACAGTGGTTGTAGCACCTCGCACAAGGTTTCCAGCGCATGCACGTCGACGGTGCCGAAATCATCCAGCGTGGAGCTATCGATGTCGAGCACGGCGGCCACGCGGCCATCGTGGTCGCGTATGGGCACAACGATCTCAGAGCGAGAATGCGGGCTGCATGCGATGTGTCCGGGGTATTCCTCGACGTTGGGCACTACGATGGTCCGCTCCTCATTCCATGCAGTGCCGCATACGCCCTTACCGAAGCCGATGCGCGAGCAGGCCACAGGACCTTGGAAGGGCCCCAGTACCAGCTCAGCGCCGACCACACGGTAAAAGCCTATCCAATGCCAGCCGAAGGTCTCCATGAGCAGCGCACTGAAATTCGCCATGGCCGCGACCACATCGCGCTCGTCATCGAGCAGGTCCTTCATGCGCGGCCCGAGTGCATCGTAGGCATTCACACGCTCGGCGGAATTCTTGCTTGATCGGTTGGCGGAGGCAGTTGACATGGGCCGCGAAAGTATCTGCTCATGCGCAGGCTATGGCGAATACACTGACTTCGGCTGTACCCGCCTCGCGCAAAGCCAGCGCGCAGGCCTCGATCGTGGCGCCGGTTGTCACCACATCATCCACCAAGAGTATGTGCTTCCCGGCCAAGGCCGGCCCATCGGCCACCACGAAGGCGTCCTTCACGTTGCTCCATCGATCCAAACGCCCGCGCTTGGTTTGCGTAGCCGTGCGCGATGTCCGCGCCAGCGCATGCCGAGGATTCGCGCGAGGCCATGCCTCCAGCATCCCATCCACAACGAGTTGGCTCTGATTGTAGCCCCGCTTTCGCTCCTTGCTGGGGACGTTCGCATACTTGATCCGGTGCAGCACGCGTTGAACCATGCCGGTTCCGGTGAAATGGAGCCACGCGCTGCACGCCTGCAATTCGACCCTGCCATGGAAGAGCCGCTGCACCCTGTTCGCTGGATCCTCATGGAATCGCGTTCGTGGAAGCTCATTCAGGCATCCGGTGCAAAGGACCTCCTCGAAACGCATCAGCACCGTGTCGCAAGCGGCGCAGCAACGCGGGGCGAAGAGCGAAGCGAAGTCCTCGGCCCACAAGCGGAATGTGCTCACGCGTGTCTTCATCCTGCTGTTGATAAGCGCGTCTATTGAACCGAAAGGCCCCTTGAAGCGGGAGTAATTTAGCCCGCTGATTCAGGCGAAAGCCAACCCCACCAATGGAACAATCGACCAACGGAACCCCGAAGAACCGCTCGAACACCGGACTGCTGCTTCTGGTGGTGCTGCTGCTGATCAGCAATGTGGTGCTGCTCTGGATGCTCATGTCGCGAGGCAAGGAGGTGGAGCAGACGCAACAACAGGTGGCCACGCTCACAACTCAGAAGGACGATGTGACGGCCATGCTGGAGAGCATGCTGAACAGCTACGACACCCTGAAGACCGAGAACGACCAGATCAAGACCGAGATGGAGCTGCAGAAGCAGCAGATCGAAGAACTGCTCGACAAGGTGAAGCGCGGCAGCTACGATCTGGCCAAGGCGAAGAAGGAGGCGGCCACGCTGCGCGACATCATGAAGGGCTACATCTACACGATCGACACGCTGAACCAACGGAACCAATTGCTCACTGCCGAAAAGCTCCAGCTCACGCAGGACCTTGGTGTGGAGAAGGCGCAGAAAGAAGCTCTGGCCACGGAAAAGGAAGCCCTGCAGGGCAAGGTGGCCAAGGGTGCGGTGCTGCACACCACGGCCATCAATGCTGGTGCTCTGTTCGTGCGCAGCAGCGGCAAGCAGGTGGATACGGAACGCGCCAGCAAGGCCGAAATGGTGAAGTGCTGCTTCACCTTGGGCGAGAACAAAGTGACCGACTCCGGCGACAAGACCATTTACATGCGCGTATTGGCACCCGATGGCAAGGTGCTGCCCGCAAGCGAAGGTGGTGGCCGCTTCAGATTCAACGGTGTTGAAGGCGAGTACAGCGCCAAGCGCGACGTGAACTACCAGAACCAGCCGGTTGATGCATGCATCTTCTGGACCGGTGGCGAAGCGCTGCGCAGCGGCCAGTATATCGTGGAGATCTACGAGGCTGGCGCGCTGGTTTCGAAGTCCACCTTCAACCTGAAGTGATCAAAAGAAGGCGCGCACCTGCGCGCCACCCACGTGCACCACGGGCACGCCCTCGCTGCGCCGCCCGTTGTACGTGAGATCCAACTGCAGATTGCTGCTGAGGTTCCGCTGCACGCTGAAGCTCCACGTGCCGTTGGTGCCAGGCTTCAGGCCGTTGAGCAGTTCGTTGCCGAGCGATGTGTTGACGGAGCCTTCGTAGGTGATGCTGACCAGATTGGCGGTGACCAGGATGGTGCCTTTGCCCGGCGCATTGAATCGGAACTCCATGCCGATATCGCGCAACTCGGCTTCTTCGCCGCCGAACTCCTCCTTGTTGCGCTTCACGGTGTGCTTATAGGACAGGAGGGCGCGCATGGTGGTGCTGGGCTGCCAAGTGATCCTTGGCTTCAGGCTCTCGTTCCTGATGGCCCAAGTGCGGCCCGTGAGCAGGTCCGATTCGCTGCTTGAGCGCCCACGCTCGCCCTCGGCGGCGAACGTCCAATGGCGAGTGATGTTCCAGCGCGCGCGAATCGCATCAGATTGCCGGGTACGCGACTCGAAGCCGTTGAGCAGCAAGGTGCGCGCACGGTCGCTCTGCCATGTATGATCGATGCTCCATGTACGGCTCGCGCGATCGAAGTACAGCGTGTTGCGCGCCGCAGCGGTGTAGGAGCGCAGATCGGGATCGCGGCGATCAGGCAGGAAGGGATCCAGTGCCAGCATCGGATCTTCGGCGCTGGTCTTGCGATCGGCCCGGGCACTTGCTAGATCAGAGAAGCGGCCGATGAAACGCCGCAATCCCTGCGCGTCGGCCCAGCGCGCACCGGGACGCAAATCCAGCGAAAGGCTGGTCTGATTCGAATAGGTGCGCACGTAGCTGGTTCCGGGAACGAACACGCGCAGGTAGTTGGCCTCATATCCGAAGTTGGCCACCTCGAACTCATTCAGCTCCTTGACCCCGTTGCCATTGTAGTCATTCCAGATGTACAGGCCTTGACCTGCAGGCACCTGCACATAGATGTATTCGCGCTGCTGCTCCAGGCCCGAACCGAACTCATTGAAGAAATCGATCGTGGCGACTCCCTTCCAGAGCATCACATCGTAATCGACACGTGCCAAATAGGTGTCCTGCGGGCGTTGCGTCGTTAGAGCCGAATCCTTCACCTCAAGCTGCCGATACGTTGCCGTGGTGGCCAATCGGTTTCGCGGATTGCGCGCCAGATCCAGTGCGAAGGAGTAGCTGGTGGCCAGTGTGGCCAAGGCAAGTTGGCCGTCGCGAAGCGCTTCATCGGTTCGTTGGCCCGCGGCGATGCGCCACTTGTTGCGGAAGGTATCGGGGCTCTGCACGAAGGCCTCCCATTCGTGGAAAGCATAGCTGCCTGGACGCAGGCCATCGAGTGAATCCAGGCGGAAACGGTTGCGCTCCTGCTCATCGTTGATCCCGACAGTGAACGGCCTGAACCGCACGCGCGCCGTGCCTTTGTGCCGCCTGAAATCGCTGATTCGGTCGCCTTCTCCGATGAGCCAGCTGCCAGTGCCAAATAGATCGAAGCGGCCCACGCGCAAAGCGCTGCTCGCCTCGGGGCGCCAGCCTGTGAAACGGTCGCGCACATGCAGGGTGCTGGCGCCGATGCTGGCCTTGCCAATGCGCCGCCCCTCGATGCCCACATTTGCGCCAGCGAGGAGCTGGTCCTCGGCGATATCGACACCGACGAGGTTCCAATTGCGCTCGAACTCGACAGCGCGGTATCGCTCGATGAAACGGAAGTGGCGGCTCACGCCCTCGGCTTCGGCGCGCATGATCAAATGGAGGCTTGTATCGGATGAAGAGACCGGTATGCCGTGCTGCCCTCGCACCATCAACCCATAGCCTGAATCATCCGCATTGTCGCGCGCACTGAATGTATTCGCATCGAGGTGCGTGAATGCCGCTTCGGCCCCGATGCGGCTGCGAGGCCCGAAACGCTGATCCCAACCCGCCACCACCATCTGCTGCGCGCGCGGCGCGATCAGCAACCGCACGGGCGCATGCGTTCCGCGCTGCCGCACCACGCCGTTCACCGTATCGGGCGCCACCCAGCGGAACACGCGTCCGTTGGGCGTGAATTCCTGCAGGGTGTAATCGCCATTGCCCGTGCCCACTTCAGAGAACACCACGCGGAAGAGCGCGCTGTCCGGATGGGTATTGTACACGAACACCGGTGCATACCCGAGCGAATCGGTGCGTCGATACAGCACTTGATCCGTGGCGAATCCAGTGCTATCGATACCGGTGACCACGGCAGCCAGCGGATCATCGCCCGCTTCGCCAAGCACGTCACGCTCCTCGGCGGAGAGCTGCTGCTGCAAAGGCTGGTTGCGATGGTCCTGCTCGCTGTAAACGTGCAAGCGCCATGTGCTGCGGCCGCGCTCGAGCACATCATCGACTCGAACCAGCGAGCGTGCGTAATTCTTGTCGGAATACTGGAACTCGACCACGATGCGCCGATCCTTCGTGATCAGCCGCTTCGCCGTGAAAGTGACCTCAGCGGTGTTGTAGTCGATCACGTAATCGTTCTCCTGACCACGCAGCAGCTCTTGCCCATCGATGAACACGCGCTCGCTCCCGGAGAGCACGATGATCACCGAACCGCCTTCATTGCCGCGCAGGCGATATGGACCCTGGTTCCCTTCGATGCCCTGGATCACATTGCGGGCGAACTTGCCCTTGCTGATCGCGGCGCTGGCTCCGAGGGCCATGCGGCCATCGGCCATGGGGAGCTTCGTATCGAAGCTGATGCCCTTGGTCTTCTTCAGGTAGGTGAGGAAGTGGCTTTAGGGTCGCTGCAGCACGAAGTCGCCGGCGATCAGCTCCCACGCGTTGCCCGGCTCCTTGTCCGACTCCTCGAAGAGCTTGATGAACACTTGATCGAAATCCTGAAGCTCGAGGGTGTTGCCGCCGGCTTGGATCGGGATGTTGTTGTCGGTGATCGAGGCCGCGATGCCGATGCGGTCGCTGAGCTTGCCGCCGAGTTCCAGATTCAGTGTTGAATTGACGGAGAGGTCCTGATTATTGCCGAAGAGCACGCCGCGCGAGATGCTGCCACTGCGCTGAAGCCCGCGGATGCCGATCAGATCTCCATCGGCGCGTGGTGGCACGTACTTGAATGGATCGCTCTTCGCGCCGGGCGCGGTGAGAAGTGCTGGATCCTTATGCCTGAAGGTGCCGCCCAAAAGCAATGGCAACGCCCTGTAGCGCACGAGCACGGAGTCCGGAGGCTGAGCCATGATCACGGTGCCGGTGTAGGGCAGCAGGGTGAAACGTTCGCGCGCGACCGGAAGCGAATCCGCTAGGAGCGAGAGGCTCTCGGGAACTATCGAAAGGGTGTCGATCCGAAGCGTGTCTCCTTGCGGTTTCACCCAGCGCTCGCGCCATGCTTCGGGCCATTGCCCCACGGCATGGCCAGCGAATGACGCTGCGATGGCGCATGCCATCAGGCGCGCCCACCACCAGCTCGCATCGCGCGCTGCCATCGTCCGCTGGATCCATGTCACGGCGAAAAGTACCCGTTGATCAACGCTCGCGCCCATCCTCATCACCAAGACGCTGTTGACGGCGAGCCATGGACGCCGATGAGGACCATAGGGGAGGCCGATACTTTAGCCCGCCAGCGATTGATGCGATACATCATTCTATACTGCACCGTTGCGCTGCTGCTCGGTTGCGGCAACGACCGCAAGCCACGTGAACGAACGAGCCCATCGGGGAAGTATTACGGGGGGGTCTTCAATGCGAATGAGAGCGAGCCTATCCGGAGCCTCTTCCCATTGAGCCTCGTGCAGGCCTCTGCGCATCGCATCGGAGCGCAGATCTTCGAGGGCCTCGTCCGTTTCGACCCGAAAGACCTCTCGATCAAGCCAGCACTGGCCGAATCGTGGGAGGCGGATGCCACCGGCACCGTCTACACTTTCACCCTTCGGCAAGGCGCGCGCTTCCACGACGACGCCTGCTTCCCCGGTGGCAAAGGGCGCCAGTTAACGGCCGAAGACGTGGTGGCTTGTTACGTGCGCTTGTGCACCAACCAGGAATGGAACAAGATGTTCTGGCTCTTCCAGGACCGTATCTCCGGTGCCAACGCGCATTACCAAGCGAGTGCCGCAGGACCCGTTGATGGCGGCGTGAAAGGGATCACCGCGCCCGATAAGCATACCGTGCGATTCGTGCTCACGCATCCGATGCCCGGCTTCCTCAACATACTAGCGCACCAAGGTTGCTGGGTGTTCGCCCCTGAAGCGCTGAACCACTATGGGAAGGAGGTGCTCTGGCATCCGGTGGGCACTGGCGCGTTCCGTGTGAAGGCATATGAGCAAGGTGTCATGCTCGTGCTGGAGCGCAACCCGGAGTACGATGGTCGTGATGCCGATGGCGCTCAACTACCCTACCTCGATGCGATCCGTTACACCTTCGTCGAGGACAAGAACAAAGAGCTCGACTCCTTTCTTGAAGGGAAGCTCAGCGTCGTTTACGAGCTTCCGATAAATCGCACGAACGAGATGGGCCAAGGCGCTCATGTGCTGCAAACGATACCCGCGCTCAGCATCCAGTTCCTGGGCATGAACACCAGGAAGGCGCCACTGAACGATATCCGCATCCGGCGCGCAATCGATCTGGCCATCGACCGCGAGATGCTTGTCGATAGCGTGCTCGATGGGCTTGCCGTTATAGCGGAGCGCGGCGTTGTGCCGCCGGGCCTTCAGGCCTATCCATACGAACGGCTGCCTTTGCGCCGGCACGACCCCGCAGCAGGGCGCCGCTTGCTTGAAGAAGCGGGATACCCCGGTGGGAAAGGGTTGCCACAGGTGGTGCTGCAGGTGAATAACAGCGGCTATGGATACGTGAAGGTGGCCGAGGCCGTGCAAGCCATGCTGGAGCGGCACTTGGGCGTGGCAGCCGTTGTATCGGTGCTCCCGGAGGAACAGCATTTTCGGCAAATAGAGATGGGGCTCGCCCAATTCTGGCGCGAAGGCTGGATCGCCGACCATCCTGATCCGGAGAACTTTCTCTCGCTATTCTATGGCCGCAACGCTCCTGCGGACACCAGTGAACCTTCCTACCTCAACAGCACACGTCATCGCGACCCGCGCTTCGACTCGCTCTTCTCGCAAGCCGTGCGCACGGCGGATGACAGATTGAGGCTCACGCTCTTGGCATCAGCCGAGGAGGTGCTCATGGAGAACGCCTTCGTGATCCCGCTCTATCACGAGCGATCGGTGCGGCTCCTGCAGCCGTGGATCGAGGACATGCCGATCAACGGCATGGAGTACCGCGATATGCGGCTCGTTTGGATCGATCCCGCGTCGAAGCCTTGATGATATTCTCTGTCGCGGTCAAGCGCCCTTGGCTACTTGCTCGTAAATCAAGTGCTTGGCCAGCGGCAAGAAGGTCTCGATGCACGGGATGCCCTTCTCCGTCTCGAACGCGAACACGGCAGGGTTCGGCATGATCCGGTGCGTGCGAACCAGGTCCGACTTGATCCAATCATAGGTGCAAGCGAGGTTCACGCTGTACGAAGCGATGTATCGCGTGCGCAACCGCGCCGCTTGCAGCTGATCAACAGGTGCTTGGATCGGGCTCAGCCAATACGCATAGGCCCGAGCATCTGATCCGGAGCGCAGAAGAAGCCAGCCATTCGAGGGATCCAGGGGCAGCAAGCCCACCGGCATGAAGGTGATGCGCCGCGCCACCTCCTCGCGCAGCTGCATTCCGTGCATCAGCGCGCGCTGCAATCCTGGCACCGACCAATCGATCACCTCATCCACCAAGTCGAGCCATCCATCCTGCGGTACCGGCTCATGCATGGCGGCACCCGTCGCACGATTGAACCCGAGCAAGCGATTGCCGAGCTCGCGCGACCACTTCTCCTTCTCCGCGCGCATGCGGTCCAGTTCGAGCAGGTGCGCCTTCAGCTCATCGAGGTGCGGATAGAGCTTCTGCTCCCCGAAGCGCGCACGAACACGTTGCAGGTACGCGAGCAGGATGTATTGCTTCAACTCGAGGTCGAGCGCGGGGCGGAAGGCCCAATCGAGCGGGAGGCGCATGCTGTCCATGGCACTTGGGGATTGAACGCCGTGTTCAAAAATATTGTTGCCCCGGCAATGCTCCGCAGGTGACGCGCGGCACCTTTGGCCGTCGAACGCCCAACCATGCGCATCATCCGTACCGCCCCCCTCCTGCTCCTTGCTGCCACGACATTGTTCGCGGCATGCGTCCCGAATCGCAAATACGAGGAAGAGAAAGCGCGCGCGCGCGCGGCGCAGGCCGAATCAGAGGCCGCTATCGCGAAGGCCCGCGATGCCGAAACAGCGTTGACGGAGCTGCGCGGGAGCAGCGATGAAATGAAGAGGCGCCTCACCAGGCTGGAACAGGACACCGCGGTGATGGGGACATCGTTGCGCACCATGACCTTGCAATACGACAAGATCAACAACCTCAACAACGAGCTGCTCGAGAAGTACAACAAGCTGCTCGCCGGAAGCGGCTCTGAGAACCGCAAGCTCCTGAGCGACCTCGAGGCGCTCCGCTTGAACCTGATGAACCGCGAGGACTCGGTGCAGGCCATGAGCAAGCGCGTGAGCGAGAAGCAGGCGGCTTTGGCTGCACGCGAGGAGGAATTAGCCGCGCTTCAGGCCGAACTGGCGCAGAAGGATGCCGCCATGAAAGCGCTGAAGGACCGCGTGAGCAGCGCGTTAACCGGATTCGAGGGCAAGGGCCTCACGGTTGTGCAGAAAGACGGCCGCGTTTACGTGAGCATGGAGAACAAGCTGCTCTTCCCGAGTGGCAGCTACGCCGTTGACGTGAAAGGCAAGGAGCTGATCGTGAAGCTCGCAAAGGCCATCGAGAACGAGAAGGATCTGAATGTCCTGGTCGAAGGGCACACCGATACGGACAAGGTCGCTGGTGGCGGCTCGCTCAAGGATAATTGGGACCTGAGCGTGATGCGCGCAACCAGCGTAGTGCGCATCATGCAAGAGAGCAGCAAGCTCGATCCAGTGCGGGTTACCGCTGCGGGTCGTGGTGAATACATCCCTGTTGATGCCGCCGACAAGGCGAAGAACCGCCGGATCGAGATCATCCTGGCGCCCGACCTGAACGAGCTGATGAAGCTCGTGAAGGAATGAGTGCTAAGAGAGGGAAGGCTGCGGCATGCCTTGGGTCAGCCAGGCCCGCGCATCAACCTCATCCAGGAAAACGGCCGTCTCGCCATCACGCGGGTGATAGCGGAAATAGATGCGCGCGAGCCGCTCATTGAAAGAGCTCTGCGCCGCGAAGGCCAGACGGCGCGCAAGTCCGCAACCACCGTTGATGGCATGATGGTCGAGCGAAAGCACGTTGAGCTCGAAGTCCACTTCGGGCGGCAGCACCATGAGGATGTCTGCCTCCTGGGCCACGCACAATTCATGTTTGGCTCGCACGATCTCGCCGATCCCCTCCGCATCCAACTTCACATCCGGCTTGATCCGTACCTCCACCATGCTGCCGGCCGTGCGCTCCACGGTGGCTAGGCGGGTCTCGATCAGTTGGGGGTGATTCATGCCGCAAAGAAAGGTTGTTATGCGCGCATACTTTCCACGGCAACGAATCGCTTATTCACGATTGGCAAGTATTAACGCGAGCCCGCCCAAGCAACCGGGAATCGGCAACTTCGCGTCACCTGTTCACCAAACCCGAACCCGTATGCTCAGAAACCTACTCTCGCTGCTGACCCTGGCCAGTGGCCTCACGGCACTCGCCCAAGGCGGCCCATTGAACATCCTCTTCAATGTGCAGCATGCCACATGCGGCAATGCAACCGGTGGCATTGTCGCCTCGGTGTGGGGCGGTTCCTCTCCTTACACCTTGGTCTGGACCCCGACACCCTCACAGGGGCAAGGGACAACGTTGCTCACCGATGTCCTTCCCGGCACGTACACGCTCACCGTCACGGACAATGTCGGGAACGAGCTTTCGAGAGAAGCCACAGTCATTCTCACGCCTGACCTCTTCCCACCGATTACCGATCCGCCTCAAGCGTGGTCATGCGCCGGCGCATGCGATG
Organism: Flavobacteriales bacterium; assembly: GCA_016713865.1. Lineage (GTDB taxonomy): Bacteria > Bacteroidota > Bacteroidia > Flavobacteriales_F > PHOS-HE28 > PHOS-HE28. Next base: position 102,314 of record JADJOG010000011.1, on the reverse strand, counting down.
CCAACTGGAACTACTATGTGCCCCTCAGTGGTGCCACCATGCCCTATACCGTGACCTTCGACCCAGCAGGGCCAGGTGGCGGCGCCAGCCCGAATGGGTTCTACTTCAACAGCCTGTGCCCTGGTGAGACGTATGAGGTAACTGTGAGCGATGCGAACGGATGCACGGGCACCATATCGGGGCTTGATGTCGTGGGCCCCATGAATCCGGAGATCGTGAGCCTCACGGTATCGCCTGCGTGTCCCGGAGGCAGCAACGGCGGTTTCGAGGTTGAGTTCACGGATGCCGACAGCCTGGTCATCAATGCAGGGCAGTCGAATGGCACGCAGAACGGCAATACGCTCACCGCAACGAACCTTGCCGCTGGCACTTACCTCATCTATGTTTCAGTTGGCTCCTCGCCCAACAACCCACCCGGCACCAGTGGGCAGTGGTGCAGCCAGAGCTTTCAGATCGATGTGCCTGAATCAACCGATCCATGCGGAAGCTTGAGCGGTGTTGTGTACGCCGATCTCGATGGCGATTGCACGCAGGACGCCGCTGATGCGGGCATGCCATTCCGCGTGATCACGGTCCAGCCTGGGGATCATCACCTCCTCACAGATGCCAATGGTCTGTACGCGTCTGAATTCTTCTATGGGTCCTACTCGCTCGAGGCCGCCATCACAGGTTACGATGCGCTTTGCCCGAGCCTTCCTGCACCAATCACGCTCGATGCCGCCAATACCACGGCCACCATCGATCTGGCCATGGATCCATTGAACGGTCCCGATGCCTTTGTCACCCTCAACGCAGGCATTCATCGTCCGGGCTTCCCGGTGACATATACGCTCACCTTGCACAACGATGGGCCTTATGCGATGAACGACCTCACCGTGGGCCTTTCCTATGATCCGCTGCTGACCTTCACCTCGGCGAGCGGCTCTCCTGTTTCAGCGGGCGGCGGCAACGTTGAATGGGCCGTGAGCGATCTCGCACCATTCTCCACGCAGCAGTTCATCGTGCATCTTGCTGTTCCACCAACCGCTTCGCTAATCGGAACGGTCGTGAATTCGATTGCATCAATCAGCAGCGATGCGCCCGATAGCGATCCCGCCAACGATTCATACGGCATCTCGCGCACCATCACAGGCGCTTACGACCCGAACGATAAGCTCGCATCCACCAGCAGCCGATTGAGCAATCAGTTCTTCTTCCTCGATGCTGATCAGTGGATCGACTACACCATCCGCTTCCAGAACACAGGAACCGCCGAAGCGATCAACGTTCACTTGACCGATACCATCTCTCCACTACTCAACGTCGGGTCGCTGCAGATCTTGGGCGCATCGCACGCATTCACCGCGCAATTGCTCCAGGGTCGCGTGCTTCGCTTCGACTTCGCGGGCATCATGCTTCCTGATAGTGCCACCGATCTGCTCGGCAGCCAGGGCTTCGCGAGTTTCCGCCTGCGGCCGGCTGGCAACCTCTTGGCCGGATCGCTGATCGAGAACAACGCCGACATCTTCTTCGACTTCAACGAGCCCGTGCGCACCAACACCGTTGTGCTACAAGCGGAGTTCAACACGGGCGTGCCCGCAGCATCGATGCGCACGCCTTTGCTCGCACCTAATCCCGTTCAGGATGTGCTCACCGTGGCGTTGCCAGCCGGAACGAGCCGCATAGAGATCATTGCCTCCGATGGGCGCATTGCGCATAGCTCCGCTGCCCGCGATAACACCATGCGCATATCCGTTGCGCAATTGCCCGCAGGCCTTTACACCGTGCGCTGCATGAACCCTGGCGGCATGGTAAGATCAGCCCGATTCGTGCGCCAGTAGCAGACCATTCCCAGTTGAAAAGGAGCCTCCTTCGCGGGAGGCTCCTTTTTTTGACGAAATCATTCGGGCTTTGGTAGAATAGCAATCGGCCCGACGAACCGGCATTGCTTCTCCGCAGAGCAGGCGCTTCGCCGGACGAACCGGGTGAAGACGGCGCCGAGGGCTGCATCAGATGGAATAATCGCCTGCCCCCCGTGGCGCTCAACCCAATAGTTTAGGCCCAGACGCAACGGCAGAAGGTGATTCCGCCGATAACCAACGCGGGTTCCATGAATTCCCCCATGGCGCTCGTGATGGTGGCCCTGGGCAGGGAGGTATTGCGTCTCATCCAGACCAACCGGGGACCGAGGTGAATGACCATGAGCAATAACCTGCGTGGATGGAATCGTGCTGCGATGATCGGATGCCTCGTGCTATGCCTAGGGGGCGGCGCGTTCGGTCAGACCACTTCCCAGAAGGCGGCGGTTCAGCTCACAGCCACTGTGCAAGCATCGCCTGCGCGCATCACACTGAATTGGACCTCCTTGCCGAGCACCACGAGCATCAGCATCTTCCGCAAGCTCACCAATGGAACGAGTTGGGGAACTGCAATTGCGACTCCGACTGCAACGGCTCTGACCTACGACGACCAGACCGCCACCGCAGGGATAGGTTATGAATACAAAGTGGTGCGCGTCGCAGCCGGCGTCACAAGCACCGGGTACATCTCAACGGGCATCGCGGTGCCCCCGGTCGATTACCGTGGGCGCATGATCCTCCTTGTCGATAACACCTTCAGTACAGCGCTCTCCAACGAACTAGCCACACTCGAGCGCGACCTGCGCATGGATGGCTGGAGCGTGGTGCGCACCGACCTCGCGCGCACCTCTGCGCTCGCCACGGTGAAGAGCACCGTCGTGGGCCATTACAATGCCGACCCCACGAATACGAAAGCGGTCTTCATCATCGGCCATCTCGCAGTGCCCTATTCCGGCAATCAGGCGCCCGATGGCCACAGCGAGCATGTGGGCGCGTGGCCATGCGACGGCTACTACGGCGAGCTGAACGGATCATGGACAGACAACTCCGTGAACAACAGCAACGCGACACGCACCGAGAACCGCAACGTCCCAGGCGATGGCAAATTCGATCAGACCGACTTCCCCAGTGACCTGGAACTGCAGGTCGGCCGCATCGATTTCTACAACATGCCCGCCTTCGCGGCGAACGAGACCGAACTCACACGCGCCTACCTCAACAAGCTGCACAACTTCAAGCTGAAGCTCTGGACGCCCACGCCGCGTGCGCTGGTATTCGACAACCTGCAGTGGGTGAGCAATCCGCTAGCCGCGAGCGCATGGCGCAGCATGGCTCCGCTGGTGGGCCCGGCGAACATCACGGCCGCGAATCAGAACGCCACCACGCTGAAGGACATGGTGAACAACCAGAGTTATCTCTTCACCTATGGCAGCGGCGCTGGCGGCATGGTCTCCGATGGTGGCCAGCTGTCATACAACAGCGCTGATCGCGTTGGCACCACACAGGATTTCGCTTCGATCTCGAACGGAGGCGTCTTCAACATGTCCTTCGGCAGCTACTTCGGCGACTGGGACAACCGCAACAATTTCCTACGCGCCTTCATCGCCAGCGGCAACGGCTTGGTCAGCTGCTGGTCCGCGATCCCCGGCTGGTACTTCCACCACATGGGCATGGGCGCAACGGTGGGCCAGAGCACCTTGGCCACCATGAACAACAGCAGCCTTTATACGCCGCTGCACGATGGCTGGCAAAGCACCATTGGCCGCGTGCACCTCTCATTGCAGGGCGATCCCTCGTTGCGCTTGAAGATGCTCGTGCCGCCGTCGAACCTCAGCGTTACCAATGCGAACGGCTTCCCCTCCTTCACCTGGCTGCCTTCGACCGAAACGGTTGACGGCTATCACCTCTACTCCATCGATGGAACCACCGGAATCATCACGCGCATCACCACGAACCCCGTAACCGGCACCTCGTTCACGGCAACAACGACACCTTTTGTCGCGGGCCGCGAGTACATGGTCCGTGCTGTGCGGCTCATCACCGAGCCGAGCGGCAGCTATCACAACCTTTCGCTGGGCGCTTCGGCTATCGCTGCTGGCAGCGCTGTCGATTGCCTCGGCGTCGCAAGCGGCACGGCCTTGCCAGGAACGGCCTGCAACGATGGCAACGCGTGCACGATCAACGACACCTGGAGCGCGAGCTGCCAATGCGTGGGCACTTCAATCACGCCAACGGCCACGATCACAGCAAGCGGTGCAACCACCTTCTGCGCGGGCGGCAGCGTCACGCTGAATGCCAACACCGGCACGGGCCTCACCTATCAGTGGCGCTTGAACGGAACCAACATCAGCGGGGCCACAGCAGCGAGCCGAACCGTAACGGCCGCAGGCAGCTACACGGTGGTGGTCACCAACAGCGGTTGTTCTACAACATCCGCAGCTACGGTCGTCACGGTGAACGCCGCGCCCGCCGCAACCATCACTGCAGGCGGAGCAACCACCTTCTGCTCGGGTGGCAGCGTCACGCTGAATGCCAACACCGGCACGGGCCTCACCTATCAGTGGCGCTTGAATGGAACCAGCATCAGCGGAGCAACTGCCGCCAACTACACGGCAACGGCTGCCGGTAGCTACTCGGTCATGGTAACCAGTAACGGTTGCTCCACAACCTCCGCAGCCACAACCGTGACCGTGAACGCAGCACCTGCCGCCACGATCAATGCGAGCGGTGCCACATCCTTCTGCACGGGCGGCAGTGTCACGCTCAATGCCAATACCGGTACCGGCCTCACCTACCAGTGGCGCTTGAACGGAACCAACATCAGCGGAGCCACAGCAGCCAGCTACACGGCAACAACCGCCGGCAGTTTCACGCTCGTTGTAACCAGCAACGGATGCTCCACCACATCCGCAGCAACAACCGTAACAGTTAGCGCCGCGCCAGCCGCAACGATCACAGCGGGCGGAGCAACCACCTTCTGCTCGGGCGGCAGCGTAACGCTGAATGCCAACACCGGCACAGGCCTCACCTATCAGTGGCGCTTGAACGGAACGAATATCAGCGGAGCCACTGGTGCGAGCCGTACGGTAACCGCTGCAGGCAGCTACTCTGTCGTGGTTACCAACGGCGGCTGCTCAACCACCTCCGCAGCCACAACCGTGACCGTGAATGCAGCACCTGCCGCAACGATCACGGCCAGCGGTGCCACATCCTTCTGCACAGGTGGCAGTGTTGCGCTCAACGCGAACACCGGCACAGGCCTCACCTATCAGTGGCGCTTGAACGGCACCAATATCAGCGGAGCTACAACCGCGAGCCGAACGGCTACAACCGCAGGCAGCTACACCGTAGTGGTCACGAGCGGCGGCTGCTCAACAACCTCCGCGGCCACAACCGTAACAGTTAGCGCCGCGCCAGCCGCAACGATCACAGCGGGCGGAGCAACCACCTTCTGCTCAGGTGGCAGCGTAACGCTGAATGCCAACACCGGCACAGGCCTCACCTATCAGTGGCGCTTGAACGGAACGAACATCAGCGGAGCCACTGCTGCGAGCCGTACGGTAACCGCCGCAGGCAGCTACACCGTCGTGGTTTCCAACGGCGGCTGCTCAACCACCTCCGCAGCCACAACCGTGACCGTGAATGCAGCACCTGCCGCAACGATCACGGCCAGCGGTGCCACATCCTTCTGCACAGGTGGCAGTGTTGCGCTCAACGCGAACACCGGCACAGGCCTCACCTATCAGTGGCGCTTGAACGGCACCAATATCAGCGGAGCTACATCCGCGAGCCGAACGGCTACAACCGCAGGCAGCTACACCGTGCTGGTAACCAGTAACGGATGCTCAACCACGTCAGCGGCAACTAACGTAACTGTGAGCACTGCGCCTACCGCGACGATCACCAACGGGACATCGGCGGCATTCTGCACCGGTGGCTCGGTCGTTCTATCTGCTTCGAACGTCACCGGATACACCTACCAGTGGAGTCGTAACGGCACGGCCATCAGCGGCGCGATTAGCCCGAACTATGCCGCCTCGACCACGGGCACCTATACGGTGGCGGTAACCAATGGAGGCTGCTCGGCCACTTCGTCGGGCACCGTTGTCAGCTCGCTCGCGGCGCCAACGGCCACATGTTCCTCCAACGGCTCCGCATCAACCGTGAGCGTGAGTGCCACGGGCGGCACCACTCCTTACTCCTATTCCTGGAACACATCGCCTGCGCATTCCGCCGCGACCGCGACCGTATCCGCCTCCGGCTCTTACACGGCAACGGTGACAGGCGCCAACGGATGCGCAAGCACTTGCACCACCACCATTACGGTCGCATCCAGTTGCACCACACCACGAACCGTTACCCAAGCTGCTTGGGGACAAAGCCCGAATGCGAGCAACACGGCCGGCTACTTGGCAGCGAACTGGAATGCCGCTTTCCCCGCACCCAACTACCTCACGCTGGGCTGCTCCACCCGTATCGTGCGCTTCACCACTTCAGCTTCTATTGATGTCGCTCTGCCAAGCACTGGCACAGCGGCCCTTCTCCCGGTAGGCACCACAGTGAATCCGGGAACCACAATCTCCAACACGCTCCTTGGCCACCTGGCTGCATTGAAGATCACGGTGCGCATGGATGAGCTCGATGCCGCCTTCGGGCCATCGGGCACCTTGCTCAAGAACATGGTGGTGGCATCCGGCACCTTCGGCGGCTGGAGCGTCCAGCAACTCATCAACCATGCTGATCAGTCGCTCGGCGGGTGCGTTTCACAGCATTCGCTCACAACCATCGCATCCGCATTGGCGAACATCAACAACGGCTATAGCGCCGGTGGTGCAGGTAACGGCTACCTGGTATGCCCTAGCACCGTCGGCCTGCAGCTCCAGAACGAATCGTCGGCCGACCTGATCATGGAAGATGAAGGCCTGCCAACGCTGTTCCCGAATCCGACCATGGGGAATACCACCATCACCATCCCCGCGCTTGGTTTGAGCGCACGAGTGAGCATCGAACTGCTGAGCATCACCGGCAACCACCTTGCAACATTGCACGAGGGCCGAATGGAAGCCGGGGCACCCATGAACGTGAGCTACGATGCTTCGGCATGGCCGCAAGGCGCATACCTCTGCCGCATCGTCGCCGGCGATCGCATGCACCATCTCCGCATGATCGTGGAGTAGCGCTGCTCGATTTCTATTCTTGGTCCAGATTCTCCGCGCGATGGTTCGCTCACGCGCAACCAAAGACATGCGGACATGTTATGCGCGCGACTCGTGATGCGCGCGCGAGTTCCTGATCAGGCACAAAAAGCAAAGGGGCCCGGCGAACCGGACCCCTTCGTGCGTCGGTGAACCGACACTACTTCTTCTTCTTCGCCGCTTTCTTGGTGGCCTTCTTGGCACCTTTCTTAGCAGCTTTCTTCGTCGCTTTCTTTGCAGCTTTCTTAGCCATGGTGAAATGGGTTTGATGCCAAACCTAGCATCGTTTGACCATGTGTACGCTATATGTGATGTGAATGTTGCTCACCATCCATTGTTGAAATCGTTGAAGCGATCATCCGATGATGCACGTGCGACGATGATCGATGATGTTGATCACGATGCGTTGTATTGATCGATGATCGTGATGCATGCATTCATCGCATGTGCATCCAATGCATCAAGCATCATGTTTGCGCATCTCCTGAAAGCCTTGCTGGCAAAGGGATGCAGAATGCCATGATTCGAATCGTGCGATCGCTTGCGCCGCATCGCGATCAACAGCACACGATGCGATCACGTTCATGCGTCGCATGGGAATCATCGATGCCGACCGCATGAATGATCATCGTTCGAAGGGCGTATCAGATGCCCTTGTGAAGGCAAAATATTTTTCGTCCATCACCATGATGAGGCATGCTGAAAGGAGTGAAACGGTCCTCATTGACCGATCTCGACAACGCATCGCGACATGATTTCAATCGATGTCGATGCCCTCATCGACCAATTTTCTCGCGATGCATCCGAGCGATGCGCGCTCCATATCAGCACACGAAGTCGCTCACTGAATGATGAGTGCGTCGCGCAGCGTCTCTTGATCACGCTGCAAGAACTCGCGTCACGGGAGCCGCTCTCCAACAACTCATTCACTGGGGCCCTTCTTCGACAGCCGCTTCAGCCTGAACGCATGGCTCAAGCTGACCATGTGCGTGCTGATGCCATCGAGCCTCGAAGGCGAGAGGTTCACGTTGTACGCGTAGCTGACCTTCGTTTTGAAAACGCCGATGCCGATCTCGGGCCTGATCACCGTGCAGCCCATCGCGGCTTCCTGATACCGGATCACTTGCATGCCCATGGCGCTGCCGAAGGTGAAGTAGCCGCCCACCTTCCAGCCGACCAGCGTCGGCCGATCGACCCGCACTTCCGCTCCCGCCTGATAGCCGACACCGAAAGGGTGATGCACCGCGCCATAGATGTTCCTGCCGATACTAAGCTCCACGAAACCGAAGCGGCCTTGGTGGTAAGCCGTGTGTAGGGTGAGTTCGTCGCGCCGCCAAGCATGGGGCCTATGCGTGAGCGAATCCATGGACTGACCCAAGCACGATAAGGAGGCCATGCAGGCAACAAATAGCGGCGCCGCGCTCATGCCGGTCAAAGTACGCGGCGCACTTGTTCAGCGCAATCCCTCCGGCAGCGGCCACCGCTTGTGCGCGCCGGTGAGCCGTGCGAGGAATGCGCCGAAGCCGAAGAGGACATCCTGCAACCAGAAGGGCATGCCCGCAAGGCGGTACTCATCGCGCAGCTTCCACATCACGTACATCGCCGGAAGCACGGGCGTCTTCTTCCAGTCTCCGCCGTTGTCCATCGCTCCTTCTCCCATCGATTGCAGCATCCATTCCATGTTCAAGGCGGGCTCGTACCAGAACTCGGCCTCCACGCGCTCGGTGGTGCTCGCGTTGCGGAAGTTGTGCGCCTCGCCGGAACGGATCACTGCGCTCTCGCCAGGCCCCAGGGTCACTTCCTTCTTCCCGATGGTGACGATCAGCTTCCCGCTCACCACCTTGAAGCCTTCGTCCTGGCCGATATGGATATGCGGACCAGGGCCTTGTTGCCGGGGCCCAGGCTGAGCGAGGCCTCGCTGCGTTTGCCGTTGGTGCGTTCGCGCGCATCATTGAATTGAACGCGCTCGCCGATGGCGTGGAGATGAATGGCCCGTTTCATTCCTGTTGTATTCACGGCAAGGCTAAGCGCCAGGTCTCTCTTGCCATCGTGATCCGGATCACGAAATCACCTGCTCCGCAATACGGGCGCGCACACGGCTCAGGGTCTCGCGAGTTAGCCCCAGGTATTGCGCCAGGTGGGTCACCGAAACGCGGCGCACCAATTCGGGGTCGGTATCGAGGATGTACCTGGCGGTCAAGCGGGTCGAAGCGCTGCAGCATGGTCACGTGCTCCATCATCGTGCTGCGGTCGCCCATCATCATGCGCGCGCCTATGGCGTCGAAGCCCGCATGGCCATCGGTCAACGCATGCGCTTCGGCAAGATCAGCGTGGATCCGGCACTCCTCGACGGCCTGCACCGTGAAATCCGTCGGCTCTTGGCCGCCCAGCGCTCGCAATCGTGCACGAATTCACCTTCACGGTGGAACCGGATGATGCGCTCGTTCCCGTCCGTATCCAGCACCATGTGCCGCAGCATGCCCGCGTGTACGAATGCCACGCTGTTCGGCACTTCGCCGTAAGCGAACAGGTCGGCCCCCTTTCGCAGCACGATATGCTCGGCTATGCTTCGCAATTGGTGCAACGCATCCCGCTCGCCCGCTCCCATTGGCCCCAACTCTCCCAAGCGGCGGGCTATCTCTTCCATGAACGGCATGGAGCGAAGATGTTGATTGCCTGTCAGCCGAACAACGCTCGGCTGCCTCACGAACAAGGGAAGTACTGTCGCCTATCTTCGGCCTTCAAGCCCTTCGTCATGAACCAGCCCCAGGCCAAAACCGGCAACTCTCCTGCACCGGTTGCTCGCACACAATCCGCTCCTGCTTCCTCTAACAAGGGAGCCGTGGAGGTGGATGTCGCCTTCATCGACGGCAAGGCCTATCCTATTAGTAAGGGCGAGACCATGCTCGCGTTCATGCGCAGGCACATCGGGCCGAATCCTGTTCCGACGCTTTGCGATGCGCCCAACCTCGAGCCCTTCGGTAGTTGCCGCGTGTGCTCAGTGGAAGTGAGCATGGAGGACCCCAGCACCGGTTCGGCGCCCAGCCGTGTGATGGCCTCTTGTCATTCTCCCGTCGGCAAGGGCATGTACATCACCACGAACAGCCCGCGCATGGAGCGGCTGCGGAAGAACATCGTGGAGCTGGTGCTCACCGATTACGACACCGAGCGCCTGAAGAAGGAGGACCACGGCGCCAACGAGCTGTACAACGTCGTGCAGCAAATCGGTTTCCCCGGGTCAGGCCCGGGGCAGGCTCTCCAAGTGCGCTACCCGAAAGGGAAGAACCACCTCGACACGCCGGTTGACCGCAGCCATCCTTATATGGTAAGCGACCTCAGCGCGTGCATCAGTTGCTACCGCTGCGTGCGCGCCTGCGACGAAGTGCAAGGCCAGTTCGTGCTCACCATGGCCGGTCGTGGTTTCGACAACCACATCGTGAAGGGCACCAACGAGAGCTTCTTCGACAGCGACTGCGTGAGCTGCGGCGCCTGTGCGCAGGCCTGCCCCACCAGTGCCATCACCGACGTGTTCCGCGCCAAGGAGACCAAGGCCGATGTAGTGGTGCGCACCGTGTGTACGTATTGTGGTGTCGGTTGCAATCTCGAAGTGAAAGTCAAGGACGGCAAGGTGGCGGGCATCACCGCGCCCTACGATGCCGAGGCCAACCAAGGCCACACCTGCCTGAAAGGTCGTTATGCCTTCCGCTTCTACGATCACCCCGAGCGGTTGCGCACACCGCTAATAAGGAAGAACGGCGAGCTCGTTCCCGCCACATGGGATGAAGCCTACGACTACATCGTGGACAAGTTCATCACCATCCGTGAGAAACACGGTCCCGATGCGCTCGGCGGCGTGAGTAGCGCGCGCTGCCCGAACGAGGAGAACTACCTCCTGCAGAAATTCTTCCGCGCGCAGGTGGGCACCAACAACATCGACAGCTGCGCGCGCGTCTGCCACAGCCCCACCGCGCTCGGCATGCAGAAGACCTTCGGTACCGGCGCCGCGACGAACAGCATCGACGACCTGAAGGACACGCACACCATCATGGTCATCGGTGCCAACCCCACCGATGCGCACCCAGTGACCGGCGCCAAGATCAAGCAGCAGATCATGAAGGGGAAGACCCTGATCGTGATCGACCCGCGCCGCACCGAGCTGGCCCGCTACGCGAAGTACCACCTGCAGTTGAAGCCCGGCACCAACGTGGCCCTGCTCAACATGTTCATGTACTACATCGTGAGCGAGGGGCTGGTGAAGCAGGACTTCATCGACACGCGCACCGAGGGCTACGAAGACTTCAAGAAGGAGCTGCTCGCGGTGGACATCGCCGCCATGGAGCGCGAGACCGGCGTGGACCGCAACCTTGTGCGCGAGGCCGCGATGGCCTACGCCAAGTCACCGGCCGCGATGAGCTTTCACGGCCTGGGCGTCACCGAGCACTTCCAGGGCACCTTCACCGTGATGCAGATTGCCGACATCGCCATGATGACCGGCAACATCGGTCGCCGCGGCGTGGGTGTGAACCCGCTGCGCGGCCAGAACAACGTGCAGGGCGCGGCCGACATGGGCTGCCAGCCCCACCAGGGCGCCGGCTACTACGCGGTGGACAACCCCGAGTACGCGCAGATGTACAACGAGTTCTACGGCACCGAGATCCCCAATGTCATCGGCAAGAAGATCCCGCAGATGTACGACGCCATGCTCGACGGCACCCTGAAAGCCTTCTGGGTGGTGGGCGAGGACATGGGCCAGACCGACCCCAACACCCTGCACGTGCGCAAGGCCCTCGGCGAGCTCGAGCTCTTCGTGGTGCAGGAACTCTTCATGACGGAGACCGCCAAGCTCGCCCACGTGGTGCTGCCCGGCGCCAGCTTCCTGGAGAAGAGCGGCACTTTCACCAATGGTGAGCGCCGCATCCAGCGCGTGAACGCGTGCGTGGACCCGATCGAAGGCACCAAGAGCGATGGCCAGATCACCTGCGACATCATGGAGCGCTACGCCGCCAAGACCGGCAGGAAGAGCGGGAATGAGAAGAAGGATTACCACCCCGATTGGGTGCTACGCGAGATCAGCCGCATCGTGCCCTTCTTCGCCGGGGTGAAGTGGGACGAGCTGGGCGAGAACGGCAAACAATGGCCCGTGAAGTGGGAGAAGAGTCCCGAGGTGCGCGCCAACGAGAAGGACTACCCCTACATCATCACCACCAACCGCGAGCTGGAGCACTACAACTGCGGCGCCATGACGCGTCGCACCGGCAACGAGGTGATCCTCACCGAAGACGTGCTCCTGATCAACCCCGCCGACGCCCAGCAGAATGGCATCGCCGATGGCGACATGGTCTACGTGGAAAGCCCGCGGGGCAAGGTGGACATCAAGGCGCGGGTGACCGATGAGGTGAAGCCGGGGATCCTCAGCAGCACCTTCCACTTCCCGGAGATCATGCTCAATATCATCACCAGCAGTGTGAGCGATTCACTGGCGATGTGCCCGGAGTACAAGGTGGTGACGTGCAGGATCAGGAAGGCGAAAAAGGCGCATTTGCGGAAGGCGGGGGAGGTGGTTGAGAAGGTGTGAATCCTCTGGGCGTTCCGGCTCGAAGACTCGCCGTCGGGCCATTCGCTTGTAGTCCTCGCCACCCTCGTTCCTCGGGCCGCTGTGGGCTACCCGCTTCTGTCCCTAACACGAAAGGCAGTGTTGATCAGGAGCTAGGTTCATGTCAGGTCGTAGACTCGGCTCGGCGGGAAGAGAAGTCCAACGTTATTCGGCTTAATCTTGAACAAGGGGCCCTTCTCAACAGTCTTCCCTGTCAGGGTTCGTTTGATGAGGTGATCCAAGGTGATGATGCCTTGTTCCAGAAGCAGGTCGAATTGAGACACAATGGGCTTACGGGTATGTTCCACCTTCGTGTAGTGCAGGTATTCGACGCCATCTTCTCGACTGCTCTCGGCAGCTATCCAAAAAGTCTCGTTGTGCTTCTCCAGCAAGCGTTCGTGTAGTTTGGACAGGGTCCAAGAGGCGAAATCGCGGATAGCTCTATCTCCTGAACGCTTGTGCGATTGAGCCCGAATTGCTCGTATTCTACAGTGACTCGAAATTCTTGAACCAATCCTCGTCCACCGAGACATGCTCCTTGACTTCCACAGCGACCCCAAGGTGCAACTCCTTCAGCTTTTCAGCGAGCTTGTCACCATCAATCAAGTCAATTGCCGGTGCCCCGTCTCGTGTTGCCTCATCAATTGCTTGCCGCGTGTATGAACTAGTGGTGATGAACAGTCCCTTATCCGTTCGCCCTACCATAGCTCCTCGAAAGTCTCTGATCTCCTTGGCGCTTACGCTACCGGTGTAGCGCTTGCATTGAAATACAATGTGGAAGCTCAGTATTCCGTTGATTTTCGCGATTCCCCTTCCATCGATACCACCATCGCCTGAGCGACCCGTGACAATCACTTGAGTAAAGCCCTTTTCACGAAGCATCCTTTGGATTAGTCTCTCGAAAGCTGGCGCTGACAAGTGCTTTACGAGAATCTCGTTTATGCGCTTCTTCCAATCATCCCCGCTTTCCAACTCGGCTCCGATTTTCTGAGCCACCTTGGGACTCGCGGTCGTGACAAAATGGGAAGTATCACCTGTGCCGAGCGACCAAACTCCACGTTGTGAGTTGAGCAGCACACCTTTGTTCTTAAGCATCGTCCTCACCCATGCCAATTCGTACTCGAATTTGGTCTGGGTAGTATCCCGGTGCATAACATTCAACAACTCGGCCGGAAGCGCGAGTATCTCAATCACCTTGTCGTTGATTTCCTCGTTAGTGCCGGAACCACCGAGTTCGCGAATTGCTTGCAGAACAGGCGAGAAGAATGTCTCGCGCTTTGGGAACTTCTCCATGAGCACTGTTAGCTGGTCCGTTGTCCGGTTGTTGACATCCGAATGCCAGCGCAAAGTAGTACGCCGGAGCGGAAGTTGGCTGTGTCGAAACCATGTCTACCTTCCAGGCACAACAGAAGAACAACATGACATACAACAGAACACAGAATTTCCCTGTGACTTCAATCGAGCACCTAAAGGAGTTGTCCCTTCAAAGGAACGGTGAAGCCAAAGAGTATTTCATCCTGCTTTCGGGGATCTGTCGTAGCAGTAAGCGTATCCTTTACTACCCCGATGAAGACAAATTCTGGATCCTGAACTGGATTGACGACTCTGAACAGGAACTTCGCACAGAAGAACTTGAGGCAAAGACAAACATCGTAAAGCACATGAAGGATGGCACCTTCATTTTCGATGACTACTTATAGCCCTAAGTAGAGTTATTGCAATTGCCCTCGCCATCCATGGTGGAGTGGCTTCGTCTACCGATACGACGTCGTAGTGCAAGATGCGGTCGAATCTCCTTCTTCGAGGTGCACCCTGAAATACGAACGAATCATCGAACGATTGCAAGCGGGCCATCTCCCGAACCGTTAGCGCACGCGGAGCATTGTAGTGGATGTAGTCATCCGAGATGGTCATCACGGTTGGGCTCTGGCCATCCGGCTTCAGCACATTATAGTTGCGCTTCTCTGAGGAAACGCCATGCTTCTCAAGCACAGCCTTTGAGTCTTTGTAGTCTCCCGCCTTGTGTATCAGGTCAAGGCGCTTGACCACAGTCGCGTTCTGGTTGCTGGTCTTGTGATTGTGCAGCTTGCCATGGTCCTTGATGCCTTGTTCCAGCGCCTCGGCATTACGCACATAGAAAGGCGGTAGCACATTGTAGCGTTCCCCAAGGCGGCCTTGGCGGCTCCATTCCGCGTAGGTTTTCACACCCGCCTTTCCGTTCTTGCCATCTATGGCGCGTGACCGGATAAGCGCTTTCAGCGCTTTTGCGCTTCCGTTGTATTGTGCTGCGATATCAACGTTCTCGTAATTGTACTTCTCCTCATCGTTGGCGATGAAGTCAAGATCATGCAATGCTTCGAAGACGGTGACTTTCTCAGCCTCGGTTACTGTGGCGCGTATCTCGGTAATGAGCGTTTGATCACGGCGGCACCCGATGAACAACACGCGCTCACGGTTCTGAGGAACGCCGTAGTTCGCCGCGTTCGCAACGAAGGGAGCCTTAATCCGGTAAAGGCGGATGCTGTCAACCAGCTTGTCGAGTTCCGCAGCCTGCTTCTTGTCGCAGAATGATTTCACGGCCGCAAGGCAAGCATCGAAGGACTGCACGTAGACGTTCAGTGCTTGCATCATTGCACGGCGATCCGCTGCAAACTCCCTCGGAATGCTCAGTGCATCGAACGCACGCTCGATCTTGCGGATGATCTCCTCTGGTTCCAGTTCAGCCAGGAAGGTGGTAAACGCATCGACAAAGAAGTCGCCGTCCACATTATTGTGATCTTTCTCCTTGATGATGCTTCGTTGCAGGATCTCCAACTGCTTGCTTCGAGAAAGCAGGTTCAGGCCATGCCGGATGGTAAGGACTCGCTCATCCGTCTTGCTTGTCTTGTAGTCGATGATCTTCGGCGAAAGCGCCTTGAAGGCATTGTCCACGGTGCCGATGTATTCTTCCTTGGCGGTTGCGAGGTCGATGTCCGTCAATTGTTCGAAGCGGATACGGTCAATGAGCCGGTCAAGCACGAAGTCGTGCTGCGGCTGTGTGTCCTTCAACCCCTTCACGAACGTTATGAGTGCTGGGATCTCTTTGATGTTCACGATGGACCGGATCTCGTCGAGGATCTGCTCCTTGATCTTGCCACCCTCCTTGGTGAGGATGCCTTTGACATTCTCCATGACGAAGTACTTCGGCTGTAGCAGCTTGATGACCTGCAGGTAGTGCCAAAAGAGATCGTCCTTCTTGTCGAACTTCTTCCGCTTGCCTGCAAGGCTGAAGCTCTGGCAAGGCGGCCCACCGCAAACCACATCCACAGTCTTTCCTTTCAACTTGGCTAGCAGGTTGTCCAGGAACTTCGGCTCAGTAATGTCTTGGCACAAGAACTCCGCATCGAGCCCTAGTTGGTGATTGTATCGTACAACGTGCGTCAGTTCACAATTGTCGTTGATGTCATTAGCAAGCAGGAAATCGAAGAACTTGTTGTTCACCTCTGCTTGGAGGAAGCCTTCGCTGAACCCACCAGCACCAGCGAACAGGTCGACGAAGGTGAACGCCTTTCCATATAATGCTAGCTGCTCCTTGACGATACGAATTGAGGTGTTGGCGCGATAGTCATCAATAAGTTCTTGTAGACGGTTCTTGATCTGTTTGTTCGTGTAGCTGCGTTTGTAAGTCGGGCTGAACATTTCATGCGCTCGCTCGGTCAAGAAGTCGAGATAGTAGTTCACAGCAGCGTGGTTCGCTGCTTTCGTGGTCAAGCGCTGCGCCTCCTTGTCAAAGTGTTCGGGCTCGACCTTCTCACCTGTCGCAACCTTGACCTGCTCACCATTGCAGTTGATGCGGAGATGGATAGGAGCTGCCCCTTTCTTGCCGGGCTTGTCGAGGTAGAAATTGATGGTTGCCATGTCTTGCGGACAGAATTACGGACACGGACAAATGTGCGGACAGTTGCTCCGCTCTCGACTTTGAACTGCGGCAACATTTATGAACAGGCTTCGAGCGCATGATCCACGCGGCATGCCGAGAAAGCCGTCAACGTTTTTCTCTTAATGTGCGGCACTGGGCCTACCCACCGAAACCACCGCCTCGGTGAAGGTCCGGCGCGGGCAACGGTACTTCCAGCAGGCTGTGCTCAACGCCTACCAAGGTCGCTGCGCGGTAACGGGCCTGGGCATTCGGCCGCTTCTTGTCGCGTCACATGTCATTCCGTGGAGCGCCTCCGAAGAGCATCGCCTGGATGCCCGCAATGGCATCGCCCTAAACGCACTCCACGACAAGGCCTTCGACCGCGGGCCGATCACCTTCGATACTGAGTTGCGCTTTGTCTGCGCCCCATCGCTGCGCGACCACTGTGCCTCCGATACTGTCGCCGCGAACTTCAAAGCCTACGAGGGCAAGCCCATGACTTTACCGCCGGAAGCCGCCGGCCCCAAGCCTGAATACCTGGAGTACCACAGGACCGAAGTCTTCTGCAAAGCTTGAACCTCCTTCGCGCCGTGCTCATCCTATCTTTGAAGCATGACGACGAAAGTCGAGCGCAACAAGAAGGACGAGGTGGTGATCACCATTTCGGGGGCCAAGGATGCTGAGTCCCTGCAACGGCTCACGGATTACCTCACCTATCTCCTGGCCACCGAAGGCTCCAAGGCCAAGCAGAGCGATGTGGACAAGATCGCGCGCCAGGCCAAGGCCGCGTGGTGGAAGAAGAACAAGAAGCGCTACCTGGGTGAATCCCGGGCTTGACCCGGGACGTCGTTGACACGAACATCGCGTTCAGTTGCGTGGTGCGGACCGAAAGCCCGGTCGGCGAAGTGCTGCTGCACGCTCCCGGACAACTCCGGTTCTATGCTCCATCCCTGCTCGTGTATGAACTGGACCGGCATCGAGCCAAATTGAAGCGCGCGTCCAAGCTCAACGATGCCGAACTGGACATCGCCTGGGAAACGATCATGGACCGCATCGAGCTGATCGACGACGCGGGCGTGTCTATCGCTCATCGCGAAAAGGCCCGTTCCATGGCAGCAGGGGTCGATGAGTTCGATGCACCGTTCATCGCGCTCGCTTTGGAATTGGACGGCCTGCTCTGGACCGGGGACTATGCCTTGATCCGCGGCTTGCGCAAGAAGGGATTCCATCAGGTGATCACCACGGTGGAACTAGCCCAGATGCGATGACGATCCGGCGCTAAGAACTGGATCGCGAAACTCGGTCCAGCTTTCCGGGAAGCGGCCACATGAGCATACCGGCGGAAACCGTCGGGCCCATGCCCGAATACTTAGAGTACCACCGCACCCAGTTGTTCGGCAAGGAGCCTCGCTGTACCACCCGGAATCGAACCCGAACCATGGTGCTCCAGCATGCTCTCCCGTCATCCTGAGCCCTGCGCCATTCAGCCCTTTGCCACTGGCCTTCGGCCACCCATCACCTCCCACCACATTATACCATAGACCTAGTACCATAGACCATCGACCACAGACCACTACTCCTTCTCCTCCTCATCCTCATCGAAATCCCTGATCCGGCAACCAATCGCCTTCGCGATCTTCTTCACACGGCTCCACGACGGGTCGCTCTCATCGCACTCTATGCGGCTGTAGCTGCTCTGATCAATGCCCGCCCGCTCTGCCACGTACTCCTGTTTCAGCGAGCGCAGCAAGCGTTGTATCCGGATGTACTTGCCCAGCATGGCGGCTTCTTTCACATGCGAAGCACCGCAACAGCCCCCATCCGCACAATACCCAAGATCGGGTAGTCCCTCGCGCTGCTGCACGCATCACCATAACAAACGAAAAGACCCCGGATCGCTCCGGGGCCTTTTCCGTCCAATCCCTCAGTGTCTAAGCCGCCAACGCAATCGGCTCGCTCTGCGCGCCACCATTGTCCACGATGATCCGCGCCGCGAAGTACTCCTGGAAGAACTCCGGTGCGCTCGTCTCGAACTCCGGCATCAGCTTGTCCATCCTGTTGTTCAGGATCTTCATGCTGTCCTTCATCAGCGTGTCTATCTCCGCTGTCGCGCCCTTGCGAACCACCGCAGCATTGCGCGGTGCGCTCACCACATTCGCGTAAGCATCGATCGCTGCCTGCAGCGCGGTGATGTCCGCTGCCACAAGTCCATAATCGCCAAGGCTCGCGATCAGGCCGTTGGCCACATCCCGCACCCCCTGCGCCAGCGCCTGCACCACCGCGTCGCGCTTCCGGTTCAGGTCGTTCGGGCTCAGGTTCATCTTCTCGCGCAGCACAAGGTCACCGATGTCCTCGGCGTAGGCGAATACCGCGCGCGCCACCTCCACCGTCTTCACCGTCATCGCTTGGCGCTTGAAGCGCTTGTCTAGCGCGGCACCCTTCATGTTCGTTTCCTGCACCGCCGATGCCGCAACGATGCTGCCCACGTTCACCACCAATTCATCCTGCGCCTTCTTGTAACCAAGCACGCCGGTCCACGTCGCGGTGTATTTCGTGCACACCGCCAGCACTGCATGTAGCATGCTCAACCTATTCTCGTTCGACTTGTTCATTTTGTTTGGTGCCCGAATGTTTCCGGACGGGGATGTGCAACGCGCCCTTGTAGCGGCGGTTTCCGCAGTATGCATCGCGCGCATGCCGTATGCATTGCGCGCATAACAAGGACCATTTCGTTGCACCACGCATCCTTTGTGCCGCATGAAATCCACTTGTTGCGAATGCACGCTGCCCTTTGTGTCGGTTCAAACCACCGTTGTCTCCAGCGCGGCCTTCACTGTCATCCCCGCAGCACACATTGCTAATGGCGAAGCGAGCGTTGTCACGTGCGCAAAGCTCATCGTCATCGAGGCAGCGGTCATTGTCGCCAGCCTATCGGCCATTGTCATCGGCGCAGCGCCCATTGCCGCCAGCGCAGCATCCATTGCCTGCCACGCAGCGGATATCGTGTCAGCCACCCCCTTCTATCCCTTCCGATCATCTTCCATCTCCATCAAGGAGCATCACCCATGCGAGCAGCCTGCGCCTCAAGCGCATGCAGGAACTCCTTCAACCGGCTCCGCTTCGGGTGTCGCTAGGCGTTCATCCGTCATTCGCTCCAGTCCCTCTGGCACCAGTAACGCGATCGGCCGCATGACCACCTCCAAGGCGCAGGTGCGCTGCACGATGTCGAATGCACGGAGGTCCATCTCCGACTCCTCGGAATCAAAAGCGACGACCACTTCGGGGGTGAGATCACAAGCCGGTTCAACCTCCTTCTGTACGCCTAAGAAGAAGGGGACCGCGATAGCCAGTGTGGTGCAGTGCGTGATGCGCATGGTTGTGTGCTCTTACAACATGTCGCACGAGCGGCGAAAAGGTGTCAGCGGTTCAGCGGTTTTCAGTTGCTCGCATGCGGAGCCACTGCGAAGCGTACAATTGGCGAGCGATGGGGCCGAAACGGTGAATGGCTGCCTCGCCGGCCGCTCTACCTTGTTCCCTTCGCAACAACGCATGTTCCCTCATCGCCCCCTGTTCACACCCGTGACCCTTGTTGGTGTCCTGCTCATCGCCTCGTGCAATGCACAGACGCCACCGAAGGGAAGCACTGGCAACGCGGCTTCCACAATACCTGCCTCAGCACAGATCGACACCACCCAGCTCAGCGCCTACATCGTGGCCGCTTTCGAGGACAGCAAGGGCAACCTCTGGTTCGGCACGGTGGGCGATGGCGTGATCCGCTATGAACCGAAGCCATTGATCATGCCTGGTGAGCGGCTCACCTACTTCACCACGGCGGATGGCTTGGCGGACATGGTGTCTTGCAGCATCGTGGAGGACAAGCAAGGCAACATCTGGATCGGTTCGCACGATGGTGCCACGCGCTATGATGGCACCACGTTCACGGCATTCAAGACTCCCGAAGGCTTGCGCGGCGCAGGATGCGTGCTACTCGTTGATCGCAACGGCATCTTGTGGGCAGGCACCAACGATGGCGCCTTCCGTTTCGATGGCGCGCGCTTTCAGCCTTTCGAGATCCCGATTCCGATGATCAAAGAACCCTCGCATAAATGGGTGAAGGGCAAGGTGTGGGAGATCATCGAGGACAGCAAGGGCAACATCTGGTTCGGGCGTGATGGATACGGCGCGACGAGATATGATGGCAAGGCTTTCACGCACTTCACGAAGGAGGACGGCCTGTGCAGCAACAATGTGGCGAGCATCGCAGAGGATGCGGACGGCAACCTCTGGTTCGGGTGCATCACCTCGGACTTCCCTCCGATACAAGAGGGTGGTGTTGCACGCTACGATGGCAAGAGCTTCACGCGATTCGCCGATGTGAAGGGGCTCACCGCCAACGATGTGTACACGGTGTACGCCATGCGCTCCGGCCACGTCTGGATCGGTGCAGTAGGTGTTGGCGCTTATCGCTACACACCTCCATCGTTGCTCCGCTCGGACCGCATGCCGTTCACACTCTTCGATGAAACCGAGCGTCCGCACCTGATCCAGAACTTCGGTGTACAGGCTGTGCTGGAGGATAGCAAGGAACGCTTTGGTTCGGCTTCAGCGGCGGGCTGTTCCGCTTCAATGGGACGATCTTCGAGAACGTGACGCGAGGTGGGCCGTGGATGCTTGAATAGCAATACACGACAAGCACCTTTACCCCATGGACCGTCCAGGCGATCAACTCCGCAACACCATCGAAACCGCGCTACCGCTTCTCATGCGCATCAGCAACGAAGCAGCCAGCCAAGCACATGCGCCCGGCAAGTGGTGCCCCAAGGAGGTCATCGGCCACTTGTTCGATTCAGCCAACAACAACTTGGCGCGCTTAGTGCGGTTGCGGCATACCGATCATCTTCTCTTCGAGGGCTACGCACAGGAGGAATGGGTGCAGGCCCATGGCTACGCCGATGCCGATTGGAATGAACTCGTGGAACTATGGGCGCGCTACAACCGCCACATCGCGCGCGTGATGGATCGTGTGCCGCACGATGCCGCGCACCTTCCTCGTAAGGAGCACAAGTCCTTGGGTTCAACCTATGCGCCGCTACCTGCCGATGGTGTGCCCACCTTGGATTGGTTGATGCGCGATTACGTGGAGCATATCAAGCACCACCTGCGGCAGATCGGATGAGCCGCTGGAGCAACACTACTTCAACTGCACCACGCGTCCTTTCATCCACGCGCGGATACCCTCCACATCCATCTGCCCCGTGGCCACGAGGATGACCATGTCGTACTTCTCATCCTCGCTGGCTTCGATGTCGAGTCGCGCGTCCTGAAGGATGAGCCGCGCCAGCGCATACCCTGTGCGCTTGTTCCCATCGATGAACGGATGGCCGGTGATGATGCCATGCATCACCGCAGCAGCTTTGTCTTCCGCAGAAGGAAA
This sequence comes from Flavobacteriales bacterium, assembly GCA_016713865.1. Taxonomy (GTDB): domain Bacteria; phylum Bacteroidota; class Bacteroidia; order Flavobacteriales_F; family PHOS-HE28; genus PHOS-HE28. The sequence goes on along the minus strand of JADJOG010000011.1, from coordinate 80,356 downwards.
GAGATCCACACCATCGAAGGTCGCGAATGGCCGATTCAAGGAAGCATCGAGTATGCCCTCATCGCGCATGCCGTCAGAACCTCCGAATCGACGGATGAGCACGCTGTGATAGAACAGCGCCTCGGCCCGGCTGATCATTGCGCGAGCTTCTGGAGCAGGTTCTTGTCTTCCTCGATGTTCTTGAGGAAGCGCGACATGCGATCCATGGAGGTAGCTTCGCCTTTGGCCAATTCTTCAATGGCTTCAAGGACGCGTTGCACAACACCCGCTGGGGCTTGGTCCGGGATGTCCTTGATGCGGTCCAGCATCAACTGCTTGAGTTCCTTGGTGCCTGTGGTCTGTCAAAAGTAAGGGCGCTCTGATTGTTGGCAGTCGCAGCGAATTGTCGCGCCACGACCTTGGGGAAACCTCCCTGTCATGTGGTGGAAAGCCATTCTCCTTTGGTTCGCGCTGATGCTGCTCGCCATCGGGAACGGCACGGTGCGCATCAAGCTCATCATCCCCTACACCGGCCTCACAACGGGCCTCGCCATCAGCACCATCATGCTCTGCATCTTGATCCTGTTCGCCACGTGGCTTAGCATCCGCTGGCTGGGGCCAGCGACCGCATCGCAGGCATGGAGCATCGGACTGTTGTGGCTGGCCATGACACTCGGTTTCGAGTTCGGCGCAGGTCATTTCCTCTTCAAGAAGCCGTGGAGCGAACTGCTACTCGATTACGACATCTCACAAGGCCGCATCTGGGTGCTGGTGCCGGTGGTGACAGTGATGGCGCCGTGGCTGATCGCCAAGGCGCGCGGGATGCTGGCTGACGGATGATAGCGCGGACTTGCCGCACAGCGGCTACATTTCGAGAAACCCGATCGACATGAATCCCGTTGTCCACTTCGAGATGCCTGCCGAGGACCGGCAGCGCGTGAGCAATTTCTACAGCAGCGTCTTTGGCTGGCAGATGACCCAGCTCGGCCCGGAGATGGGCGATTACCTCATCGCCTACACGAGCGAGGTGGATGAGAACCGTATGCACAAGCACAAAGGCGCCATCAACGGCGGCTTCTTCCCGAAGGTGCCGGACAATGCCCACCCCTCGCTCACCATCGCCGTTTCGGATATCAAAGCGCACATCGAGAAGGTGAAGGAGGGCGGCGGCACCGTGCTGGGCGAGCCGCAGGAGATCCCCGGCATCGGGCTCTACGTGTCCATCCTCGATACGGAGGGCAACCGCGTGAGCCTGCTGCAGGCTTACCAGCGGTGAGCTTGGGAACTTGATCCCTCGGATATCGATTTCATGTTTCGGCCCGCGTCAAGATGGGCGCCCCACAGGCAGTGCGGGTCGTTGAGTTCTTGTTTTTCAAGAAGCCTTGGAACGAGATACTGGTGGACTACGACATCACACAAGGCTGCATCTGGGTGCTGGTGCCGGTGGTGACAGCGATGGCGCCGTGGTTGATGGCGAAGGCGAGAGGCTTGCTCGGCTGAGAACGCAACGAAGGCTACAAGCGCACGAACCGGATACTTCGCAACACGCCATTCACCTCGGCGCGCAGCACATAGGTACCTGGGGCAAGCGCTGAAACATCCACCATTGAACCCTGCGCTGCTGTGATGGACGCTGCGCGTTGACCGGTGAGCGAGAAGACTTCCACGGATGTCCCCGGCGTGACACCTTCGATGGTCACGCGGTCCGACGCCGGATTCGGCCAAAGACCGAGGGAGCCGGAGCCATCTCAGTGACGCTATTGATGACCTCCGATGAGGATGCCTCGATGTACATATCGTCGAACGCGGCATAGGACGAGGTAAGCAAGGTGAAGCGAATGGCCACCATGAGGTCCGTAGCCCCGCTGATATCCAAGCGGCCGATGGCATTGGTCCAGTTGAAGATGAATGAATCGCTGTTGGGTGAGATCCCGAACAACGTATCGCTCGAGAGCACTTCCGTGGTGGTTAGGCTGAACACCCCTCCGGGCGCATCGATTGCCTCGATCAGGAAGGACGGTGCCGCCATCGGCAACGGACCGCCGCAGGTAGTGTTGATCGCCGACATGTCCATGGAGATGTGGATGAAGGGCAGCCCCTGCCCATTCACGAGCAGGGCGAGCTTATCGAAGAACGCCGTGTTCAGCATGCCCAAGCAATAGTCGCCGTTCAGCCCAGCAGGGTCGTCATAGATGTCAGCAGGCCCGTTGATGAGGATGGTCTCGACCGTGTTGGTCTGCTGGAACGAACCAGAGAAGGTGCCGACGCCCGTTCCCTCCCACAGGGTGTTCACCGGCATGGCGCTGAAATCCTGCTGGCAGGAGGCGTTCTCCGGTGTGGTATTGGGCGTGATGAAGCTGTTCTGGTAGATGAGCACGCTCTGGGCGGACATCAAGGCGGGGAACAGCGCAAGTGCGAAGGCGGCATAGTGTTTCATCATGGGGTTGTGTGCGAGGCGCAAACCAACCAAGCATCTAGAGCATTGTCCATATAACCTTCGTTATATTGAAGGGGCAGCAACACGTTCGCGCCAGCTTTTCGTTCGGCATCTCCTGGAGCGTGTATCGTTACGTTCAACACCTATGACCTCAATCACGGAGCGCATTCGATACACGGAGACCCTTGGTCACGTCGATGACATTCAACATGGATACGAATGCCAGCAACGACCTTCGCAGCATGGAGAAGGAAGCCGTGGTCGCGCACTTGAACAAGCTGTTGGAAGAGCGTGTCCAGTCCCTGAAGGATGAACTGGTCAATACTCTGGAGGCCCGCAACAGCGACACGAAAAGCAGCGCTGGCGACAAGCACGAGGTGGGCCGCGCCATGGTGCAGCAGGAGTTGGATCAACTGGAAGCGCAGCTCGCCAAGACACAAGCCATGCAACAGGAATTGGCGCGCGTGCCGATCGATCGCGCGTATGAGCAAGTGGCCTTCGGCAGCTTGATCACCACGGATCAGGGCCACTACTTCATCGCCATCGGATTGGGCGCGATTGAGGTTGCTGGCGAAAGGTGCTACGCGATCTCGCTCGCCTCACCCATCGGGCAAGCGCTGAAGGACAAGCGCGTGGGCGAGGTGATCGACTTCAACGGCAAGCGGATCATAGTGCAAGCGATTCAGTGAGTTGGGAAAGAGCGAGGCTTGGGCATCCTCGAACTCTGCGCAGCTTGGGCGCAGTCAGTGGTCCCGGTTCAGTAATAGTGTTTTGATGTTCCCAGGTGCCGACTACTTGCCCTCATCCTTCGGCCAAGCCCTCCAACTGAAGCTCTTCTGCACGATCCGCCATGCGCCTTCGTACTTCAGCAGGAGGAAGTAGTCGGTGAAGATGCGCCAACCGGGAATGGCTACCTCCGCCTTCGCCATGGCCGCATTGCCTTCCACATCGATGCTTATGATGCGGCCCTGGCGGTTGTTCTTCTCTCCCGCCTTGATGCCTGAGATGTACTTCTCGCCGGAACGTATCCATAAGCTGTCGGCATCGGTCACGGTGTAGAGCTTGAAGTCCGGATGAAAGGCGCGCCGCACCTGCTCGGGATCACCATTGGCAGTGCCGTCGATGTAGTCCATCAGCGTTGAACTGATGCGCTCCATATCGGAGGGCACCTGATTGACCTGGGCCAGGCCAAGCATGGAGAACAAGGTCGCGATGGCGGCTAAGCCGGATCGTTTGCTGTGCATGAGAGATCTGGGGTTTCGTTAGCCCCCGCAAAGACTAAACCGCGCAGGGTTCACTCCTTCGTCACGCTCGCCGCCAGGTACTCCCTGTTCAAGCGCGCGATGTGCTCGAGGCTGATGCCCTTGGGGCATTCCACTTCGCAAGCGCCGGTGTTGCTGCAATTGCCAAAGCCCTCCTTGTCCATCTGCTCCACCATGGCGAGCGCGCGGCGCTTCGCTTCAGGACGACCCTGAGGCAACAAGGCGAGCTGCGAGACTTTCGCTGCGGTGAACAGCATGGCTGAGCCATTCGGGCATGTAGCAACACAAGCGCCGCAGCCGATGCAAGTTGCCGCATCGAAGGCCTTGTCGGCATCGTCCTTCGGGATGGGCACCGCGTTGCCATCAACGAGGTTGCCGCTGGTGTTCACGCTCACGAAACCGCCAGCCGCTTGAATGCGATCGAAGGCGCTGCGGTTGGTCGCGAGATCCTTGATCACGGGGAAGGCCGCACTGCGCCAAGGCTCCACATAGATGGTGTCGCCGTCCTTGAACTTGCGCATGTGCAACTGGCAGGTGGTGATGCCGCGACCCGGACCGTGCGCCTCACCATTGATGAAGAGGCTGCACATGCCGCAGATGCCCTCGCGGCAATCGTGATCGAAGGCGATGGGGTCCTTGCCCTCGCGTACGAGCTGGTCGTTCAGCACGTCCAGCATCTCCAGGAACGACATGTCCTCGGACACATCGTTCACGGGGTAGTTCTCCATGCGGCCTTTATCGTTCGGCCCGTTCTGGCGCCAGATCTTCAACGTCAATTTCATGTTGCCCATTTGGCTTGCTGTTGTGTGTCGACCCGGAGGGGCGACGGTACGGGTGCGTTGATCGGGGATTTGCGCGAGCCTATTTGTATGAACGCTGCGTCAGTTTCACCTCCTCGAAGGTCAGCGGCTCCTTGTGCAGGTTCGCTTTGCCTGCATCGCCGGTCCACTCCCATGCGGCTACGTAGGCGTAGTTGGCATCGTCGCGCTTGGCTTCGCCCTGCTGCGGGCCTTCGGTCTCGGAATACTCCTCGCGGAAGTGGCCGCCGCAGCTTTCGTTGCGGTTCAGCGCATCGATGCACATCAATTCGCCCAGCTCGAGGAAGTCGGCCACGCGACCGGCCTTCTCCAGCTCTTGGTTGAACTCGTTCGCCTTGCCGGTCACGCGCACATCGCGGTAGAACTCTTCGCGGATCTGGCGGATCTCAGCGATCGCTTCCTGCAAGCCTTGCGCGTTGCGCGCCATGCCGCACTTGTCCCACATCACCTTGCCCAGGCGGCGATGGAACTCATCCACCGGCTTGGTGCCCTTGTTATTGATGAAGTGATTGATGCGGTCCGTCACCTCCTTCTCAGCGGCATCGAACTCAGCGCGCTTGGTGTCGATGGGGCCGGTGCGGATGTCATCAGCGAAGTAATCGCCAACGGTGTAGGGAATCACGAAGTAGCCATCGGCCAAACCTTGCATCAGCGCTGAGGCACCAAGACGATTCGCGCCGTGATCGCTGAAGTTGGCTTCGCCCAACGCGAAGAGGCCCGGCACGGTGGTCTGCAGGTTGTAATCCACCCACAGGCCGCCCATGGTGTAGTGTACGGCGGGGTAGATCTTCATCGCGTGGTCGTAGGGGTTCTCGCCGACGATGTTCTCGTACATGTCGAAGAGGTTGCCGTACTTCTCGCTCACCACCGCACGGCCCAGCTCAGTGATCTTCTCCTTGCTGGGGTTCTCGATCTTTTTCATGTTCGCTTCTAGCTTGCCGTAACGCTCGATGGCTGCTGAGAAGTCGAGGTAAACAGCCTCACCGGTCTTGTTCACGCCGAAGCCCGCATCGCAACGCTCCTTCGCGGCACGGCTGGCCACATCGCGCGGCACCAGGTTGCCGAAGGCCGGATAACGACGCTCCAAGTAATAGTCGCGATCGGCCTCGGGGATGTCGCTGCCCTTCTTCTTGCCTTCGCGGATCGCCTTAGCGTCCTCGAGTTTAGCTGGGACCCAGATGCGACCATCGTTGCGCAACGACTCGCTCATCAGCGTGAGCTTGCTCTGGTGCGTGCCGCTCACCGGGATGCACGTGGGATGGATCTGCGTGTAGCATGGATTGCCGAAGAAGGCTCCGCGCTTGTGCGCCTTCCACGCGGCGGTGACGTTGCTGCCCATGGCGTTCGTGCTCAGGAAGAACACGTTGCCGTAGCCACCGGTGCACAGCAGCACCGCGTGCGCGCCATGCCGCTCGATCTCGCCGGTAATCAGATTGCGTGCGATGATGCCGCGCGCCTTGCCATCAACGATCACCACATCGAGCATCTCGTGACGGTCGTACATCTTCACCGCGCCCTTGCCAACCTGACGCATCAGCGCGCTGTAGGCACCAAGCAGCAACTGCTGACCGGTTTGACCGCGGGCATAAAAGGTGCGGCTCACTTGCACGCCACCGAAACTGCGGTTGTCCAACAATCCGCCGTAGTCGCGGGCGAAGGGAACACCTTGCGCCACGCACTGGTCGATGATGTTCGCGCTCACTTCCGCCAGGCGATGCACGTTGGCTTCGCGCGCACGGTAGTCGCCGCCCTTCACGGTGTCGTAGAACAAGCGGTAAGTGCTGTCGCCGTCGTTCTGGTAGTTCTTGGCGGCGTTGATGCCACCCTGCGCGGCGATGCTATGCGCGCGACGGGCGCTGTCCTGAAAACAGAAAGCCTTCACGTTGTAGCCCATCTCGGCCAGCGATGCGGCGGCAGCGCCACCGGCGAGGCCAGTGCCCACCACGATCACGTCGATGCGGCGCTTGTTGGCGGGCGCCACGATGCGCATGTGGCCCTTGTGGTAGGTCCACTTCTTGTCGATGGGGCCGGGAGGAATCTTGCTATCGAGCTTGCTCATGGAATGCAGAATGTGTTCGGACGTGGCCGAGCGGCTTATCGGTTAACGAACATCCAGACGGGGATCAGCGCGAAGAGCACCGGCACCACCACGGCGAAGAAGACGCCGACGCTCTTGATGATCGGGGTGTAGCGCGCGTGGTTGATCCCCAGCGATTGGAACGCGCTCTGGAAGCCGTGCAGCAGGTGGAAGGCGAGGACGGCCATCATCACAACGTACAGGGCTACGTACCAGAGCTGGGTGAATGCCGCAGCCACAATGGTGTAGAGGTCCTTCATCTCTTGCCCTTGGCTGTCTTTCACGATTGGCAGCTCTCCGAAGTGCATCTCGTACCAGAAGTGCTTCATGTGGATCACGAGGAACACGAGGATGAGCGTGCCCAGCAGCGCCATGTTGTTGCTGGCCCAGCTGCGGTTGGCACCGGCGTTCTCTTTGGCATACTTCACCGGACGCGCTTTGCGGTTCTGGATGGTGAGCAGAAAGCCATCGAATGCGTGGAAGAGGATGCTGAAGTAAAGCAGGTAGCTCACGGCCTTCACCAGCGGGAAGGTGGTCATGAAACGGGCATACTCGTTGAACTTGCGCTGGCCCTCGGGGCTCATGTCGAGCAGCTGCAGGTTGCCGGCCAAGTGGGCTACCAGGAAGGTGACAAGGAAAAGGCCCGTGAGGGCCATCCAGTACTTCTTCGCAAGTGAGGAACCGAGAATCGCTGATCGTGCCATGATGCCCTAACAACAACGAACGGGGTGGAAGCGTTCGCGCGGCGAATGTAGCGGGCGCTACGGAACACGGCAGGTGCCGAATGTCAGCGCGGCGGCCAAGCCTTCCGCGTGGCCGCGATCGACTTCTTGATCATCGCCTTCAACACTTTCAGGTCGATGTCGGTCAGGCGCTTCACGTACAGGCAGCCCTTGGTGGCTTTGTGCTTGCCCAACTTGGCCAGCGTATCCGCGTCCTGCACCTCATGGCCCAAGTACAGCACCAGCTCCGTCTTTCGCGGACTGAAAGCCGCCAAGGGCGCACTGCCCGAATGCCCACTGGCATAGGTGTAGTGGTAGGTGCCGAAACCCACGATGCTCGGCCCGTACATGTGCGGCTCCTCGCCGGTCAGCTCCTGCATCATGGCCATGAGCACACGGCTGTCGTCGCGCATCTCCTCCTTGGGGTGCTTGTCGATGAAGGCGGAGACGGACGCGGTGGTGGCGGAGGTTTTGTTGGGTTTGGGCATGGGGTGAAGTTCGGCTGTGTGAAGGATGGGAGCAAATAGCCCGCAGGGTGGCTATTAATTAGAGGCTCTGCGAAGCAATGCGAGCGAGGACTACTGCGGATAGCCCAACGGCGCGCTCCCGAGCCAAGGCTCTACGCAGCGAAGGGCATGGTGCCGGCACGCCCTATTCACCAACTCCCATTCGTTGTTCACCGCATCGACCCTCCTACCTTCGCACTTCATCCATTTCCCCCATGCGTTACCAGCCCCTCAGCGCCGCCACCTACCGCGAGCACCGCCTCCGTTTCCGCCAAGCCATGGAGAAAGGCGGCCTGGCCGTGTTCCACAGCAACGACATCATGCCCACCAGCGCCGATGGGCACATGCCGTTCAAGCAGGCCAGCGACATCTTCTACCTCAGCGGCATCGACCAGGAGGAGACGATCCTGCTGCTCTTCCCCGATGCGGTGGACCCGAAGGACCGCGAGATACTCTTCGTGCGCGAGACCAGCGAGCTGATCGCGATCTGGGAAGGCGCCAAGTTCTCTCAGAAGGAAGCGAGTGATTTGAGCGGCATCGCCACGGTGCTGTGGACGACGAGCTACGAAGTCACGATCAAGCGCTTGGTGCCACAGTGCGAGCACTTGTACCTGAACAGCAACGAGCACTTGCGCCAGCACAACGAGGTGGAGACGCGCGAGGAGCGCAAGAACAAGGAACTGCGCGAGCAATACCCGCTGCACAGCGTGAAGCGCAGTGCTCCAATCATGCACCGCATCCGCAGTCGCAAGACGAAGGAAGAAGTAGCGCAGATCCAACGCGCGATCGCGATCACGGGCAAGGCTTTCCAGCGCGTGTGCGGCTTTGTGAAGCCCGGCGTGAAGGAGTACGAGATCGAGGCGGAGATCACGCACGAGTTCATCCGCAACGGTTCACGCGGCCATGCCTACACACCGATCATCGCCAGCGGCTACAACGCCTGCGTGCTGCACTACATCACCAACGACATGGTGTGCAACGATGGCGATGTGATCCTGATGGACTTCGGCTGCGAGTACGGCGGCTATGCCAGCGACCTCACGCGCTGCATTCCCGTGAACGGCCATTTCACCAAGCGGCAGAAGGACGTGTACAACGCGGTGCTGCGCGTGAAGAACGAGGCCACGCAACTGCTGCGCCCCGGCACGCTGCTCGCCGACTACCACAAGGAGGTGGGCAAGATCATGGAGAGCGAACTGATCGGCCTGGGCCTGCTGGACAAGACCGATGTGAAGAACCAGGACCCCGAACGCCCGCTCTACAAGAAGTACTTCATGCATGGCACCAGCCACTTCCTCGGCCTGGATGTACACGACGTGGGCCTATGGAACGAGATGATCCAGCCGGACATGGTCTTCACCGTGGAGCCGGGCATCTACATCCGCGAGGAGAAGTTGGGCATCCGCCTGGAGAACAACATTCTTACCACGCGCGATAATCCGATCGACCTCTTTGCTGAGATCCCCGTGGAAGCGGAGGCGGTGGAGGAGATGATGAATGCGAAGAGGGTGGTGGTGTGAACACCGCGCTCGTGCGGCCAATGGTCGGAAGGTGGATCCACGCGTCCTTTTTGGGGCGCTACGAAATCATGCCTGCGGCATTCAATTCCTAAACACCCTCACCATGCGCACCCTCCGTTCCATCGCCATCGCCAGCTACATCCTCGGCATCCTCTTCAAGATGCTGCATTGGCCTGGCGCGAGTTTGATTTTGCCCATCGGCGGGATCCTCACCATCGTCGTGCTGGCGCTCCTGCTGTTCCCCAAGCCGGGACCGATGACGGTGCAGCTGCAATACCCCGCCATGCTCATCGGTGCGCTGATGGCAGTGATTACCGGCGGCATGTTCAAGATCATGCACTGGCCTGGAGCCAACATGATGCTCATGTGCGGCTTGATCACTTGCGCGCTGTGGTTCCTGATCCCTTCGCGCAGCCCACAAGTGACTGCCTAGCACAGTTCGACCTTTAAGCACGGCAGCCCCTCGATACGTATCGAGGGGCTGCAAGCATTCCAGAGATCTTGCGACTACTCCTTCACGATGCGCCCAGTGAATCGTGCATTCCGCGCAACGGCCTCGCACATATACACGCCCCTCGCAAGCGCGCTCACGTTGATGGTGTTACGGTCGGGTAGCACACGCTGTTGCATGACGACCCGGCCAGTGGCATCGCGGATTATAAGCACAGCTCCAATCAGTTCGTTGTGCGACTCAATCTGTACGCTCGTAGAAGCCGGCACGGGGAAGAAACGGAGGGTTCCTTCGCCTCGTTCAATAAGGCCCTGCTCAACCTGTTCTTCGCAACCGCCTTGGAAAGTTTCGCGCATGTTGGACCACAGCGGCAATGTTTGGGCGAAGTCAATAACGGAGTCCACACGCGACTGTAGGGCTTGCACGCTGGCCAACGCACCGCCTGATCCGGCCCGGGCATACACATAGGCGAGCAGCAGATCGTGATGGGCTCCGGGCTCCAGTGTGAACGGCCCCATGCTGGCAATGGTGCGCCTATCCGGTGAGACCGGCGCGTATGTGTCGCTCCACGGCATGACCAAGCTGCCATCAGGTATACCGACCCCGTCAGGATCACTATCACCCGGGAAACTGAAGAGGCAGCTCGTAGGAGTCGTTTGTACTGGATAGCCGCTAGCACCATAGGCCAACGGAACGCCATCCTTCCAGATGCCGCGCAAATAGTTGTAGTAGTGGCTTGATTGGACCGGATCCGTGCAGCACGGATCACCTTGACGGTACATGTGCATGGCGCTACTGAGGCCGTGTTTCTCATTGTCGATGACGCCATCGCCGAAACCGGTGCCGTTCCATGCAGGCAATTCGTTAGGATCCTCTTGGTCAACGGCATTGTCATCGCGGTACGGTCCTTTAACGATGGCCATGCCGAATGCCGGTGGCTGAGCTCCATAGCCCATTGCTCCCAAACAAGCTTGATCAATCTCATCGCCATTGTACACATAGGTGAGGTTGCGTGCGGCATCAGTGCCCACAACGTCGTCATCGCCGCATCCTAGGTCGAAGTCGTTGAACATGCCGATTCGCGCATTGGAAAGGGTCTGGGTTCCGCGATTGATCAAGTGATAGTGCACGAAGACCGTCTGATCAAGATATGGATCACCGCTATCATAGGCGAAGGCCATCGCCTGGACCTCGATCCCGATGGGCTGGCCACCAGTGAGCAGATGCGGACCACCTTTGTCGTTGAAAACGAAGTACAGGGCCTGATCTCCAAGGATGCACGGCGCATCCCCGGCGGCTGGGTCATAGTCCCCATCCTGATTGACATCGATGAATGGTGCCTGAAAGGTCGCAAAGCCCGGGGCGCCGTTCACCGCCGGCCAGTTGGTGATGCTAAGCGGGGTCTGATATCCGGGGAATGCTGTTGCGGGATCGCAGCTAGGGTCCGCCAGACAGGCATGGTAGGCCAGATGCTGAGCAACCTCTTCGCTAGTCACCGAAAAGACCTGGTCATACGCCGCCATCATTGTGGCATTTGTTGTCGCTAACCCGTCTACAGTCAACGGCCCGGTGTAGTAATCGGATCCGGTTCCCGACTCATACTTCATGGCTGCGAGTTTCAGCTGATTATCGCTAGACATGCCTGCCACCCACAGACCAGCGGAATACAGAGCATGCACCCCGCCCCCATTTGGCACTTCGAAGGCTGCTGTTTGCGTGGCCAGGTTGTTTCCGATCAAACCATGCGCATGGAAACGCGCCCGCACGTCACCAATGTTGAGTTCGCCATACGCCTGAGCGATACAGAATGTCGGAGCGGAAAGAAAGACTGCCGCAATTAGTGTAGACGGTGTTCTCATGGCCAATGCGCAACAGATTTGACCCTTGCGCTCGGCCAACCTAGCGCATCATCACACGTGTCAATACCACATCGCGAGCAACGAAACGTTTCGTCACGCGAACGGTCAATAACTGCACGGGAAGCGGATGCTCTTAGCGCAACTCATACACCACCACTACTTCTTCCGGCAAGGTGGTGTCGGTCACGAGCGCATGATGCACTTCGCCCTGCTCATCCTTCTCCAGCACATTGCCGGCGATGGTGAGGGCGCGATAAGAAGGCATATTTGGTGAAAGGCCTTGCAATAAATGAATTGACCACTGCCATCAAGGAGCAAATCCATGCGTGCCCCATTACCGAATTGGCGGTGGTTCCATTGACCTCCTTATCGGTGTTGCACCCTATTCCTTCACGATACGGCCGGTGAATCGTGCATTCCGCGCAACGGCCTCGCACACATACACACCCTTGGCGAGTGCACTCACGTCGATGGTGTTGCGGTCGGGGAGCACACGCTGTTGCATGACGACCCTGCCAGTGGCATCGCACAGGGTGAGCAAGCCACCAGCGAGCTGCATGGGCGAGATGAATTGCGCGACATCGGCAGCAGGTGAAGGGAACAGCACCAAGGTGCCCGCAGCGGATCGCTCCCGGATACCGATGGTCGCATAATCGGCGCACATGCCAGCGTAAGGCTGGTTCTCCGGAACGTTCCAGATGGGCAGTGTTTGCGCAAAGTCGTGGATTGAATCGACGCGAGCTTGCAAGGCGGCAACGCTGGCGATGGCACCACCGCTTACGGCCCGTGCATACACGTATGCGAAGAGCAGATCAACATGCTCGCCGGGATCAAGGGTGATCGGGCCAGAGCTCATCACGCCGCGACGATCGGGTGTGGTGGGAGTCGGAACGGTTTCGGACCAAAGGGGCACCACCACACCATTAGTACCGGCATGTACGGGGTCGTCCACACCAGTGAATGCGAAACGCGTCGGCACAGCGTCTGGCGCGATAGAATAGCCGCTGCCTCCGTGAGACATAGCAACACCATCCTTCCAGATGCTCTTCAAGTACTGAGCGAATTGAACGGATGTGCTCGGATCTGTCATCGCACTGTTCGGCGACTCCCGGTTGAAACTCAAGCTATATGAGAGTCCATGACGCTCGTTATCTGGAATCCCATCACCGAAGCCTTCACCATTCCAAGCGGGAATGGCATTGCCATTTGACTCATCAGTGCCGTTCGCATCGAGCAGCGGCCCCTTGATCATGGCCAACCCGACCGCAGGAGGTTGCAGGCCGTAGCCTAAGGCACCAAGGCAATCGACATCTATGTTCTGCCAGTTGTAGAAGTACAGCATGTTCCGATATGGGTCTGTTCCAACGAAATCGTCGTTCCCGCATCCAATATCGATGTCGCTGTAATAGCCAATATGAACATCGCTGTACGTGATTGTACTGCGGTTAATCAAGTGGAAGCGCAAGAACACGGTCTGGTCTAACGCGGTTGCCTCCATATCGTACACGAAACCCATGACTTGAATTTCTAACCCCATGGCAGCACCCATGGATAAAGTGTGAGGCGCGAGGTTGTCATTGAATACGAGGAAGTATGCTTGGTCGCCCAGGATGCATGGCGCATCGCCAGCTTGCGGATCATACGTGCCATCAGCATCATAGTCGAAATAAGGCGCCAGGTTCAAGTCGAATCCATTTGCGACATCGCCCATGGCTGGCCACTGCATGATGGCTGGCGGGATGGCATATCCATTCGGAAACGCGACACTCATGTCGCATCCCGGATCGCTCAGACAATCGAAGTAGGCCAAATGCTCTGCTATCTGTTGCCGCTTCACCACCCATACCTGATCGAATGCAGCAGAAATAGCCGGAGTTGTGGAAGCTGACCCGTCGGACCGAAGGGGACCGGGGAAGAAATCGCGGGCTGAACTAACAAAAGATCCATACAGCCCTGCAGAAGTATGCAGTCCTCCGTTTGCATTCAATCCCGCCAACCATAAGCTGGAACCAGAAAGCACATGCCTTCCGCTGCCTTGGGGCACCTCCAAAGCGCTAATGTTCTGCATCGATCCAGCGAACCCATCCGAGAACATGCTGAAACGAACATCATTCAAATCAAGACTCCCATACACTTGTGCAGTGCAATATGTGGGTGCGCTGAGCTGAAGAAATACAAGAAGAGATTGAACTGCTTTCAAACTTCGTTCGCAATGGATTTGACCATTGCACGGAGCCAACCTAGCGCGTTGCACATCGCACAAACCGTCCATCACGAGGAACGAAACGTTCCATCACGCGAACGGCAGTAGGCAACCAAGAAGATGAGCCTCTTCAGCGCACATCGTACACTACTTGCACCTCGTCGGGCAAGGTGGTGTCGGTCACGAGGGCATGATGCACCTCGCCCTGCTCATCCTTCTCCAGCACATTGCCGGCGATGGTGAGGGCGCGGTAAGAAGGAATGATCGGTGTAGAAGAGGTCACGCGACGCGGCCGAGTTGGAAGGGCTGAATAGCGGAGTTCTCGCCGTCGAGCACCATGAGGTAGAAGTCCTGCCCTTGCAGGTCGGTGATGCGCACGCGCGTGACAGGGCCTTGCACATCGCCGGTCTTCAGCACGTGCCCATGCGGGTCGCAGATATCGAACAGCGCGCCCTCGGTACCGGGCTCGTAGTCGAACATGAGCAGGCGCTCGATCTGATCGATGCGCACGCGGATCTCCAAGGGCTTGTCCGTCATGGACCTTTCAACGCGAGAACCCGCGCGCAGGTTCCTCAATGCCGGAGGCCCGGCCAGCTCTCGCCAACCGGGCCTCCTACCACCAAACCAAACCCTACTTCCACCGGGAGCTTAGCTCCCTTGATCGTTGAAGATCCAAAGTGCTGATGTGCTTTCGGTACGCATGGCAACAAGGGGTTTTGAATCGTTCGTGGCACCAAGCTAGCCGCATGTGAATGGTTCAGCATGTGATGAACGAGCAGCGGCGGAGGCAACCAAGCCACCGGAACAGAAGCGCGCAATCACCCTTGTGAGCATGTGCTCATCAACTCCTGAAGTCCTGAATAGCACACACGCCGTTCATTGATCAGGTGCTGCCGCTGGCTGGTGCTCATGCCCCATGCAACGGGCCGCCCCTATCTTTTCGCCAAACCAGAACACCATGTCACTGCGCGCACTGATCGTTGATGATGAAGCGGATGCTCGTGAGAACCTCCGCATGATGCTCGAGGAGCATTGCCCCGAGGTGCAGATCGTTGGACAGGCAGGTAGCGCGGCCGAGGCGCGGCAGAAGATCAATGAGCTGCAGCCGAACGCCTTGTTCCTTGATATTAAGATGCCCGGCGAGGATGGCTTCCAGCTACTGGCATCCATCGCCGAGCTCGATCTGCCCGTGGTCTTCACGACGGCCTACGATGAGTACGCGCTGAAGGCATTCAAAGAGAATGCCCTCGACTACTTGGAGAAGCCCATTGATCACGAAGAGCTGCAACGCGCGGTAAAGAAGATGGCGAAAGCCGCTGGCGAATTGAATGGCAGCCAGCCGTCGGCCATCGCAGCGCTGATGAAGGACCCCGCGTCGCCGCTGAGCTCACGGGTGGCCATTCCGGGCCGCGACGGCTTGGTGCTGCTCAAGCAGGAGGACATCATGTACTTGGAGGCCGCCGACAGCTACACCACGGTTCATTTGAAGGATGGCAAGCGCAGCGTGAGCAGCAAGCACATCCGCGTGTTCGAGGACAATCTGGATCCGAAGACCTTCTTCCGCGTGCACAAGAGCTACATCATTAATCTGGCGCACCTCAAAGGATTCAGCCGCACGGAGGGCAACATGGCCATGCTCGACAACGGCGCAATGATCCCTGTTTCGCGTCGCCGCCTTCCTGATTTCCTCGGGTTGATCAATACATTCTGAGATTTGCGGGCGATGCGTGTCACCGCCTTCTTCCTGGCGTTCATTTCCGCGTGGGCAGCAACCGCCCAGCAGCATGCCTTCCGCCAGATCACCACCAAGCATGGTCTAGCTCAGAACCAACTGCGCGCGATCGCACAGGATGCTGATGGCTTCGTCTGGTTCGGCACTTTGGGCGGTGCCAGCCGCTATGACGGTGTGGGCTTCGTGAACAGTTCGGTCCATGATGGCCTGCCCGACCCGCAAGTGAGCGCGATCGCGCGTGCGCACGATGGCGCTCTTTGGCTCGGCTCAGGCAACACCATTGTGCAAGTGATCGGCAGGCGCTTCGTTGCTGAATCCTTGCCGGGCACGGACCGCGGCACGCGTGTCATGAGTCTCGTGGCAGCCCCTTCCGGCACCCTGTACATAGGCACCGATGGCGCAGGAGTTCTCGTGCGCGATGCACAGGGCATGCGCCCCCTGCCTGGTTACCCGCAAGCCGCGCTCAATGCCCGCGCCATGCTCTTGCTCCGCGATGGCTCATTGCTCATCGGGCATCGTAACGGCCTCTTGCGTTGCACGGACGGGAGCTGCACGACCATTGAAGTGGGTGATCCCGAACCAAAGCTCGTGAGCGCGCTGGCCGAAGCGGTCGACGGCGAATGGTGGATAGGAACCCTTGGTGCCGGCCTTTACAAATTGTCGCCAGATGGGGGTGTACTCGCCGAATACGACGAAGAGAACGGACTCTTGCAGAACAACGTGCGATGCTTGCTGCCCGATGATAAGGGCCGCCTTTGGATCGGATCGAAGCTGGGACTCAATGTCCTCGAAGGTGGCCGCATGCGCACCTTCACCGTGCATCAGGGCCTCCCGAACGACAACATCCAATGCGCATTGCAGGATCGCGAGGGCAACATCTGGTTCGGAACCGATGGTGCTGGCGCGCTGCGATACCTCGGCGATCGTTTCGTGACGTACACGGTGAAGGATGGCGTGTGCAGCGACCTGGTGATGTCGGTCACGCAGGACGCGCATGGTGATCTATGGCTGGGCACCTACGACAATGGCTTATGCCGCCTCGACGGCATGGCCATGATCACCACCTACGATGGCCTACCGAACAATACGATCTGGTGCGGGCTCTTGGCTTCCGATGCGAGCCTCTGGTTCGGCACGAGCGACGGGCTTGCCCGCGTGGTGAACGGCGTGGTGCAGCGTCCACGAGGCGACCCTCCGCTCGCGCGGTCGCGTGTATTCGCGCTTCACCAGGACTCCACTGGACGCATCTGGTGCGGCACGCGCGAAGGGCTCTTCTCGTTCCGGCCCGGCGAGTCCATTATCCAACACAACAGGGACGATGGCAGTGCGCTGCGATCAGTGCGCGCCATTGCCGAAGCCCCAGATGGGGGCCTTTACCTGGCCAGTGATAATGGCTTGTACACCTATCGCGCTGAACGATTCACGCGCATCGGCCCGGAGCAGGGCCTCAGCGATATCACCGTGTTGAGCCTCGAACGTGATGGCGTGGGGCGCATGTGGGTGGGCACGGCCAACGGACTCACATGCCTTGCACCAGCAGGCCTTCGCGTGATCCGCTTCGGCAATGACTTCGGCTCCAACTACATCAACTTCCTGCGCAGCGACCCCTCCGGTCGCATTTGGGCCGGCACCAACAATGGCCTCTATCTCTTCGAGCCGGACAGCCTATTAGCCAACCAAGAGGCGCATCAGCACATCACCAGCAGCGATGGATTGCGCGGTTTGGAATTCAACCTGAATGCCGCTTACCGGTGGACAAAGGGCCGCATGCTCTTCGGCAGCGCATCGGGCCTCGTCCTACACACTGTTGATATGGACGACAGTGACCGAATCGCTGATCAGGTGCCCGGCGTTCGCATTCACGGTGTGCGCTCATTCCTGCAGCCAACCGATTGGATCGGCCAATGCGACAGCCTCACGGCAGATGGCCTGCCCAGCGGCCTGCACCTCAGCTATCAGCGCCATCATTTGACGTTTGATTACTCCGCAACGGCATTCAGCAAGCCTGAGGATGTGCGCTATCGATACCGGATCGCAGGCTTCGATCCGGATTGGCTCCCTCCCACGGATGCGCGTTTCGCCTCATACAGCAACTTGCCGCATGGCAGCTACACCTTCGAAGTGATTGCCGCGATCGGCGATGGGCCATGGAGCGACCCAGCCTCGATCGCCTTCCGCATCGATCCGCCGTATTGGGCGCGCTGGTGGTTCTTCGTCATCTGTGCCATCGTTCTTGCGGCCGCGGCTTTCGCTGTGCATCGCGTTCGTGCGTCACGTCGCGAAAGGCGAGAGAAGACAAGGCAATTGCTGCTGCGATCACGCATGCTTCAACTGGAGCAGCAAGCATTGAACGCCAACATGAACCGTCACTTCGTGTTCAATGCGCTCAATAGCATCCAGTTCCACATCAATCGGCAGGACCGCGCCACTGCGAGCAAGTATCTCACGAGCTTCGCCAAGCTCATCCGAAAGAACCTTGATGCCAGCCAAAGCGATACTACCTCGTTGGCCGAGGAACTCGAGCGGCTCGAACTCTACCTCAAGCTCGAGCACATGCGCTTCAAGGACAAGTTCCGGTACACCATCGCAGTGGATCCTGAAGTAGACACCCGCACCGCGCGTTTGCCCGCAATGATGCTGCAGCCTTATGTCGAGAACAGCATCTGGCATGGCATACTGCCCATGGACCGTCAAGGACACGTGAGCATCACCGTCGGTTTGAATGCACCGAAAGACCATGTCTCGGTTCGCATCGAGGATGATGGCATTGGCGTGCACCAGAGTCTAGAAGCGAAAAGAGGTGCCGAAGGGGACCATATCTCACGGGGCATCGAGATCACCAAGGGCAGGGCCGACGTGCTCCGGAAGCTCGACTTGGCAGACATTCGGATCAATGGGCCCAAGGAACGGACGGAACTGAACGGGGAACGGCAAAAGGGCACGCTCGTGATCATCGAATTGCCGCTGCAACTCCCTGATAAAAAGTCCGTTAAGGGCTTGCAATCGGCCGAAGACGACCCTACATTTGTTCCGTTATGAAACGCCACACGAGCATACTCTGCCAGCTGACGGCGATATTCCTTTTGGTCGCTCTGAGCAGTTGCTCCAAAGAGGAATTGATCTCGCCGGCTTCTGACGAGTCAGGCATCTCCAAGGTCCGTGTGATGACGGTTCCCATGAATGATGCGCAGAATGGCTCCGCAAAGCCGGGCTCAACCTCGGGAGACACCTCGATCAGTGATGATGGTGATGATGTGGGTGATGGTGAACGCAACCGCAAGAAGAAACCGAATAACTGATCACAGTATTCGCATCGCACACTGAACGCCCGGGATTCCGGGCGTTCGTTTTTCCACCCATTCCTGTGCGAGCCCATCCGTTCCCCGGCAGCACGCGCGCCGCGCTAGGGCACTCGGGTATTTTCCGAGCGCAACACCGCCGCCATGCCGCACAAGAGTCAAGACCATGTGCATCGGCTCATCCACTCAATGGGCAGGTCGGAACGGCGGTATTTCAAGCTCCACCTCGCACGCAATGGTCACCAAACCGGGGGCAACCAAGAGTTGCTCTTCGACGCCATCGCAGCAATGGAGCACTACGATGAAGATGCCTTGATCGCGCGGTTCCAAGGCACGCCCTTCACCCGCCATTTCGCGATAACCAAGCGCCGCCTCTATGAATCGATCCTGCACAGCCTGCAAGCATTCCATTCCGAGAGTTACGTTGATGCCCGCATACACGGCCTGCTGCATCAGGTGGAGATCCTGCACCAGCGAGCGCTGTACGGTGATGCATTGAAAGTGCTGCAAAGCGCTCGCAAACTCGCCGAACAGCATGAGCGCAGGGCATCCCGAACCGCGGTTCGCGAATGGGAGCGCCGATTGATGGAATGCCGGAATTACGCTAGCGTCGATTCCGAAGCCTTGAAGACCATGACCGACGCCGATGGGCTTGCACGCCTGGCACAAGAACAAATCGATCGCTTATGGTCGATCAAGAGCCGGTTGTTCTTGCGGATCTATCACCAAGGTGCTGCACGGGAACAGGCGTCGGCCGCTGAAATCCAAGATCTGCTGAGCGACCCCATGCTCGCGGAAGGCGTGAAGCTGCATTCGGCGCATGCGCGTTTCCTCCATCATCATATCCGTGGTGCGGCTGCCTTCGCTTTGGGCCTGAACCACGAGTGCCGCAAGCATCTGCAAACCAATGCGGAGCTGCTGGATCGTGAGCGCGCCGCATTCAAGGATGAGCCCAACTTGATCCTGGGGGTGATGAGCAACCTCGCCTATGTGACCGTGCAATGCGGTTTGTACGATGAGGCCTTCGCGCTGCTGAAGCGATTCAGGCAACTGCCGGGACTTTGGGGCATGCCCGAAACGGAAGACCTCGACCTGAAGCTCTTCGCCACCACGACAAGCCTCGAGCTGAGCATGCACTTGCGCTTGGGCGAGGCGGAAAAGGCACTGGAACTGATCCCCGTGGTGGAGCGTGGCTTGCGTGAGCATGCGCAACGCATAGGCCCCGTCCGCCGCGCATTGCTCCAGTACGAATGCGCCTATGCGCTCTTCATCGCAGGCCAACCGGAGAAGGCCTTGCGCTGGACCAACGAGGTGCTCAACGGCACGCGGCAGGATGATCAGAGCGACGTGAGCTGCTTCACGCGCATGCTGCACCTTCTGCTTTTGCACGACGCAAGCAAGCGCGATCTTCTGGCCTATGCGCACCGCAACACGGAACGCTTCATGAAGGCGCACGGCAGGCAGCAGCGTTTCGAGCCGAGGTTGCTCCGCTTGATCGGCCAACTGATGCATGCGCGGAACGACCAGGATGCGCGCGCGGCCCTAACCGCATTCCATGAAGACGCCATTGCACTGCTCGACGACCCGCAGGAGCGCAGCGTGCTCGACTACATGGACCCGGTGGCCTGGGCCGAGAGCAGGCTAAGCGAAATGCCCCTTGCCGATTGCATCCGCGAGCGAGCGAAGCGGATGGGGAGCGCGGCTTAGGACCGGTACCACTCGCGCACAACCTTGAATGCTCCGTGGCTAGACTTTCGGGTCCATGCCTTCCAAATGATTTGGTTGTTGCAAAGACCCTGAATCGGCGTCGGCGCGGCGCCTGTCCCAATCATGGAATCGAACTGTTCCACCACGCGTCGCTCAACACCCACCACTCTTTCTTCCTGTGAAGGTGTCCCGTCGAACGATGTTGGACCAAACTCCAATAACCATCGCCGAGGTTCGCCCCTATGCCGTGGGTGAGCCCTCCTACGTGCAATGACTGGTGTGTTCCACCTTCCTTACGGTCCTGTTCTTTTCGCGGGTTGCCGAAAGGGCTATGCTCACCCTCGAACGAAGCACGGCCAATGGTTTCAATGGTCCAGCTCTTCGTGTTGTTCCAATTAGAAGGGTTTAGAAAAGGCTGAATCACCGAGAAATCCTTCCAGCATTCGATGAGCCCAGATGCGTTCATGACCTCTTCAAGAACGCATCCCAACCTTGCGCGCGCAGCTCATGCTGGCCGCCTTGCCGATCAACGAGCATGTAGCCGCTGGCCTTGTCGGTCATGTGGCCGATGACGGTGATGCTGGGATTGCCTTTTATCTTGTCGTAATCGGCTTGCGCGATGGTGAAGAGCAACTCGTAGTCCTCGCCGCCGTTGAGCGCGCAGGTGCTGGGGTCGAGGTCGAAGTCGCGCGCGGTCTTGTAGGTGGTGGGGTCGATGGGCAGCTTCTCGTCGAAGATGCGCACGCCGAGCCCTGAGTTGCGCGCGATGTGGATGGCCTCGCTCGCCAGACCATCGCTGATGTCGATCATGGCCGTGGGCTTCACCCCCAGCTTCGCGAGCAGTTCGATGATGTCCTTGCGCGCCTCGGGTTTGAGCTGGCGCTCGAGGATGTAGTCGTTGCCGCCGAGGTCAGGCTGGGCGCCGGTCTCTTTGAAGACGGCTTTCTCGCGCTCGAGCACTTGCAGGCCCATGTAAGCGCCACCGAGGTCGCCGCTCACCACGAGCAGATCGTTGTCCTTAGCGCCGTTGCGGTACACGATATCCTCCTTGTTCGCAACACCGATGGCCGTGATGCCGATGACCAGGCCGCTGCGGCTGCTGCACGTATCGCCGCCTACGAGATCAACGCCGTAGTTCTTGCAGGCCAGCAGCATGCCTTCGTAGAGTTCGTCCACAGCCTCAACGGGGAAGCGGTTGCTGAGGCCCAGGGCCACGGTCACTTGCCGCGGCGTGGCGTTCATGGCGTACACATCGCTGAGGTTCACCACCACGGCCTTGTAGCCCAGGTGCTTCAAGGGCGCATAGCTCAGGTCGAAGTGGACGCCCTCCAGCAGCATGTCGGTGGTGACCACTTGGTGCAAGCCTTCGGGGTCGATCACGGCGGCATCGTCGCCGATGCCTTTCACGGATGAGGCGTGCTGGAGCTGGATGCGCGAGGCGAGGCGCTCGATGAGGCCGAACTCGCCGAGGGCGGAGAGTTCGGTGCGGGAGGGAGTGTCTGACATGCGGCGCGAAGTTCTGCTTTCGGCGCGTGCCGATCGTGCATACCTTCTGAACCCCGCGATCGACGGGGGAAACGTCAAGCCCCGCCAGGGATGGAAGCGATAGCCTGCCGAAGGCGAAGCGCAGGTGTGGCGCGATGCGAGGAGGCGACCGGAGGAAGCCACCGCAGCCGCAGCCACACGCGCTTCGCCGAGGCAGCTAAAGCGGACAGCCCGCAGGCGGCCCAATCAGCAATCCAGAATCAGCAATCACTCATGTTCCTCAACTGCCACAGCTGGTTCAGTTTCAAGTACGGCGTGATGAAGCCCGAGGCGCTGCTGGAGGAAGCGGCGAAGGCAGGCGTGCGTTCGTTCGCGCTCACCGACATCCATTGCTCGGCGGGTGTGCCCGACTTCGTGCGCGACGCACCGCGTTATGGCGTGCGGCCGGTGGCAGGCATCGAGTTCCGCGATGGCGCAAAGCTGCTGTACATCGGCATCGCGAAGAGCAACGCGGGTTTCCAGCGCTTGAATGAATTGCTGAGCGCGCACCTGCTGGATGATGAGCCTATTCCGACGCGCGCCCCCGAGTTGAATGATGTCTTCTTCATCTATCCTTTCAGCAATGCGCCGCAGCAGTTGCGCGTGAATGAGCGCGTGGGCATCAAGCCGAGCGAACTCACGCGTTTGGCATTCTCGCCGTGGGCGAAGCGGATGAATGACCTGGTGGCACTGATGCCGGTGACCTTCCAGAATCCCGGGTCAAGCCCGGGACGGGGCTGGAACACGCACCGCCTGCTGCGCACCGTGGCGCAGAACACAGTGGTGAGCAAACTGCCGAAGGATGAACTTGCTGAGCAGGACGAGTTCCTCCGCAGCGAGGAAGAGGTGCGGCGCATCTACCGCGACTTCCCGCAATTGGTGGACAACGCCGTTCCCTTATTGGAAGCATGCAACATCGCCTTCGATGGCAGCGACAAGACGCGCGCGGCCTTCACGAACGATGAGCGCGCGGACCGCGAGCAGCTGTACCGCGATGCGCTGGAAGGCTTGAAGTACCGCTACCCGAACGCGAGCGCGAAGGTGATGGCGCGCCTCTGGCACGAGCTGGACGTGATCGAGAAGATGGGCTTCGTGAGCTACTTCCTCATCAACCAGGACATCGTGAATTATGCGCGCCGCCGAGGTTTCTTCCACGTGGGGCGCGGCAGCGGCGCCAACAGCCTGGTGGCCTATTGCCTGCGCATCACCGATGTGGACCCGATGGAGCTCGACCTCTACTTCGAGCGCTTCATCAACCCCGCGCGCAAGAAGCCGCCCGACTTCGACATCGATTTCAGTTGGAAGGACCGCGACGAGGTGTACCGCTATGTGTTCGCGAAGTACAATGCTGCGGATGGAAGACCGGGCGGGATCCACGCCGCGCAGATCGCCACGTACACCACCTTCCAATGGCGCGGCGCCATACGCGAGCTAGGCAAAGCGGTGGGACTTCCGCCGGCGGAGATCGATGCGCTTAGCGAAGGCGATCACGGTTACTACTCACGTGGTCGTCCGAGCGCGCATGCGAAGAGCGGCGAGTTGGACAAGGTGGCGCAAGCGGTGATCCGCTATGGCCAGCGCTTGATCGGCATGCCGCATCACTTGGGCATCCACGCTGGCGGCATTGTGATCACGGAGAAGCCTGTGGCGCACTTCACCGCGCTGTTCCGTCCGCCGAAAGGCTTTCCGGTGACGCAGATCAGCATGCTGGAATGCGAGGACCTGGGCCTGCACAAGTTCGATCTGCTGAGCCAGCGCGGGCTGGGGCACATACGAGACGCGGTGGAGTTGGTGAACAAGACTCAAGACACAAGTCACAAGACTCAAGACTTAAGGCCGGAAGGCAGCTCACTTGAGACTTGTGACTTGGATCTTGTGACTTGTGACTTCCGCGAAGCGGTTGACATCCACGACATCCCGCGCTTCAAGGAGGATCCCGCGATCAAGGAACTGCTGCGCACGGGCAATACGATCGGCTGCTTCTATGTGGAGAGCCCGGCCATGCGCATGCTGCTGAAGAAGCTGAAGGTGGAAGATTATCTCGGACTGGTAGCGGCGAGCAGCATCATTCGCCCCGGTGTTGCGGAGAGCGGCATGATGCGCGAGTACCTGCTGCGCCACAACGATCCCGAGCGGCGCAAACTGGCGCCTAAGCGCCTTTTGGAGATCATGCCCGAGACCTACGGCGTGATGGTGTACCAGGAGGACGTGATCCGCGTGGTGCATCTCTACGGCGGGCTCGATCTGGAGGACTCGGACACGGTGCGGCGCGGCATGAACATCCGTTACCGCGACCGGCCGGAGTTCAAGGTGGTGGAGCAGAAGTTCTTCACCAATTGCAAGCGCATGGGCTATCCGCCGGGCGAGGCCGAAGAGGTGTGGCGGCAGATCCAGAGCTTCGCCAGCTTCAGCTTCGCGAAGGGCCACAGCGCCAGCTATGCGGTGGAGAGCTACCAGAGCCTCTACCTGAAGGCGCACCATCCGTTGGAGTTCCTCGTGGGCGTGGCGAACAACTTCGGCGGCTTCTACAGAACTGAATTCTACCTGCATGAGGCGAAGCGCGCGGGAGCGATGGTCGAAGCGCCGTGCGTGAATACCAGTGAAGAGTTGTGCTGCTCAGTGCATCAAAATCAGAGGATGAGAGAATCAGAGAACGGGAACACCAACACGCAACACATCAACGCGTCAACACGCAACCTGCATCTTCCTGGGCCTAGGCAACATCAAGAGCCTCGAGAGCGAGACCGCGCAGCTGGTCCTGAACGAGCGCCGCCGCAACGGACCCTTCGTCGATCTGCAAGACTTGCTGAAGCGCGTGCCTTTGCATGTGGAGCAAGCGCGCATCCTCATCCGTGTGGGGGCATTGCGCTTCACCGGCAAGAGCAAGCCGCAATTGCTGTGGGACCTCACCCTGCTGCACAAGCCCGCGCGCGTCACCGCCGATGGTGACCTCTTCATCACGAAGGTGGAAGAGCCCACGCTGCCCGACCTGCATCACCATCCCCTGGCCGATGCCTACGACGAGCTGGACCTGCTGGGCTTTCCGTTGTGCGATCCGTTCGCGTTGGTGGAGTGCGGTGAATGGTCATTGGTGAATGGCGAATGGGCTGAGCACGGCGGACCTCCATTCACCAATGACCATTCACCAGTCGCCTCTTCACATCCCTTCATCCTCAAGCGCGACATGGAGAAGCACATCGGCAAACAAGTTCAGATGCTCGGCTACATGATCCACGTGAAGACCACCACCACCAGTCGCGGCGATTACATGAGCTTCGGCTCCTTCATCGATCCCGCTGGCGATTTCTGGGACAGCACGCAGTTCCCTTCCGTGGCGGCGCGCTACCCGTTCCGTGGCCGTGGCGTGTACCGCTTGATCGGCGTGGTGGAAGAGGAGTTCGGGCATTGCGCGCTGCGCACCATCAGCATGGAGAAGCTGCCGTGGAAGGCTGATCCGAGGTATGGGGAGAAGTAGTCGATGACACACGCTTCGGCGCCATGTGACGCAGGCCTCCCTATTCGCCCATTGCCATGAGCAAGCACTGCATGAAGCATAACGGCATCACCAGTCAGCACACGGGTCACGCAGATCCGCATCCGCATAACAAATGTTCCATCCAGAGCGCGCATAAGGCTCCGGTGCGCTCAATGAGCAACATGAGCGAGCCGATGGAACAAAGGTTACCTGATGCAAGGTGAAAGGCTCCACTAGCATTGCGGCCACAACATCAACGCCATGACCACTCGAACACTACCCAGCATTCTGTTGTGCCTGCTCATCGGCGCAACGGTTCAAGCGCAGTCAGGAATACTAGATCCGGACTTCGGCCTGAATGGTGTCGTTAACGTGTCGCACCCATTCAACAGCATGCAAGGCACGACCATGGTGCTGCGACCGAACGGTAACATCATTCTGGTCGGAACGCTAGCTACCGCTCTCTGGCGAGCAGGACAAGCAGGTGGCCTGCATGGAGCTGACATCCGATGGCGAGGTGCTGAACCTGACTACTTCGGCGCCGATGACCGAGCGATATCGCCAACTCGGTGGCGCTGCAGGATGATGGGAAGATCGTCGTTGCGGGCTCTTCCAGCCCCGCTTGGAGACCCCTTCGCTGAAGACATCCTGTTATTCAGGGTCAATACCGACTGGACATTGGATACCGACTTCGGGAACAACGGATTCGTGGTCACGGATTTCTCGCAACCAGGAACGCCAACCAGAGAGTACGCCAATGCGGTGAGCATCCTGCCTAATGGCCGCATCCTGATCGCGGGTACCGGTGATGAGAGCGTATTCGAGAAGATCCTGCTGGCGCGCTACCTCCCGAATGGGGACTTGGATGCGAGCGGGTTCGGCACGAACGGCAGAACATACGCCACACCGAGCCCCGGACCGGCGGCTGCGCTTGCCAATGGGGTGCTTAACGATGGGCGCCTGCTCAAGCAGGAACTTCCATCGACGGTGTCCAACTCGCCTTGCTCGCCAGATTCGCATCCAACGGAACGCTGGATGCAACATTCGGCAACGCCGGTTACGCCAACCTCAATGGCTTCGAGGGTATCGCGTATTCCCTCGACATGCAATCCAACGGCAACATCGTGATCGGCAACGTGAATGAGAACGGCGGTGGTATGGAGATGCTCCGCGTTTCCAGCGAGGGAGCATTCGATCCCACGTTCGGCTTCCTCGGATTGGTGAGCACATTCATCTTTCCGCAATGCTGCGACAGTAAGCCGGCAGTAGTGCTCGCGCAGCCAGATGACCGGCTGGTTCTCGTGGGCACGAATGAGAACGGCCAGTTCCGCGCGCTTCGTTACACCACGAATGGAAATCCGGACGCCGCCTTCGGGAATGCAGGCTCCTTCACCCTGCCGGGGAATAACAGCGGTGCGTTTTGCGCCGCTCTGCAACCAGATGGCAAGCTCTTGCTAGGCGGTTATGGCCGCGTGAATAACACCCGGACCCTCGTTGTGTGCCGACTGCTGAACGAGTTGACGGTTGCCGTGTCCGATAAAGAGTTCGTCACGCCTCCAATCCTTCTTTACCCAAATCCAACAGCTGACGAGACGACCTTCGCCTTCAGCCTTAACCGAGCTGAAGCTGTATCCATGCAGCTGTACGATGCGAGTGGAGCCCTGGTGCAAACCCTCCTGTCCGAAGCTCGCTTTCAGGCTGGCGACCATACAAGGATGCTGGATCTTTCAGGGCTTCCCGCAGGCAGCTACGTGCTCACCCTTACGACCGGCGACCGCGTTCTGCGTGCGCCAATCGTGCGCCTGTAAGAATCGCCTTGAGCAAGGTGCGAGCGACTGGTGCATGAATGACTTTTCGGCGTGCGAAGCGTAGTGGAGCAAGTTGTCGGAGTGAAGGCGCTGCGCACCATCAGCATGGGCAAGCATGCCGTGGTAGGCGGATCCGAGGTATGGGGAGAAATGAGAATCAGTCCACTTTTAGCCGATCATCCTCCGCTTCCCGATCAAAGAACAGGTGATCGGGATCCATCGCTACAGCTTTGGGCTTCCGCGGCACGGTCATGCGCAACGCATTCTCCCCAGAGTGCAACCGCACGCATTGCATCACCTCTCCTCCCTCATATTCCACGGCCACATCCAGCCAGTCGTCCATCGGCACTTCGGTCTCTTTGCCCAACGAATCTGCGTGGAGCTTGGCGCAGGTGATTGTAGCGTCCACCGTCCAAGAACCATCGGCGTTCCGTTCGGACTTGGCGGAAGTCAACGCATTGCGGTAGAAGGTGATGTGCTTCAGGCCATCCTCCAATAGGTAGCGAAGGCTATCTGGTGTAACTGCCTCGAGTGAACGATACAGATCCAGCGTGGTGGGATACGGCGCTCCCTTGAAAGCGAACGAGTCGATGAAGGCGCGGCAGGCAGCATTGACACGCTCTTCGCCAATGTACACCCGCAGGCCATACATCACCACGCTTCCCTTGCTGTAGTGGATGTGCTGCTGGTTCTCCACTTTCATCAGCGGCTCTTCACCGATTCCCTCCTTGCCGCGCCCGCGCAGGTAGGTGTCGCGTTCGTACTTGAGGAACTTCCGCATGGCCGGACGACCGTACTCCTTCTCCAGCACCATGAGCGCGGTGTATTGCGCCATGCTCTCGTTCATCATGGTGCTGCCTTGCATGCGCGGACCCAGCACTTGATGGCCCCACCATTGGTGCGCCACCTCGTGAGCCACCACATAGTAAACCATATCGATGCGGGCCGTATCGCGCAGGTCGGTGATGAAGCCGATGGCCTCGCTGTAAGGCATGGTGCCCGGGAACGATTGAGCGAAGCTGCGGTAGCGCGGGAACTCGATGATGCGTGCCACATTGTGCTGGTAGGGCGAGAAGTTGGTCGATGCATAACCGATCGCATCGCGCATGGCCTTCGTCATCCGCTGCACGTTTGCACCATGCTCCGGATGATGGTACACTTCCAATGTCACGCCGTTGGCCACCTCCTTCGAAACCTCGTACCGCGCGCTCAGCACTGACCAGAAGTTGAAAATCGGCGTGGCGCACTCATAGCGGAACCAACGTTTACCGCCCTCCTTCCACTCGCGCTTGAGCTCTCCCGGTGCGATCGCGACCTGGTCCGGAGCGGTGCTGATCGTGCAGGCGAACCGGATGTGATCGGCGTAAGGCATCACTGCGGAGAAACGCCGCGCTTCAGGCAGATCGCTTAATGCGTCCATGCGTCGGTTCGGCGGTAATCCGCGCTTGCGGCGCGCACCCGGATCGGTGAGTTCCACCTCAGCCTGGTAACCGATGGAGGGCAGCAGATCACCGTTGTTGATGAAGGTGCCGTTCTCGACGAACTCCAAGAAGTCCGCATCGTTGCCGAAGCCTCGTTGTTGCCATTCCGAAGCAATGCCGATGCGGACGGAATCCCCTGGAGCCAATGGCTTTCCGAGGCGGAACATCCGAACGTATCGCGCCGTGTCGTTCAGGACATCCTTCGCCCCTGGTATCTCGAATCGCAACTTCATCCGATCGGGTAGGCCGAACCAAAGCGTATCCACCGAACGCGGTCCCTTGTTGGTGAGCGTCAGATCAGCATGGTAGCTGATGGCACGTGCCCCGGGTTCGAGGTCGATGGAGATGTCAACCGCCGTGATGTGCGGGAGCGCCGTGTTCGCCAACGGTTTGTACGCGCGCTCGTATTCCACTTGCAGCGCTTCCGTGTCCTGGCGTGTGTGCGATTCATTCAAGATCCGTGTGTTGTAGTAACCGAAACAGAAGAGCACGAACCAGACGCCCAGCAGACCCGCACCCGCCAGCCATGACCTACGCAATCTTCCTCCAGCGATACGCGCGCGCCAGCGCCAAGTCGTCTCTCCTCCTCTTACCAGAAAAAGAGCAGCCGCGAAGAACAGCACGCTCGCGAACGCCAGCCAATAGGTCTTGAAGAACAACCATGGCGCGAGGAAGGGTCCGAAGCCGTTCATGTCAGAATACCACAGCCTTGGCGAACCATAGAGCACAACGAGGTTCGACTCCACCTTGAGGAACCGCCAGATGAGCGCGTTCACCGCGAAGAGCACGATGAAGAGCCCGAAGCCCGCGTACTTGTGATGCACCAACATCTGAATGGCGAGCGCGAGCAAGGACCAGAAGGCGAACGCAACCAGTCCCGGGCCGATGAACGAGGCGAAATAGAGCCAGAGCTGCAGGCGTGTATATCCCATGGCCAACTGTGTGCACATGCCCGCGAAGGACATCAGCACGAGCACGAAGCCGCCGATAAGGAGCACGGTTGTCAAGTGCGCCAGCACCCTCCAGCGTGAGCGCACCGGTAGCGCATGCGCGATCCCATCAAGGCCCATGTCGCGGTCGCGCCAGTACAATTCACCACTGTAGTAGGTGATGATCACTACGATGAAGAGCATGGACAAGCCCCGCAACAACTCCGTGACATTGTAGGTGACCGGCCACGAGCGATTCCCGAATGCCTGGTTCACTTCGCTTAATGCGACCGCGCACATGAGCAGACCCAGCCCGACAATGATCCAGAACACCGGGGATCGGTAGATGCTCCCGAGATCTGATCGCATCAGTCGGCCGAAACGCCTCCAACGCGAAGAACCTGCGTGCGAAAGACTGACGACCGGAAGCTCGGTATTCATCCGCCCACCATCCTGCCCATCGGCAACGGGTCGGGCGCTGGACCTGCGTTCAGTGAACGAGAACCGCCAATACCCCAAGACGAAAACGATTGCCCCAATGGCCAGCCAGAGCAAGCGATTCACGGTCAATGTCCCGACAACTGGCAACAGAGACGTGTTGCTGTCATGCACGCTCCAATAGCGTGTCACCTCGTCCAAAGCCTTCACACCGAAAGGATCGAGCAACGAAGCGAGCCATGTATTATCCACCTCGGTGGCGTAAGCCGTCGCCATCACATTGAGCACCACCAATGCGATGGAGGTGACGAACGCCGCCGCTGAGGAACGCACGAACGTGGCCACCGCGAACATCACCGCGCTCTGGAAGGCGATACTGCTCACCGCGAACCACAGGAATGCCTGCGCGTGTACCACCCAGTTGTTCGGCCCGAAGCGAATGGCATCTCCGTACGGGATCCAACTGCCCGCAACCAATCCCGCCGAAATACCCATCGTGGGGATGAGCGCCACCAACGTGCTACCGAGAAAGCGACCGAGCAGATATTGCCGACGTGTGACCACCGTGCTGAACACGATGTCCGACGTGCGATGAGCGAAGTCCCGAATTGCCGTCGCGTTCACGAATGCCGTGACCATGGGCAGCCAGAGGAAGGCCAGGTTGGCGTACAGCTCGAATACATGACGTGGCGAGTTCACATGCACCATCCCTGGGCTGCCCACACCTCCGCTCTCGAACACAGCCAGCGCGCATGCGAAGGCGAACGCAAGCCCGAGGAATACCCAAAGCAGCGGCTGGCGGAACCAGAACCGCAGTTCAAAGAAGATGAGGCGAAGGATCATCCCGCGACGTGAGCTTGGTTCGCGTGAATTGCGCCGAAGAACACGTCCTCCAAGCTCGGCTCCGTGCTCACGAATCCATTGCCTGGATCGCCGGCGCTCAACACGTGAATGATCGGTCGGCCAGCAACGAGTTTGTTGCTGATCAGGGCATGGCTGTTGGCGTATTGCTCCAACTCATGCTTGCTGATCGCCTTTTCCCACACCTTGCCGCGCATGGATGCCAACGCATCGTTCGGCGCTCCGGCGAAGAGCAAGACGCCCTTGTTGATGATCGCCATGTTCCCGCACAGCTCCAGCACATCCTGCACGATGTGCGTGCTGAGGATCACCACGACGTTCTCGCCGATCTCCGTGAGCAGGTTGTAGAAACGGTTGCGCTCGCCGGGATCAAGGCCCGCCGTTGGTTCATCCACAATGATGAGCTTGGGCTCGCCGATCAGCGATTGCGCGATACCGAATCGTTGCTTCATGCCGCCGCTGAAGCCTGCGATACGCCGGTTGCGGTGCTCCCATAGGTTCACCCTGTTCAGCAATGCTTCAACCAGTTCCTTTCGTTCCCGACTATTCACCACGCCTTTCAGCAGGGCGATATGATCGAGCATTTCGTAGGCGCTCACACGCGGATACACCCCGAACTCCTGCGGCAGGTAGCCCAGCACCTTGCGCACCTCCTGCTGCTGCTTCAGCACATCGATATCGCCGAGCATCGCTCTGCCGCTGTCCGCTTCCTGCAACGTGGCGAGTATGCGCATGAGTGTGCTCTTGCCTGCTCCGTTGGGCCCCAACAGCCCGAACATGCCCGTGGGGATGGTGAGGCTCACGTTATCCAAAGCCTTCACGCCGTTCGCGTAGGTCTTGCTCAGGCCGGAGATGACGAGTTCCATGCGGAGTTCGGTGTTGATTCCCTGCGAAAATGCCGAATGACCCAAAAGAGAACGCCCCGATCACATGAGCGGTTGAATGCGAGACTTGTCCGGACGGCCAGTCGTGAGGGTCGCATCATCGGAACTCTACTTTCGCCACCATGCGTCAACTTCTCCTTGTTCTCACGATTGCCACATTCACTCGCGTCGGAGCCCAGCAATGGAACTGGGCCGTAAGTGCCGGCGACGGCAGCAACGTGGATCAGTGTTACGGTATCGCCACCGACAGCCAGGGCAATGTCTATTGGGCGGGCAGCGTGCGGGGAACATCCCAATTCGGGTGCGGCACCATCACTACGGGCAGCAACACAGCCGGCGTATTGGCGAAGTACGATGCCTCCGGCAATTGCCTATGGGTCCGCAGTGTGCTGGTCACCTTCGATGATGCCTTGGCCTACGACATCGCGATCGACGCGGTGGATCGCATCTACATCACAGGCAGCTACAATGGCACCGCGAATTTCGGCGACGGCATCACCTTGGGCTCCTATGTCGGCGATGACATCTTCGTTGCACGATACGATGTGGATGGCACCTGCCTGTGGGCACGCCGCGCAGGCAGCAGTTCCAATGATGAAGCACGAGGCATCGCCGTCTCTGCTGAAGGCGATGTGTTCATCACAGGATTCGTCGGAGGCTTCACGGTGCGTTTCGATCCGCTCCAGCTCGCGAGCAACGGCCAACGTCAAATCTTCGTGGCGAGCTACGACAGCACCGGCACGTTGAATTGGGCCAAGCTCAGCACGGGCATCGGGCAAACAAAGTCGAGCCGAGGCATCTCGGTGGCAGGTGATCGGTTGTTCATCACCGGGCAATTCGGTTTCGCCATCGGTGAGTTCGATGGTCTGCCGATCTCGACAACATCGAACACGGGCAAGGCCTTCGTGCTGGCCTGCGACCTCGATGGCAATGCGCTATGGGCGAACAGCTACGCCTCCGGCGACCACGAGGGCATGGGCATCACGGCCGACACTCTGGGCAATGTGTTCATGGTCGGCAGGTTGTGGGGCAGCATGTTCCTGCCCGATGACACCCTCATTTCTGCGAGCAGCAACGATGATCTCATGATCATGAAGTTCGATGCGGATGGCAACTACCAATGGGGCAAGAGCACCGGTTCTGCGCAACGCGACCTGGGCTGGAGGGCTGCTGCGGATGGATTAGGCAACGTGTACGTGGCCGTTCAGTTCTCGAACACGGTGGACTACTTCGGCACCTCGCTCACCAGCATCGGCGGCGAGGACATCGCGATCATGAAGATGGATGGCGAGGGCGATGTGGTCTGGGCGCAAAGGGCCGGTGGCTTTCAGCGCGACGTTCCGCTCTGCATTCATCGGCAAGCCGCTCCACCGCACCAATTGTACTTCGGCGGGTACTACTGGGGCCTGGTCACCTACGGCAGCACCACCATCGACGATGTGTCGAACGGCGATGCGATGATGGTCTCCGCAACGGACACCACCTTCGATGTGAGCGCGATCGCCGCGGATGTGTGCCCCGGCACGTGCAATGGCGCGATCACGCCCTTCATGAACGGCACCTCGCCCTTCACCTACCTGTGGAACACGGGCTCAACGGAGCCGGAACTCGTTGGCCTTTGCCCTGGCCTGTACATCGTTGAAGTGACCGACGCGAACGGACAGGTCATCATCGACACCGTGTACATCGAAGAGCGCGTTCACCCAGGCTACACGGTGCAACTGCTGAACGATTCACTCTGGACCACCGGCGGCACGGCGTGGCAGTGGCACTTCAACGGGAGCACATGGGTGGGCGATAGCGCTTCCACCATCGCCACGCAAACAGGAGACTACCACGCGATCGTGACCGATGCCTTCGGCTGCACATGGAGCACGGACACGGTGCTGGTGGTGCTCAATACCAGCGTGGAGGAAGCAACTGCGTCTTCGTTGCGAGCCTTCCCGATCCCGGCCTCATCAGTCCTCTTCATCAATCATGCGGGCGCTGCAACACAAGCAATGCTGCTGAACGCCTCAGGGCAGCAGGTGATCGGCTTCGTTCTGCGAGCGGGGCCGGAATGCGGTGGATGTGGAAGGGCTTGCGCCGGGGCTTTACCTCTTGCGGATTGAAGGAGGAGAAGCGGTGCGGGTGGTGGTGGAGTGAGGCGAGCCTCAGCTCCTCCTATTCGCCAACAGCACCGGCGCCCTGCCCATCGAAGGGGTTATCCATCCTTCTGATGCTGCGCGCATCCATGCCTGCCGCGCGCATCACCGTGCGGTCGCCGAAGCGCTTGCGCTGTCCATCGCTTGGTAGAGGTTCATCGCTTCCTCGGTGTCGGTGAAGGCATCCATCTGGTGGCCGCCGCCTACAAGATGACTGAAGCGCACGCCGATCAAGCGGATGCGCTGCCTGCGATCGTACAGCTTGCGGAAGAGTTCGTGGATCACCGGCAGGATGATGTGATCGCACGCCGTGTAGCCGATGCGCAGCTGCTGCGTGTGCGTCTCGAAATCGGCGTAGCGCACCTTAACGGCCACGCAGCTCGTGAGCTTCTGCCCTTTGCGCAATTGGAAGGCGAGGCTCTCGGCCATGGCGGTGAGCATGCCGCGCAGTTTCACCACATCGATGGTGTCGCGCCTGAAGGTGCGTTCCGTGCCGATGCTCTGCGCTCGTGCCACGCCGATCACGGGGCTGTCATCGATGCCGTTCGCCTTGCGCCATAACGTGGGGCCATGCTCGCCCAGCAAGCGCTGCATCAGATCGATCGGCAGCTCCTGCATCGTGGCGTCTTCATCACGCCCATGCTGCGCAGCAGGTGCGCCGTCTTCTCGCCCACGCCGGGTATGGCCTCCGCTGGGCTTCGGCGCCAGGTAGGGCTTCTCCGTGCCGCGCTCCACTTGCTTCTGCCCGTTGGGCTTCGCATCGTCGGTGGCCACCTTGCTCACCGTCTTGTTGATTGAGAGACCGAAGCTGTTCGGCAGGCCCGTCTCCTTCTCGATGTACTTCTTCAGCTCCGTGGCCAGTTTCATCGCGCCGAAGAATTTCTCCGTGCCGCTGAAGTCCACGTAGAATTCATCGACGCTCGTCTTCTCGAACAGCGGCACCTGCTCGCGGATGATCTCCGTCACCTCGTCGCTCTTCTTCATGTACGCGCCGCTGTTGCCGCGCATGATGATCGCTTCCGGGCACAGCTGCTTCGCCATGCGCATGGGCATCGCGCTGCGCACGCCATACTTGCGCGCCTCGTAACTGCAACTGGCCACCACGCCGCGATCGCTGTCGGCGCCGATCAGGATCGGCTTGCCGTTCAGTTCGGGATCGTCAATCGCTCAACGCTCACGAAGAAGCTGTCGAGGTCGAGGTGGAGGATGGTGCGCTGGCTGTCCTTCATTCGCCATTCATCATTTTACATTCTGCATTTTCATTCTTCTATTGGCGTTAGGTCGTGTCGACCCAGAGGGTCGACGTCCGGGTGTGTTGAATCAGGATCAGTGTTTGGCCGCCGGCCGGGCTATCCGCTGAGCCTGCCCCGGCCTACGAGCCGGGGCTGCTATCCCTGGCGGGCTGACGCATATCCCGTCGATCTTGTGGCCAATAATGTAGCGCGTCCGGCATTCTGCTCCGGTACCCGAACCTCCTATCCGCCTCGTTGTTCACCCTGTGCCAGCGCAAGCCCAGCGCCTACATTTGCCTCCGAAGCCTGTTTAGACCGTTTCTAAACAACAGGAACCCATGATTAAAGTCTCCGAACCCGCCAAGGCCGAAGTCACCAAGCTCCTCGGCGAAGAGGGCCGCGGCCCCAACCACTTCGTGCGCGTGGGCGTGAAGGGCGGCGGCTGCTCCGGCCTCATGTACGACCTCGTCTTCGACGATCAGATGAAGGACGGCGACAAGGTCTTCGAGGACAACGGTGTCAAAGTCGTCGTGGACAAGAAGAGCCTGCTGTACCTGCTGGGCACCACCCTCGATTTCAGCGGCGGCCTCAACGGCAAGGGTTTCCAATTCATTAACCCCAACGCGAACCGGACCTGCGGGTGTGGGGAGAGCTTCAGCATCTGAGTATGGCGCCGACATCCCCGATACGCACCCGTAGCGGTCGACCCTCCGGGTCGACCTACCATGTATAGCCAACCGAAACATGGCACAAGACACCGACGATATCCTCCGCGAGGTCACCGAAAAGGAATACGCCTACGGTTTCGTCACGGACATCGAGAGCGAGAAAGCCGAGAAGGGCCTGAATGAAGGCATCGTGCGTTTCATCAGCGCCAAGAAGAACGAGCCCGAGTGGATGCTGGAGTGGAGGCTCGAAGCCTTCCGCCTGTGGCAGAAAATGGAAGAGCCTGAGTGGGCGCACATCCACTACCCGAAGATCGATTACCAGAACGCGTACTACTACAGCGCGCCGAAGAAGAAGCCGCAGCTCAACAGCCTCGACGAAGCCGACCCCGAATTGGTGAAGACCTTCGAGAAGCTGGGCATCTCACTCGAGGAACAGAAGCGCCTGGTGGGCGTGGCGGTGGACGTGGTGTTCGACAGCGTGAGCGTGAAGACCACCTTCCGCGAAACACTGAAAGAGAAGGGCATCATCTTCTGCGCGTTCAGCGAGGCCGTGCACGAGCATCCCGAGCTGGTGAAGAAGTACATCGGCAGTGTGGTGCCCCGCACCGACAACTATTTCGCCGCGCTCAACAGCGCCGTGTTCAGCGACGGCAGCTTCTGCTACATCCCGCCGGGCGTGCGCTGCCCCATGGAGCTCAGCACCTACTTCCGCATCAACGAGGCCATGACCGGCCAGTTCGAGCGCACGCTGCTGATCGCCGACGAGGGTGCGTACGTGAGCTACCTCGAAGGCTGCACCGCACCGATCCGCGACGAGCACCAGCTGCACGCCGCCGTGGTGGAACTGGTGGCGCTGAAGGACGCCGAGATCAAGTACAGCACCGTCCAGAACTGGTACCCCGGCGATAAGGAAGGCAAGGGCTGCATCTACAACTTCGTCACCAAGCGCGGCCTTTGCCTCGGCGAGCGAGCAAATCAGGTTGGACGCAGGTGGAGACGGGCAGTGCCATCACGTGGAAGTACCCCAGTTGCGTGCTGAAGGGCGACAACAGCATCGGCGAGTTCTACAGCGTGGCCGTGACCAACAACCGCCAGCAGGCCGACACCGGCACCAAGATGGTCCACATCGGCAAGGGCTCCAGGAGCACCATCGTGAGCAAGGGCATCAGCGCCGGCCTCGGCAACAACGGCTACCGCGGGCTGGTGAAGATCGGCCGGGGTGCCAAGGGCGCGCGCAACTTCAGCCAGTGCGATTCGCTGCTGCTCGGAGACCGCTGCGGCGCGCACACCTTCCCGTACATCGAAAGCGAGAACCCGAGCGCGATGGTGGAGCACGAGGCCACCACGAGCAAGATCGGCGAGGACCAGATCTTCTACCTCAATCAACGGGGCATCGAAACGGAGAAGGCAGTTTCGTTGATCGTGAATGGGTATTGCAAAGAAGTCCTCAATCAGCTTCCGATGGAATTTGCTGTGGAGGCGCGAAGCTGTTGGCAGTGTCACTTGAAGGAAGTGTTGGATGAGCCAAGGCTTTGTCATAGTGGCTTTCCCGCTGATTCTCCTCGCCTGTGGAGGAGCACAACCAACTGTGGATCCGCGTGGCGTGTTCACTGGAAGGCACTACTCCAATGACGTGCTTGGATTCAGCTTAGAGCTTCCTCCGGAATGGGATACTGTATCGGGAGGGCGCTACTACAATGACCCCGGATGGAACGCTGTCCTCGATAGTTCGATCGAAGGGCGAAGTGAAATACCATACAAGTTTACTCATCTTCTTGCCATTGAAACTACTGGTGCACAGACTCACTGCATTCAGTCATTGGAATTATTACGGAGGGACCTTTCCGTTGTTGGCAATGCAACTGAGTACTTCAAGCACACTGAAGAGATGGTCTCTACTGATTCCTCCCGCTTTCCTTGGTGGGAGTTCTCGGAGGTCCGACCCACATCAACCATAGGTGGAAAAGAGTTTCTCATGCAAGGCACCTTCGTTTGGACGGCTCCTGAAGAAAAGATGAACCGCATCTCCTACTGTCGAGAAATCGGCGACAAGCTGTTGGTGTTCACCATCACCGACTTCCACTACAAGGCTGCACTTAAGCAAGCAAAGGACCTTCTCAAAAAGGTCGAATGGACCTCTAGCACTGCAAACTGAACATGCTGAAGATCACGAACCTGCACGCCCGCATCGAGGGCAAGGATATTCTCAAGGGACTGAACCTTGAGGTCAAACCCGGAGAGGTCCATGCGATCATGGGTCCGAACGGCTCAGGCAAGAGCACCCTGGCCAATGTGCTGGCGGGGCGCGAAGAGTACGAGGTGACGGAAGGCTCCGTGACCTACCTCGGCGAAGACCTGCTGGAACTGGCCCCGGAGGAACGCGCCTGGAAAGGCATCTTCCTCGCGTTCCAGTATCCGGTGGAGATCCCGGGTGAGCAACATGAACTTCCTGCGCACCGCGCTGAACGAGACCCGCAAGGCCAACGGTCTCGCAGAACTCGGCGGCAAGGATTTCCTGACGCTGGTCCGCGAACGCGCCAAGCTGGTGGAGATGGACGCCGACCTGATGAACCGGAATCTCAACGTGGGATTCAGCGGCGGCGAGAAGAAGCGCAACGAGATCTTCCAGATGGCGATGCTGGAACCCAAGCTCGGCATCCTCGACGAGACTGATAGCGGCTTGGATATCGACGCGCTGCGCATCGTGGCCGGTGGGGTGAACAAGCTGCGTTCGAAGAACAACGCCTTCATCGTGGTGACGCACTACCAGCGCCTCCTCGACTACATCGTGCCCGACGTGGTACACGTGATGGCCGATGGCCGCATCATCAAGAGCGGACCGAAAGAACTGGCGCTGGAGCTAGAGGCGAAGGGGTATGATTGGGTGAAGGAGATAGCGTGATCAGATGATGAGAAGATCAGACGATCAGATGATGAAATGCCATTCTCCGGCAACGTCGACCCTCCGGGTCGACAGGATGACGAATACCTGGCGATGAACACCGCAACTATGACAGACCCCAAGACAACGGTGTTGCCGTTGTTGCAGGCCAGCACCTGGCCCGGCGCCGCCGAGGCCATGGCCCAGGTACACGCGCTGCCAGTTCCTACCAGCAAGACCGAGGCGTGGAAGTACACCCGCGTGGGCAAGCTGTTCAACCAGCCGTATGCTGCACCGAATGGCGAAGCGACACCGGCCCTGCCTGCCCGCCTTCCCTTCGATACCACGCGCGTGGTCTTCGTGAACGGCCACTTCCGAGCTGACCTGAGCGATGATCTGAAAGACCAGAAGGGTGTCGTCATCGACAGCCTGAAGCACCACCTTTCGCATGGCCCGGTGAAGGAGCACTACGGAACGCTGGCACCCACCAGCGAGCGCCTCTTCACTGCCATGAACACCGCCGCCCCCACCGACGGCCTGATCCTGCTGGTGACCAAGGGCGTGAAGGTGGAGAAGCCGATCCATGTACTGCACATCACCACGAGGGAGCGCCAGCTGATCCAACCGCGTGATCTGTTCATTCTGCAAGAAGGCTCAGAGGCAGAGGTCATTATTGAACATATCGCCCTCGATACGCCCGAGGCTTTCGTTAACAGCGTGCGCGAGTGCGTGGTGGGCGAAGGCGCGCGCCTCATGATCCACAAACTGCGGCACGAGGTCAACGGACCAGCGAACATCAGCTTCGAGGGGTGCGTGTAGCCGCGAAAGGTTATTTCAGCATCAGCACCACGACACTGGATGGCGCATTGATCCGCAATGAGGTGAAGGTCTCGCTCGCCGGTCCGGAAGCGCATGCCGAACTGAACGGCGTGTACCTGCTGAACGGCACCACGCACTGCGACAACCATACCTACATCGGTCACGACGTGCCGGACTGCACCAGCGACGAGCTGTACAAGGGCCTCGTGGCGGGCAAGGGAACCAGCGTGTTCAACGGCAAGGTGTATGTGAAACAGGACGCCCAGCGCACGCGGGCCTACCAAAGCAACGCCAACATCCTGCTGGGCGACGATGCCAAGGTGTACACCAAGCCCGAGCTGGAGATCTCGCGGACGACGTGAAGTGCAGCCACGGGTGCACCATCGGTCGCCTGGATGAGAAGGGCCTGTTCTACCTGCGCAGCCGCGGGGTGAGTGAGGCCGAGGCACGCAAGCTGATGGCGCATGCCTTCATCACGGAAGTGGTGGAGCGCGTGCAGAACGAGGCGTGGAAGGCGGTATTGACGGCGTTGATGCGACAACAAACTCGCGAAGCTGTGAGCACCCAAGCGGCACCGGTCACCAACACGTTCAATGTGGAGGAGATCGCGCGCAGTTCCCGATCCTGAAAGAACTCGTGCATGGTAAGCCGCTGGTATACTTCGACAATGCCGCGACCAGCCAGAAGCCGCGCCGCGTGATCAAGGCCGAGAGCGCCTACTACGCCACGATCTGACGCCAATGTGCATCGCGGGGTGCATACGTTGAGCACCAAGGCCACCGAGGCGCAGGAAGCAGCGCGCGATACCATCCGCAGGCACATCAACGCCAGACATGCCCACGAGGTGATCTTCACCAGTGGTACCACGGCGAGCATCAACCTTGCGGCGAACAGCTTGGGCCAATTGCTGTTGAAGAATGGCGATGAAGTGCTGATATCCGGCATGGAGCACCACGCGAACATCGTCCCTTGGCAGATGGTCTGCGAGCGATACGGGGCGAAGCTGAAGGTGATCCCGGTGACGGACGAGGGAGAATTGGAACCGCGACGACGCGACGACGCGACGGAATACTTCACTGAGCGGACGAAGGTGTTCGCCATTACGCATGTAAGCAACACGCTGGGCACGATCAACCCGATCAAGGAGCTGATCGCGCAAGCAAGAAAGCAAGGCATCATCACCGTGGTGGATGGCGCACAAGCGATCGCGCATCTGAACGTGGATGTGCAGGACCTCGGCTGCGACCTCTATGCCTTCAGCGGGCACAAGGCCTATGGTCCCACGGGCACGGGTGTGCTCTACGGCCGCGAGGAACTGCTGGAGCGCATGCCCCCCTGGCAGGGCGGTGGCGAGATGATCGATGTGGTCACCTTCGAGAAGACGACCTACGCCAAGCTGCCCTTCAAGTTCGAGGCCGGCACGCCGCACATCGCCGGCATCATCGGGTTGGGTGAGGCCATCCGCTGGATGGAGGATTATGACAAGGCCGCCATGGCCGCCCATGAACACAAGCTACTGGAGCACGCAACCAAAGAGCTGCTCACCATCGATGGCCTGCGCATCATCGGTACCGCGAAGGAGAAGGTGGGCGTGATCGGCTTCGTGATCGGCGGCGTTCACCACTACGACCTCGGCACCCTGCTCGACCAACAAGGCATCGCTGTGCGCACGGGCCACCACTGCACCCAGCCGCTGATGGAGCGCTTCGGCGTGAGCGGAACGACGAGGGCGAGCTTCGCGTGCTTCAATACGGTCGCGGAGGTGGATGCGCTGGTGGCTGGAGTGAAGAAAGGCGTGAAGATGCTGCGATGAAGACGTTGCTGACTATAGCACCACTGCGCTGCTCTAAGCGGGTGCGGTGATCCCTCATCACGCGAGGGAAACCCGCCGATCGATTTTCCGGATTCAATCTCGGCGAGCGCAACTTCTCCGGATTCCAAGGTGGAGGCTCGGATGCACTATTGGAGAGACGAGAACGCCAATCTCCTAGCAGCTGAGCGCTGGTGTCTCGGTTTTTCAAAGGGCGAGACCACGTGGTTCATCGACCGCGAACTTGGAGAGGGTAAAGGCTCCTATGAGGGCGGTGTATTCTATCCTGAGTGGTTGAATGACCACCAAGTCAAAGTTCATCGCCGGATCGACGACCAAGACGCTGACGTCGTATTCGACCTTGCCAAGCAAGCGTTTGTTCCGGTCAAATGAGTTCGCCGATGACTATTACCCAAGCCCAACAGGAAGTAGTGGACGAGTTCGCCTTGTTCTCCGACTGGCAGGACCGCTACGAGCACCTGATCGAGCTGGGCAAGGACCTGCCGCTTATCGCACCGGAGCACAAGACCGATGACAACCTGGTGCGCGGCTGCCAGAGCCGGGTGTGGTTGCACGCCGACGTCTCGACTCCGCTCGACGTGACAGATCAAAAGGTCATCCACTTCACCGCCGACAGCGACGCCATGATCACCAAGGGCATCGTGGCCCTGCTGGTGCGCGTGTTCAACGACCGCACTCCGCAGGAGATCCTCGGTGCGTCCACGGAGTTCATCGATAAGATCGGGTTGCGCGCCCACCTGAGCCCGAACCGCGCGAACGGCTTGAGCGCGATGGTCGACCAGATGAAGCGGTATGCGTTGGCGTTCTCTTCCAACTCCACAAAGCATGGATCCTGGAGTCCGGCATTTCTACTAAACTCTTGCCAGGTCCGAGGTCCAGGTCTATGGTCTTTGGCCATGCGAACCGTGCGGTGCGGCCAAAGACCATGGGCACCATAGACCACCAACTTGCTTTCCCTCCATCTCATGACCCCTGAGGAGAAGAAACACCTGGAAGACCGCGTCATCGACATGCTCAAAAGCGTGTACGATCCGGAGATCCCGGTGGACATCTACGAGCTTGGCCTGATCTACGAAGTGAACATCAGCGACTCAGCGCACGTGGACATCAAGATGACCTTGACCAGTCCGGCGTGCCCGGTAGCCGAAAGCCTCCCCAACGAGGTGGAACAAAAGGTGGCCAGCGTGCAAGGTGTGAGCGGCGCTAAGGTGGAGATCCCCTTCGAGCCGCCGTGGGATAGGAACATGATGAGCGAGGCCGCGCAGCTGGAGTTGGGGTTCATGTGAATGCAGCCGCAGTGGCGCAAAGACGCTTAGAAGACAGAACCGCAACGACGCGACGACGCAACGGATACGAAACGAAGACATGAGCGACGTGGACCCCATCATCAACAAAGTCGCCTCCTCCGGCATCATCACCCTCGACCTGGAGGAGTTGTATCCGCAAGGTGAACGTGTGGTCTTCGACCTCAAGCCGTTGCTATGGCAAGAAATCGCGATGAAAGAGGATGAACTGCGCGCCTTCTGCAAAACGCACGATTGGGCGCAATACCAAGGCAAGTTCGT
Source organism: Flavobacteriales bacterium (assembly GCA_016713865.1). Lineage (GTDB taxonomy): Bacteria > Bacteroidota > Bacteroidia > Flavobacteriales_F > PHOS-HE28 > PHOS-HE28. The sequence goes on along the minus strand of JADJOG010000011.1, from coordinate 37,244 downwards.
GGGCATTCATTGCAGCGCCGATGCCATCGTACCCACCTGGGCCTTCATGCTCGTGGCTACGCATCTGCAACCTCATGCAGCATTCGTCACACAGGGCGATGCCGCCCAACTCGAGCGGGCGGTGTTCACGCGCTTCGTGCAACAGCTCGATGTGGAGCCATACCGCAACACCCGCGTGGTGGTGAAGGGCTGCAGCAAATTGCCTGTGCCGCTGAACGCCTATGTGGAGTTGAGCGCGAAGCTGCTACCGGTAGTCAAAAGAGCTTGATGTTCGGTGAGCCGTGCAGCACGGTGCCCTTGTACAAGGCGCCAAAAGGCTGATCTTACTTTCGGCGCTCCCGTTGCAACGGGATGAATCTGATGCGCTGGCTTTCCCTCTTGTTTGTTGCTGTCAGTTGCCAATTGTCGGTGGCGCAGGCCGATACGCTGGATGTGCCGCATAGCAGCAACGGCTGGTACCTCTCACCGCACGGAACCATTCGCATCCTCGTGCTCTTCTGCGAGCTGCAGTACGACCAGAATCCCGCGAGAGACCCGCAGCCCAACGGCAGCGATCGTTGGCCGAAGGGCCAATTGCCCAAATGGGCCGATGAGCTCTTCGACCCGCACCCTTCGGCGGGATACCTCGGCAGGATCGCGTTACTACCACGAGAGCTCCTTGGGGCGCTACACCGTGCTGGGCGATTATATCGATGTGATGCTGACGCTCCGCGAGAGCGAGTACCCCACCTTGGGCAATGCGCACAGCATAGGCGCGCTCGCCGTGAAAGAGGCCAATAAGCTGGGCGCGCTGCGCACGCGTCACGGTCTGGGCATCACTGATTTCGACCTGTGGAAGCGCGGCGGGCAACCGGGCATGCCCAAGAAGTCCGGCCCCGATAGTCCGCACAGCTATGACCATGTGATGGTGATCGCGCGCAACAGCGGCCTCACGCATGGCCAAGGAGCGTCGATCCAGGAAGCCCCGGCAAGCTCTTCGGCTACGAGAGCGATACACAGAGCCGTTTCGGTGGCATGAACGCGCTGCCCTTCGAGATACTCAAGCATGAGTACAATCACATGCTGCTCGGCGGCAACAACTTCCACAGCGGTGGCGGCAACGCGGCGCAGTTCGAGAGCCATACCCTCTGCGTGCAAGGCGGATGGAGCCTGATGGGCGGCGCTAGCAGCAGCCTGCTCTCCTGCTGCGCGTGGGACCGCGATCGTTTGGGCTGGCGGCCCGAAGGAGCGAAGCATCGCATTGAAGCGCGCGATCAGCAAGGCCTGCAAGTGAACAGCGATCTCGACCCCATCGCTGGTGACACGGGCGTATTCGTGCTGCGCGATTTCGTCTCGACCGGCGACGCGCTGCGCATACGCATGCCCTTCGTACCACAGGACGAGCATCCGCAATGGCTCTGGGTCGAGAACCACCGCACCTACTCCAACAACGGATCGCTCACCGATCGCTTCCATTGGGAAGACTCGAACAACCCGTGTCTTGACAAGGCGCAGCCCGGCCTCTTCCTGCAGATGCAATTCGCGCACGACAACCGCACCGGCTCCAACATCTTCGGCGGGCTCGCCGACTACCTGCGCCCGTTAACGGCCAATGGCCACTTCGACCTCATGGTGTCCGACACCTTGCGCGATGCCTGTCCGTTCGGCGGAACCACGGTGGCCTTCCGTCGCATCGGCCCCAACCCGCTCGCTGGCAACAGCGAACTGGAGCTCATGGTATTCGACCGCAATGGCGACAAGGCCCTTGACCGCGGTGAGCACTATGTGCCTAGCGTTCTATTGCCCAAGCAGGGCGAGCGACCGGATTCCCCGCGCTTCTTCGGATCACCGGATCATGCGCTGCGCATGAATGGCACCCGTGCGATCGGCATGGGCACCAACCCCTCCACCGCCAGCATGCTCACGCTCTCGTCGGCCAGCAAGCGCGAAACGAAACTTGCCACGCCGCCCGACAACCGTACCGTTCGACTCAATGGCATCCGCATCGAGCTGCTGGAAGAGCGCTCCGATGGAGCGGCGCTCGTGCGCGTGAGCACAGGCCATACGCGCCTTACGGAGCATGCGGTCTGGTGCGCCGATAGCATCGTGCTCCCGCCATTGCGCGGTCGCGAAGGGCGATCGCTCATCCTCTCCGTCGGCAAGCGCCTGCTCATTGATCGCTCAATCACACCTACGCGCATGGCGCTCATGGCTGAAGTGGGCGGCCGCAGATACTTCGCGCCGCCTACGCGCCTTACCGTGATGCATGGCGCCAAGGTCACCTTGGAGCGCAAGAGCGAGCTGCGATTGTCGCACGGTAGCGTGGTGCATCTGCTCGCTGGATCGGAGCTGCGCGCCGAGCGCAAATCGAAGATCACGATCGAAGGGCGCTCGTTGCTGATGGTGCATGCGGGCGCTCGATTGGATGTGCCAGCGAAGACATTGAAGAAGCTGAAGCGGAGCGGGAAGTTGATCGAGGCCGACTGAGCTGCTCGGCTATCCGCTACTTCCGTCGCACGGAGGAGGCCACGTAGAGCATCGCTGCAAATGGCAAAAGCCATGAGTCGCGGCCCAGGTAGCGCGAATCGACGATGCTCAAGGACGCGCACACCCATGCCCCGATCACGATGCCAGTAATGGCGAATAAGAGCAGTCGCCGTGCACCGGTGCCATGCTCTTCACGTCGCCATAGCGCAACAACCAGGATCACCAACGACAAGGCGAGCACCATGCGATAGGCGAGATCGGGCCATCGCATGCTCAATTCGCCGCGCCCGCCTTGTTGCAGCGCAGCCATGAAGCGCTCCTCATCATGCGGCACCAATGCGGCGATGGCCAATCTTGGTGCGCTATCCGGCACGCGATACCATTCGGACCGCATGGCGTGGCAGATCTCCCATGTGGCGAGTTGCTCAAGCGTTGAAGCCGAACTGCCACGGACATGCCACCAGAGGTAGCGCGGCTGCGTGAATGATCCGCGCACGATGCGGTCGTACTCCGTCTTGGTGGCCTCCCATCCACCTTGCTTGCTCACGGGACTCGATCCGCCCCAGAGGAATTCCTGGCTATGCGGCGGAAGGCTATCGCGGTACTGGCAAATAACGAACGCTTCCTGGCTGCAGTGCTCATCGAGGTAGGGACCCAACATGCCCAGATCGAGCATGCGCCCCATGAGGAAGACATGACCGTTGCGCGTAACATAGGCTTCGCCCACGAGCATACGATTGGCCAACGCTAGGCTTCCCCATGCTGCAATCGTTGCGGACAGCCAAATGCCTGCAAGCCGTATGCGATCGCGCCGTGCATGCAACAGCACAAGCACCAAGCCCGATAAGGGCAGGATCAGCAAGTTGCTCGAGTGGAACCAGCACGCGATCGCGATGAGCGCTGCATCCAGCACCCGTGACCACGCTGATGCATAAGGGTTCAGCAGCATGAAGATCGCCAGCAGTCCGATACCCGTGAAGACATCCGGAATGAGCAAGCCCGCATACCAGCCCACGCCGGTAGCGGCAGATAGCAAGCCCACCACACCGAGATAAAGCCATGGCGAACGGAACATAGGAAGCACGGCACGCTGCACCCGCAGCACGTACCAAGCGCACAGCACGGCCTGCGCGATAGCAACGCCCCACAAGCTGATGCCATTCGCACTGATGAGCTTAACGAAGCCACCGTACCAGTACGGCCGATCGAAAGGAACCTCGCCGGTGAAGGCGCTGCGCAGATAGGTGCCCGTATCGGAGTACACGAATGGGAAACCGTTCACCAGTGCAGGCGCCAGCATGAGCAGCGCGCCAATGGAAATCAGCACGAGATCGAAGGCGAGCCGCCGTAGTAATCGCGATTCTTGACGGCGTGAAGCGAGTGGCGCCATCTCGCTCGGTTGCTTTAGTAAGCGCGCACGTTCTTGCCTTCGCGGTAGTTGATGAAGGCACGGTTCACCACGCGGTTGCCGCCGGGCGTCGGGTAATCACCAGTGAAGTACCAGTCGCCCCTGTTGTTTGGGCAGGCCGCATGCAGGCCCTCGATGCTCTGGTACACCACGCGCACCTCGGCATTGATGCCTTCTGGCGTGAGCTGCTCCGCGATTTTGTCGCTGATCTGTTGCGCGCTGAAAGGAGAATAGATCGCCTTCACCACGTTGCGCTGCTCGGCGAAGGGCAGGCTCACCTGCGCCAGCGCGCGGTCGTAAACATCGTCGATGATGTTCTCCTGCTTGGTATCCTTCAACAAAGCGATGGCCGCGCGGAATGCCGCGAGGTCGCCGAGCTTGGCCATGTCGATGCCGTAGCAGTCGGGATAGCGGATCTGCGGCGCGCTGCTCACCACCACGATGCGCTTGGGCTGCAACCGGTCGAGCATCTTGAGGATACTCTGCTTGAGCGTTGTGCCGCGCACGATGCTGTCGTCGATCACGACCAGACTGTCGATGCCGGGGCGCACCGTGCCATAGGTGATGTCATAAACGTGCGCCACCATGTCGTCGCGCGCATCGTCGCTGGTGATGAAGGTGCGCAGCTTGGCATCCTTGATCGCCACTTTCTCCAGACGGGGGCGCAACGCGAGGATGGCCCGCACTTGCTCACGGTCGGGCGCGGGACCAAGATCCATGATGCGCTGCTCCTTGATCGCGTTCAAGCGGTCCTCCATCTCCTTCAGCATGCCATAGCACGCCACCTCGGCGGTATTGGGGATGAAACTGAAGACGGTGTTCTCCAGATCATGGTCAACCGCGTCCAGGATGGCGGGGCAAACGCTGCGGCCCAAGGCCAAGCGCTCCTGGTACACATCGCGATCGCTGCCCCGGCTGAAGTAGATGCGCTCGAAGCTGCACGCCCGTTTCTCCTGTGGCTCGCGCACGAGCTGTTCGGCGTAGCTGCCATCTCTCTTGATGATGAGCGCATGGCCCGGCGTGAGCTCGCGCACCTCCTCCGTTCGCGCATTGAATGCGGTCTGGATCGCGGGTCGTTCGCTGGCCACCACCACCACTTCATCATCGGCATACCAATAGGCCGGGCGGATGCCGTTGGGGTCGCGCAGCACGAAAGCATCGCCGTGGCCCATCATGCCCGCGAGCGCATAACCACCGTCGAAATCGAGCGCGCTGTTCACCAGGATCTGCCTTACATCGAGCTGCTCGGCGATCTTCTGCGTGATCTGCCGCTCGGTGTAGCCCAATTGCCGGTGCACCGTGGCGATGCGCTCATTCTCGAAATCGAGGAAGTGGCCGATCTTCTCCAGCACCGTCATGGTATCGGAGCGCTCCTTCGGATGCTGGCCAATGGAGACCAGAAGGTCGAACAACTCATCGACATTGGTCATGTTGAAGTTGCCGGCCACCACCAGGTTGCGCGTCATCCAGTTATTGAGGCGGCGGCGCGGGTGGCAATTCTCCAAGCCCTGATTGCCGAAAGTGGCATAACGCAAATGCCCCAACAGCACTTCACCGGCGAAGGGCATGAGGTCTTTCAGACGCTGGGCATCGATAGCGGCATTGGGATCGTGAGCGATGGCCTCGGCATAACCGCGATCAACCTTCCCGAATATCTTCTGGATGGCCTGCTTATCGGTGCTGCGCTCGCGGTCGATGTAGTTGACGCCGGGCTTCGGATCGATCTTGATGCTTGCGATGCCCGCGCCATCCTGCCCACGGTTATGCTGCTTCTCCATCAGCAGATAGAGCCGCTTCAAGCCGTAGAGGGCCGAACCGTACTTGTCCTGGAAGTGGCTCAGGGGCTTGCGGAGGCGGATGAGCGCGATGCCGCACTCGTGCTTGATGGCTTCGCTCATGGGTGGCCCGGAAGGGCGGCCAAAAGTACCCAATGGCCGTCAGGCGCGCCGCCCGGCAACGCAATAACGCCCAAGCAACCTCAAACCGGCGCAGCCTGTCTTCAACCCGTACTTTGGCAGATGCCTTCCATTCCGTGCGCTTTCTCGGCTCCATAACCCTTCTGGCCCTCGCTGTTTCGACCTACGCTGCCGCGCCAAAGGCCGCATTCGTCGAGAACAAGGGCCAATGGCCGGATCATGTGCTGTATCGCGCGCTGATCCCCGGTGGCGCGGTGTTCGTGGAGCGCTCGGCCTTCACCTATGTTCTCATCAGCGATAGCCCGCTCCGGCACCACGGACTACCGCACGACGGTCACGACCACTCGCAGGAAGGCAAGGCCCACGCCTACCGGGTGCATTTCGAGGGCGGCCAAGCGCAGGCTTGGGAAGGTCGCGTGAAGCAGCCGCATTACGAGAGCCATTTCCACTGGCAGCGATTCGACCCGATGGGGAAGCGCATGCAATGTGTTCGGCGAGGTGCTGCTGAAGGAGGTATGGCCCGGCGTAGATGCGCCTCGATGGCCGCGAGGGACTGAAGTACGATTTGATCCTAGCGCCCGGCACTGATCCCGGATCGATTCGCCTCCGCTTTGAAGGGCATGACGGCTTGGAGTTGCGCGATGGCGCACTGATCGTGAAGCTCACGACCGGCGATGTGCACGAGGCAGCGCCTGAATCGTTCCGCGAAGAGCCCATTGCGATACCAGCATACGAACCACTCTTCCATCGTGTGGCCGTGCCCTCGGCGTACGTGCTCGAAGGCGATTTGGTACGCTTCGCGATCGAGCGTTGCGAGAAGCGGGCACTGGTGATTGACCCGGTGCTCACCTTCAGCAGCTACAGCGGCAGTACGGGCAACAACTTCGGTTTCACGGCCACCTACGACAATGCCGGCCATTTGTATGGTGGCGGTATCGTGTTCAACGTCGGCTATCCGCTCACCACGGGCGTGCTCCAAGGCGCGTTCGCAGGCGGAACCATCGATGTGGGCATCAGCAAGTGGAGTCCCGATGGCACCTCGCTGATCTGGAGCACCTACCTCGGCGGCAACCAGGCCGAAACACCGCACAGCCTAGTGGTGAACGCACAGAACCAGCTCTTCGTGATGGGCGCTACCTGGTCTCCGAATTTCCCCACCACCACAGGCTGCTTCGATGCTTCCTTCAATGGAGGACCGGGCACTTTCACCTGGCTGACCGTGCAAGGTGGCTATGGCTTCGCCCAATGGTGGCTCCGACATCTTCGTGTCGCGCCTGAATGCCGCCGCTACGTCGTTGATCGGCTCCACCTACGTTGGCGGCAATGGGGTCGATGGAATCAACAACGACGACTTCATCACGCACAATTATGGCGATCATTTCCGCGGCGAGATCGCGTTGGATGCGAATGGCAATCCGGTGGTGGCCACCTCGACCAACAGCTCCGATGCGCCGGTAACGCCCGGTGGAACGCAACCAGCCCCCGGCGACATGCAGGACGGTTATGTGTTCCGCTTGAACGCAGGGCTCACAAGCATGCTCTGGGGCACCTGCATCGGCGGAAGCCAGGCGGACAATGCCTTAGGCGTGCAGTTCGATAGCAATGGCGACGTGTTCGTTTGCGGCGGAACATCGAGCAACAACGTGCCGTTGGCGGGATCCCCGATGGATGCCTCGGCCAACGGCGGGGTCGATGGCTATGTGGCGCGATTCAACGGCACAACCAATGCGCTGATGGCCGTGACCTACTTAGGCACCAATGCCTACGACCAGGCCTACTTCGTGCAGCTCGATCCGCTGGATGCCGTGTACATCATCGGACAAACCGCCGGCAATTACCCTGTGACGCCGGGCAAGTACGCGAACCCCGGCAGCTCGCAATTCATCCACAAGCTCTCGCACGACCTCTCGTCCTCGCTCTGGAGCACGCGCATCGGCAACGGCCAGATCAACCAGAACCTATCGCCCACCGCGTTCCTGGTGAGCGATTGCGGTCAGATCTACATCTCTGGGTGGGCCAGTAACGTGAACAACAACGCCGGTCTGCCGGGCAGCACCACCAATGGCAGCCCAGTGACCACCGACGCTTTCCAGGCAACCACCGACGGCGGCGACCAATACCTGATGGTGCTGCACCCCGATGCGGTCGCGCTCTTCTACGCCACATTCTTCGGCGGCGACCAAAGCAGGGAGCATGTCGATGGCGGAACAAGCCGTTTCGACAAGGATGGAACCGTTTATCAGGCTGTTTGCGCGGGCTGCCAGAACAACGATGACTTCCCCACAACACCTGGCGCATGGAGCAATACCAATAACAGCGGTGGCTGCAACCTTGGCGTATTCAAGTTCTCACTAGCCGTGCCCGTTGCCGAGATCGGCATCGCTGGGCCGAACGTGATCTGCATTCCCGGCACGGCGCAGTTCACCAATTCCAGCTCGGGTGGCAACACGTACCTGTGGGACTTCGGCGATGGAGGCTCCAGCACGGAATTCGCGCCGTCGCATTTGTACACCACGCCCGGCACCTACACGGTGAGCATGCTGATGACCGACAGCTACGGATGCAGCGTGGCCGACACGGCGGACATTCAGGTGTTCGCCATTCCCGATCCCATAGCGAGCATAAATCCGGTGATGCCCATCTGTCCTGGCGGAAGCACGCAGGTGGCCGCCTCCGCTGGTACCGCGTGGAACTGGTTCCCGAGCATCGGTGTTAGCAACGTGAACGTGCAATCGCCGGTAATCACACCACCCGAGCCCATGACCTATTCCGTTGCGGTAACGAGCCAATGCGGAATTGATACCGCCTCGGTCACGATCCTATGGGTAGAACCGACTGCATCGGCTGGCCCAGACACGAGTGTGTGCATCCTCTCCGGCGTTACGCTCAATGCATCCGGCGGCATCGGTTATTCCTGGTCACCGGCCGCATCGCTTTCGAGCACCAGCATCCCGAATCCGATCGCGACCCCATCTGATTCAACGGCGTACATCGCCGTGATCACGACGCCCGAAGGCTGCATCGTGCAGGATACCGTGATCGTTACGGTGTACTACGCGCCGCCTTCTCCTGCATTAACCGATACCGTGATCTGCGCGGGTGCCCAAGCACAGCTCTTCGCCGGCGATGCCGCATGGTACGCCTGGCGCCCTGTGCCCGGGCTCAGCGCCTACAACATCCAATCGCCCATCGCATCGCCAGAAGTGCCCACGCTTTTCATCGCCGACCTGATCAATCCTTGCGGCACCGTTGCCGACAGCGCCTTCGTTGATGTCATCACCGTTCCTGCGCGTGCGTGGCCGGATACATTGATATGTCCCGGAACCAGCGTACTGCTGCAAGCCTCGGGTGGAGTTGAATATCATTGGTCTCCTGTGATCGGCCTCGATCATCCGGATAGCTCAGCCACCCTTGCGACGCCATGGGAGCCGATGGATTACACTGTTCAGGTGATCGATGCGAATGGTTGCGCCGCGAATGCCAGCCTCCGGATCGACACCTATCCGTTGCCCCCCGTGAGCGCAGGACCCGATGTTGTGATCGACTTCGGCGACCGCACCCTGCTCATGGCTGTTGGCAATGGCGCATTCCTGTGGCAGCCTTGGACCACGCTAAGCGACAGTGCTTCATCCGGCACTTGGGCGAATCCGCTGGAAACAACGACCTATACCGTGACGCTCACCGATGCGAACGGATGCAAGAACACCGATGCCGTTACGGTGGTCGTGGCTGGAAGCCTCTATCTGCCGAATGTGTTCACCCCCAATGGCGATGGCTACAACGACGGCTTCGGCGCGCTCGGCAAGGAGATAAGCGAGATCGAGCTGCTCGTGTTCGATCGCTGGGGCCTGCTGATCTGGAGCACCAACAGGCTCAGCGGACGCTGGGATGGCACAGTGAACGGGATCGATGCGCCCATCGACACCTACGTATGGAAGGTGCGCGCCACCGAGATCAGCGGACGATTGCACGAGGCTATCGGCCATGTGACACTGCTTCGCTGATCAAAGCGCGAAAGCATCGCGCGGCATCGCGAGCCATTCGAGCGCTGCTCCGCTCATCAGCTTCTCTTTCACCGCGTGGTCGTAGGGCATGCTCTTGATCAGCTCGCCGGGAATCAGCTCGCCCAAGGGGAACGGATAATCGGTTCCCATGGCCACGCGATTGGCGCCGAAGAGATCGACCACATGCTTTAGCACCGCAGGGTCGTGCACGAGCGCATCGATCCAGAAGCGGCCCATGTATTCGCGCGGGTTCACATTGTTGTCCACGGCGCAGAGATCAGGGCGCATGATGAAACCGTGCTCGATTCGGCCAAGTGTGGCTGGGAATGACCCCCCACCGTGCGCGAAAGCCACACGCAGTTTCGGGAGCTTCTCCAGCAGTCCGCTGAAGATCATGCTCACAATCGCCGTGGTGGTCTCTACGGGCATGCCAACGAGCCATGGCATCCAATACTTGTCCATGCGATCGGCGCCCATCATATCCCACGGATGCACGAACACAGCCATGCCCAACTCCTCGCAGGCCTCGAATACCTGAAGCAAGCGTGGCTCACCGAGGTTCATGCCGTTGATGTGCGTGCCGATCTGGATGCCGACGAGGCCGATTGTCTTGCAGCGCTCCAGTTCCTTGATGGCGAGCTCCGGCTCTTGCATCGGCAAAGTGCCAAGTCCTACGAAACGCTGCGGCCACTTCTGCACGATGCCAGCGATGTGGTCGTTCAGGAACATCGAGAGGTCGAGCGTGTCGTGCGGCTTGGCCCAATAGCTGAACATCACAGGAACCGTGCTTAACACCTGCACATGAACGTGCTGCGCATCGCATTCATCGATCCGAACGCGGGGATCCCAGCAATTGGCCTGCACCTCGCGGAAGAACTTATCGTCCATCATCATTCGGGCGCAACCGGGCTTGTGATGATCCAAGTGGATGAAGCCGCGATAGCCGTAACGCGCTCCGAAATCCGGGATCTTCTCCGGCAGGATGTGCGTATGGATGTCGATGGAGAAGAGCTCCGCCATGTCAGCGATCACACGAAGCGTGGGTCGGCCTCCATCACATGGCCGCATCGCTTGCAGGTGCGGAGATCGGCGCTGGCGTAGAACTCGCGGAAGCGCGGCAGGAAGTCCTTCTCGATGTCGTGCAGCACGAATCGGTACTCGTGCAGGCGGTTGTTGCATTGCTCGCAGTACCACTGGAGGCCGTCGAGCATCTCGCGATCATCGCGCTTCACTCTGATCACCAGGCCCACCGTATTCGGCCCACGTCGCGGCTGGTGCGGCACATTCGCGGGCAGCAGGAACATCTCCACCCTGCTTGATCGGGATGGTCACTGCCTTGCCGTCCTCTTGGATGCCCACTTCGATGTCGCCCTCCAACTGATAGAAGAGCTCTTCGGTCTCGTTGAAGTGGTAGTCCGTGCGGGCATTGGGGCGGCCCACGATCATCACGATGTAGTCCCCTGCATCGGCGTAGAGGTTCTTGTTGCCAACGGGCGGCTTCAGGAGGTCGCGGTTATCGGCGATCCATTGCTGCAGATTGAAAGGACGGCGTATGGGCATGGCGCTTCGATTGCTCCGCCGCAAGGTATGCGGCGAGCGCGAGGGCGCGAAGGGAACCGTTAGTGCTTGGTGCTGCGACCGGCTTGCAGAAGCGCGGCTCCGTTGGCGCGCATCATGCCAGCCGTGTACTGCTGATCCTGGGCGAAGGCGCCCAGTTGCCGATTCCACTGCACGATCGCGAAGGGGAAGTCGAGCACGTCGGTATCAGAGCCCTCATACTTCGAGGCCACCAGCATGCTCATCTCCATGTCGATCGGTGCTAGCGCTGTGGTACCGGGCGCGATCTTGCCGCGGGTATCAACAAGCATGCGCTTGGGCAGGAAACCCTCTTTCTGGAATACGATGGCGTATTCACGCTGAAGGCCCAGGCCCAGCCCGAAACGTCCGCTTTTGTCCGTGACCTGCTGGCCCACGATATCATTGCCTTGGTACACGATCACTTCGCAACCGGGCAGTTTCTTCTCGCCATCACTGATCCGGCCAGTGATCTCGAGCACTAGCGCCTCTCGCTCTTGCGCGACCATAGTTGCCGAGAAGAAGGATAGGAAAAGGGGGAGAGCCAAGCGTTTCATGGCCGCTTTTACCCCTCTGCTCGCGAATGGGTTACAGGCCGAAAAGCGAAGGGCGGGTACGCGACCCGCCCTTCGTTCAAATCGGCTGAAGGTTACTGCACAACCAAGCGCAGCGTGGCTTGTCCGGCCTCTCCGTTAAGGCGCACGCTATAGACGCCACGCGCGAGGCTGCCCGCGAAGTTGAAGGCATGGCGTTCGCCCTTTGTCAAGGTCATCCGTTCACGGAGCACCACGCGGCCAGAAAGATCGACGAGCTCCAGATCGAAGGCACCGCTCTGCGATGCCGTGAGGCTGAAGTCGCCATTGCCCGGATTGGGGAATAAGCCCCACGCGATGGAACCGTTTTCATCAATTCCGTTGCAAACCTCCACGCTGACCTGCACGAAGCCGGCGCTGAGTCCATAGCAAGAGCCATCGGAGGTAACACTGGTCACGTCAGATCCTGGCTCGGCGCCAACGAGCGCGCCGTTATGGCTGATCCCCCAAATGTGATATACGCCCAATGGCGCGCTATTAAAATCAAGAGCTCCGCCAACCAGGACAGCTATGATGATGTCATTCGCATCGGCGAGGATGAAGCTGTAGTCCTCCGCGCTGACGCTGGTGGTCACGAAATCGATCACATCGGCCTCAGTGTCCTGACAGACACTCAGCGCGACATTCCCATCGGCGGTCTGCACGCTTCCGCCATCGCATACCAGGCTCTCTTCGGCGCCGGTGAGGCAGATGGAGTATTCACCACCATTGCCATAGGTGAAATTGCTGTAAACGCGCACCAAGTAGTCCGTGAATGGGTCGGTGGCAACCTCGATCCCTGCACCAGGCTGGATCTCACAAGCGAGCTCATTGCCATCGCATGCATCCATCACGGTGAAGGCCCAATCCTCCATGCTTCCTTGATCGAAATTGATGGTGACCGATGTGTTGGGTCCTGCATTGAACGTGTACCAAACGTCAAGCAGATAGCTGCCTGCATCGTCGCAGCCCGCATCGCCGCCAGAGAAAGTGGCGAAGTAGTTATTTCCGGCCAATCCGTTCGCGGGACAGGCTCCATCGAGGTACACGGAGAGCGGAATGGCATTGATGCAATCATCGTTTGATGGGCCGCAATCATTCACCACCACAGGGGCACCCACGAGGTCGAGCGCGCCGCAGATGCTTCCGCCACCCTGCAGGAGCAGCGCATGGATCTCCGTAGCACTAGTGAAGCCGAGTTCCACCAAGGACGGATCAATGGTGTTCGGATCATAAACGAGGGTGTGGATCGCATATGCGCCTGGATCGCTCACGCTGAACACAGGGCCACCGCTCAACGCGACGATGATGAGGCCTGGACCTTGAGTGAGGGCGTAGGCCACCTCGTATCCATCAGGCACAACCGGAGCAGCAGTAACGCTGGCACCCACTTGCACGCTTCCTTGGAACAGGCACACCGGCGACTCATCGATCACGAGCGCTCCAGCCGTCGCATCGCAAGGGACACACACCTGCACCACGAAGGCGGCACCTGCTGCATCAAGGCTAGCGCAGATCCCATTCTGATCGATCAGGTCGAGCACATCGAAGCCAGTGGTCACACCGAACTCGATCAGGCCGAGATCAAGCGTATTCGGATCATACACGAGCGTATGTATCGTGTACTCGCCCGTGGAGAGCACCATGAAATCAGGCGAGTTATTGACTCCGATGATCACCAGGCCGGGGCCTTCAGTGAGCACGTACAGCGTCTCGAAATCATCCGGCACCACGGCATTCCCATCAGGTGTCGCGCTGAACATCCCCATGCCCATGTCGAAGCAGACCGACGGATTGTCGGCCGTGATGGTTCCTGCGAATGCGCTGCAATTCGAGCACTCCTCAACCACGACTGGGGCGCCTGTCGCATCCAGGCTCGCACAGATCCCATTCTGATCGATCAGATCAAGCACATCAAAGCCAGTCGTCACGCCGAACTCGATCACGCCAAGGTCGAGTGTGTTCGGATCGTAAACGAGGGTGTGGATCGAATAGGTATCGGGGGCGGTCACTATGAATTCGGGAACCGAACCGGCACCTTGGATGATCAATGAGGCCCCTTGTGTGAGCACATGATCTGTTCGAATCCGTTTGGCACCACGCTATTGCCGTCATGAGTTGCCGAAATGATAGCAGCACCGCCATCGAGGCACACCGGTGATTGGTTCGCGGTGATCGTACCAGCGCTAGCATCACAGTCCAAGCACTCTTGCACAACCACGGCGGCGCCTGCCGCATCAAGACTCGCGCAGATGCCATTCTGATCGATCAGGTCGAGCACATCGAAGCCAGTGGTCACACCGAACTCGATCACGCTGAGGTCGAGCGTGCTCGGATCATAAACCAGCGTATGGATCGTATAGGTATCTGGCCCTGCAACCGTGAAGTTGGGAACCAGTCCAGCTGATTGGATTGTCAATGAAGCCCCCTGCGTGAGGACATAAACCTGTTCGAATCCGTCGGGCACCACGCTATTGCCATCATGCGTGGCCGAGATGTCAGCTGCACCTTCAATGAGGCAGACAGGCGTTTGATCGGTGGTGATCGTGCCGGCGTCGGCATCGCATGCCACGCATGCCTCAACGGATATCGGCGCGCCCGCGACATCCAGGCTCGCGCAAAGGCTATTGGCTTGGATGTAATCGATCACATCACCGCCTGTTGTCACGCCGAGCTCAACAATGCCGATATCGAACGTGGTCGGGTCGAACACCAAGGTGTGGATGCGGTAATTACCCGGATCGCTCACGGTGAAGCCGGGAATGACGCCAGCATCAACGATGATCAGATCGCCGCCAACAGTGAGCACATAGACCACCGCATAGCCATCCGGCACATTCGAATTCCCATCCGGAGTAGCGCTCAACTCGGCCGTGCCATCGAGGCACACTGTTTCATCATCGGCGGTGATGGTTCCCGCTTGGGCTTCGCATTCGGCGCACTCGATAACGGCAACAGCGGCACCTGCCACATCCAGGCTGCCACAGACGCTTCCCCCTCCCTGAATGAGTTGCGCCAGCACCTCGCCCGCTTGGGTGGAGCCAAGCACGATGCCGCTCAGATCCAGGGTCGCAGGGTCGTAAACCAGCGTATGTATCACATAGTTGCCCAAGGCATCAACCGTGAATTCCGGCGTTGCCGAGGTGGCAATGATCGTGAGGTCCGGATCGGTGGTGAGCACATGCAGCAGCTGATAGCCCGTGGGCACGGTCGGCAGCTGATCGAAAGCAGCATCGATGAAGGTGGGGCCATCCTCGAAGCATACTTCGGGGCGGTTCGGCGAGAGCGTGCTCGCATCGGCGGTGCACGAAGGCGCAGGACCTTGCACGCAAATGGTGAAGCCCGGCGTGGCTGTGAATGTGGTCTGATAATGGAAAACACGGATCAGGTACTGAGCACCCACCGTGAGGCCAGTGGCATTCAGCACTTCCGGGATGCCGGCGCTATTCACATCCTGGCAAGCAACAGCCGTCCCATTGCAATTGCCGGACAATAGCTGCACCACGGCATCGAAAGAGGCGCCGGATGTCACGGTAATCGTATGGTTTGCGGCGGTGGCCACGAAGCGATACCAAACGTCGTCATTTGGGTCTGCGTTGAATCCATTGCACAGCACAGTGCCGGGCACCGAGGCGGTTGCAGAAGCCACCGTGCCCGCTACCGGAATGCAAGTCGGGTTGGGCACAAGCGTGACAGCTCCCGCGCAATCATCGTTCGCAGGAATCACACTGGGACCAATGCAAATGGTGAAGGTGGGCGTGGCCGGAACGCCCGCTTGCCAGTCGAATACGCGGATGTGGTATTCAGTGCCGATGGAAAGGCCACCCATCTCCAGGATCTCGTTGCCGCCAGCAGCCACAATGTCGCGGCAAACAACAGGGGTTCCGCCACAACCACCGCTCCACAACTGGATCACCGCGTCAAAGGCGCCGTCACCATCAACTTGAACGGCATGGGCTGTGGAGGTGGCCGTGAACCGGTACCACACATCGTCATTCGGAGTAGCTCCGAAACCGTCGCATAGAACAGTTCCCGGAAAGCTCTGCGTAGCGCCGAGCACGGTACCAGCGACCGGCACACAAGTGACACCGGGTATTAGCTCGATCGCACCAGCGCAATCGTCGTTGGCGGGTTGCGCGCTCAGGCCGGACGGCAGAAGGGCCGCCGCCACAAAAGAGAAGAGAAAAGCAAGTATCAGTGATCTCATGGGGTGTTGGGGTTCAGCTAGTAAGGACGAGGGGAAAGGAGGAAACGATGCTTACTCAACAACGACGCGGATGGTGGTAAGCGAGGTGCGGGATTGCGCAACAAGGAAATACGTACCTGCTACGATGCCACGCAGAGGTAAAGTAACAGTGCGTTGACCGCTCAGCCGCACCGTGAACATGGTTCGTCCGAGCGCATCAAGGAGGCGCAGTTCCCGCTCATTGCCAGCCAAGCCGGTGATGCTGATCGCATCGCGTGAAGGGTTCGGCCATGCGCTCAGCACAGTGGTCGTTAGCGCTTCCGCGTTCCCAAGGAACAAGCAGTCCTCCGCAGAAACGTCGATTGAGTATGACCCGAAGGAGTTGTTCGGCGCATCACGAAGCACGGGCAGGTAATACACCCCTGGCGTAAGATCATTGAAGATGTACGTCGCGTTGCCATTCCCGCAATTGCTCGAGCCCGTATGGAAGTACACCAAGCCATCGCCCGGGCAGGCGGTAGCGAGCACACCGAGGGTATTCGACCATGAGGGCGATTGCGCGCAATAGGCCACAACGAGGTCGGTGCAATCTTCCAGCTCGAATGCGTGCCATGTCACCGGCGCTGCAACGAAAGGCGAACCGCTCACGAAGTCGCCCGTGCTGGTAGCGTTGGTGTTATCGCCGGTCACGGTGATAGTGCTGCCGATCGGGAGGTTCACCGCTGTTATGCTGGCGCAGTTGTCGTTGGCAGGCGGCACTGCAGGGCAGCTCGTTGCTGAAACCTGTATGGTATATGCGCCAATGGCGCCGTTTGCCGGATCCCGCAGCACGGGAATGCGGTAGCTGCCTGCTGGCAGATTACTGTAAGTATAGGTGCGGTTCCCATCGCCGCAATCGGTGTCGTTGAACAAGGTGAAATACTGCAGGTCGGAAGCCGGGCAATCGCGCGCAAGGAACCCAAGGGTATTGCCCCAAGCTGGCGTCTGGCCGCAGTAGGCGATAGAGACGCGCGCGCAACTCGTGGTTGTGAAGCCATGCCAAACCACTGGCGCCGCTGCGAAGGGCGAGCCCACCGGCCAATCGCCTCCTGTAGTGGCCGACGTATTATCTCCCGCGAAGGTGATGCTCGCGCCCACCGCCAATGGCTGGAATTGAATCTGGCTGCACAGGTCGTAATACGTTGGCGGCGGTGGGCACGCCGTACCGTTCAGCGTGATGGAATATGGTCCTGTGGACCCGCTGGATGGATGCAGCAGCACCGGCACATAGTAGGTGCCAACGGCGAGCGAGTTGAAATAGTAAGTCCTATTGCCATCGCTGCAAGCCGTGTTGTCGAACGTGGTGAAGTACACCAGGTCGCCACCTGGGCACGCGCGCGCCAGCACACCAAGCGTATTGCCCCAAACCGGATCCTGACCGCAGTAAGCCAATGATACCGAAGTGCATTCATTGAGCGTGAACGCATGCCAGACAACGGGCGCTCCTGCGAAAGGCGATCCCGAGACCCAATCACTCCCGGAAGTGGCCAGGGAATTATCGCCGGTAAAAGTGAGGCTGCCTCCGGGTGCCAGCGGCTCTGGCGTCACGCTCCCGCATTGGTCATTGGGAGCGCCGCTGCCCCCGCACGCTGTTGCGCTCACGTTGATTTCATAAGGACCGATCCCGCCTGGATCCTCGAACCAGACCGGGTAGTAATAGGTTGCCGCCGGCACATTCTGGAAGTACAAGGTGGGGTTGCCATCGCCGCAGGTGGTGTAGTTGTACTGCGGGGTGAACTGGTAAACGTTATTCGCAGGACAGGTGGTGGCCAGCACGTTCCAGAATTCAACGAAAGCCGGCGAGGTGCCGCAATAGTTGATCGTGATGTTGGCACAGCTGGTTACAGTGAATGCGTGCCACGTGCTTGGGATGTTGAGGTTGCCAAGCGTAGAGCCGGGAACGAAATCCCCTTGAATGGTGGCGCCCGTGTTGTCGCCTGTGAATTGGATCGTGCTGCCCAGCGCGAGCGGCACGGGAATCACATCCTGGCAGAAGTCATTGGTCTGGGCCATCGCGCCAAATGGCAGGAGGGCAAGTACGAAGGCGTATCGGTTCAAGCTCATGAGATAGGGTGCGCCCGGTGGCGAGACGCATGCGCAAAATTCCACCCGGGCCATGGCGATTCACCACGCTGCATGCAGGGACTTATCCACAAGCCCAAGAAGGCAGCATGCGAAAAGGGCGGGCCGCATGCGGCCCGCCCTTCCCTATCAATTCGCAATTGCCTAGCGCACAACCACGCGCTGCTGCATCACGGCGCCATCGGCCGCGCTGATGCGCAAGGTGTACGCGCCCTGGGCCAAGCGGCCGGCCAGATTCAGCGCGATGGCTGAACCATCGACAGCGGCAATCTGCTCCGAGTGCGCGATCCGGCCCGTGGCATCAACCAACTCAACAATGGCCTTGCCGGTAGCTCCCGTGTAATTGATCGTCATGTCGCCATCGTTCGGGTTGGGGAACACAGCAAAGGCTCCGGCATCCAGCGCGGGGGTAGCGGTGATCACGCCGATCACGTCGATCGTGTAATCCTCCACTTCGCCATAGCTGGCCAGACCGCAAGGCGTATCGTTGAAGTTGTTGGTGTAGAGGCTGCCATCGTGCGTATCGTGCAAGCGGATGCGCATGCGCGTGGTACCGATCAGCGCGTTCGCCGGGATGCTCACCATTCCAGCGAAAACATCGATGGATTCAATGGTCGACACGAAAACCTGCTCGCCAGCATCGAAGAAGTCCTGGTCCTGATTGAAGTCGATCCACACCAGCGCTTGGTTGGAGTCGTAGGAGGTGTTCGCACCGTTGCGCGCCACATCAATCGCGATCGGGTAATCCTGGCCGGCCACAACGCTGCCCACCACATTGGTGAAATCAGAGTAAGCGGGCGCTACCGGCGCCGCATCAGGCGAGCTGTTGTTGATGTCGCTGAAGGTGACATTGATGATGCGCTCCTCCAAGCCGAGGCCGGTTCCATCGGCACCTGCATCGCAATACGGATTCACAGCGCAGGGCTGGGCCGACACTTGGATGGTGTACGGGCCTTGCGGGGTTGTGCCGTCCGTTTCAACACGCACTGGGATGTAGTATGTGCCAGCAGGCAGATTCGCGAAGGTGACGGTGCAATCGTCGTTCGGTCCTTCGAGTATGCCATTAAGGACGTCCGGGCAATTCACCGCCACGTTGATGAAGAAGGCATCGAACTCGGAACCAGCTTGGCAATAGTCGATCACCACGTTGGAGCATACCGAGATGGTGAACGCCTCCCACACCACGGTGAAGGGGGTGGGGGGGTCGATCGTCGCTCCGGTGTTGTCGCCGCTCAGGAGAATAGAGCCGGGTGTCGAGAGCGCGACAGGCACGGCGCCTGTGCAATCGTCGTTGACCGGGGTGGTGCCGCCAGCGGTAATGCTCAGCGTGTAGTCCTCCACTTCGCCATAGCTGGCGAGGCCGCAGGGCGTATCGTTGAAATTGTTGGTGTAAAGGCTACCGTCATGCGTATCGTGCAAGCGGACACGCATGCGTGTGGTGCCGATCGGCGTGCCAGGCGGAATGGTGATGTTTCCGGTGAAGATGTCGATCGACTCAATCGTCGATACGAAGACCTGCTCGCCAGCATCGTTGAAATCGAGATCCTGGTTGAAGTCGATCCACACCAGCGCTTGATTGCTGTCATATGAAGTGTTCGCGCCGTTGCGCGCCACATCGATTGCGATCGGATACGACTGGCCTACGACCACATTGCCCACCACATTGGTGAAGTCGGAATATGCCGGGGCAACAGGAGCGGCATCGGGCGAACTGTTGTTGATGTTGCTCATGGTCACGTTGACGATACGCTCTTCCAAGCCTAAGCCCGTGCCATCAGCACCGGCCGTGCAGTAGGCGGGTGCCGCTGAGATCACGCAGGTTGTGAATCCGAATACGGTCTGCGCGGTCGGATAAGGCCAGTAATAGACTCGATAACGGTATGTAGCGCCCGGGGTGGTCGCGACCGTCAGCGTTTCCGTACCGCCACGAACCGTTGCGTCGATGCAACCCAATGACACAGGAGCAGCGCAGGTGCCTGAGAACACCTCAAGCACTGGATCCATGCCCGTGGTGGCATCGCCAGCTCCCGTCACTTGCACCGTGGTGCTTGCCGCCGTTGCCGTGAAGACGTACCAAACATCGTTCGCCGCGCTTGCCGTGAAGCCAGAGCAGGCCGCAGGCGCTAGGGATTGGGTTGCGTCTTGAGTGGTGCCTGCAGTGGCAACGCAGGTCGCATTCACGCCGATCTGTGTGGCGTTCGCGCAATCGTCATTGGCAGGTGGGTTCCCGCCAGCGCAAGGCGTAGAGGTCACGTTCACCGTGTATGCGCCCACAGGAGTTACGGTCGCATCCACAAGAACCGGCACGTAGTAGGTACCTGCTGGAAGGTTGACAAAGCTCAGTGTGCAATTGTCAGGAGAGACCGTGCCAGTAAGCACACCCGTGATGAAGTCCGGGCAGTTCACCGCAAGGTTCACAAGGAAATTATTGAACACCGACCCGGCCACGCAGTAGTTCAGATCGACATTGGCGCAAGCCGTTGTGGTGAACTGATGCCAAACAAGCGCGAAGTTGGCCGGGGCATCAACCGTGGCGCCTGTATTGTTGCCGCTCAAGGTGATGGAACCGGGAACGCTCAGGTTCTGGTTCACTGCACCGCCACAAGCGTCATTGGCGGGTGCTCCACCGCCGCCAGGCGAGAAAGCACAGATGGTGAAGGACGAACTGGTATTATCAGGTGGCGTATAGCTGTAAATGCGAACGCGGTAGGTCTGGCCAGCGGTTGTTGCGGCTACGAAAGTCTCCACGAGGCCGTTGGGCGGGAATGTGGCATCGGCGCAGCCCAAGGAAACCAGGTTTCCGCAAGCACCCGAGAACACCTCCATGACCACGTCGTAATCACCAATGCCCGTAGCTGTCACTGTGGTGCTCGAGGCTGTGGCCGTGAACTGGAACCAAACGTCGAGCGCGGTGCCGGAAGTGAAGTTGTTGCACAGAATCGGCGCTTGTGACTGCGTAGCACCAGCAGCACTACCTGCGATGGTGGTGCATGATGCGCCAACCGTGAGGATGGTCGCATTGGCGCACTCATCGCTGCCATCACCGCCGCCACGGAGATCCGTGTTGTCCTGATGGTGGGTCCGGAACTGCGGACCCGGCTTAGCCGGTGCTTCAGGTTGTGGCTTCGCGAACTGCGCCTGAGCCTGAGCTATGCCAAGGCAAAGCGCGAACGCGGAAAGAAAGTAGCGTGTACTCATGTTTGGTTTGGAATGGGGCACGAAGGGACGAATCAATGGGCTCTTTTCCAAGGATTTTCTCATCCACCTTTGCCCGCATGGAAACCAGACTCGATGGCAAGCATGCGCTGGTGCTTGGCGCTTCCCAGGGTATCGGACGGGCAGTTGCACTGGAATTGGCCGCTTTGGGCGCCTCCGTGACCGCAGCAGCGCGAGATGGCTCAAAGCTGACGGATCTGCTGTCGCAGATATCAAGGGCCAACGGTCCGTCCCATCGCGCAATCACGGTCGACGTCATTGAAACTGCACTCCTTCATTCACGCATTTCCGAATTAGCGGCAGAATATCCGATCGATATCCTGGTGAACAACACCGGAGGGCCGCCTCCGGGCCCAGCGCACGAAGCTCCAATTGAGGCATATGAGCAGGCCTTCCGCCAGCATCTGCTCGCTTTTCAAGCCATTGTTCTTGCAGCCGTACCGGGCATGAAGGCTCAAGGCCATGGCCGCATAATCAACATCATCAGCACCAGCGTGAAGCAGCCCCTGCACGACCTGGGAGTGAGCAATACCATACGCGGCGCTGTTGCGCAGTGGGCCAAAACACTCGCGAACGAACTAGGGCCGCATGGCATCACGGTGAATAATGTGCTGCCCGGAGCAACTGGGACAGAGCGCTTGCGGGCCATCATTCGAAGCAAGGCGGCGAAACACGATATCGACGAGGAGGTTGCATCGCGCAGCATGCTCGACGAGATTCCGTTGCGCCGTTTCGGGCAGCCAGAAGAGATCGCTGCCGCGGTCGCTTTCCTTGCTGGCCCTTCAGGGGCGTACATCAACGGTATCAACCTGCCCGTTGACGGTGGCCGTACCGGGTGCTTGTGACCACGGCGATTAAAGAAGAGAAGGGATGCCGCTTGGCATCCCTTCTCTTCTTTAATAGCGCTTCCGCTCAGTTCAGCATGAGCAGCTTCTCGCTGCGCACGCCAGCGGCCACTAAGCGCACCACGTAGGTGCCATTGGCCAAGCTCTTCATGTCAACCGTGTGCATAGCGCCGGTAGCGAGCACCATGGTGTTGGCATGCACCACACGACCTGTCATATCCAACACCTCCAGCTGCACTGCTGCTTGCGCACCATCGTAGCGGATCGTGAAACCACCTTCTGCGGGATTCGGGAAAAGCCCCCAGGCCTCTGCGCCTTGCAATTCGTCGATGCTCACATTGTTGGATCCGTCGGTCACGCAGATCTCGAAGAAGTGGTCCGGCGAAGCATGGGCATAATCATACACACGGACATAGTAGGTGGTGCCCGGTGTCAATCCGTTCTGCGTGAGCAGTTCAGTGGTGTTCGGTGCGGCTTGCGTCGGGAAGGTCGCATCAGCGCAAGCGAGTGAGGTGAGTGAACCACAGTCACCGCTGAAGATCTCCACCATCGCGTCCGCAGCGTTCGGACCATACACCCCAACTGTATGCTCAGCAGCCGTGGCCACGAAAGAGAACCACACATCCAGCGCATTGGGCGAGGTGAAGCCACCGCACGCAACGGCCGGCAATGATTCAGTTGCACCGGTTGTGATGAAGCCCACGGGAACACAAGTCGTATTCACGGTTAGCGGCATTGGCGTGGCGCATTCGTCGTTCCCCGGCGCGATCAAAGAGAACACGCAGGTGGTGAAATCGAACACAGTCTGCGCCGCCGTGTAAGGCCAGTAGTACACGCGGTAGTAGTAGGTGGTGCCCGGCACAGTGGTCACGAGAAGGGTCTCGGTGGCGCCGCGCAACGTGGCATCGACGCAAGAAATCGGGGCAAGATCCGCGCAGCTTCCAGTGAACACTTGAAGCACAGGATCCACACCAGTGGCATTATCGCCGCCACCGGTTACTTGCACGGTGGTGCTGTTAGCTACTGCGACGAATGAGAACCATACGTCATTGGCCGCGGTTGCCGTGAAATTGCTGCAGGATGCGGGGTCCATGGATTGTGTGGCTCCATCCAAACTGCCGCTGACGGTCTCGCAAGCGGCACCTACTGTTACGACGATGGCTCCGCCGCAATCGTCGTTGGCTGGGCCGCCACCACGCTGGCCTGTTTGCGCCACAGCACCTGGAACGGACTTGGCCTGGAGCAGGCTGGCATCAATGGCGTGAATGGAGCCGGGCTTCTGCGCGAACGCGCCAACGGCGAGGAAGAGAACAGGAAATGCAAGGTATGCGTGCTTCATGCTGTACTGGTTTGATGCGAACGGGTGAATCCGCAGCGGCGAATTTACCCGTGCATCGCACCGTTACGGCACGCCGACGAACGACTTGCAACAATCCCCGGTTAATTCAGTTTTCAGCGCCGCTTCACATGCAGCGGCAACTGATAAACCACGCGAACAGGCTTGCCATTCTGCTCACCGGGAACAAATGCGGGCATTGCATCAACCACTCGTTGCACCTCTCGCTCAGTTGCCGCCGAGGGCCGTGGCCTGCACGTCAGGGTGCTGGCGCGTCCGTCGGCCTCAATGGCTAATGTGACCACTGTGAATTCAGAGCTGTGGCCATTGGCTGGCACTCGGAAATTCCGGTCGAGGTAACGCTGTATGCGCTCTTCCGTACAGGCATCGCGCCCGTTGCCGCGCAGTTGCTCGCAGCCACTCCAGCACGGCATGCGCTCATCGCCTTTGCGCCAGGGGAGCATGGCATATTCGATCGCTTCAGGTGGGTTGCCGGTATCAGCGCTGATTGTATCAACGCTCGAGCCAGTAGCGCCCGTCGAAGCAACATCAATCGGATCCTTGGCACGATCTGGCTCCGATTGAATGGCATCGGCGATGATCGCTGCATGCGATGCTTTGCGCAATTGCTTGCGTTCCGCTGGACTCTCCTGCGCTCGGCGCCAAGGCATTGGCGGCTGCACTGCTTCCACATCCTCAAGCGGCAGTTCAGCGGGCGACCATCCGTGAGCTTCCGTCGCGAAGCGCCATTCGAACGTGACCAAAGGCAGCGAGGTAGAAGCGACGAGTCCCACTCCCTTCTGGCGGGGCGAGGCGGTTGACGGTTGCTTAGGTCGCATGATCATTCATTTGACCATGCAACACGTTTCCGTCAAGGATCATTGCGCATCGGGCGCCACGAGGCGGAATCCTCGGCCATGTATATTGATAATCTCCACGGTTGGGTCTTCGCGGAGGTATTTGCGCAGCTTGGCGATGTACACATCCATGCTGCGCCCATTGAAGTAGCTGTCGCTTCCCCAGATCGTATTCAGTGCGACAGACCTGTCCAGCACATCATTCCGATGCACGCATAGGAGGCGTAATAACTCGTTCTCCTTGGTGGTGAGGCGGCGCTCGCCGCCCGGTGTGCGCAGCACTTGCTTCCGGTGGTCGAACACGCAACGGGCGAAAGTGAAAGTGACTGGCTCCTCGGGCTTGGGCTGCACGCCTTGGGAGCGCCGAAGCACTGCCTCGATGCGCAGGATCAGCTCGTCCATCCCGAATGGCTTGGTCACATAATCATCGGCACCACTCCGGAATCCTTCGATGGCATCCTGCTTCATGCTGCGCGCTGTGAGGAAGATGATGGGCACTTCAGGATCCTTCGCACGCACTTCGCGTGCAAGGGTGAACCCATCTTTCAATGGCATCATCACATCCAGGATCAATAGGTCATAGCGGCCCGTTGCATGCGCCTGGGCGCCCTGCATGCCATCGGTTCGCAGGTCAGCGGCATAGCCCTTGGCGCGGAGGTAGTCGGCCAAGAGGTTGCCCAGGTTGGGGTCGTCCTCAACCACGAGTAGCTTGAATGGCGTGCTCATGCTCAAAAGGTAGGAATATGTGGAATGCGCTTCCTTGGCCCGGCGTGCTCTCTAGGCGGATGCGGCCGCCATGGCGATCAACCACGTTCTTCACGTAGCTGAGACCAAGGCCGAATCCTTTCGTATTGTGGAGGTTGCCGGTGGGCACACGGTAAAGCTTGTCGAAGACCTTGCGCTGCTCAGAGGCGGCGATGCCGATGCCATTATCCGTTACCGTGATCCAAACACCCATGTCGTCGCTGCGCGTGGCGATGCGGATGCGTGGTTCGCGCTCGGTGTACTTCACCGCATTGTCCACGAGATTGGTGATCAGGTTGGTGATGTGGATGCGATCAGCATTAAGCCGATGTATCTCGGCGCGAAGCTCTGTCTCGATGATTCCGTTGCGACGGGATACCAGCATGCTGCTGCTGCTGCGCGCCACATCGGCGATCACGGCATGC
This sequence comes from Flavobacteriales bacterium, assembly GCA_016713865.1. Classification (GTDB taxonomy): domain Bacteria; phylum Bacteroidota; class Bacteroidia; order Flavobacteriales_F; family PHOS-HE28; genus PHOS-HE28. Next base: position 11,573 of record JADJOG010000011.1, on the reverse strand, counting down.
AGATCCAGATCAACCGGCTTTACCACCATGTTGCCGCCATCCTGAACGGCACTCAGCAGCACATTCTCAACAAGTGCGCCTAGTCGCTTATTCTCGTCGCGGATCATAGCCGTGTAGGACTTGATCTGCTCTTCTGTGCGAGGTATGCTCGGATCCGAGAGCGCCTCGCAAGCCAATCCGATGGTGCTGATCGGGGTCTTCAGCTCGTGCGTGAGGTTGTTCACCAGGTCGGTGCGTATGTCGATCAATCGCTTCTGCCTCGCTAGGCTTCGGAGCGTGCCCAGAAAGGCGAACAGGATGATTCCTGCCAACAGCGCCGTGGCGAGCAGCGTGGGCCACACGCCTGAGAGCAATTCCGCTTGGGAGCGGTCGGTGCGCACATGCAGGAAATACGCGGTTCCCCCGATGTCATGCCGGAAGAGCCTGATGCGCGCACCATGAGACCGCAATCCTGTGGTATCCGCGGTGCGCTCCGGGAGATCCACCCAATCGCCGTTCTGGTCATAGAGCCCCCATCGCAGGGTGTCTCGCAAGTTCAGCGATGCCAACTCGGCCTTGAGCAGCGAATCCACCAAGCGCGGATTCACACGGCGCTGTATGCTCGGCCGTTTCGTGGCGGAGAGCATGGTGCGCAGCATGTCAGTAGCGAGTTCTTCGTGGGGCGCATCATCCTGCTCTTCGTTCAAGCGCTCCATCGCCGGAGCGATATCAAGGCCCGTTTGGGCCGCCAGCCTTTCTTGTTGATCTGCGGTGTAGCGCGCAGCCGCATTCAGCGAATCGAGCCGGGCCAGCAGCTTCCGCCCTTCGCGTCGTCCGCGCAGCTCACGCATGCGCTCAAAGCGCTCAAGCTCATCACTTACGGCGATCAAGGCTCTATTTACGCCCTCTTTGAACTGCGCATCGCGCAGGCGAACGGTCTTGCGCGCCCACACCGCTTGCAGTGCGAGCAGGCCCAGCAATGCCATGCTGATCGCGGCGAGCATCAGCGTCATGCGCCGCTTCTCCATGACAGCGAAACTATCCCCGGTCATTAGGGTGCTCCTGTGGTTAACGGTCTTTAACTTCCGTTATGTCCGCCTTTACAGATGCCCCTGGGCGTGCACGATAGGTTTGCCCTCGCTAAGGTCGATGGCCGCCATGCGGCAAGCATCTCTTAGCAGCGCAAGGAGGTTAGGTTTTGGTTCTCTATTAGCGCAATAAGGGGTCGGAAGGCTCTCACGCGAGTGGGGGCCTTTCGATTTTCAGCCCGCCACGCTCCCACTACTTTCGCCAACCATGATCCGAATCCGGAATTACATCGGCGGCGCATTGCACGAAGCGCGTGGAGGCGGGACTATTCCCGTGCACGATCCCAGCCGCGGAGTCGTGTTCGCAGAGGCGCCCGATAGCGATGAGTTCGACGTCGATCAGGCCGTTACCGCCGCTGATGATGCAGAGGCTGCATGGCTCGCGCTGGGTCGCGAGGGCCGCGCGAAAGCCATATCGCGACTGGCTGACTTGATCGAGCGCGACCTGGACATCTTCGCGCACGCTGAATCGAGGGATAACGGCAAGCCGCTGAGCTTGGCGCGGGACACGGAGATTCCGAGGGCGATCGCGAACCTGCGCTTCTTCGCCTCGGCCTCCATCCACTTCGCGAGCGAATCACACGACATGGATGGGGCCGCTGTGAACTACACCGAGCGCGGGCCGATCGGCACCGTCGGCTGCATCAGCCCATGGAATCTTCCCTTGTACTTGTTCACATGGAAAATCGCTCCTGCGCTTGCCGCCGGCAACTGCGTGGTGGCGAAGCCGAGTGAGGTGACACCGTTAACGGCGCACCTCCTGGCCGAGCTATGCATCGAGGCAGGCTTTCCGCCCGGTGCGCTGAACATCGTGCACGGCCTAGGCCCGAAGGTCGGCGCTGCGATCACGGCACATCCCGGGATCAAAGCCATCTCTTTCACCGGCGGAACGCGCACAGGCGCCGAGATAGCGCGCGTAGCGGCACCGATGTTCAAGAAGCTGAGCCTTGAGCTCGGCGGGAAGAATCCAGTGCTGGTCTTCGATGATTGCGACTTCGATGAGATGCTGGACACCACGGTGCGGAGCTCCTTCCGCAACCAAGGGCAGATCTGCCTCTGCGGGTCGCGCATATTGATCCAAAGCACCATCTATGAGCGCTTCCGCGATGCTTTTGTTGAACGCACGCGGAACCTGATCATTGGCGACCCGATCGCAGAGCGTACGGATTTGGGAGCCGTTGTCTCAGAAGCGCACCTAGAGAAGGTGCTCGAGCATATCCGTGCAGCCGAAGAAGAAGGTGGGCGGATCCTATGCGGCGGTCATCGTGTGCGGCTTGAAGGCGAATTCGCAGGCGGCTGGTACATGGCGCCCACGGTGATCGAAGGCCTCGGGCCCGCATGCCGCACCAATCAAGAGGAGATATTCGGTCCTGTTGTAACGCTGCAGCCTTTCACGGATGAAGCCGAGGCCCTCGCGTTGGCGAACGACAGCCCATATGGCCTTGCGGGCGTTGTATGGACCCGCGATGTGAAACGCGCGCATCGTGCCGCACGCGCGTTGCGCACGGGCATCGTCTGGGTGAACTGCTGGATGATGCGTGATCTGCGCACGCCTTTCGGTGGCATGAAGCAGAGCGGTGTGGGACGTGAAGGCAGACTGGAGACACTGCGGTTCTTCACAGAGCCGAAGAACATCTGCATAAAGCTCTGATCACCACTGCGCGCGCTGCTCCTTCATGCCGTTGGTGAAGAACCAGCCGAAACGGCGATCGAACCAAGTGGAGAAACGCTCGAAGGCGTCGATGATCGAAAACGGTGTGGGCATGTGTTGTTGCTAGGTTCATGGCTAGAACCTGATCGCGTGCCGATCGTTGCCCTGTGGCTTCAGAAAATCGGTTAATGGCCGATGCGGGGCAAGGAGCGGCGGCTAGGCCAAGGGCACAGCCCAAGCGAATCGCCAACGTTGTCCATCGCTTCGCACGAATGCCTGCGCGGGCCCCTGCGCCAGCTTGGCCAGCTCGAGCAAGGCTGCGCTCTGCGCGATTCCTGCTTCGCGGCCCAAGAGCGCGGCACGATGCATTGCCTCCAATTCCGGAGGCGCAAGCGCTGTCGCGCTCATGACGCGTTCGTGCAGGTTCACTAACGGGTTCCTTTCGCCGCTGATCGCGACCACAAGACTCCATGATCCGCCGCGGCCTGCGAGCAAGAGGGTGCAGCGCATCCCTACTGCTTCTTTAGCGAGCCACTCCGCTGCGGCATGGAAGGCGATGCCAAGAGACGTGGCGCTGCATTCGGATTGCATGATGCGCAACGCCGCCGCATCCGCAGGTCGCGACGCCCCGCCAGGCCACGCGAGAACAGCTTCAACTTCAGCTACGAGCACATGAAGCGCACGAGCCTCTGCCGTAGGCAAGGCCCTTTCGGCTCTACCATCCATGATTGCCTGGATCAGCAACATGCTGTGGGTTTCATCAAGCATCCATCGATCGCAGACCAAGCCGCCGCCCGACTTCCGGGCTATTTCAATAAGACCTAAACCTGCACCACCACGAAGTGTGCGAGCACCATCGCGCAAGCGTGAGAGGAAACGCTGCTTAAGCTGGCCTAGATCCGAAGCCGCGATATCGCTTATGACGCGCTGGATCCGTTGCGCCTCCTCTTCCTGAACGGGATCCAGGCTAAGTACGACATCCGTATCGCCGCGCGTTTGCATCACAAGCATGCTCCTGCTGTTCATGCCAGACACCTGAGCTCGATGCCGCAGGATGTTCTGATACGCCTCCAGCAGCACGAATGACAGCCGGTGCGCGTTCGGCCTGCCTCGACCTTGTGCTTCTGCGAGGCCTTCGGTAAGCGAGATGAACGCCGGCGCGTGCTCGTCGATGAACTTCCCGCTGTATAGCACGGTGTTCCCGCCCTGCATCAAGCGGCCAATCAGGTCATCGGCCTTCGCCAAGTCCATCGCAGCCGCCAATATACCGGGGCTTTCGCAACAGCCATCCGAGCCCGTGAAGCCGGTTCGATGTTACCGGATGACTTCGAGCTTCTCGCGCATGGCCCGCACGAGCTGCTCCTGCTTCGAGATCTCGCCGCGCTTGCGTTCCTGATCACCGAGGTTCTTCTTCACTTCCCAAGCCAGCTCTTCGGCCTTCTTTTTCTGCTGGGCCTCTTCCGCAATGGCCTTGCTGCGCTTATCCTGCAATTTGGCTTGCTGCTTCTGCAATTCGGCCACCGCCTTCTCCCCTTCCGCACCCGGCTCGGCCGCATTCTCCTTGCGCTGCGCTTCGATCCGCTTGGCTTGCTCGTCCGACTCCTTGGCCAAACGCTCCTGCTCGGCAACGGCTTCCACTGCGCGCTCATTCGCCTTCACAATGCTGGCTTCTGCTCGCTCCTTCTCACGCTGGAGCATGTTCAACTCGCTGTTCAACTTGGCCAAGCCCTTCTCCGCCGTGGTCAATTCCTGCTGCGCCAATTGCTTGCGCAACAAGGTGCTTTGCTGCTGCACGTAAGTCTTCGCTGCCTCCAAGGAGCGCGCATCGCTGCTGGGGCTGATCCATCCTTCGCGCGTGAGCAACGCCACATGCGCCATCACGAAGGGCGCGCCCTTGCGCTGCTCAGCCTTCATCAGCACACGCACGGTGTCGGCCGAGATCTGCGGCAGCAGTGCGCTCGCAGCCACCACTTCCTTCTTGTTCGACACATCGCGACTCACGCGCTTCAGCTCATCCTTCCACCACGACTCCACATACTTCACATCGGTTCCCTCGAACTGGAAGCTGAGCGTTGGATGAATGCCGGTGCTGAACGAGCAAGAGGACACTTGCACGGTCTGTTGCGCGTGTGCCGCAAGAGCAAGGAAAATGAAAGGGAGCAGAATCGATCTCATGGTCATCGGTTTCCAATGGACGTGCCGCAGAGGCATCCGTCACTCCTCTGCCACCTTGGAGACGCCGCCGCTCACGGCGAACTTCATCACATCGGCGGGGTTTGCATCGATCGGATGGACATTGGTGCGCGGCACGATGAAGACGTTGCCGCTCCAAGCGAAGGAGTGCGGCATATAGACAGCGACCGTTTCCGCGCCGATGCGCAAGTGCTCCAGATCCTCCTGCGTGATGAAGCCGAGGCGTTCCGCTTCCAACCCGCCGAGCCGCACGAGCACCGGCCGATCGAATTTGCGCTTGCTGCCCACGAGCGCTTCCATCATGTCCTTGAGCGCGCCGTACATGGTCTTGATCACCGGCACTTTCTGCAGCACCTCGTCGCCGATCTCGGCCAAAGGCTGAAAGAGGATGGTGCTGCCCAGCCAACCCGCTGCCGTGATGATGGCCAAGAGGATGAGGATGCCCAGGCCAGGGATGTCCGTTTGGATGATGCCATCGAGGAAGGCGAGCACGCGCCACACGGCCCATACGATCACGGTAATCGGAACAAGCAGGAGCAGGCCCCGGAAGAAGTAACCGAGCAGGATGCGGCTGTTGCGGCGAGCGTTGAAGGACATGGCGGCGGCGAAGGTATTGGCTCAAGTAGGCAGTCAGCAGTAGGTAGTTTGCAGTAAGCAGTCGCGGGTAGTGGCGAGGTCTCTCGGGCCCGCCAACTGCTTACCGCAAACTGCCCACTGCCTACTTGAGCCCCTTCCGCAACTTCTTCGGCAAACTTGCGCGCACCAGCTCGTAGCTGTGGTCGATCAGCTCCACCAAGAGATTGCGCGGCAGGGAGCCGGTCACATCCACCGTGTTCCAATGCTGCTTGTTCATGTGGAAGCCCGGCACGATGCCTTCGTAGCGCTCGCGCAGGTCGATGGCGCGTTCGGGTTCGCACTTCAGGTTGATGGTCTCGAAGACATCGAGCGGTGCCAAGGCGAAGATCTTCCCGGCCACACGGAACACGAGCACATCAGGACCGAAAGGCGTGTCCCAGCTCACGCCGGGTTTCGAGGCGCAATGCGCTTGCAACTCGTCGATCGTCATGGCAGCACGGCGTACAGCACCGGACGGCTCGGCGCGGCATCGTTGATGAAGTGCGGCAGCTGCAGCTCGAGCAGGTAGTCGCCATCGCCCACGCTCGCGGGCACATGGATCATCTCGGTGATCGTGCGCTCCAGATCGATGGTATTCGGGAAATCCCAGAAGGCATGGTGCGCGGCCAGCACGCCGCCATCCTCTTCGCGATCAACGCTGGGCAGGTCGAGCAGCAAGTGCTTCACGCCGATGCTGCGCAGCCACGCGCACGCGGTGCTCTGTAAATAGCAAGGGTTGCTGCCGCTCCATTGGCGCGTGCCGGCTTCTTCGTCGTTGGGCAGCGTGCGCAGCACCAGCGCTTCCGGCGGACGTTCATTCACCAAGTGCCGCAGCTGCTCCAGGGTAATCACGCGGTCTTCGCGCTGGTCGGGCGCGCGTCGTGTCTCGGGGCGAAGGCTCACCACTTGCGCCGTGAAGAAGTAGCGCTTGAGCAAATTGCCCACGGCGTGGATCTCCGGACTGATGTGCCCCACGCTCTCGGTGTGCGTGCCGTGGCCGTGCGGGTTGAAGGACACGTTGCGGAAGTTCACCGGCGCGCCGTCGTTCACGGTGTAGATCTTCTCCACGCCTGCTTCATCCGTTGTGCGCACAGGCTCAATCGCCACAGGGCCCACGTACCATGCGCGCGGACCGTTCTCGCTCAACGGAAGCGAAAGGTCAAGCGGCTTCGAGAGGTCAACCTTGAAGCTGCGGCCGCGGTGGGTGATCTCAGCGATCATCGTCGTTGACGAACAGGTCGCTCGCGATGCGATCCGCGAAGTGCCTGCCCGCTTTGGTCAAAACTAACCGCCCATCGGCGTGAATCAGATGGCCTGTTGCGGTCCATCGCTCAACGGCCCTGCGTTGATGACCGATCACATCCACTTCCAGACGGGCCAGATCAACGCCTTTGCTGGTGCGCAAACCGGTGAGCAAGCGCTCATTGGTGCGCTGCGCGGGCGTGAGCAACTCTTCGTCCCAGAACCGCGCGCCTTCAGCCACGCCCTGCACGTAGCGCGCGTTGTTCGCCACATTCCAGCGACGCTGGCTGCCATCGAACGAATGCGCCGATGGGCCGATACCGAGGTAAGGCACGCCTTCCCAATAGCTGCTGTTGTGCCGCGAATGGTGGCCGGGCAAGCCGAAGTTGCTGATCTCGTAGTGCTCCAGTCCGGCAACTTCCATCCGCTCCATCAAGCGGTCGAACTGCGCGCTCTGGTCGGCATCGCCGGGCATGCTCACGATCGACTTGTTCACTTGGTGCGCTAGCGCCGTCTTCGGTTCCACCGTGAGGCAATAGGCGCTCAGGTGCGGCATGCCGTGATCGAGGGCGATGGTGAGCTGTTCGTCCCATTCCGGCAAGGTCATCTGCGGCAAACCATAGATCAAGTCTATCGTCCACGACGCGAAACCGGCTCTCGCGATGAGCGCGATGCTCTTCAATGCTTGCTCGGCATTGTGCGCGCGGCCCATCCATTTCAAGCGGTCCTCGCGGAAGCTCTGCGTGCCGAGGCTCAACCGCGTGATGCCCATTGCCTTCCATTGCTCCAAGCGCTCGGCGGTGATGTCGTCGGGGTTCGCTTCAAGCGTCACCTCGGCATTGCGTTGCACACGGAAGAGGTCGCTGCACTGTTGAAGCAAGGCTGCGATGCGCGCTGGCTCCAACAAGCTGGGCGTTCCGCCACCGAAGTAAATCGTGCTCACGGGAGCGTCTCCGAGTTCGCGCGAGCGATTCAGCAATTCCATCTCCATCGCATCGAGCAATGCCTCGCGACCCTTGGCGGAAGTACTGAAATGGAAATCGCAGTAGGTGCAGGCCTTGCGACAGAAGGGGATGTGGAAATAGATGCCAGCCATGCGTTCCAGCGGCAATGGCCGTTCCGCTCAATTGGTGATGGAGAGCACCGCAGCCAGCCCTTCGCGAATTCGGCCCATGGCAACAGGGTCCACAACACCGATGCGCTTGATGAACCGTTCCTCGCTGATCGATCGCACCTGGAAGCAATCCGCCGCAGAGGGTTTCGTGAGCCTCGTCTTCGCATCGGCACCGACTCGAACCATCCAGGACGCATGCACATAGTGCGCTTTCCAGTCGGTGAGCGGAACAACAATCCTCAGCGGCAAGCGGCCCAACTCATCATCACTGACAACGATGACCGGCCTCGTCTTGCGCATCTCGGCGCCAAGTGTCGGGTCCAAGCCGACCGACCAGATCTCACCTTGCTTCATAGAAGTTGTCGAAGTCGATGGCGGTGAAGGCGGTCAATGCTTTGTTCTCACGATAGTCTTTCTCGAGCGCAGCAGCCGCTTTAGCCAGCGCCGCTTTGGACTCCTTCTGGCGCATGCCACGCAGGGTCTCTTCCATCAGCTTGATGCGCTGAGCCATGGGCAGGCGCTCGATGCGGGCGATGAGTTCTTTCGTGCTCATGTGGCGAATGTAGGGCGCAACAACGGCGAAGCGCACCAGCCTGAGGACCATCCGACCCTAGCAAACCCTGCCATGGCGCACTTCTGCGAGACTAACTCTTCAACGAAATCCTGAACGTCGTCCCTTTCCCCGGCGCGCTCTTCTTCACCACGATCCTGCCGCCGTGGTATTGCTCGATGATGCGCTTGGTGAGCGAGAGGCCGAGGCCCCAGCCGCGCTTCTTTGTGGTGAAGCCAGGTTGAAAGACGGTCTTGTGCTGCGCGGCCGGAATGCCCTTGCCAGTGTCGGTCACATCCACATGCACGTGATCGCCCTCGGGGATGATCTCGATGGTTATCGAGCCTTCGCCCTCCATGGCATCGATGGCGTTGCGGATCAGGTTCTCCAGCACCCAGCTGAAGAGCGGACGGTTCAACGGCACTTGCAATTCGGTGTCGGCGGGCGTGCTCACTTCGATGCGCGCGCGGCTGGGCAAGCGCGGACGCAGGTAGAGCACCGTGGCGCGCAGCGTGTGGTAGAGTTTCTCCGGCGCGAGGTCGGGCGCTGAGCCGATCTTCGAGAAGCGCTCGGTGATCACTTCCAAGCGATCCACATCCTTGCGCATCTCATTCACGGAAGAGGGATCCACGCCTTGGTCCTTCAGCAATTCAATCCATGCCATGAGCGAGCTGAGCGGCGTGCCCAGTTGGTGGGCGGTCTCCTTGGCCATGCCCACCCACACCTGGTTCTGCTCGGCATTGCGGAACACGCTGAAGAGCGCGTAGGCCACCAGCAAGAAGAGCGCGAGGATGGCGAGCTGCACGTAAGGGAAGTAGCGCAGCTGCTTGATCACGAGGCTCTCCTCGTAGTAGATGTAGTTGCGGCCCTTGCCCGGCAGGTCGATGGCGATGGGCGCGTTGGCCTTTTCCATGGCCGCGAGCTGCGCGCGCAGAGCAGTGGTGTCCGCAAGGATCTCCTCTTCGATGTTGGCAGTCTCGAGAATCCGCGTGCGTGTGCTGTCGGTGTAGATCACGGGCACGGCGGCGGTGCTCATCACGGTCTCGGAGATGAAGGAGCTGATGATGCCATCCATCACTTCCTGCAGCTCGGTGAAGACTTTGCTATCGGTGTAGTAGAGGTATTGCTTCTGGTTGGCATGCACGGCGATCTCGATGGCAGGACGCTGCGCTGCCATGCTGTCCACCAGCACGCGCAACCGCTCGGGATGGTTCACCACGGTGCTGTCGAGGTTGCGGTGGAACTTCACTTCGCGCTTGGCATCCACGATCACAACCGGCACGGTGGTGTTGTCCTGCACCACGCGCAGGTAGAAGGAGAAGTCCGTGTCGTCGGCGCGGCCCAAGCGCTGCATGGCATCGGCGAAGAGCTGCACCTTCTTGCGTTCCTCTTCGCGCAGCCGCTCGAACAAGCGCTCGGTGTAGTTCACCAGCTCGGCGCGGTTCTGCACGGCCTCGGCCCAGAGCTTCACTTTGCGTCGCTCCTCGGCGCGGATGTCATCGACGATGCGGCTGCTGTACCACAGCGAAGCGCCCACCAGCAGCATGGCCACGGCGGCCAGCACCAGTTTCCAGCGTTGCTTGCGTGAGTAGAGGTCCACGGGGTGAAAGGTCGGCAAAGGTCGCGGGCTGAGTAGTTACTCGGTCCGTCAAGAGAGGAAGTCATGTGCATCGAAGTGAAGGATTTCCACCTTTTTGACGGCAAAAAGGTGGAGCCAAAAAGCCGCCACGGCTAAGTCGCAGCCCAACTCGCACGGGCACGCGCACGGGCTCCCCGAGTTGGGCGCGACCGCGCAAGCCGTGGACGCCCACCGCACGCTGTACCTGAGCGCACGGCAGTAAGCCGAAAGCAGGTCAATCATCAACACCCCCTTACTCTACAGTAAACATCTAAGCGCACTCCACTATCGAAGATGCTCTGCTCCAAACCAAACTGAGACAGTACCCGCGGGCTACTCCTCTACCGTCACCCTTCCGCCTTCGTCCTTCTCCTTCTTGTCGTCCTTGAAGAGGCGGTCGATGCCTTTACGCGGCTTCTCTTGAACGAGCGCAGGAGCAGCAGTGCTATCCGGCTCGATGGTGATGCGGCCCTGTGTGTTCTCGGGCTGCTTCTGCGCAAGTTGGCCTTCTGGCTTCTTGCCCAGGATGTCCTCGCGGAGGATGGCGCGCAGCTCTTGTTTCTCTAGCTGGAACTGCTGGCGGCGCTTGTTGGCGGCCATAGCGCCATCGTTCTCGAAGATGGGCTGTTGCGCGGTGCCGCGCATGCGGAGGAAGATGCGCATGCCCGTGCCGTCGTCGGCGATGGGGCCGAACTCATCCTTGGTGGGTTTGCCCAAGCGGAAGAGGTCGCTGAGGCGGAAGTTGATGCGGTGGTCGATGCGGTCGTCGAACCAATGCGTGCCGGCCAATTCGATGTCGAGGGCGTTGCTGCGCACATCCATCATCGGCACATGCACGGCGCCGTCGCGGATCTCGATGCGGTTCTCGAGCTTGGCGAAGCGGATCTCGGTCAATCGCTTGCGCAGCTCATCGGTGTCCACGAAGGGCGATACGAGCTTGTTCTTCCGCAGGTAATCGGCAATGGCCAGCAACTGCGCCTGCTCCTTGATCGCGCCATTGTCCACCGCGATGTCGATGGTGCAGGCGATGCGGTCGCGATCGAGCTTCATGCTGGGCGAGAGCGGCGCTCGGAAGGCGATGCTGGCGCGGGCCGTTCCGCTCAGATGCTTGTGGCCGATGAACTCCTGCCCGAAATCCTGGAACTCGCGGAAGAGTTCTCGCACGTTGATGTCCTTCACCTGCGCATCGATGGCGAGCGGATAGAACGCGGCGCGCTCACCGCCTCTGGCGTCCAATTCCAAGCTGCCGAGCACAGCGCCATCGGCCGTGTTGAAGGTGACCGGCGATGCGCGCAGCACGCGGTCCTTGAGGCGGATGGTGCCGTTGATGCCCGTGGCGCGGAAGTCCTCGAAGACCAGCTCGTCCACTTGCGCGCGCAGGTCGAGCTCGATGGTGGCGGGCAGCACCACGGCGTAATCGCTGCTGCCGGATTTGGGCGCATCGCTCTGCAGCAGCGCCGCGAGATCGAGTCGCTCGCTGCGGCCCTTGGCTTCGATCACTCAAGCGCTCGTTGCCGAAGAGC
>JADJOG010000010.1 GCA_016713865.1 Flavobacteriales bacterium | reverse complement strand
CGGTGCCGAAAGCGCCATCGATGGCTTCGATCCGCTTGCGCATGTTGCGCATGCCGTTCCCGCGTCGTGCCGCCGCCGCCGCAGGCCCTCGCCCGTTGTCGGGGCATCATCACGGCCAGTTCATCCGAGCAGGACATGGAAACGCTGACCTCGGTTGCGCGGGCGTGCTTCACCACATTGTGGAGGGCTTCCTTAACCACCAGGAAGATGTTGCGGCGTTGTTCCATGGACAGCGAGATCTCTGGAATCGCTTCCTGCACGTGCAGGTGAAGGTTTAAGCCTTGTTGCGCGCAATAGGTGCTTGCATAATGCGCAGTGAAACGCAAGGTCTCTTCGAGGCTGCTGCGCCCGGTATCTAAGGCCCACACGATCTGTTTCAGGTCGGTACCCAGCTCCGCGGCTTGCGCAGCGATGCGGGCCATTCGGCCCCTACTGCGGACTCCTGCTGCCATTGTGAAGCCAATTGGCTGCGCAGCCGCAAGGCTTCAAGCCCTGCACCGAGCTCAACCAGCATGTCCTCACTGATGCGCTGGCGGATGCGCAATTGCGCAAGCTCTTTGCGGCCCTGCACGCGCTCCAGTTCCAGGGTTTCCACGTTCCGTTTATAGCGCTGCCGGTTCACCAGCAACAAGAGCACGCCGAGCAGGAGCAGTGAGGTTATTCCAATCGTGCTCGCCATGGTGTTGCGAACCGAGCGATCCATGGTCAGTCGGGCTTGTGCCCGTTCCCGTGCGGCTCGCTCGCGGGAAAGCCGTTCACCATTGTCGAGCATGATACGCAACGTTGCCAATGCTGCCTCCTCGTCCGAGGTGCGTATCGTGCTGTCGAGTGCCTGCCATTCGGACCAAGCGGAGTAGGCTGCCTCATGATCGCCGATCTCTTCATGGATCTGACTGGCTTGCTCATGGAACCGACGAACGCTTGATCGGTTGATGGTGCTGTCCGAACGGATGAAGAGGTAGGCTTCATCCAATACGCGCTTGGCATCATTAGGGCCTCTGGTCCGGAGCATGTGCCGTGCGCGAAATGGCAGCGCATCCACATACACATCGGTGGAGCCGCATCGCAAGGCTTGTGCTTGCGCCGAATCGAGCAATTCGGTGATCCCGGATGTTCCTCCTTTATTCTGCCAAGCGCGGGCAAGGCCCAGATTAGCCAGTGCAGTGGCCCGTAGGTTGCCGTTTCGCGCAGCGCTTTCGAGCGAACGTTGGAAGTGGTACACGGCGCTATCGTTCTTGCCGAGGTCCAACAGGCATTGCGCGATGTTGCCATCCAGGTGATAGTCCTTCACCACCGGATAGGCGCATTCGGTTTCTTGGGGGAGCCACTTGGCTGCTTTCCGGAACCAAGGCAGTGTGATTGCGGCATCGCCCAGATTCTCATTCAACAAGCCGATCATATTGATGGCCGTAGCGACGAGCAGGCTGTCGTTCGTCGCTTTCGCTAGTGCCAGGCCGCGATCGGCGTCGAGCATGCCCACATCGTGCAGGCCACGGTAGTACATCTGATTCGCCCGCGACATCAGCAGGTGACACATGATGCGCTTGTCATTCAAGGTGTCGGCCTCCTCAATTGCGGCGTTGATGGCCTGCAAGCGCTGCGTGGCTGGAGATGACATGGCCTCCGAGGACAGTATCCGGTCCAACAAAGGGTGCCGGAAGCTTGAGGCATGCTGGCCTAACGCTGCGGCTGATAGTGCCATGTAAGCCACAGTGAGCGCTGCTGCTGCTCGTTTCGGGGTTGATCGGCTATTGCCATCCGATGGCAGAGCGCATGGCAGGTATATCTCCGCCCGAGCGTCGCCATCTGTGCTGATGCGCAACCATCCACCGGTTCGTGATATCTGCAAGTGATAGGCGGCCATCTGCACTGCGAGGCTGCTTCGCACTACCGGATCGGTGTTGCCAGGAGCGCGCACAGCGATATAGATGCCTTCCTTCCACCCAAGTTCAAGGCTCAGTGCTGTAGATGTTCCACCGCTGAGCAAGGCGTCCAACGCCGCTCGCACAACGGGCCATGCCAGGTGGCGGATTTCAGCGTCAGCTGGGAACCCCGGCCATCCACCGGCATTAGCGATGGCAATCGTGCCTCCTTTCTCATCGCAATGCGACCGGGCGTGATCCGAGATGTAGGTCGCCAGGTCATGCAGCGGAACATCGTCTCGTGTCAGCGACCAAAGGATATGGCGCATGCTGGCGATGAGGCTGCCGGCGATGCCAGCCAGATTGCGCGCTTGCATCTGCTCGTCCGGGTCTCTGGACAGGTCGGCCGCCAATTCGCTGTGCAGCTTCAGGGCGGAGAGCCCGGCCCCGAGGTCGTCGTGCAGGTCTTCCGCTACTTGCTGCCGCACGCGCAGGTCGGCGATCTGCCGCTCCTGTTCAACCTGCAATACCGCGAGTCTTGCCAGACGGCTCCGCTGCCTGCTCCGCGCGATGAAGACAACGACCAAGGCGACAAGCAGAACAAGGATGATCGTGCCGCCAATGGTCAGCACCCTCCGTATCCGGTCTTCTGCCGCGCGTTCAGCGGCGGTGATGCCGACGCGGTCCAATTCCCTCTCGAGTTCAGCGATTGGTCTCATGCAGCTCCTGCAGGATGCGCTGCGCGGTGCGTGCGCTGGATGACCGCAAGGATCGCTCCTGGGCGCGCCATTCACGAGCTGCTGCTAAGGCCTCCTTGTATTGTCCGGCCTTAGCCAGCCAGCGCACCTCCATTTCCCTGAATGCGCTCTGACTCCGGGGCGCGATGGTTCTGTGCGTGCGCATCACAACGCGGCCGATTGCCAATGTTGCCAGCATTTCATCCTGGCGCCCCACTGCGCTGAGGGCATCAGCTTTCGCGGCTAACGCATCTAGTTGCACATCACGGATGCCGTGTTCATCTGCCACGGTAATGCTGCGGTCGAATAAGCTCAAGGCTGCATCCAATGAGAGCAGGGCCTGTTCAATGCGCCCCAACGCTAGCAGCGCTAATGCCCGCCGCGCGGCACTCGGGCCAGTTTGGCGAGATCCAACGAGCGTTGTTGATGAAAGCGTGCGCTATCCAAATTGCCCAAGTTGGCCCAGCACAATCCCACGTTGCCATGTATCCGATGCGGCGTCGCTAGCGGATAGGAGTATGGGTTCTCTTTCGGATACCAGCTTAATGCCTCCTGTAGGAGCATGATGCCCCGCACGTTGTCACGGCGTTCTTCAAGAAGAACGGCCACTTGATTCAGTGAGCTGGCGATCAATGCGCTATCGCGCAATTCGTAGGCGATGCGGCGGGCTTTCTCAGCCTCCACCATGCTCTCATCCAGCAGGCCTTGATAGTAAAGGTGCTCGCATCGGTATCGGCGCAAGAAGTAAAGCAGGCGTGGATCGGCTTCAACGCCTGAAACAAGCAGGGTGCTGTCGATCAGCCTCAGGTTCCGGGCCTCTCCATTTCCGCGCAGCGCTTGCAGCAATTCATCGATGGCAGGATGCGTGTAGGATTCCTGGGCGCGGATCTCAGCGCACAGAACCGCCAAGAGAAGCACCATGGCGAATCGCATGGCGCAAGATGCGCATCGGATTGATCACCTACCGATTGAAATACCGGTTCACCGCCTCTGTCCGGTTGCTCACGTGCAGCTTGCCATAGATGTGATGGATATGCTGCTTCACGGCGCCTTCCGTGATGCTCAGGCGCTGCGCGATCTCCTTGTACAAAAAGACCCTGTGCGAGCTGCTCCAGCACGGCGAATTCCCTTTCGCTGAGTGCTTCACTCAGCGGGTGCATCGCTGCACGCGAAGGCTTGAAGTGCCGCACCACGCGCCGCGCCACGCTCATGCTCATGGGCGATCCGCCGCGCGCCACTTCGCGAACGCCCTCCACGATCTGGTCAGGGCGCGAATTCTTCAGCAGATAGCCGTTGGCGCCGGCCTTCAGCGCCTCGAAGACCTTGTCATCGGTGTCGTTCACCGTGTACATGACGAACTGAGTGCCGGGCCAGCGGGCCCCCAGCCGCCTCACACCCTCGATGCCATCAGCCCCGGGCAGGTTCACATCCATCAGCATCACGGTGGGTGATGCATCGTTCTGCACGGCCTCGGCATCCTCCACGGAATCATGCGCGCCCAGAAGCTTCGGATCCGGCGTGGCCATGAATACGGCAGTGAGCATCTCGCGGATGCGCTCGTCGTCCTCCACGATGCGAAGGGTCAACAGCTCACTCATGATTGCTTATGCGGATTGTTGTCGGCGATGGGGCGAAGGTGCGCGACCGCCGGTTCCGCATCAATCTAACTTTCGTTTGCCCAAAGGGGCGGTCAGCTTGACCCGGGTGCCTTGGCCCTCACTGCTGATGCGCAATTCCGCGCCGATCTCCTCGGCGCGCTTGCGCATGTTCATGAGCCCGTGGCTATGGATCCTTCGTCCTGTTTCAACGAAGCCTTTGCCATCATCCACGATTTCGATCGTGAATGCGATATCCCATCCCAATGCGAAATGGACGTATCGTGCTTCCGCATGCTTCACCACGTTGTGCAAGGCTTCTTTCACGATGAGGAAGAGGTTGCGTCGCTGCTGGGTGGTGAGCCGCATTTCTGGAAAGGAAGCATCCGCCCGGAGTTCGAGCTGGATGTCGTAGGTTTCCAGGTAGTTGCGGGCGTAGGAGCCGATGTAGGCTGCTAGGTCATCGAGGCTGCCTTGGTCGTCCTGCAACGCCCAGATGATGTGACGCATGCTGGCGATGAGTTCTTCCGCAGTGCTCGCTTGCTCGCGCAGCAGCGGACTGACGTCGTTGACAAGGCCGCGTTGCAAGGCCATCTCGCTGCGCAGTTTCAATGCGCTGAGGCCAACGCCCAGGTCGTCGTGCAGGTCGCGGCTCACCTGTTCGCGCACGCGCAATTCGGCTATGGTGCGCTCCTGCTCGGCGCGTTGTGCCTGCAGTTCGGCCAAATGCCGTTTTTGCCGCTGCCGCGCGCTCAGCACCCAATAGATGCCAGTGAGCGCGGCGAAAGCGAACAAGCCCGCAACGATGAGGAATAGCCGTGTGCGCTTCTCCGATTCAAGCTGCGCGGTGACCCGTTCGCGTTCGAGCCGCTCCACCTCCAGGTCGTTATCGGCGCGCAGCAGCTCGGCTTGCGTGGCCAAGGCCGAACGGATGTTGTTGGCCGTGATGGTGCTATCGATGCGGTGCCATTCGCCCATCTGCAGCAGTGCGCCGGGCGGTCACCCATGGCGAGGCTCGTTCGCGAGGCCATGCGCGCGAAGTTGCGCTGGGTAACCAAGCCGATTCCTGACCGGTGCGCATCGAGATAGTCGCGCGCTCGTGTGAGCGCTTCGCGCGCTTGTGAGGCTCGGCCGGCCTCGGCCAGGGCCAGAGCGCGGCCCACCAGCGCATCCACGCCGATGTCGTGATCACGTGCGGCATCGGCAATGGCCCAGGATCGATCGTAAAGGAGCACGGCGGAGTCAGGCTGTTCAGCCTTCAGCGCGATGTTGCCCAAGGCCCACTGCGCCACGGCGATGGCCCGTACGGCATGCACGGCTTCGGCTAATTGCAATGAGCGAGTAGCGTGACGACGTGCACTATCAAGCTGGCCCAAGGTGCTCAAGTAGCTGCCCAGGTTGCCGTGGATATGGTGCAGCTCCGTTACCGGATAACGCGCTGCCGGATGGCTCGGGAACCACTGGAGCGCAAGCCGCAAGTAGGGGAGGGCTTCCTTGCTGTCCTGGATGTTCTCATGCAGCAGGCCTTTCAAGTTGTAGGCGTTCGCGATCAGGGTGCTGTCAGCAAGCTGGTGCGCGAGCCGCTCAGCTTCATCCAGATCACGCATGGCCTCATTGAAGAGCCCCTCGTAGTAGAGGACCTCGGCGCGGTATGCGAGCAAATAGTGAGCGGCTTCCTTCTGCTGCGAGATATCGATATTGAGCAGGGCTGCATTGATCAGCACGATGGCGCTATCGCCATGGAAGGCATCCATTTGCCGCAGGATGCGCTCCATGCGCTGGTGCATCTTGATGTCGGTGAATGGAGGAAGCTCCCGCATGCCAAGCACCGCGGGTTGGCCATGCGCGCAGGCCAGGCTCAGGATGAGCACGGCGACATGCAGGGCTCGCGCGCTCACGCTCATCTTCCGAAGTAGCGGTTCACCGCCTCGGTTCGGTTCTGTACATGCAGTTTGCCATAGATGCGATGGATGTGCTGCTTCACCGTCCCCGTGGTGATGCCCATCCGTTCCGCGATCTCTTTGTAAAGGAGGCCTTGCGCAAGCAACTCGAGCACGCCGCGCTCACGATCGCTAAGGGCATCTTCGCCGGATGACGATGCGGAAACGGGCCTGAATTGCTGCACCACCCTGCGGGCCACATGCGCGCTCATGGGCGCTCCGCCCTCGTGCAATTCGCGCACGGCCGCAAGTATCTCGACGGGCGAGCTGCTCTTGAGGATGTAGCCGTTAGCGCCGGCCTTCAATGCCTCGAATACTCGCTGGTCATCGTCGAGCACCGTGTACATGAGGTATTGCGTGCTCGTGCATCGCTGGCTCATCTGCCGCACGCATTCGATGCCGCTTTGTCCAGGCAGGTTGATATCCATGAGCACCACATCAGGGCAGTTCTCGTCGAAGTGCATCAATGCATCCTCGGCAGTGCTATGCACTGTGAATGGCTCCATGCCCTCTGAATAGGAAGAGCGAGCGCAGTGTCTCACGGATGGTGCTGTCGTCTTCCACGATGCTCACACGTATCACTTTCGTCTTCGTCATGCCGCAAAGCTGCTGGGTGGGACGCTGGTGGCCAATAGAACGAAGGTTATACGGCTGATGTCGGTAATGTGGCGATCAATCGGCCTGTTCGCTCGTGAGGATATGAAAGCCATGGATGAGAGGGATGTTGCCATCTCCTTGGCCTGCTTCACCTCGAATGCTGTCATGCTACCTCTTCTCGATCTCGATGACAACAGCGATTGCATTGCGCGTCGCCGGCGCCTTCACTGAGAAGGTCTCGCCAGCTCCGTACTGTGCATCGTTCTCAGCGAGCAGTTCGTTGCCGAGCACTGCTGGCAGCGCGCTCGCAAGGCCCGTGTTGCCGCGCTGCTTCATGCGTTCGTTGATTGCCGGATAATCCATGGGTTGGTTGGCCACCATGATCGCCATCACATCCATGTTACCCGCATCGTCGGCAGTTAGGCTGTGGTCACGTGGGAATTGGCGCATGCCGGTGGTGCCGCAGTAGGGCGAGTGCTTCGGCGTGTACGGGAATAGCACGTAGGTGCTGCGGTTGGTCTCTTCGCCGAAGATGTAGGTGTAGCATTCCAGGTTATTGGTCACCTCGATCTTGAAGCGTGTGCCTTTCTGGATCGGACTCGCGGTGCGGAAAACGCGACCGCCGCGATGTTCCAGCGCAATGTGCGCACCGGTGGGGGCTCCTTCATCGTTCACCACCGCCAAGCCGAAGCGCAGGTCGTAGCGATCGGGCCTCTCATCGGCACTGGTGCCCATAGGATGCACGGCGTACGCTTCCTTGGTGAAGAAGGCGAAGGCATCATAGGGCACCCACGCTATGCCATTCTTGCCCCAATCCGGTCCCCAGCTATTCATGATCTGGAATGCGCCGCCATCATTCGGTCCCAGCTTGTAATCGTCGTAGCCGATCACGCACATCGCATGTCCGCCGAAACCGTTCATGCGCGTGTCTTGCTGTGTGGGAACCCAAACGTCGCGCCCTTGCATTTCCTGCATGAAACTGCCGCCCACCATCATCCCGATAACGACAGGTGAGCCTTGTGCGAGCTGTTGTTTCATGGCCAGCAGATCCACCGGGCTATTGGGGTCGTCGCTGCGGCTCATGCGCTGGAAGCCTTTGATGCGGTAGCGCACCGCGCCTTGCGCGACGCTTGGGTCAGGGCGCGCGCTGCACGATTCATCCGTGTACGCGAATTCGCTGTACGGCACCGATCCACGTTGCAGCATATCGTCCATCGCTCGTTGCAGGTAGCTGCCCTGGCAATTGCTGCCTTCGATCTTGATGCGATTGTACATGAAGCTCGGGCTGAAGGCCGATGCCTTGCTCGGCGCAGCACCCGTGGCTTGGTTGTGAATGATGCTGCGCGCGGCATACGCACTGGCCCAGGCCACGCAACTGCCTTGCTGGCCTTGGTTCTGGCGCGGCGGCGCGAAGCGATCGAGCGAGTGGCGCTCTGGCAAGGGGTTGCTCACGTTGTCAGCGAGCGGTTCATGCACTTGCGCTTTGTCGTACTCGGCGGGATCCAGATTGGCGCCGGTGGTGAGCATGCTCAGCAGGTTGTTCTGCCCGTCTTGCTGCTGCATCATGCCTCCGCATCCATCGAGGCCGCCCATGAAATAAAGGATGCCCATGATCACCGCTGCGATGAGCAGCAGCTTCGGGTTCCGGAAGAGCATAGGCAGTAATGCGCCGATCAATCCGCCACCGATCCCGCCACCACCGCCACTCCGCCTGCCGCCGCTGGGCATGCTGGGCCTGTTGCTTTGGTTTCCGCTGGGACGGTCGGGGGTCACTCGAATGGGCATGGGGCTGCGATTAATGCCGGTGAAGGTCGTGGTTCGGGTTGATTTGGGTAGGGGAGCCGCAACCTGGTAAATGGTCATTTAGACCTCATGCCTTGAATAAGGTCATCTGTCACCTGTCATTCGTCATGGCGATAGTTCGTCGCCAGGGCCAATTTGCTCCCAAACAGAATTCCATGAAGAACATGCTTCTGCTCGGTTTCCTTGGGATGTTCTTAACGACAGCGATTCCACAGCGTGCGCTCGGTGCCAATGCAGGCTTCGATGTCCAAGTGGTGGTTGCCGTAAGGGGGCTCGATGATGATGGACTCGCGCGACTCGCCAAGGTGGTCGCACGAGAACCAGCCCTGACGTTAGAGTATTCCTGTGTGGCAAGCGGGGTGCTTGTGCTGAAGTACTCCGACTTGCCATCGGGCACGCGTGCTGATGCGATAACCACGGTACGACGCACACTCGCTTCCGCTGGGTTGGATAGTGGTATGGAGGTGCTGTACGTGTTCGCTGAGGCCACAGGGCCGGGCAAGTGCTGACCGATCCGTTCGATCAAACCCCGGCTTCGGATTGATACCCGCAGCAGTTGCGCAGGATCCCAATGCGAATCCCTGACACTTATCCGGTCGCTACGATCCGGACAAGAGCAGGGAGTATGTCCACGCGCTGATTGTGGGCTTCTCCGGTTCGACTAGAAAAGAAAGTGCGCAGCGTGTGGCATACGATCAAGTGGCGTTCCATCCGCTTTAGCATGAAGCTGCTATCGCCAGATAGAACTACGGGGCGACAAACTGGCGTGCGATAACCACGCGGCCCACGGCTCTTTCGTCGGCCATGACCATATAGAGGCCTGGGGGCATCCGTTCGGCATCCACCACGATGGTTGCTGCACCGGTTGGCCGGCTCTGCCAAACGCAACGGCCCGATGCGTCAATCACTCGGAGAAGGCTGAAGGCTTCATTGATTCGGATGCTGAAGCTGCTCGAAGCGGGGTTGGGATGTATCAGCATGCTCGTCTGCGCGGCTTCGGCCACACCGAGGTTCATGTTCGCTTCCACGCAAATGTTGAAGGTCCCTGCTTCTGCACCGCCGCCATTCCACACACGTACCAGATAGTCCGTGTTGGGCGCTAAGCCAGGCAACTGGACCTCGTCCGCGACTTCTGTCACGCAGGTCACATACACCGGGTTCGCGCAAGCTGTGTAAACCGCGGCATTGATCAACTGGGCCGATCCGGCTTCCAAGATCAGAACGTGATCCGTTCCACCGCCGCTGTTGAAGGAGTACCACGTATCAACGATGTTGGCGTAAGGGTCGCATGGCGGGTTCGGAACTGGCGGTGCGAAAGCGCACATGTTGGAACCGGTGCTGCTCTCACAGCCACCAGTAGGTTGCACGGTCAGCAAGGTTGCGCTGGAGCAATCGTCGTTCTCGACCGTGCTGCATGCAGGCGCGCATGTAAGGCTCAATGTGAAGGCGCCTTGATCCTGATCGTAGCCATGCACAAGGACCAGATACTCGGTGCCCGGAACTGTCTGGAAGGTGCTGCTGCTGGTGTTCGCCGGACAATTGGGCCCATCGTCGTTGCCGGCCACGCAAACGAGCGCGCTGCAACTGCCGCTGAATACGCTGATCTTGGTGTCATAGCCGCTGCCACTGCATGTGCTCAAAGTGGCATCGTCGCCATTGCCCGTGAAGGTGTACCAAAGGCCGGCGGCAGTGATGTTGGCGCTTCCGCAAGCAGGGCCGGGGTGAACACGCCATCACTCGTGTCGCCATTCACGTCGCCACCGCAAGCAATGGGCAGTGCGCCTGAGCAGAGTGCATTCGCGGCGGGCGGTTCGGCCAATGTTGTGAAGGAGATGGGGCCCGCTGCATCGCTGTTGCCGCCAGCGCATAATTCGGTCACATACACGTCGTAAGCCGTGGATGGATTCAAGCCTGTGATGTTCACGGGTGGGCCATCAATGCCTGTGCTTCCATTGATCACGGTACCTGAACCAGGGGCGAAACCGGCCTCGCCGTATTCAATCTGGAACGTACTTCCCGGATTCGGAGACACCCAGGTAACCATGGCCGAAACATCCATGGGGAAGGCCTGCGGAGCCGTCGGAGTGCCGCAGCTTGGGCATGTGAGCGACAAGGTGAATGCGCCGGTTTGCCCGTTGTAGCCCTGAAGGAGCACGTAATACGCTTGGCCTGCAGTGCTATTGAAGGTGACGGTGGAGCAAAGCACATCGCCATTCGCATCGTCGTTGCCGGCAATGCAGGTGAGAGCATCACAAGGTCCCGCATAAACATTCAGCTTGGTGTCGAAGGTCTCGTCGGGGCAGGTGCTCAGCACCATCTGCCCGCCTGTTCCGGTGAACGTGTACCAAAGGCCGGGCGCGGTGATGGGTGTTTCGCAGAAAGGCGCGCTATCGGCACCTGCCTCTACGGTGGTGCCATCAATCGATTCGCCGCATGCAATGGGCAGCGCCCCAAGGCAAATATCCTCCGTTGGCTCCGTGCAAGTGATCGTGAGGTTGAACGGGCCTGTTTCATCTCCATAGCCTTGCACCAGTATGTAGTAGTTGGTTCCAGCCTCGGCCCAGAATCCTACTGTGCTGCAATAGACTTCGGGGCCGGCATCATCGTTTCCGGCCACGCATACCAGGCTGCCGCACGAGCCGCGGTAAACATTGAGCTTGGTGTCGTACGCTTCATCGGGGCAGGTCGAGACGGTTACCTGCTCATCGCTGCCAGCCAATACATACCACACGCCAGGCGCGGTGATCGGTGCCACAAGTGGATGCCGCATCCGTGGTCGCGTTTTCCGTTGTCCCTGCAATGACGCTCCCGCAGAGAGCAGGTGCCGCATTGCCGCAGGCATCATTGGCCGGTTGGGCGAATCCAGTGATGGAGATGATCAGGGCCGTGGCAAGCAGAATTGTGCGCATTGGTTCGGTGGTCAAGCCGCCGAAGATACCCGAAGCGCATCACCCGCCTTTGCGCAGCCTTCGCCGGTCTGGGTCCTCGTGGAAATAGTAACGCAGATCAACCGTGAGGTAGCTCCCGGCAACGCTCAAGCGCTCGGTGAAATCCTTGCGCGTTGGTGGACCGAAATAGGTGTATGTCAAATCGGCTAATGCCAGATCATTGAACGGCCGGTGATAGGTGGCGCCCAAATAGAAAATGCCACTCTTATCAGAGCGGTACTCGAAGCCGAGATTGCCGATAACGCTTCCCTGCGCCCAGCGACGCCTGAACATGTAGATGCTGCCATTCTCGAGGTAGCCCTCCACATCGCTGGGGTAGAAGTCGAGCGATGCGCCCAGCGCCGTATTCATCCATGTCTTCTCCCCAAGGCGGATGAAGACAAGGCCCATCACCGGCAACTCGTAACCGGTATAGCGGATCGATGCGCTCTCCGCGTAGGCTGCGGTGTCATTCTCAACGGTATAGCTGAACCGGCGCTGGATCTGGCCCAGGCCAGTCTCGAAGGAGATCATATTCGTGACCCCAACGCGCACATTCATGCCGAAGGCGAAACCGCCTTCCAAAGACATCGCGTAGCGTGCATGCTCGGTCTTCACTTCCACATCCTTATCGAAATAGGTGAAGGGCACTACAGGCTTCACGCGCAGGCCTAAGGTCGTAACGCCCCGTTGCGCTATTGCAAGCTGTTGAAGGAAGAGGGCCACTGCGGTGATCAGCAGGGGATGGGTTCGTGGCATCGCCCTCAAAGATGAACCGGCAGCCCGGAAAACGCGGGTGCCAAGCAGGTAACGGCGCTCACGGCTTCGGTTGCAGGCGGGCGTCATCATCTGAGCAAAGCGCCTGCGGCGGCGAGTGCGAGCAACAGCACGAAGAAGCCGATGACGCCCCAGCGGAGCATGGGGTCGGTCATGAATGGCTTGCGGTGTCGGCCAAGCACGCGGTAGTTGGCCCGGATGGCCGCTTCGCGCTGATGCTTCTTCGCGGCAACGAGGTAGGGCGGACCGCCTTCCCCGTCCTGCTCATGCTGCACGCCTTCTGCCTCGAGGCCTAAAGTGAATTCGTCGGCCTGCGCGCGGGTAGGGAATCGGAATACGATCCAATTCGACTCGGTCGGATGGTCCTCGTAGTTGGTGAGATTAAGTGGCTTCATCGCGTATGCCAAATGGTTACGTTTTCAAGCGGCCGCCGATGGCCTTGGGGCCAATCCACAGCGGGATAGCCGACGTAGAAGAGGCCAAGAGCCAGATCCTGGTCACCCAGCCCGAGGAAACCGCGCATCGCGGCTCCGGTCATGGGGCCGCCGGTGGCCCAGAAAGCACCTAGGCCATACGCCGTGCAGGTCAGGTGCATGTTCTGCACAGCGCAGGCTACGGCGAGCATCTCATCGCGCTCGCTGATCTTCTCTTTCGGGTCGCGGGCCATGCCGAGCGCTATGACCACGCTGCTCTGCAAGGGGCGCTGCGTCACGTTATCGAATTTCTTCTGAAGGAATTTCTCAGCTGGCGTGGTCGTGCGGTAGGTCTCGCCCAGAAAGGCCGACAACCGTTCGCGGGCCGGGCCCATGAACACATGGAAGCGCCAGGGTTGGGTGAGTCCGTGAGTAGGTGCTCAGGTGCCGTTGGTGAGCAAGCGCTCCACGATCTCGCGATGCACCTCGCGCGGGGAGTAGTCTTTCGGCAGAATGGTGCGACGGTGCCGGATGAGCTCGCTGATCTCGCTGACGCTGAATTTCATGGCGCAAAGAGAAGGCATGCGGGCCATCGGGCAGCGAATCGCATTTCGCCCGCGTCATACCTTCCGCACCCAAACCCGAATCACGGAATGATCACTCGCTATGCCCTCGCCTTGAGTGGCTTCGCCGCCGCTGCGGCATCTGTCGCCCAACCCACGCTCACCTCCTCAAATGTTCCAGGCCCGGGCAGCGAATTCGCGCTCTTCACCCGCGATGGTTATCAGGATGTTGGGCCTACTGGCGCGAATGTCTCCTTCGAATACTGGGGCATGCTTCTGCCCAATACCGGCAATCGGCCCAGTCGCTGGTTCAGCGCATCGAGCACGCCCACGGGCGCATTGATTCCATCGGCCACGCTGATCAGCACCGATGGCGGCTCCGATACCCTGTTCTGGGCAGTGACATCGAACGGTCTGGAGCAGGTTGGTTCGCGCGCCACCGATGAAGGCAACAACCCCGTGAGTTATACCGACGCGATCCTCGAACTGAAGCTGCCATGCACCTTCGGGACAACCTGGACCGATGCGACGAGCGCTACGATCAACACGCAATTCGGTCCGGTAACGCGCACGGGCACCATTCGGCATCGGCGACAGCTTCGGAACGCTGAGCATGCCCGAAGAGCAGGCGATCCCGGAATGTGCTGCGCGTGAAGGTGCGCCGCGATTTCACGGAGCAGACCATTCTCGGTATTGTGCGCAGGATCCGCAATACGCGCTACTTCTATGCGGATGCCTCAGTATATCCGATCCTGCGCATGCAAGAGGATTCAGTGCAGATCAGCGGTGGGGGCTGGGGCGTAACGCGCCGCGCCGAATGGCAGGGCAATGGATTCATCGTCGGTGTCGATGAATATGATGCTGCTCAGGAGGCGTTCGTGGCGTATCCGAATCCGACTAACGGCATGGTTGCCATCTCGTTGGCAGAACCAGGCACCGCTACTGTCGATTTCATCGATGCTGCCGGACGATTCATTCATCGCAGCCGAGTTGGCTCGGACAAGGCGTTAGTGTTGATGTGAGCAGCTTGGCCCCGGGGTGCTACACCCTTCGCTTGTTGTCAGCAACAGGGCGAGACCTCGAACGCAGCGACTGCTCGTGGACTAAGGCTCCCAAGGCGATTGATCAGCTCAGGCTAACCAGGTCTGGCATGCAGTGCGCGCCTCGGTATGCGGTACTGCTCTCATTGGCCACCTTAGCGGTCATGGGCGGTGGCGGACTTTGCCTGATGAAGTTCGTGCAGGACAGGCCGTTGGGAGTCGCGGTTCTTGGCAAAGGCGATTTCATTGAGCAAGCCGTTATTGGGCTGTTCTCCGGTGTCATCATGGCAATGCTCGCCTGGGCGGTGGTCGCATCGCGCTGGATGGAGCCGCTGCTCGATCGTTATGCGGATATCATAGGCCATTGATGCCGGGGAAACCGGTTCAGATCCTGGTCTGTTTGTGCGGAATAGGAGAGGAGTTGCTCTTCATGGGCGTTCAGCACTGGCTAGGATCCGCTGACGGCCATGCTCTTCGTCGCGCTGCACGGGTATCTGGGTCCGCGAGACCGACGATTGCTCACCTATGGCTTACTGATCACAGGCATCATGCGCTGTCGGCTGGCACGCGCGCGAGCACGGCTTGGTTGCGCCAATGATCGCTCATGCGGCCTTTGATCTGGCATTAATGGTCGCTTGGTCCGTCATTGGCGAAGGCGAACACGCTGAGTTCACTTGTACTTGTGCGGGTCGTTGTTATCGTCTTCAATCGCTTGTTTCACGGCGTGCATCTTGTGGCTCAGCATGGCCAGGTCGCGGTGTCCGTTGGCCAGAAGCCAATTGAACGGCGTCACTGTCGCTGTCGGCAGCGAGGGCCACCTGTTTCAAGACATTCATGCCATTGCGTTCGAGCCAATCCAGGGCCTGCTTTGCCCTCGATCCCATTGATCACCGCCATCAAGTGCGGGTGACCGTTCTCCATCAGCCACTTGCGCGCATCGGCCTTATTCCGCAGCGCGAAGGTGAATATGCCTAGCTCTGGATATCCGTTGGTGGTAAGCCAATCGCGCAAGGCGGCATTGCCGCTGATGGCTTCGCCCCAAGCGAGACAGGACCTTAGCCGGGTATTGCAGGCGCATCGTGCGAAGGTACCGCGATCACATCGGCCGCTTCGCCCCTTGGCTCAAGGTGGCCTCCGGCATGTTGCCGCGCGTGCGATGCGCTACGCCGCGATCATTCAACCACCACAACCAGATACTTGCTCACGCTCCAGAACAGATTGGGGTCGGTGATCGCCAGCTTATCGCCATCGATTCGATAACTGCCTGCAGGGTGTGTGGTGGCGAGCTTGGCTTTGGCCGCAAGCGGTATCTCCATGGTGCGCGTGATATCGATGCGGGTGAAGTAGTCCTTCGGCAGGTTGTCCGTGTTCAGCTTGTTCACCGAACCGATGCCGATGACGCCGCCTTCTTGGCCAGCACGCCATTCGCGCGCAGTTCTTTGTTCGTTCCGATGGCGTAATAGGCGGTGTTCAGGGTCCATGCGCTGCATGTCGCTCAATTGACTCTTGTCCCTGTACATCTCGGATAAGCGCTGCAAGCTGCTGTTGGTGCTTGCCAGCTGCTCCTTCAATCCGGCAATCTCGACATCCTTCTCTTTGATGCCTTGTTCCAGACCAGCAATGGTCTTTTCCACCTGAAAACGGTGGCGGCAGAGGCCTTGGCCGCTTGCGCAGCCGGGCGTATCAAACTTGTTCTCCGAGAGCAGTCCGTCGATGCTCGTCAAGTGCCCCATCATCCGCTGCTCGATGTCGGGGCCTTCCGCGCCATTTCGGGGTCCAGCATCTGCCCTTGCTTGGCGCGTATGGTGCGCAGGTTCTCGTTGATGCGGTTCATTGTGCCGAACAGCATGTTCAGCGTTGAGTCGCGTTCAGAGACCTTGGCGTTGGCACGCTCTGCGTCCTCGCTGAGCTGAGCGTATTCGGGTGACTGTTTAGGGTCCGTTTGGCAAGCCATCAGGCCAGCCAACATGATCACGGCAGCGAAGTGTCGCATGGTATTGGGGACGTTTGCCCTGGTTTTCAACGAATCAAGAGGCCAGTATCGTGCGTTTGGGGGCCGAAAGGTATTCGGCAGCGTTCTGCCTCACAGGAACCGCACGCCCAATGCAGCCGTATCAACCGGGCATTGCTGAAACCCGGCTGCTTCAATAGATCCGCAGCCGTCAAGCAGGGGTAGTTTCGCCATCGAGAATGAGGGTTCGCCTTTTCACAGCACTCCTGGGTCTTGCCATTTCGGCCGGATTGTTTGCGCAGACCGATAGCAGCCTGACACCAGAGTTCGCCGGCCTCAGCGCGAAAGAGCGGAATCGGCTAGCGAAGAAGGAGCAGGAAGATGCGCGGAACGACATCGCCTTCAATGCGGTGATGGTGAGGCTGACGCCCTTTTCCAAGGACAGCGCTTCGAGGAGGCCTGGCAAAGTACCAGGAAGCTCGCAAGCTGAGGCCCTTGAACGTGTATCCGAAAGTCAAGATCCAAGACCTCCAGGCTCATCTATCAAAGCAGCAAGAAGGACAAAAGCAGCCCGAGCAGCCTGCACCGCCTGCACCGCCAATGGTCGAGCGAGTTGTTGAGCCAGCGATTGTCGTTCTAGAAGACTGCCGGTGCCGAATGAGAGCAAGGGGGCGGTTCCGCCAGCCGGGCGGATCCGACTCCAGCGAATCCCGAATCAAAGCAGGCGCATGGCACGAATCGTACGCATGCGGTTCCGATTGAAAGGGGTGTCTCAGCCGGAACTGAAGAGCACTTGACGGATGGTCTAGAAGAGCGCTCGTTCATCGAAGGCCGTGCGGTAGTGTTGGAGCACCCGGTTCGTGCGCAGGGAGTGCTCACCATCTATCGCAAAGTGACGCATCCTTGGGGCAGGTATCCACTTCCGCGATGGCATTACCATCAG
Organism: Flavobacteriales bacterium; assembly: GCA_016713865.1. GTDB lineage: Bacteria > Bacteroidota > Bacteroidia > Flavobacteriales_F > PHOS-HE28 > PHOS-HE28. The sequence goes on along the minus strand of JADJOG010000010.1, from coordinate 4,960 downwards.
CGAGCGTGAGTGGATGGAGGCGTTCCCCAACCGCTAGAGGATATCCTCGACGAGTTTCACGGGGGAATTCGAGCAGGCTGCGGTAATCCTCACCGGCTTCCTTCATGTCCAGTCGTCCGGGCCATGCACCCATTCGAGGGTGACTTTTGTTGCCCCCGCCGCATGCAGGTCTTCGAATCGCTTGAGCACGTCCAGTAAGCACTTTGCCGAGCTTGAATTGAAGTAGGTGAGCGCGATTCGCACAACCGTTTTGGCTGCAGGTGCGGCGTAACGTTCAATTGCCTCATGCAGGGGTTGGAAGACCCGGTCAGCCTTCTCCGGAATGGAGCATCCGGCAATGGTCAGGGTCCCGCTATCGCCGCGCAGTTCCATATGCGGAGTTTTCGGTGTGCCATCCAGCCGGAAAGGGAGAGGGGCGTTCGCCATGGCCGCGCAATTTAGACGGCTGGTCCGATGGTGGAGCAACAACGGACGGAGCGTTTATCTTTCTCCGGCCAAACCAACCCGGACGAGCCATGAGCGTCAGGACCATTGTTGTTCCTACGACTTCTCCGATTGCGCCACAGACGCGCTCCGTGTGGCCGCTTCAATCGCGCAGCGCACTGGAGCCTGCATCGACGTGGTGCATGTGTATGAGCAGATGACCGATTTCCATCCGGAGAATCAGCGGTTGCGCGACGATCTCGAGGCGAAGCTCGATCGTGTACCGGAGCTGCCTTTTCATGCAAGGTCTCGAGATGAAGCGATTCATGCCGCCAACTAGGCCTTACGGAGATATACCGCAGCCCCAGAGCGCATCGCCCAGGCCGACCTGATCGTGATGGGGGTTCGCGCCTTGCGCGGATGGATTGCGTGGCATCGTCGGTTCCAACACCCAGCGGATCGTGCGCTCGGCACCCATGCCCGTACTCGTGATCAAGCACCGGATCGAGGATATGCGCGTCGATGACATCGTGTACGCGTCGAAACTCCCAGTGGTCGATGTGGAGAAGTTCGAATCCTTCAGGCCCATACTGGAATCTGGGACCCGAAAGGTGCACTTGTTGAAGGTGGACACCCCAAGTCCTTCGAGCGCAGCGAGGAGAGCCATCAGGCTATCGATGCCTTCCTCGAACGCCACGAGCTGAGGAAATTCACGGCGACGGTATGGCGACCTCTCAGCATCGAGGAGGGCATCCTCAATTTCGCGCGCGGCATCGATGCGGACATGATAAGCCATGGCTACCCACGGCCGAAAGGCTTCTTCCAAGTCGTGAATGGCAGCCTTACCGAAGACATCGTGAACCACACCAACTTCCCGATCACTCAGCGTGAAGCTCTAGAAGGCCCTCTATCTTAGCCCCAGGCCGCAAGCAGCATGAAATTCCTGCAAGACCTTCGAACTCAGAGAAGAAGGAGATCGTCGGGTACACATCGATGTGTGGCCACCAGAGTGAGATTCATGACAGGCAACGATTACAAGAACTACAAGCTCCTTAAGACCTACACTTACCACGGTGGACTTTCGAGGAATCCCCGGTCCGTTTCGTGGTGCCGTTCGAAACGGTCTGGAACGTGGTGGTGGAGAAAGGATCGTTCCGGAACCCGGTCGAAGTGAATGCCCAGTGCGCAGTGCTTCCACCGAACCGTACCGTACGCTCATCTGTTGCGGCTGACGCTCCGGAACATGTCCGATTGGCCGAGGCTTCAGAGGAGGAGGGAGCCGGCTCAACTTCCTGAGGCAGAAGAAGGCATGTGATGCACAGTGAACGGATCGCATGGGTTCAGCGTTGCTCACGTGATTGAATGTTCCCTTGAGCGCGAAGACAGAACGTGAGCGATTGGAGCAAGTGCTCCAGGTCAGGCCGATTTCCTGCACGGGTGCATGAAATGCTGGCCGACGAACAACGCAAGGACGACCAAGTACGCCATGCGGTGCGCCCTTCAAAGGGGCACGAGCCTGTGCCTTCCAGAACGAACCGGAGCCGTGGCGCGTGTATTCCATCGAGGTCCATCCGCAGCGCTTTGCATCAAGTACCGCCTCCGATTCCTCACGCTGGCTGCTGGCTCGAAGGCGCCATTCCTGGAAGCGCGGTTCTACAGCCATCAGGAGGCTTGAAGCTAGCGATTTGGCCAACCCTGTATCGAGCTACCGCCTGATGGCTCCATCCGGCCCAATTCAAGCTTTGCGACAGCGAAGTGGACCCTTTCTTTTCCTTCCGCTCGGCGAAGGGCGGTATTACCCAGTTTCGAAGTGGGGCAACGATAAGGTTGGATGCGTTCCATTGCCTTTCGGCCGGTTAGGAAACCGTTGCATCTGGCGGCCACGATGCCGATGGCCCGCCATCCTTCTAACAATCACGTTACCTGAATCGCTATTCCGGCAGTGATAATGGACATACCTCTCATGAACGGCAGCCGCGCTTTTTCCTTTTCTGGATATCGATGGTACTGAGCGGGTTCACCTGTTCCGGATGGTTCGCCTTCTTCGGCCAGTTCAGCAAGGAATCCTGGAACAGCCGTTACTTCAACTAGCGCTTGTGCGCTGCAGCTCCACATGGAGCGCGGGCCTACAAACGCAGGATAATCCGGAACCATTGCTTCAGCTCCTCCCGCTCTTCCGGAAGCAATCGCCCACGAATGCCCTTCCGTAGTTCCTTTCGGAACGTGGCTCGATCGGCGTGGCTGATCTTGTCGGCGCACTTCTTGATAGTAGGCTACAGGTACGCGCTTCATGCTGGACTGGAATTGATCGATGCTGTACGCTGAATTCCTCACAGGGGTTGCAAGAACAAAGGCTGAACACGGGGCCTTCGTTCTTGCGGCATCTGGCTTCAACCGATGCTGATTTCACGTGCTTTCGGGCTGGCCGCATCAGCTTTCGGAATGCGAACCTGAAGAATGCCGTTCAGCAACTCAGCCGAGATTCCGTCTACGTTCACTGAGTCAGGCAAACGGAAACTACGGGCGAAAGATCCAGCGTTGAATTCACGCCGGGTGAAGCGCTCATTCTCGCTCCAATTCGAACTTCTCCCGTTCACCGGAGATGGTGAGCGTTCCGGATTCGATGCTTCCAGCTTCAGGTCTCCTTTGCTGAACCCGGTTGCGACCAACTGGAGCAAATAGGCGTCGGCCTGCTCGATGATGTTCACTGCCAGCAGTTGGCGCTTCCGCTTTGTCGTGGCTTGAGCAGGTAGCCGATATCGTGGCCGAAGATTTCACTCACCAGGCCATTGAAGAATTCATCATTCCAGAGGACGGTACTTCGCGATCGTCATGGCGTGCTTGTGTTTTGGGGTGTTGCAGTGGCTCATGCCTCGCATCGGTCAATGTGGATGCCGATGGAGCGGGCCCCGACATTCTGTCGCTCTGATGCAGACGCGGGATGACGAAAATTCCGTAATGCAGCCGAAAACGAGACCAAAAGAGTCAGTCGCGCCTTTATCGAAAGTTGAATTGAATCCGATGAGGTGTTCCAGAACAGCTCTTCCACCTCGACGAAGCGGAAGTCACATGCGGAACAGGCTCTCGTAGTCATACCCGGTCTCGGCCGTCTCTCATCGCCAGCCTCGTAATTGCCAATTCACCTGCACTTGCTGTCCGCGCTCATTCACGGCATTCAGACGTTGGAAGATGTTGTAAAGGTGCTTGCTCGAACTAGTGTCTAAATAGTCAAGGCGCATATTCACGGTAGTCTGCCCCTTCGGCTCCTGGAGGTACTCATCAGGCCAACGGTACGCGCCAGTAAAGTTCTCTGGAATGCTCGGCAACGACCGGCCCACCAATTCGAGCACGCCCTGATCCAGGGTCCAGGTCGATTTGCGGAGAGGTCTCGGTGCAGTCGAGTCGATATGGAACCGCTTGCTGGGCATAGCGCGCATTGCCCAAAATCTTGTTGTCTCTCATTCGCTCGACGCCGAAGCGTCATCGCGCATGAACAGGCTAGCGTTCAAAAAAGCGCGACGGGCCGGATGACTCCAACCCCTCGTTTGAGAGATCGTTCCGCGGATCGGCGCGTGGTGTACACGCGGATGATCCCCGGGTCCGTGGGGAGAGTGATCTCGGTATCGTTGGCGCGCCGCACCCAATAAAATTGCACCGCTTCCTTCGCAAGCGAATGCTTCGATGCGCTCATCGAGACCGAGCGCCCGCACAGGAAAGGCGCGCCACGTTCCGTTCTTCTCTTGCATGGCCACCTTCACCTCGATAAGCCATGCTGACGAGCGTTCTTGAATTCCACCTGGAAAGTCCCGCTGAAGTCGCGCTTAGAAGCCATCGACGTAGCTCTGGCAATGCTCGCATGGGGCGCCCCAGCGGCAAGGGTCTTCAACAGGCAATCCGCATAAGCTCTGGTCTTGGCCAAGGCACATGCCAGCTACTGAAATCGCAGCGGTGAACGGTATCGCTCGCATCATTTGCATCAGGTTGTTTTCAAGGATGATCAAGGCCTCGCCATTGCCCATGCGCTTGCTGGTGCCCCAATCGGAGCAGGCGCCAACCTCATCGAGTGCTTTCCGACCTTGCGCCCGGTTGTTATGAAGCTTCGGAAATGCGCGCGTCAAGAGACGGTCGCGCGATCGAAATCAGCGATGGCCTCCTGGTGGCGGTTGGGTTTGCAAGCGCGCTGCACGCGGCTTGTGTAGGCCCAGGTGTGATCGGGCTTCCTTTCGATGACCGCGCTGAAATCAGCGACCGGCGGATTCATAAGCTGTGCTGAATCGAATGGCAGAAACCTACGATTCAGAAAGGCATTCACATGTTCAGGTTCAATTCGAGCACTTGGCTGAAAAGCAGAATGGCCGTGGCATGATCGCCTCCGCGGTAGGCGCAGCTCACCTGCCCGATAGGATTCTTCGGCGGGTTTGGGCGCGGTTGTCTGCGGGGTATTGCGCTTGGAAAGCTGGTGAGTGGGTCGCGGCAAGTGCCAGCGTTAAACGAGCAGGGTATTCTTCATGAAAGTGGCGGTTGATACGCGAAGCAG
>JADJOG010000009.1 GCA_016713865.1 Flavobacteriales bacterium | reverse complement strand
GCTGCAATCGGCCTTTCAAGCCATGGTACAACCCCTCCGCGTTGGCGATCAGCTCATCATGCCTTCCGCTCTCCACCACCGTGCCCTTATCTAGCACCAGGATCTTATCCGCATCGCGGATGGTGCTCAAGCGGTGCGCGATCACGATGCTCGTGCGTCCCTTCATCAACTCATCCAGCGCTTCTTGCACCAGACGTTCGCTTTCGCTGTCGAGCGCGCTGGTGGCCTCGTCGAGGATGAGGATGGCCGGATCCTTCAGCACCGCGCGTGCTATGGCGATGCGTTGCCGTTGACCTCCGCTCAGCTGTATGCCGCGCTCTCCAACGATGGTCTTGTAGCCCTCGGGGAATGAAGCGATGTCGTGCGCATTCGCTTTGCGCGCTGCCGCTTCGATCTCCGCATCGCTCGCATCGGGCTTGCCGTAGGCGATGTTCTCGCGGATGCTTCCGCCGAAGAGCAGCACCTCTTGCGGTACGATGGCCATACGATCGCGCAGTGCGCTGAGGTCGTAGTCGCGCGCGTCGGTTCCGTCGATGCGCACGCGGCCGCTCACGGGATCGGAAACCGCAGCACCATGGCCGCCACCGTGCTCTTGCCCGCACCGCTCGGACCCACCAACGCGATGCGCTGCCCAGGCTCCACCGTGAACGACACATCGCGCAGCACCGGCACATCGGCGCGCGAGGCATAATGGAAGGCCACGTGCTGGAAAGCGATGGCGCCTTTCAGCGGCAATGTGGTGGTGCGCGCTTCCAAGCTCACCGGCTCAGCGGCTTCTTCTTGCAGGTCCATAAGCCGCTCGCTGGCACCGATGGCCTTCAGCATGCGATTCACCAACTCGGGCAAGCCGCCGATGCTGGCACCGATGAACATGCTGTACAGGATGAAGGTGAAGAGCTCGCCCATGCTGATCTCGCCCGCGGGCAGCATGCGCCCGCGCCAGATCACCAGCACGATGGCGCCGAACATGCACAGGATGATGAACGAGACGAAGGCGCCTTGCCAGCGCGCGCCCTTCAACGCCAATACGCGCCTCATTCACGGTCGCCGTAGCGCAATGCTTCCACCGCTCATTCGCGAAGGCCTTCACGTTCTGGATGCCTTGCAGCGTCTCGTCCACGATCACGCCGGTATCAGCAATGCGGTCCTGCACCTTCTTGCTGAGCTTGGTCACGAATCGGCCGAAGAAGACCGCCACCAATGCGACCACCGGGATGATGGCGAGCATGGTGAGCGTGAGGTCGATGCTCACCTGCGTGAGCAGCACGATGCCCGCCACCACCACGATCAATTGCCGGATCAGCTCGGCGAGGTTGGTGGTGAGTGCGTCCCCAGCATGGCGATGTCGGCGCTGATGCGGCTGTTCAGCTCGCCCACACGGCGCTGCGCGAAGAAGGCCATGGGCAGCTTCCAGCGAAGTGGCTGTAGCTATCGGTGCGCAAGCGCGCCAGCATGCCCTCGGTGATGCTGCTGAACAGGTAGATGCGGAAGAAACCGAAGAAGGCCTGCGCAGCGAAGACCACCAGCAAGGTGAGCGCCACCTCATCGATGCGCGTGAGCAACTCGCTCTGCGCACCGGCATCGCCGCGCGCCGCATCCACCAATTGGCCCAGCAGCAGCGGGAACAGCAACGACAATCCCGTGGTGACGAACAACAGCAACAAGCCAACGGCGAACGCGAGCCTGTACGGCTTCAGGTAGCGGAACACGCGCGTGGCCTTGCGCAAGGTGGCGCGGTCGAGCTTGGGGCGCGGGGCGTCGTCGAAGGCGCGGGCGTTGCGGCGGGAGGCCATGTTCATGCGCCCATATTGAATGGTGGCGCGGGCGGCGAAGCTGGGGGAGAGCCAACGCTGCTCAGGAAAGGAGCAAGCACGCGTGACCCAGGATCCGGCCATGGAGGTCGGATCACGAGCACTAGGAATCAGAGTCCATTGCGCTGCTTGTAGGCCGGCAGAATGGCATTGATATCCTGCACCGCCGCATTGACTTCCCTGTGCGCATCGTGAGACTGCTCGACGGCATCGTTGTAGATCTCGGCCAGAGCAGGGATCCGGAGATGACCTCGGCGATCCTCTCGATGGTACCAAGCAGATAGCTCCCTTCCAGCAACGCCTCCTGAAGGGCATCATGCAACCGGTTACGATCAGGGGGCATGGCCAGCGCATCGATCCGGGTCTTCTCCTGCTCCAGCCAAGGGCGGTACGTCCTCACGGATCTCCGCGAGGATCATGTGGCCCCCCTTTGCGTGCCGCGCCGATGTAGCCGACCCAGCGGTCGGTGGCGGCCATGAACGCGTTCCATTCGGCAATACGGGCCTGTTGCGCGGCCAGTACCTCTGCAGCGCGATCATCCTTGGCAGGGTATCCATCGCGCATGGCCCAGGAAGCAGGAAGCGCCCTTGGTGCCAACGTGTTGCGGACGGGGTAAGCCTCCAACTCGGCCTCCAGCAGTTCCTGCGCCTGGCGCAGGTTGCCCAAGGCCAGCACGGTGCGTGTTTTCATGCGTTGCCGTTCCTTCTCTTCTCCGGCCTTGCCGGCGATCTGGGCAGCCATGCCATCGGCCGACTGATGTCAGAGCTCCAACACCTGGCTGAAACGGTCGGCCAGCCGGTTCATGCGCTTGGGCGCCGTGCCTTCCAAGCTGTCGTTCGCGGCTTTCACCCAGGCTTGCAACGCGGTGCTCGACTTGCTCAGGCGTTTGGTGTTCACTTCATTGGTGGTCATGCCGTAGTTGCGATAGGCGGCCACGAGGGATCCGGTCTTGGTGTAGTATTCCGATTCGAGCCGTTGGAACAGCGCCCAAAGCGCGGCCGCCGACGCATCCTGCTGCGGGTATCCGTCCATGGCACGATCGAAATCGGCCCACGGGAAGGTGAGCGGCGAACTGTAGGTCCGCGCGTGCAGCAAGCCGGTGTAGTCGCAGGCCAGACGATAGAGGTTGACGGTGCCGCTATGATTTTTCTGTATTGCGGTTTCCGGGGTGCCCTTGTACCAGTACAGGCGATCATCCTTCCAGCAGGCCAGGCGCTGCGGGTCGCCCGCTTCCTCACCCGCTTCAATCAGGAGGTACAGGCGGCGGTCAGGGCCTGCGCACAGATCCTCGATGTCCTGTTTGGCTGCCACATGGGCCCCTTCCAATGGCCGCCAGGCCGTGCCATCCCAACGGTACAGCGCTGGCACAGCAGGGCTCATGGCTATCCCCGCGCAACGCTGCATACGAGCGTGCCATCGCTGAGGCGCACCAACCTATCCACGTGCAGCCCTTTCATGGCCTTGCCCATGGGTTGCCATGCACCGTTGACGAAGCGGTACGCACCCGCTTGGCCATCCATATTCCCATCGGCGATGAGCGTGCCGTCGGAGTCGAGCAGGAGCGCATGCATCTCATCGGTGCCATCCGGTCGAGGCAATTCCTTGTAGGCCGTGCCATTCCAATGCACCATGGCGGTGCGTCGCTCCGCGGTGTGCCAGGAGCGGAACCAGAGCGCACCGGGCCCAGTGGCCACCGGGTCGTACACGCTGTTCAATCCCTTCGGCAGCGCAGGCAATTCGGACCATAGCCCGTTCTCGCGGAGCAGTAGTCCAATCTTTGGCTTCTTCGGATCGCTCTCGTCCTCAACGACCAGAAAGAGATTGCCCGGACCAGCCGTGCAAACGGCCCTGAATTCGCCCTTTGCTGGCGCTTGCTCCGGATTGGGCTGATCGACCCAAGCGGCGCCGTAGATGCTCATCAAAGGCACATCGTTCTTGTGGCCCACCATGAGCAGATCGCCGTTGGCCAATGTGCAGATGGCGTTGTAGCTCTGGGCGCAGGTATCGCGAACGCACAGCCATAGGCTGGAGGTAACGAGCACCGAGAACAGGAATGGGCGTGAATTGAACATAGGGTGCGGTTGAGGCGCACCTGAGGTGATGCGATGCGCTAATGTATCCCGCAGCGCGTAGCCTGCAGCAACCGCCTCCCCTTCCCCTTGTATTTGCTCGCTGACGCTACGGCCACTTCTCTTCGCTTGCTTTCGCCACCTCCCATCGTGCATAAAAAGTGAGCCGCTCTTCTGCCCGCGCTACCTATTCCCTTCTTAATATACCGTCGTCCGTTTGCCAAAATAACCGTCAATCCATGACCACCTTAGAACCACTGGCCTTTCCGCCTCCGGCGGCCACCAGCCGCCTCACCTACGACACCGTGCAACGCGAATGGCAGTGCACCCTGGAACGTTTGCGCGAGTTGTGCGAAGTGCTCGAAGCCCCTGAGCACGTGAGCCGCTCGGGCTACGCCCGCCTCTTCATCCGCCGCCACGAGGGCCTGGAGCTGGAGGCTGTGGAGCGCATCCTCTTCGACAATCTGCTCTTGGCCATTCACACCCGCACCGAAGACGGCCACAAACTCTACTTCGGCGGCGAGTGGCTCTGGCAATGGCGCAAAGCGGTTCCCTATCGCGCCGAGAAAGTGGGCCACATCAACCGCTTGGTGCCGTGGCAGCCGCAGCACCAATGGACCTACCGCTTCAACTTGGTAGAGGCGGAGATGTGAGGGCTGTGCCCGGTAATGAACGTGAATGCATGTGCATTCATCATGAGCAGGTCCTGAGGTTTTCCACCTCACCACGCCGGCACGACTTACCCATGCACCTCCTTCATCTTATCCGCGATATGATCGAACAGGTTCCCCAGCGGCTTCTCCACCATCATCTTGATGAAGGGGTTGAGGTCCGCGTTGAAGATCTGGTGGAGGGTGGTGACACCTTCGTTCTCGTTCAGATGCACATCGAGCGTGAAGGGGAAGGGGCTGCGCTCGGTGGCCTTCATCTTCACGAGTGAGGGAGCATCGCCGCCGTCGAGCGCGATGCCGATGGTGGCCGCGCCTTGCACCTTGAACGAGCAGCTCTTGCCATCGCTCTGCCATTCGCTGATGCGGCTGCTGGGCAGCAGCTGCTCGAAGTTGTTCATGTCCTGCAGGAAGGCGTACAGCTCGGCTGCTGGTTTCGCGATGGTGACTTTCTTGCTCTCGATGGTGGTCATGCGTGTTGCGCTAGGCGGGCGAAAGTAGCTCCATGGCCGATGGAGATAGGTTCTAGTAAGTTGGCGACCGAATCGGAGGAATCATGTTCACCCTGCGCGTGTATGGATTGCTGCTGCATCAAGGGCGATTGCTTGTTTCCGATGAGCTGATCAAAGGGAAGCGCATCACCAAGTTCCCCGGCGGCGGTTTGGAGTATGGCGAGGGCTTGAAGGATTGTTTGGTCCGCGAGATCCGCGAGGAGATCGGCGTGCAGGCCTTGGATGTGGAGCATTTCTACACCACCGATTTCTTCCAGCAGAGCGCCTTCCACAGCGCGCCCATGCAAGTGGTGAGCGTGTATTACACCTTCAAGGTTCAGGCACCTGAAGCGATACCAGTGGTGACGGAGCCGTTCGCGGGCCTTCATGGACCGGGCGACCAGGAGGTGTTCCGTTGGATCGAATTGGCGAGCTCTGCCGAGGAGGATCTCTCGTTGCCGATCGATCGGCATGTGTGGCGCTTGCTGCGGGCTTAGAGCCTGTTTGAAGAGATCCCAAACAGGCTCTCAGGCACCGAGGCGCTTCATCACCAGGCCGCCGACTTTCTCGAGCAGCGAATCCGGTTCCCAGGTGCGCCACTCCATCGCGTTCAGCTGACCGCCGAGCAGGAAGAACTGATCGATGTTGGCCGCTTGCAGGTCCTCGAGCACATGCGGACGGAAGTTGAGCAGCGCGATCCAGCCGCCGGCATCGCTGGCTTCCTCGAACCACTCGCTGTAATACTCATCGTCGCTGCTGTGGAAGTTGAGCACGTTCTCGCCGATGAGCACGTACTTGCTGATGCCCTGCGCCATCAGCTCCTCGATGATGTTGCGCTTGAGGCTCATCACATCGTTGTGCAGCAGGTCGTTCCATTCGCCGATGAGCTCGATGATGGCCGCGCCTTCCTCGTAGTCGGCGTAGAGCAGCTTCATGTATAGCGTGCTGCTGCCGAAGCTGTCCCACTGCGGGTGGATGAGGTGGTCGTACACCGCGTTGGTGAAGTAGATCTCGCTGTGCTCGGTGCCGAAGAAGGGAGAGCGCTCGTCCTCCTCGGCCATGTACTTGTGCCGCCAGTTCCAGAAGGGCTCGATGTCGTGCATGCCGAACTCCAAACCGAGGCGGGGCCGGGCCCTGCCCCGCCGGGGCGCCCGGGCGGCCCGCGCCCCCGGGGGCCGCGCCCCGGCCCCCCGGGGCCCCCGCGCGCCCCCCCCCCCGGTGCCGCGACCGCGCGTGCGGCCGACCCTCCAAAGTCTACGTCGCGTCGATTCCAGATGACGTGCACAGCTCATACTCCGCTGCCTGCCTATTGCTCGCGACCACCAATGTACGCTCGCCCACATGCTCCTTCAGCAGCCGCTGGAACCAGGCGATGGCCTCTGCATCCAGATTGCTCGTGGGCTCGTCGAGTAGGAGCAGGGGCGTATGGCTGAGGATGGCGAGCGCGAGCTTCAGCCGTTGTTTCATGCCGCTACTGAAGTGCGCCACGGATTTATCCAGCGCGTGGTCGAGGTAGGCGATGCGCGCCACATCATCGTCGTTGAGGCCGGGGCGCAATGGCTTGAAGCGCGTGTGGAAGGCGATGGCTTGCCGCAAGGTGAGCTCTTCGTAGAGGCCGAGGTAGGGTGCCGCGATGCTCACCTGCCGATATACCTCGTCGGGTTCGATGCGCTGTCCGTTCAGTGCGTGATCGATGCTGCCCGCTGATGGCACCAGGGCGCCTGCGATCAGTTGCAGCAAGGTGCTCTTGCCACTGCCGTTGGGACCGAGGATGGCGGTGCGGCTGCCGCTCGCCAAGGTGATGGTCACATCACGGAAGATGACCTCGCGTCCGAAGGATTTCGAGATGCCGGCGAGAGCGACTTCCATGGGCTCACATGCGCATGCGTGCAGGTCGCATGTTATTCCGCGAGGCCCCGCATGATTCCTTTGGGGCTGTTGTTGATGAAGTCGAGGATGATGCCGCGCTCGGGGCTGCGGGGCATGGCGATCACGTTCTGCACGGCGCGCTCCACGTTGCTGTTGCGCACGAAGATCTCGCGGTAGATGTCCTCGATGCGGGCGATCTGCTCGTCGGTGAATCCGCGGCGGCGCAGGCCCACCACATTCACGCCTACGTAGCTGAGCGGTTCGCGTGCGGCCTTCACGAAGGGCGGCACGTTCTTGCGCACGAGCGAGGCGCCGGCGATGAAGCTGTGCGCGCCGATGTGGATGAATTGCTGCACGGCCACATTGCCCTCGAGGATCGCCCAATCGTCGATGGTCACATGCCCGGCGAGGTTCACGCTATTGGCGATCACCACATGGTCGCCCACGATGCAGTCGTGCGCCAGATGCACGTAGGCCATCAGCAGGCAATTGCTGCCCACGGCGGTCTTCATGCGATCAGCTGTGCCCCTGTTGATGGTGACGCATTCGCGGATGGTGGTGCCATCGCCCACTTCGGCGGTGGTCGATTCGCCAGCGAATTTCAGGTCCTGCGGAATGGCACCGATCACCGCGCCGGGGAAGATCCTGCACTTGCGCCCGATGCGCGCGCCATCCATGAGCACGGCGTTGGGGCCGATCCAGGTGCCGTCGCCGATCTGCACATCGGCGTAGATGGTCGCGAACGGCTCAATGGTCACATCCTTGCCCAATTTGGCATCGGGATGCACGGAGGCGAGAGGGGAGATGCTCATGCTTCGGCTTTGGCTTTCGGTGCTTCAACAGGCGCTCGGTCGCGTGCGAGCTGCGCCATCATCTCGGCCTCCACGGCGGCTTGGCCATTCACGTAGCCGATGCCCCTCATGTGAACGATGCCGCGACGGATGGGCGTGATCAGCTCCAGGTGGAAGACGAGCGTATCGCCGGGGATCACCTTCTTGCGGTAGCGCACGCCATCGATCTTCAGGAAGTAGGTGGTGTAGTTCTCCGGGTCGGCCACCTTGCTCAGGGCGAAGATGCCGCCCACCTGCGCCATGGCCTCGATCTGCAGCACCCCGGGCATCACGGGATTGCCGGGGAAATGACCGGTGAACTGCGGCTCGTTCTGCGTGATGTTCTTGTAGCCGGTGATGGTGCGGTCGTCCATGGCCACGATGCGATCGACCAGCAGGAAGGGATAGCGGTGCGGCAGCAGCTTCTCGATGTCGTTGATATCGTAAACGGTCTTCGAGAGGTCGAAGTGGCGGATGCCGCTCTTCTCTTCTTCGCGGATGCGCTCCTTGATGCGCTTGGCGAAGCTGGTGTTGCCGAAATGCCCCGGGCGCGCCGCGAGGATGTGGCCCTTGATCGGCCGTCCCACCAGGGCGAGATCGCCCACGATGTCCAGCAGCTTGTGGCGCGCGGGCTCGTTATAGAATTTCAGGTCGGTCGTGTTCAGCACGCCGTTGCGGCGGATCTCCACCTTCTCGTATTCGCGGCCGAGTGCTTTGGCCAGATCCTTCAGCTGCTCCTGCGTGGTGCCTTCGCGATCCTCGAGCACGATGGCGTTGTTGAGGTCGCCGCCTTTGATCAAACCGGCCTTGGCCAATTGCTCCAATTCCCGCAGGAACACGAAGGTGCGGCACGGTGCGATCTCGTCCTTGAACTCATCGGCGCGGTACATGCTCGCATGCTGGGTGCCCAGCACGGGGCTGTTGTAATCGACCATCACGGTGATGCGGAACTCGCCCCCCGGCGCAGGAACACCGAGCATCTCGGTACCGCGCTCCTTGGTCTCGAACCAGATGGGCTCTTTGAGCACGTACCAATTGCGCGGGGCGTCCTGCGCTTCGAGCCCCACGCTCTCAATGGCATCCACGAAGGCTTTCGCGCTGCCGTCCATGATGGGCACTTCGGGGCCGCTGAGCTGGAGCAGGCAATTGTCAACGTTCAGCGCGTAGAGGGCGCTGAGCACATGCTCGGTGGTGTTCACCACCGCATCGCCCTTGCCCAAGGTGGTGCCGCGCGCGGTGCTCACCACCAGGTCGGCATCGGCATCGATGATGGGCTCGCCTTGGAGGTCGGTGCGCTGGAATTTGTAGCCATGGCCCACGGGTGCGGGACGTAGCGTGAGGGTGACGGGTTCGCCGGTGTGAAGGCCAACGCCTTTTACTACGGCGCTGCCTTTCAGGGTATGCTGCGTATCGCTCATGTGCGGGCTTTGCAAAGCCCGGCGAAGGTAGGCGGGGAGGGCTTGCGGAAAAGCCGCTTACTGCTGGCCTTTGGCCTTCAGCGCTTCGGCCAGGGCTTTCTCCAGCGCGTCGATCCGCTTCTGCAGCTCGGGCAGCTTGCGGTACACCACGTAGCTGCGGTCGTACGGGCCCTTGTCGAAAGCAGGTGAGCCCTGCACGGTGCGGCCGTCGGCGATGTCGGATCCGATGCCGCTCTGCGCGGCGATGCGCACGTTGTTGCCGATCGTGAGGTGGCCCGCGATGCCTACCTGTCCGCCGATCTGGTTGCGATCGCCTACCACGGTGCTGCCCGCGATGCCTGTTTGCGCGACGATCACGTTGTGCTTGCCGATGTCGGCGTTGTGGCCGATCTGGATCAGGTTGTCGAGCTTGCTGCCTTCGCGGATGTACGTGGTGCCCAAGGTGGCGCGGTCGATGGTGGTGTTTGGCGCCTACTTCCACGCGGTCCTCGAAGACCACGTTGCCCACCTGCGGCATCTTCTCATAAACGCCATCGGCATTGGGCACGAAACCGAAGCCATCGGCCCCGATCACCGCGCCGCTGTGGATCACGCAATGCGCGCCCATCACGGTGCCGTGGTAGATCTTCACGCCAGCATGTATGCGGGTGCCGGCTCCAAGGCGCACGCCATCGCCGATGTAGCAGTTGGGGAACACCTTCACGCCATCGGCCAGCACCACATCGTCGCCCACATAGCTAAATGCCCCGATGTAGACGTTCTTGCCCAATTTGGCGCTGGGGCTCACGAAGCTCGGCTGCTCAACGCCTTTCTTCTCGTAGCGCAGCTCGTTGTTGCGTTCGAGCAACTGCGTGAACGCCATGCGCGGGTCACTCACGCGGATCAGTGTGAGCGTCTTGGGCAGCGGGTGCTGCGGTGCGAATTCGCGCGCCACGATGGCGATGGTCGCCTTCGTCTTGTAGATGTATTCGGTGTAGATCGGATTGGCCAGGAAGGTGAGCGTGCCGCTGCGGGCCTCCTCGATCTTGGCGAGGTCGTTCACGAGCACCTGCGGGTCGCCATCCACTTCACCCTCCAGGAGCTCGGCGATCTGTTCGGCGGTGAACTGCATGCGTCAGTGGGTGAAGGGCACGGCGATCAGCACATCGTCCCATTGCAGGATCAGGTCGGTGCCTTCGTCGTTCACGGTGATGGTGAACTGCTCCACGGTTTCGGGGAGAAGCGTCACTGGAACTTTGGCCACGGCCACGTCCTTCTGCGGATCGCGCTGCGCATTGCCATCGAAATCGACGCCCCACGAGTACATGCCGCTGTTGAGGTACACCTCCCATTGCTTGGCGCCGGGCATGGACCACAACGTGTACGTGCCGGCTTTCACGGGCTTGCCGTCGAAACTGATGTCCTCATTCACCTTGAGCACGGTGGCCTCATTCGCGCCGGTGCGCCACACTTTGCCATAAGGCACCAATTCGCCGAAGATGGCGCGGCCCTTCTTGTAGGGCCTGCAATAGGTCACGCTCAGGTTGAAGTCGCCCGCGTAGTAGGTGTAGGTCTCCTCCGGACTGTGCTTCTTGGTGTTGCGCTTCATCCATTGAAAGGCGAACACGCCGGCGATGCCGATGGCCAGCAGGGCCACGAGGATGCGTTTGAGCAACTTGGGCATGGATCAGTGCGCGTGTGTGCTGTCGGCAGGCATCTCGCTGCCGTGCTCGTGATGCTCGTGGGCTTCTTTGCCGTCGGCCTTGCAGCACTTGCCTTTTACGGCGCCATGTCCGCACGAGGCTTCGGCATGGCATGCGGCCTTCTCCCGATCGCAGCTTCCGCCGCCGCAGCGTCCGCAGGTAAGGCAGCAGATGGCCCAGCCCAAGCCGAAGCCGATGAGGGTGAAGAGGAGGGTCTTGGCCCAGTTGCCGTTGTTCATGGCTGGCTGATTTGGCGCCGAATGTAGCTCAGGCCTTGCGGTGTACCAGCGTGCTTCCGGCCTGCGCCGTGGGCATCACCACCAGGTCGTTGATGCACACATGCGGCGGGCGCGTTGCGGCGAACCACACCAGCTCCGCGATGTCGCTGCCGTTCAACGGCGTCATGCCCAGATAGACCTGCTTCGCTTTCTGTTCATCGCCGTGGAAGCGCACTTGGCTGAACTCCGTCTCAGCCAGTCCCGGCGCGATCTGCGTGACCTTGATGCCATGTGGAAGCAAGTCCTGGCGCATGCCCTTGGTGAGCGCATCCACCGCATGCTTGCTGGCGCAATACACGTTGCCCTTGGGGTACACTTCCTTGCCCGCCACGCTGCCGATGTTGATGATGTGCCCCTTGCCGCGCGCGATCATCCCGGGGATTACCGCGCGGCTCGCATGCAGCAGGCCCTTCACGTTGGTGTCGAGCATGCGGTTCCAATCGTCGAGGCTGCCGTCTTGAATGGTGTCGAAGCCTGCTGCGAGGCCGGCGTTGTTCATTAGCACGTCGATGGCCTTCCAGTCTTCTGGCAACGAGGCGATGGCTTGCTCCACAGCGGCATTGTCACGCACATCGAAGTGCAATACGTGAACGATGGATGGTCCTTCCATGGTGCCATGTAAGCCTTCGAGCTCCTTGCGCAGCGCTTCGAGGCGCTCCTTGCGGCGGCCGGTGATGATCACGCGCCAGCCCTCGCTCGCGAACCTGCGTGCGGTGGCTTCGCCGAAACCGGCGGTGGCGCCGGTGATGAGGATGGTTGGCATGGCGCGAAGATGGCCATCGCTGCAGGATCAGCTATTGGAGCACAAGCCGTTGGTTGGTGCCCGCGGCCTGGAACAGGTAGAGTCCCGGCGGCAAGTCAGCAAAGTCAAGCGTGCTGTTCCCTGGCGGGAGCAATCCTGCCCGGATCAGTGCGCCGTCCGCACGTAAGAGCGTGAATGGGAGTGCGGCGGTTGCCCCATTCGCAACGTTCAGGGAACCGTTCAAGGGATTCGGCCAGAGCGTCAAACGCGACCTAGTCGATTCATCCACGCGCAGGTTCAATTCGCATCCTTGGCTCAGTTGGTCGAATGCCTCCTGCTGCTCAGCGTTCAAGCCGCCCGTCAAGAGGTTGTTCATCTCCCATGGATCCTCTTGCAGATCGAAGAAGCGAGGTTGACCCACTGTGGGATCCATGTATTTGTATCGCTGATTGCGATAGGCGAAGCCGCCGGTTTGGGCGAGCACCTCGGTATAGGCGCATTCACGAACCGAAAGCCCGGCTTGCGACAGCAATGGCACAAGGCTTCTGCTGTCGTAGTAGATGGGCAATGCGTGGCCGGTGAGTTCAACGATGGTGGCGAAGAGGTCGCTGGTGTTCACCAACGAGGGCTCTCGCTCGCCGATGCGAGAGACGCTGGGCCCGCTGATCACCATGGGCACGCGAACGCCGCCTTCGTAAAGCGTGCCCTTAGCGTGTGTTTCCACGTATGGTGCCTGTATCACTTGTGCCTCTGTGCCATTATCTCCGAGGAAGATGATGACCGTGTTGTCCAGAGTTTCCTGCGGCAGTGCGCTCATGATGCGGCCGATCTCATGGTCCACGCTTTCGCACATCGCGAGGTAGTATGGCAGCGGGTTGGCGTTTATGCTCGCTTGGTCAGTGGGCAAAGCGCCTTGCGAGTGCATGTCCAGCGGTGGCAGGTGGAACGGCGTGTGCGGCGCGTTGTAGGCGAGCCAGCAGAACCAAGGTTGCTGCTGCTGGCCGATCCAGTCCAAGGCCAGGTCGGTGAGCGTGGTGGTGATGTACGACGTGTTCGGAGCTGTGGTGCCGTTGATCGTGAGGTTCCACGCTGAGTAATTCGAAACAGAGCCTGAGAGCAAGCCCGCGTAATACGGAATGCCCATTGCGTTCGGGTAGTTTGGTGCCGGCATGGTGCCGCCCAAGTGCCATTTGCCGATGATGCTGCTCGCGTAGCCGCTGTTGACGTCGTCGATGTAACGATGCAGGGTGATCTCATCAGCCGGCAGCAGCGATGCAGTGCCAGCGTTGAGAACTCCGGTGTACAATCCGTAGCGACCGGTGAGGATGGTGGAGCGTGTTGGCGAGCACAGCGGGTCAGCCCAGACGTTATCGAAGCTGAGGCCAGTGGACATCAGCGCTTCCAGGTTCGGCATGGCGGCCTTCTGCGGACCGGGCATATAGCCGGGCACGGGGTCCAAGCCCATGTCGTCCGCGATGATCAGCAGGATGTTGGGTTGTTGGGCGAACATGGCCGGCCCCGCCAACAGAGCCATCATCAGGCATAGGGCATGCTTCATGGAAGCAAAGATGCCCGAGGGCTCGTTTGGTTCAATATGACGGCTTCGCAGGGTCTGCTAACGCATCCACCTCGGCCACGCCAAATAATACTTCTCCACCGGCTTGCTCAATGCCGCGATGCCCAGGTTGTCGCTGGCCTCGGCGATGTCGTGCAAGGTGCCGTCCTTGTAGAGCAGCTCGATGCGGTCGTTCGTTGGGTCATAGGCGTTGTTCACGACGCAACCCGTGATCACGAAGCGTGCGGCCTCTGTCAGCGGTATGCCCAATTGATCGGACACTTGCTTGCGCAGCTCGGCGATGCGGTTATCGCTCCACGGGATGTTCTGCAAGGTGATGCGCAAGTTGCGGCGCGTGACCAGATCGGTGGTGAGGCGAGCCAGCGTCTTGTCGCCGTGATCGCACCACACCTTCACGGCGCCCATGATGTCGTGGTCGTCGAGCTTGAGGAAGGCGGTGAGCACGGCGGGATCGTTGAAGCTGGCGCGGTTGTGCTGCTCGCGCAGGAAGCGTTGCAGCGACGGTGATGCGAAAACTTCTGTTCCCGATAAGGCCAGCTTCTTTCGCGCGCCGCAATGTTTCTACCAGCATCATCTCGCAGGACAACGGCTTTGTGCAAATACACCTGCCAGTACAGGTCCAGCGCGCCATCGAATTCGTGGTTCAAGGCGTCCATCACCAGCGCGCTCACATCCTCATGGCCGATGCCTTCAACCAAGCTGTGCTCCAGCGCATGGCTGAACGGTCCATGACCGATGTCGTGCAGGAGGATGGCGATGCGCGCACCGAGTGCCTCCTCTTCGGTGATCTCGTGCCCCTTGCCGCGCAGGGTGGCAATGGCCTCGCCCATGAGGTGCATGGCGCCCAGCGCGTGGTGGAAGCGCGTGTGCAAGGCCCCGGGGTACACCAGATGCCCCAGCCCCAGTTGCTTGATGTAACGCAGTCGCTGGAACCACGGATGGTTCATCAGCCGCAGGAGCACAGGGTGCGGAACGGTGATGAAGCCGTAGATGGGGTCGTTGAGGATCTTCATGCGAATAGCCGCAAAGGCGCAGAGGCGCCAAGAAAAGTCAGACAAACATTCGAGTGATGATTGAATCTGTGAACGAAGGAAGCGCTGCGCAGGTCATACAGCTCGCATGGCCCAGCGTTTCCGCCGAGCAAGACTTCGCGTCCCTGCGCCTTTGCGGCTAACATCATGCACTCGTATCGAAGGTCACGTTCACGCCTCGAAAGTACACGGCAGCATAGCAGCGCTAGTTCTCCTGAGGAATTCCTAGCAGGCTTAACGGATCACGCGGCGCCCCCAGCGGCCCGATGCCGTGCTCACCTCAATGATGTATGCGCCACCTGGCTGTGCGCTCAAATCGATTCGATTCGCTCGCGCGCCGGGCAGTTGCATCAGCTCGCGTCCGAGGCCATCGATCACGCGCACTGCGGTCAGTGGCTCATCGCTCAGCACGCCGAAGCGGCCTTCCATATCCAATGCTACCACCCGCGGACCTTGCACTGCAGCGCGCTCAGCAACGCTTGCGAACGGGGAGAAGTAGAGGTCGGCTTCCCAGATGCCGCGCCCATAAGTGGCTGCGCGCAATTTCCCAGCGGCCATGTTGATCTCCACTTCGCTCACCACCACGTTCGGCATTTCGAGGCCATAAGGCTCCCAATGCGTCATGTAGTCATCGCGGTAGAACACGCCGAGGTCGGTGCCGAGATAGAGGCCATTCGGCGAGTTGGGCTGCGTTACGATGCTATTGGCCGGCACATTGGGCAGGCCTTGGCTCTTGTTGATCCAAGTGAAACCTCCATCGAAGCTCTCGTACACTTTTTGACCGGAGCCGGTGCCGCTCAACGAGATCCAAACGTGCATGGGATCGCTATGGCTCACAGCGAATGAAGTAGGGCTGGAAGAGGGAAGGCCCTGCCGGATATCCTGCCAGGTGATGCCCATGTCGAGACTGTGTTCCGCTCTGTCGTTCCGTGCAGCGTAGATCACGCTTCCATCACTGGGTGCGACAGCGATGGCGCGCACGAATTGATCCTCCGGCCAGAACGTGCTCTGATACCACGAATCGCCGCGCGTATCGGATGCCCATACATTCCGGTAACCGGCCAGAATACGGCCCGGCCAGGTGGCATCAAGCGCGAATGGCGTTACCCATGCACCCTCGTCCGGGATCCAATCGCTGATCTGGTTCCAATCAACGCCGTTGTTATCCGATCGGCGCAATCCGCCGTTCTGCGAGGTGCTGTACAATATCTGGGGATCCTCCGGATCAACCGCTGCTTCCATGCCATCGGCACCGAACACATGGGTCCATTGGCCATTCAGGTACCGGTTGCTGCCGTTGTCCTGTGCTCCGGCCACGATCAGTTCAGGGATCAATTCGCTTCCGCCCAACCGGTAGAACTGCATGATGTCGAGTCCTGCGCTCAGGTCGGTCCACGAATCGCCGCCTGCGTCACTCACATAGAGACCGCCGTCGGAGCCGCAGAACAAGCGGCCTCCGATCACATCGAGCGAATGGATGTCGGCGTGCGTGTACCCGACCGATGCAGGGAACACCCAGTGTGACTTGATCGACCATGTTGCTCCGGCATCGTTGCTCTTCCACACGTTGATGCCGCCTGCATAGACCACATCGGCATTGTCCTCTTCAACGGCAAGCGCCATGTCATACCAGGCCTGGCCACCGCTATCAAGGCCATCCTCGGCATAGCAGAAGATGTTCGGTGTGCCCGACATCTGCTGGAAGGAGAGCCCGCCATCGAGGCTGCGCCAGAGGCCGAGATAACCGTTGTCGGTTTGGTCGGAGCAGAGCACATACACGCGCATGGAATCGGCGGGTGTCACCGCAATAGCCATGCGGCCTACGGCACTGGGAGGTGGCAAGCCTGTTGAAACCGTTCCGAACACCAAGCCTCCATTGTTGCTGCGGTAGAGGCGATCGGTGCAGGCGAGCACCACATTGGTGTCGCCGGGAAGGAACTCCACATCGCGGAAAGACCCAGTGCTCACTTGCTGCCAATTGGCGCCGCCATTCACGGTGCGGTGCATTCCGTTGCTAGCCGCGCAGAGCATGTGGGAAGGATTGCCAGGTTTCATCCGCAGCGCGCGTGTGGTGCGCGATTGCGTGATGTTCCAATTCAGGCCGGTGGTCTGCCAGGTCTGCCCGTGGTCGGTGCTCTTGAGAACTCCAGCGCTGTAGGTGTCGGAGCCATCGCCGTCGCCGGTGGCGATGAAAAGGGTGCCAGCACTATCGGGATGCATCGCGATGCCCGAAACACCCATCGATGGCAGGTTGGTGAAGAGCGCCGTCCACGAGGCGCCATTGTCTGGGCTGCGCCAAAGGCCGCCGCTGGGTGTGCCCGCGTAAAGCACTTGCGCATCAAAGGGGTCAACCGCTACGCAGTTCACGCGCCCGTTGCCGGGGTTGTATGAAATGCTCTGCCACGAGGTCGGGCCCAATGGCGCCCAAATCGCTTCGTCGCGTGACCCACTCTTCCGTTCGCGCATGGCCTTCATTTCCTCCACCGCTTCCAAGTACACTCCTGGTTCGATGCGCTCGCCGCTTGGCCAGGTGCGCTGCTCCCAGAACCAATGCCAGCGCTGGAATTGTTTCCAGCCTTTGCCACGCTCGTAGGCTCGCCCTTGCCATTCGGCATCGAAGGCCGCTTTCACTTCGTGGATGTTGGTCTCATCATCCATCATCAGATCGACCATTGCTGGGCCATGGCCGGAAGAAGGAATGAGCCGATAGCGGTGGAAAGCGCGATTGATCGAAGCATTTGCAGGAGCTAGGTTTGCGAATGTAGGCCCAACACCTGCACGCGGTAATCCGTTCACCGATCCATGAATGCCGAACACTCACGCGCCCGAGTGCTTGTGCGCACCGCCGATGGATCTCGCACGCTTTCATGGGGAGCGGAGCATTACCACAGCATCCACGGCGCGGTGCAGGAAAGCACGCATGTCTTCATCAAGGCAGGGCTCGAGCATTTGGGGAAGCCCCATGTCGATGTGCTCGAGGTCGGCCTCGGCACCGGCCTCAACCTCTTGCTCACCTGGATCCGCTGCCTCGAGGGCAAGCTCACCGTCGCCTATCACGCCTTCGAGCCATTTCCCCTCGAAGCCGATCAGCTCAACGCGCTGGCGCATTGCGAAGACCTTGCTTGGCCGGGGCTTCATGAACCCTTTCTTGATGTCATGACCTCAGCAGCCGATACGTGGCATGAAGGCATGGGTGGTCTGCGCTTCAAGCGGTCTCCTACCGATGTCAGGAGACTCGATGCGGATCAGGAATTCGATGTGGTGTACTTCGATGCCTTCGCGCCCAATCATCAGCCCGAGCTTTGGACCGTGGAGGTTTTTGAGCGCATGCACCGCGCCTTGCGGCCGGGTGGTCTGCTGGTTACCTATTGCGCCAAGGGCGATGTGCGTCGTGCCATGATCTCAGCAGGTTTTGCCGTGGAGCGCTTGCCGGGTCCGCCGGGGAAGAGGGAGATGCTGCGCGCCGTTAAGTGATCAGTTTCACGCTTTCACCGAGGCGCCCCAGACCGCCGGATCCTTGCGCCACTCATTCAGCGGCAGCAGGTCCTTCTCGGTGATGTAACCATCACGCAGCGCTTGATCCACGAGCACCGGATAGCTCGTGAGGGTCTGCAGGCTCACCTTCGCCTCAGCGAATGCTTTGTGCGCGGCATCGAATCCATAGGTGAAGATCGCGGCCATGCCCTTCACCTCGCAGCCTGCTTCGCGTAGCGCATGCACCGCGTTCAGGCTGCTCTGGCCGGTGCTCACGAGATCCTCCACCACCACCACGCTGCGGCCCACCGTCAGGTCGCCTTCCACCTGGTTCTTCATGCCATGCTCCTTGGCGCCGCTGCGCACATAGATGAAGGGCAGGCCCAGGTCGTGCGCCACCAATGCGCCATGCGCGATGCCGCCCGTGGCCACGCCTGCGATCATGTCGGGCCGGCCGAACTCGCTGTTGATCACCTGCACGAGCTGCTGCCTGATGTAGGTGCGCACCGCCGGGTAGGAGAGTGTCTTGCGGTTGTCGCAATAGATGGGGCTCTTCCAGCCGCTGGCCCAGGTGAAGGGCTTGCGCGGACTAAGTTTGACGGCCTTGATCTGGAGGAGGAACTCCGCGACCTTCAATGCGGGATCGAGTTGCAACGGCATGGGACGAAAGTATGCGGTTTGGATCGGCGGCAAGCCGGTGGTGATCCAACAGGAGGTGCCTGAGCGCGCCGTGCGCGAGCATTGGCTCGTTCTGAATGCGCACGATGCGCAGGAGGTCGATCGCGCCATCAGCGCGATCGCGCGACCGGAAGTGCACGGTGTGCTGCTCTTCACTTCGCAGGACTTCGACATCTGGGAGGCTTTCAGCGAACGCTATCGTTTCGTGCAGGCCGCTGGCGGAGCAGTGCAGGACGAGCAGGGTCGTTTGCTGGTGATCCGCCGTTTGGGTCTTTGGGATCTGCCCAAAGGCAAGGTGGATAAGGGCGAAGCGATCGATGATGCATCGATCCGCGAGGTGCAGGAGGAGTGCGGACTGCAGTCGTTGAAGATCGTTCGCCCGCTGGAGGTCACATGGCACACCTACGAGCGCAAAGGCATTCAACACTTGAAACGCACCGATTGGTTCCTCATGCGCGGCTCATCGAATGAAACGCTCGCTCCGCAGCTGGATGAGGATATCACCGAAGCGCGCTGGATCGCGCATGCCGAATTGAGCGCGGTGCGGCAGGGAACCTATCCTTCGCTCTGGGCCGTGCTCGATGCGTGGGAGGCAGCGCAGCGCTGATCGCCGTTTTCAATCGTCCCACACCTTGATGCGCGCGCCTTTCTCCACCGCCACCTTCGCTTGATTGAATTGCGCGCCGAGGCCGCGGCTGGGCAGCGGTGCTGGCGAATGGGCGAGCACGCCATCATTCAATAAGTAGAAGGTCGGCAGGCTCTTCACGCGCAAGTCATCGCGCAGCTCTTGCTCAGCCGTGGCGCGGAACCAATTGAATCGCATGCTCGGATGCGCCTTCAGGTATGCACGGAATTTGTCGGCGTCTTGATCCAAGGAGATCGCGATAACGCGCACGTATGCGCCGAATTCCTCGTGCAGTTTCTCCAGCGCTTGCAGCTCCTGATCGCAATAGGTGCACCAGCTCGCGGTGAGCACCACGCAAACTGGGCCTTCGAGCAGACTGTCGAGCACCGTCTCCTTGCCCCGCATGTCCTCGAGGCGCATGGCCGGGAGCCGCTCGCCCACGTGCATGGCCGTGAGGTCCCACACCATGTTCGCGGCGATCAGGCGATGCTCAGCATAGCTGGATTGCTCGGCTACTTGTTTCAGCATCGCGAGCGCGCCGGGCTTCACCACGATCTTGCCGTTGAATTGCTGATGCAGAAGGTCGATCATCACCAGCTCGCAGCGGCGGTCGTCATCACGGAGGAAATCGTTGCGCGCCAGCACGGCTTTCAGGCTATCGGCGTTGCCCAGTGCGTATGCCCGCTGCAGATCCGCCGCGCTGTAGCGTTGCGCAAGCAGCAAGTGCTCGTTGTAGAAGCTGCGCAACAGGCGGACGAGCTCGGGGTCGTCGTACGTGATGGGGCGCCCTTTTATCCAATCGTTGAAGAGTTCCTCCTCGTTCACGCGCGGGCCGTGGCGCAATCCAGCGAAACTGTTGTGCAGATAGCGGTCGAACCACGGGTCCTTCACGTCGCGGTAGAAGTGCCGCACCTTCTGCTCGAAGCTATCGACGCGCTGCTTGCTCCAGGTAGGCATCACGAATAGTGTGGCTGGCCGCTGCGCCGAATCGGGCGCTGCCGCTTTGCGCTGCACGGCGATGGCTTGCATGCCAGCCGCTTGATCAGTGGCCAGGTCCTCGCTGATGAACGCATCGAGCCGCATGTTCAGATCGCTCGTGAGCGCGTTGGGGTCGAGGTGGTCGAGTTCACGGAAGATGAGCGTGGTGCGGGCCGATCCGCTCAAGCTGCGCGCTGTTCCCATGGGTGGTGGCTGCAGATCCACATCGTAGCGCGAGCCGTGCCGCGCGAACATGGCGGCGAATACCGCGCCCACGCGCAAGCGCAGCTTCGCGGTGCCTTCGATGCTCGCGCGCAATGTGGCACGGCCATCGTCGCCGATCAAAGGGGAACCGAGCCGTGATGCGCGCAGGGTGAAGAGGTCGGCGTATCGGTAAAGCAGTATCGGCTGCCCGGCGAATGCCTTAGCGGTTACCCGAATCTCCATCTGCTGCGCCAGCGATGCGTGGCACAGGATACAAAGCGTGATGGCGATGGCTATCCTCATTCGATGGTGTCCCGGAGGTGCATGGGAACCAACGCCGAAACATCAGCCTTGTTGGCGATCAGCTCGCGAACGATCGTGCTGCTGATGTGCGCATGCTCGGCCAAGGAAGGGAGGAACAGGGTCTCAACCCCGGCGAGCTGCCGATTCATCAAGGCGATGCTGCGCTCGTAGCCATGATCGGTGCTATTTCGGAGGCCGCGCAGGATGAAGCCCGCGCCCATGCGCTTGCACAGGTCAACGGTGAGGCCTTCGAAAGCGATCGCTTCAACGCGCGGCTCTTCGCGGAAGGCATGCTGCACCCAAGCGATGCGCTGTTCGACGGCGAACAGGGTGCGCTTGGTGCTGTTAGCGCCTATGCCCACGATCACTTTCGCGAAGAGCGGCAATGCGCGCTGCACGATGCTCACGTGGCCCACGGTGATCGGGTCGAATGTGCCTGGGAATACGGCGATGGTTGCGCTCATGCGATGGCCTCGTTGGTTTCGGGTCCGAAGAAGCTGAACTGGATCAGGCCGTATGACCGCTGCCGGAGGAAGCCAGGAAGGTGCTGGAGGCTCACCTTGTCCATGTGCTCCACGATCAGCAGGCCATCGGTGCCGAGCAGCCCGGCTTGCCGCACCAAGGTAGGTATGCGCTCGATGCCCTCCATGGCGAAGGGCGGATCGGCGAACACGATGTCGTAGGTGCCGCGCTGCGCGTTCAGGAAAGTGAAGGCATCGCCACGCACCATGCGCCAGCGCTGCTCGCCCAGTTCGCGCGATGTGCGCTGCATGAAATCGAAGAGCCGCCGGTCGCTCTCGACGCTCACCACCTCATCGGCCCCGCGCGAGAGGAATTCCAGTGAGATGCTGCCGGTGCCAGCGAATAGATCCAGCACGCGGATGCCTTCCAGCGCCACGCTGTGATGAAGCGCATTGAAGAGCCCTCTTTGGCGAAATCGGTGGTGGGTCGCGCCTCGATGCCCGGAGGCGGGTGCAGGCGTCGGTTGCGGTAGCGCCCGCCTATGACACGCATGCGAATTGCTCGGTGAGGGCGAGCCAGCGCCAAGGATCGCCTTCATGGGCGGCGTTATGCCACGGGCCGGTCGCGGCCGAGGGCTTGCCGAAATAGCGCGAGAGCAGGTTCACTTCGTGCTGCACCAATTGATAGCCGCCGAATTCCACTTGCATGCTCGAAGGCGTGAGTCCGCAGCCCTCTGCGGCGAGCAGGGCATAGTAAAGCAGGTCTTGCGAGCTGCGCGCGGGGTAGGTGTTGCACAGGAGCAATCGGCCCTTATCGGCAACGGCAGCATCCAATCGGTCGTGTCCGCGATGGATCAAGAGCACGGGGCCGGTGGCTGAACGGGAAAGCGCTCCACGGAGCATGAGCGCGCTCATGGGTACGGGCCGAGCTCCTGGGAAGCGGTCGAGCACGTGACGTTCCAATTCATCGTCGTGCACATAGATGCAGCGCGCTCCGATGTCTGTGATCGGTTCATCGCGTAAGGCACCGGTGGGCAGGCGACCATGCACCAGGCTCAAATGGCTGGCTTCGCTGCCGCGTTCCAAGGCGCCTTCGGGCACCAGAGCACTCCATTCGGGCAAGCTCACGAATGAGACAGAGGCCGGATGCAAAGGCAGGTCCTCCGCATCGAATGCGGCGCCAGTGCGGCTCCATCGGATGGCCATCGGGATGCCCTCATCAACCGATTGCACGCACCAAGCGCGCAGGTCGTCAGCCACAAGAAGCGAAAGATGCCACGCGCGTTGCAACGATGGCTCGTAGCCATCGGCCATCCAAGAGCCTTGATCCATGCTCATCGGAATCGCGAGCCGCGAGGGCTCAATCGCCTTTCCAGTTGCCGGCCATGGTCGATTTCTCCATGCTGCCGAACATGAGCGTATCGCCTTTCACCAAAGGGCTGGGGTCCTTCACCAGAAGCACCGGTGCATTGCGGCCCCCGGCGTTGATGATGCCAGCGGTCATCAGGAAAGGCTTACCGCTCACCGGGCTGTTCACGAAGCCATTCACATCGAAGGGATAGACGCGCTTCTCCGTGGCCTTGCGCGAGCGGAAAGTGGAGTCGAGCACTGATACGCGAATGGTATCACGCACGATGATGCCAAGAGCGAGGGCGTCCTTCTCGGTGAGCGAATCGGGCGTCTGGCCCACGGCGCGGATCATTGGGTAGGTGCCGTTGCGGACGAAGTCCTGGAGCACGCCTAAGTTGCCGGTGTAAGCGCCGTTCACGAGCTTGTATTTCTCCTGTGCAGTGCGGATGTCCTTCAGGCCCTGCACCACCGTGGCGTCATTCTTCTCTTTCGCTTCGCGGAACTCGATCACCTCGGCTACCGAGCGGTAATTCCGGAACCCAAGGAAAACAGATGAGATCAGGCACAGAGCGCCAATGACCATGCTCACGTTCCGTGAAAGCATGCCTACTTGCAGCAACAGGGCGATCACGCCAGTAGCTAAGGTGAGGAAGGAGCCGAGCTTCACCCAGAGGTTCTGGCCGGAGATCAGCGCCAGCAGGAGGATGACGCCGCCAATAATGATCAACAGGACCGGGAAGACGTAGCCGCCAATGCTCTTCATGGTGAGTGGTGATGCCAATGATGGCGGCCAAAAGTAGAATAATTTCAACCCCTGCTCCGGGCGCGCAACCTGCTTCGCAAGGACCGTTTCCCGCCCCATGCACGCCGCACCCGATCATCGCGCAATGCCATCGCCCGATGCGCTGCTTGCGGCATTCGGGCACGAAGCCACGAACGGCCAGCGTCGCGCCATGGAGGCCATCGCGCGGCTTCTGGCCACCAAGCAGGAACGGGCCACCCTCGTTCTAAGGGGTTATGCGGGGACGGGCAAGACCACGTTGGTTGGTGCTCTCGTTCGCTTGTTAAAGACGCAACGAATGCCGCTGGTGCTCTTGGCGCCGACCGGCCGAGCGGCCAAAGTGCTCGGGGGGCATGCAGGCAGCGAGGCCAGCACCATCCACCGGCGCATCTATCGCGTAGGCGAGGGCGAGGATGGCCCGGGCGTGAGCCTCGCTGCGCATAAAGAGCAAGGCTCGCTCTTCATTGTCGATGAGGCCAGCATGATCGGTCCGGGAAGCGAGGGCGCTTTCGGCAGCCGCGACCTGCTGCGCGACCTGGTGGCGCATGTGTTCTCGGCGCCGGGCTGTAAGCTCTTGCTCATTGGCGATCCCGCCCAGCTGCCGTCTGTGGGAAGCGATCACAGCCCTGCGCTCAACGTGCGCGACCTGCGCGCATTAGGGCTAACGGCGGGCGGCGTTGACCTTACCGAGGTGGTGCGGCAGGCCGAAGCTTCGGGCATCCTGCGCAACGCCACCGATCTGCGCGAGCTGCTGGGTGGGTCCGTCGCCCTAGGGGCTCCTGAATCCCGCGTTCCGGTACCCGAGGAGAAAGTCACCCTTCCGCGCTTTAAGGCATACGCCGTTGTGCAGCGGATCGATGGGCTCGAGTTGCAAGAGGCTTTGGAAGAGGCCTACGCTCGCGACGGTGACGATGAGGTGTGCATCATCTGCAGAAGCAACAAGCGCGCATACCTATACAACCAGCAGGTGCGCGTTCGCATACACGGCTATGAGGAAGAGGTGAGTCCCGGCGACCGCTTGATGGTGGTGCGCAACAATTATCTCTGGGCTGGTCTTAATGGCAAGCCTTCGCTGATCGCCAACGGCGAGCAGGTCCTGGTGAAGCGTCTGCATCGCACTGAGGATCGTTTCGGTCTCCGATTCGCCGACATGACCCTCGCATGGTGGAATGGCGATGAGGAGCGCGAACTGGAAGCCAAGGTCATGCTCGATACGCTAGCTGGCGAGGGCCCGGCGCTTCCACAGGCGCGCATGCAAATGCTCCGGCGATCGGTGCTAGGCGCGCACGAGCCGCTAACGCGTGCCGCGCAAGCGCGCATCCTGCGGGAGGATCCTTATGCCAATGCGCTTCAGGTGAAGTACGCTTATGCTGTAACAGGCCACAAGGCGCAGGGCGGGCAATGGCGCACCGTGTTCGTTGATCAAGGCTATATCACCGAGGAGATGATCGATCGCGAGTACGTTCGTTGGCTATACACCGCGGTCACGCGTGCCAGCCATCGCCTGGGCCTGCTCAATTTCAACCAGCGGTTCTGGGGCGAGGAATAGTCCTAAGCCCCAATCCGGATTACTTCAGGCAAGGGCCCGCTCATCGCTAGGCTTGCGATGTGCTCATCACCAATGTGCCAGGTGCGCACATGGTAAGATTCGGCTGCGAACTGCACGAAGGCTTCGTGGCTGATCGTGGTATGGTTCAGGTTGGCATCTACCCGCAATGCGCGCAGGTCGTCCATGATGCCTACGCCCGAGGCTTTCAGAACGGCTTCTTTGCGGGTCCATAGTTCGAGGAAGCGCCTCTTGCCGTCGGGTGCAGTGCGGATGGCGCTGTCCTCTTCTTGCGTGAAGTAGTGCCCGCTCACGGCCTCGTGGTCCACTGTGCGCGATAAGGTCTCGAGATCCACGCCCAACTCGTCGCCGTTGCTGATGCCGATGAGCACGGCATCCTTCGTATCGCTGAAGTTGAAGCGCAGGGTTCTGCCTTCGATGTATGGCTTGCCGAAGGCACCACGCGCGAATCGGATGAGCGCGGGCTCTTCGTCCACTCGTGCTGCGATCGTCTCGCGCATGAAGCCGTGGCCGAGGATGAAGCGCTCACGGTCATGCTCCTGCCGGAAACGGTCTGCTCGCGCGGCTTCAACCGGGTCGAGCATTGCCAGGTATTCGTCGAGCTTTGACCTGAGCGCATCGAGCCGCGCGAAGTGAAGCTCTGTGCCGGCCGTGCTCCCGCCGTGCTGCGCATGGTCCCATGGCTGCGGCCCATCGCAGTGAATCACCAATGGCCTGCTCATGCCGCGAAGGAAACAGTTGCCGCGCGTGCGAAGGGCATGAAAGCAAGAAGCCGCCTCGCGGCGGCTTCCTGTTCAATGCATGATTCGATTACTCGAGGATCAGTTTGCGCACGAGTCGCGCACCCGATTCGGTCTCCAGTTCGATCAGGTAGGCTCCGCTCAGGATGCCATCGCGCTGGATGTAGAAGTCGAAGCTATTGGCGTTGTCCAGGGCTACCTGACGGCCATTGAGGTCGAGGATCCGGTAGCGGCGGATCAGGCCATTGGCGCTGGTAATGCGCACTTGCTCGGTGGCGGGGTTCGGAGCCATGCGGATGCCTGCCTCGAATCCTTCCTCATCGATGCCCACCAACGAGCAAGCGCCGAGTTGTAGCGCGCAAACGATGCGCGGGTTCATATAGCCCATGATCGAATCGAGGTATGCACGGCCTTTCGTGGGGCTCATGTCGGGGTTGCTGCGCGCGCTGGCCTGGTGCGCGGTAACAGGATTCCCTTGCGGATCGGTGCCTACCACGGTGGTGGCGAGGGCACTGTTGGGGTCCCACCACTGCCAAGGTGCTCCTTCTTCAAGCGCGGGGGCGGGCCATTGCGGGCGGACCATCGGGAAGAGGCCTTCGACATTGGTGCGGATCTGGGTGGTGGTGGCATGCGTCACCGAGGTGCCATAGAGCGAGCGGGCACGGTCGGTGAAGGGGTTGCCGTTCGGAAGCGTGGCGAAGCTGCTGTTGTTTCCATACTGGTTCACAAGTTCCATGAACAGGTTGCTGCCTTGCACCGGAACAACCGGTCCGCCGGTGGTGGGCACGATCACGATTCCTTCGGTGAACGGAGCGAACGGATCGAATACGGTCTGGAATCCGACCATAGGTTGATCGCCAGCAGCAAGCCAGCTCGTATCAGCAAGGGCGCCACCCATGTTCACGCAGAATTGCGTGGTGCTCGTTTGGCCGTTGTCGCGGTACAAGGTGAGCTGGCCATTGAGGCCCTCGATGTCGCCCACCAAGGCAGGGTTCACGAAGCTCACGCTGGGGTTGAACGGATCGGGACGGAACTTCTCAATGTAAAGTTCTTGAACATCGTCAAGCGTGGCATGAGCTAAGGAGATGTAACCGCCGGTTCCCTCGCCCATCACGATGATCTTGTTCGTGTTGATGCGATAGGTGGTCGCATTGGCCTTCATGAAGCGCACGCACTGGCGCACATCGTGCAGGGCACGGTAGATGGCATTTAGCAGGCTGCCGCGGCGCTCCAGCTCAGTGGCGGCCAGCGGGTTCCAGCCCAAGCGGTAGCTCATGCTCACGGCCACATAGCCGCGCTTG
This sequence comes from Flavobacteriales bacterium, assembly GCA_016713865.1. GTDB lineage: Bacteria > Bacteroidota > Bacteroidia > Flavobacteriales_F > PHOS-HE28 > PHOS-HE28. The sequence continues at coordinate 65,336 of JADJOG010000009.1, read as the reverse complement.
GCCATGCGCATGCACGATTCCACCGCACAGCTGTCCTTGCGCGTGCCGGTGGGGCTTCCGTTGATCGGCGGTGGCAGCGCATTGCCCGTGTGTATGTAAACCACAAGAGGACGTTGCGTCAATGCATCGATGGATTGATCCGGCTGATATACATCCATGCGGACGTTGGTCAGCTTCAGCGCGGTGCTGCCGTCGGTGGGGTCGAAGTAGGGCGCAGGGTAGTTCTGCGTGGTGCTGGCCAAGGTCTGCAGCTCGGGAATCTCCGTGGCGAGATTCGGCGAGGCCAGGTTGCTGGTCAGGAAGTCGATGTTGGTGCCGTAGATCACATCGTTGGTGATCGACACGTTCGCGCTGCTGAATACCTCGGTGAGGTATCGTTGCGCTGATGCCGCGGTAACGGCGATCAACGCTGCGGCGGCAGAGGCCAAGCGTAAGGTTCGGTTCATGTGGAGCATGGGTTTATGAGCGCCGAAGGTAGCAGCCCGCACGATTGGCGGCGACACGCTTCGCCGAACTATCCACAAGACGTTGGCGAAGCCCGCCGATCAGCGCTTATCCAGCTCGTAGATCAGTTGCACATAGGCCAGCCGACCTACGAAAGGACCCCCATAAACCATCCGCACCCGGTTGTCGAAGGCGCGTTCGGCCCGCTCCCGGATGGAAAAGCTGCCTTCCTCTGCCACATCGAAGAAGGGCACCAGCCCGAGCAGGTTGCTGCCTCCCATCTTCACGGTGATATGCTGCGCGGGGAACTTCACGTTCACTTGGGCATCGATCATGTCGTAGCTGGGAATGGGGCCGGTGAATTGCGGCGACCCTGTGAAGGTGAAACCCTCCACGAATTTCCAGTTGATGCCGAAGCCGAGGTTGGGCTTGCCCGTGAAAGGCACCTTCATGTCGTGCCCGGTGAAGCTGAGGTTGAATTTGTTCTGCGGCGTGTTGAATGCAGGGATGATCGGGTCGCCTTCGCCGGAGACCAGCTGGTTGTAGCTGTAGTTGATGCCATAGGTCATGCGCTTGCGGAAGTAGCTGCCGCCGATGTTGACGCCTTGCGTGCGCACCAGTGCCGTGGCGTTCGCTGCCAAGCGATAGGCTTGGATGCCGCCCACAGGGAATCCGGGCGCCACTGGGTTGTCAAAGCGCGCACTTAAGCCAACGATGTATCCGATGAAGTCGGTGTACCAACTGTGATATGCGCTGGCATCGATGTAGAATTTCTCGGCGTGCGTTCCGCGATAGCCCACCTCGATGGTGCGCACCTGCTCCGGGCGCAGCCGATCAACGTTGAAGTACTCGAGCTTCGAAAGTCCTTCCAGCAGCGAAGGCGAGGAGCGATAGTTGTTGAAGCTCTCAATGGTGATCAGGCTGTCGTTGCCCGCCTCGAATTGCCCTTCCACATTGCCCAGCAGAATTGCGCGGCCCACATTGTAATAGAGGTATTGGTCCGCCAGGGTGGGGTTCCGTATGGCGCTGCTGAAGCTCACGCGGAAGGTGCGGTCCTGCCTTGGTGTGTAAACCAGGTTGGCGGCAGGGGAGAAGAGCGCATCGAAGTTCTGGTTCTTGTCCATGCGCAGGGTTACGGTGGCCTTCATGCGATCCTCCAAGAGCTTCTTCTCCAAAGCCGGTGTACAGGCCGAATTCACGGTTGCGGATCGCCACATCGCCCGTGTCGCGGAAGATAGTGCCCGCGCTGTTGGGCATGTATTGCCTGAAGCTCCCGCCAACGATCACTTCGGCGAAGGCGGGTTTGAACCGGTACTCGCCCATGGTGTGCGCGAGCCTGCTGCGATCGAAGAAGAGCGAGCCATTATCGGTGAAGCGCTTGCTCCGGATCTCTTCGAGCTTCTCCTGGAAACGCTCGGTTCCCACCACGTACGCGGGCGAGATGAGCCCGGTGCTCTGCCGGTTGATGCTATCGGCGGCGAACTGGTGCAGCGCAGTGAAGAAGTCGAGGTTGGCGTTCACGAAACCGGTCAGGTATTCGTCGTAGCCCTCTTGCGTGGTGATGCTCTGTTGCTGGGCTTGCTGCGTCGTAAGGTAGCCCGGCCTGGTTGCGATGAACTGCGGCTTGATGTACGTCTCCCAAAGCGTGAAGTAGCGGATGTTCCATTCGCGAGTGAGGCCCGAGGCTTCTTGCAGGCGCACCCCAGTTGTGAAGATGTCGTAGGTGTCGCCGGCATCCTCGGCAGTGAGGTAGCCGCGCACGAACCAGGTGCCCTCTTTGCGCAGTTCGAGCTTATGCTGATAGAACTGCACATTCTCCAAGCGGTAGCGGTTCTCGCCTTGGTACACCGTGCTTCCGCGGCTGTAATTGCTCGATGCGATCAACTCCAGGCTGTCCTTCACCTTGTAGTGCAGCGAGAGTCCTGCCTTCAGGTTATTGGTGCCGTAATCGACCAAGTCGGATTCCTGATAGCCGGGGCGCAGGAACAAGCCGAGGCCGGGATAGGTGCGCCGGTCGAAGAGGTTGTTGCTGAAGTCGTTGTTCACCGTCACGTTCTCATCGCCGTAGATGTTCACGCCATCGTAACGCCCGGGATTCCGGATGCCCGTGGGCGAATCGCTTGTAGGGCCGTAATCCTGAGCGTACCAATCCTCCGCGCGCATTCCGAAAACGTTCAGCTTGTATGCGAAGCGCTGCTTGCCGTCCTTGTCCTTGAACACCTGAGCCCAGCGACCGCTCCTTCGAGCAGCCCGCGCTCTCCGCCTTTCGCGCTCACGCTCAGCCCGGGGAATGCCCACGGGCTCTTGGTGGTCATGTTGATCACGCCATTGAAAGCGCCAGGGCCGAAATAGGCGGTGCTCGCTCCAGCGATCGCATCCACTTTCATCACATCAAGATCGCTCGCGCCAAGGAAGTTGCCCAGCGAGAAGTTGAGGCCCTGGGCTTTGGTTGTCCACGCCGTCGATCAGCTGTAAGGAGCGCACGGGACTGGTGCTGTTGAAGCCCCGTGTGTTGATCACCTTGAAGCCCATGCTCGCAGCGGTCATGTCAACGCCCTTCAGTGTTCCGAGGCTCTCGTAGAAATCGCCGCTGGGCGCTTCGCGAATGGCGATCACATCCATGCTCTCCACGGTGAGCGGCGCCAGCTTCTGCTTCTCGCTGATCCGGCTGCCCACTACTTCGGCTTCCTTCAGCAACACCTGATCAGTGCTCAGCTTCAGCCGGAGTTCTTTGTCCAGGCTCTTCACTTCCAGTTCCAAGGGCTGGTAGCCCATGAAGCTCACCACCAGCGTGTAGGGCGGCAGTTCATTCACGCGAAGCTCGAATCGACCATCGATGTCGGTGGTTGCGCCTACCGTGGTGCCTTTCAGGATCACGTTGGCGCCTATGAGGGTCTCGCCGGTGTTGCTGTCGGTGATCACCCCACGCAGTTTGTATTGCTGCGCCTGAGCAGCGCCAGCCAGACAACAACAGGGGAGGAGCACGGCGAATAGCCGACGGAGAAGCGAGCACATTGCGGGCATGCGTTGCGGGTTGCGGCGGGAAGATAGAAGGACGTTCAGAACCCCCTGGCCATGGCCGCAGCCATGAGCACCATGAGGAGGAGCAGCGGCACTTGCGCGAAACTCAATTTGGCCAACAATGACGTGCGGTTCAGCTCGATCGGCATGCCTCTTTTTAGCACTCGACGCCAACGGATGAGCGTGATCATGGGTAGCAGCTCAAGCAGCAGTACGATGCCGAAAAGGCCCAGCTTGCCCATGAACCAATGGCTGCCCAAGTAGTAGTCGGCACCCTTCTCAACGCCACCGAATGCGCGCCACAAGCCAGTGGCTATCCACAAGAGCGCTGCTACACCATACCAATTGTCCGCATGGAAAACGGAATGCAGGTCGGCAGTGGACCGCACATGCCGCAGCGCGCGGCCGCGCGCATAAACAGCGGAGATGCCGATGGCCAGCGCGAACAGATGCGCAACGGCAAGCAGGAATCGAATGGGAAGCATGTGGCGTTGCGGACCAAGGTACCTTGCGCCGCCATGCGCGAGGTGCTCCATCTGCTGAAGCTCGAGACCGCACTCGACCTGCGCCAGCGCGCGGCTTGGGGTGGCATGCTGCTGTATGTGGTCAGCGCGGTGTATGTGGCCCACCTCGCGGTGCGCGACAGCCTCAATGCCTCTTCGTGGCTCGCGCTTTTCTGGATCATCCAGCTCTTCGCGGCCTTCAATGCTCTGGCGCGCGCCTTCCAGCGCGAGGATGCCGGACGACAGCTCTACCTCTACACCTTGGCGCATCCGCGAAGCGTGGTGCTGGCGCGGGCGCTCTATGGCGCGGCCACTATGGGCGCGCTCTGCCTGCTGAGCCTGGCCTTCTATGCGCTCTTCTTGGGCAGCGCGCCGCTCGCCGATGCAGATGTGCTGCAATTCATCGTGGCGGTGGCGCTCGGTGGCGTGGGCTTCGCGGCGGTGCTCACGCTCATAGCAGCCATCGCGGCACGCGCGGGCAACGGCATCGGCCTCATGGCCATCCTCGGGTTCCTATCGTGCTCCCGCTGCTGCTCGCGTTGCTACGGGCCAGCCAACTCGCACTCAATGCCGCGCCTTGGGCCGAAACGAGCCTCTACTTCGGCGCCATCGCGGCCATCGATGTGCTCGCCATCACATTGGCCTGGATGCTGTTCCCGTACCTTTGGCGCGATTGAAAATGAAGCAGTGGTGGTGGAAATTCCTAGCAGTGGCCCTTGTGCTCACGGCTTCCATCGTTGCTCTCCGTACGCCCTTGGCGCCTGCCATCGCGAATGCCGCGCCAGCAACCTGAATGCAGGTGGCAATGCGATTGAAGTAACAGGCTACGCCACCCATTTCACCAAAGGTGTGCCTCGGGTTTACGTCGAGAATGGCGGTCAATATGCTGAGGCCGGCCGTGTTGTTGTGCGCGATGATCTGCACCTCACCGCCCGTATTCGCGTGCCGGAGGGCTTGCGCGAGGATATGACCGATTTGATTGTGGTCACTGACGAGGGCCTGTTGCGGCTGTATGATGCGTTCTACAATCCCCAAAAGGAGTCTGGCGCTAAAACCGGCCTGTCGGAACCACCTAAGCCAACCGGACGCACGGGTTACGTGTTCCCCAACCGCTCGCTGCTCTATGAGAGCATCCGCAACCTCAACTTCCACGTGCCCATGTGGTTCACGATGATCATGCTGCAGACCGTTTCGCTGGTCTTCAGCATCCTGGTGCTGCGCAAAGGGCGCGAGCTGCACGATCGCGGTGCTGTGCAAGCAGTGAACGTGAGCCTGCTCTTCGCCTTCATGGGGCTCATCACCGGCAGCATCTGGGCGCGCGCCACCTGGGGCGGCTGGTGGACGAACGATGCCAAGCTGAACGGCGCGGCGGTAACGGTGCTGATCTACCTCGCATATCTGGTGCTGCGCGGCAGCGTGCACGATCCAGCGAAACGCGCACGCCTTGCGGCCATCTACAACATCTTCGCCTATGTGCTCATGCAGCTCTTCATCATGGCGCTGCCACGCATGAACGATACGCTGCATCCCGGCAGCGGCGGCAATCCCGCGTTCAGCCAATACGACCTCGATAGCAGCTTGCGCCCCGTGTTCTATGCCGCCGTGCTCGGCTGGATGGGCATCGGTGCATGGCTGCTGAACCTGCGCTACCGCATGGCGCGCATCCAACTCCATCATGAGCAATCATCGCTTCGTTAGGTTGAAGGCGCTCGTTGCGGCATGGCTTGCACCGGTGCTCGCTTCGGCACAGGGCAATCCCGACTGGCTCGTGGACACGCTCTACGGCAGCGGCAAGATCAACACGGTGATCGCGGTGGTATCCGTGATCCTCCTCGGACTGGCGGGCTGGCTCTTCCAGCAGGACCGCCGCATCGCGCGCATGGAGAAGCGCATCAAGCCATGAAACGCTCACACATCATCGCACTCGTGCTCATCGCCGTGGCCATGGCGGCCTTCATCGCCACATTGGCCGACAGCAGCACCTTCGTGGACCTCGCGGAAGCGAAGGCGAAGCCCGGCAAGGAATTCAAGGTGAAGGGCTACTTGGACAAGAGCGCGCCGGTGGAATACGAGCCCATCATTGACGCGAACCTCACCACCTTCACGCTGGTTGATGACAACGGCGAGACATGCCGGGTGCGCTTGGCGAAAGCAAAGCCCTATGACTTCGAGCGCTCGGAGAGCATCGTGCTCACGGGGCACGTGAATGCAACAGGCGAGTTCGTCGCGCACGACATGCTGATGAAGTGCCCGAGCAAGTACAACGAGATGCAGCAGATGGGGCAGGTTGAGGGTTGAGCGTTGTCCGGCCGACGTCCCATCGGCCGCTAACCACAAGTGAACATTGAACAATAGCCCCATCGCATACATCGGAGAGCACGCCTGGGCAGGGCAACTCGGTCACGCGCTCACGCTGATCTCACTGGTTGCCGCCGCGCTCAGCACCATCGCCTATTTCCTCGGAGCCGAGCGGATGGATGCGGCATGGACGCGTCTCGGCCGCTTGGGCTTCCGTGCGCACAGCGTTGCCGTGCTCGGCATCGTGTCGCTGCTCTTCATCATGCTGTTCAACCACTGGTTCGAGTTCGACTACGTGTGGAAGCACAGCAACCTCCAGATGCCGATGAAGTACATCGCCAGCTGCTTCTGGGAAGGGCAAGAGGGCAGCTTCCTGCTCTGGACCTTTTGGCATGTGGTGCTGGGGAACATCCTCATCTCGCGTGCGAAGAATTGGGAGCCGCATGTCATGGCGGTGTTCGCTTTGGTGCAGGTCTTCCTGGCCTTCATGCTCATCGGCCTCTATGTGGGCGATTGGAAACTGGGCAGCAGCCCTTTCCTGCTGATCCGCGAGCTGCCGGAGAACCTCGGCCTGCCATGGACTCAGATGCCCTCCTACCTCTCCGTCATCGGTGAGTTCAAGGATGGCCGCGGCCTCAACCCCTTGCTGCAGAACTATTGGATGGTGATCCATCCGCCAACGCTCTTCCTGGGCTTCGCCGCCACCTTGGTGCCTTTCGCTTATGCCATCGCCGGCCTCTGGCGCAACGAGCGCAGTGCTTGGATGGCGCCTGCATTACCGTGGACCTTCTTCGGTGTGATGGTGCTGGGCACTGGCATCCTCATGGGTGGTGCGTGGGCCTATGAGGCGCTCAGCTTCGGTGGATTCTGGGCATGGGATCCGGTGGAGAATGCATCACTCGTTCCGTGGATCACGCTCGTGGGCGCGGGTCACCTCATGCTTGTGAACAAGCGCAAAGAGACTTCGCTCTTCAGCGCGCTTACGCTCACGCTCATCACATTCATCCTCGTCCTGTACAGCACCTTCCTAACACGCAGCGGCGTGCTCGGCGATACCAGCGTACACAGCTTCACCGGCGATGGCATGCTGCCCGCGCTCGTGCGCTTCCTGCTCATCTTCATCGGCATCAGTGCGTCACTGCTTCACCCGGATAAGAGGCAGCGTTGGACCTACGTCCTTCTCTCCATTGTGCTGCTCATCATCGGCCTGGCCTTCGCCATCGAGGTGGAAGCCATCCTGCTCTTCGGCCTGCTCACCTTCATCCATCTCATCCAGTCGTACCGCAAGGGCTTCAACACCAACGACCCCGAAGAGGCCTTGTGGAGCCGCGAGTTCTGGCTCTTCATCGGCGCGCTCGTCTTGCTGCTCAGCGCCGTGCAGATCACCTTCAGCACCAGCATCCCCGTCACCAACATCCTGCTCACGCCATTCAAAGGCTTCTTCACCAGCATGGGCCAGAGCCTCGGATGGGAGGGCCTTTCGAAGCTTGGCAACGAAGGATTATCAACGCCGAGCGAGGCCATCGCGCACTACAACCGCTGGCAGGTGCCCTTCGCCATCATCGTATCGCTGCTGGTGGCGGTCACGCAATACTTGCGTTGGAAGAAGGACGAGTTCTCGCGCTTCGTTAAGCAGATCAGCATCGCCTTCGTGCTGAGTGTGATCATTGCGGCAGTGGGCATCACGCTTTTGGGCTACAGCTTGCGCGAGTTGCAACTGGGCTTCATGTTCTTCACCACGGCCTTCGCGGCCATCGCCAACATCGACTACATCCGCTCGGCGCTCAAAGGCCGCTTGAAGAATGCCGGACCGAGCATCGCGCACACCGGCTTCGCACTGGTGTTGCTGGGTGCGCTAGTGAGCACGAGCCGCAAGGTGGAAGTGAGCCAGAACACGCGCAGCATGGACCTGCGCTTCCTCAACGAGGGCTTCAGCAACAACAAGGACATCCTGCTCTATCGCGGCGACACCGTGCGCATGGATGAGTTCTATGTCCACTACAAGTCGAAGCGCCCCGACGGCGTGAACCTGCACTACGACATGGACTACTTCGCCGTGGAGCCGCGCAGCTATGCGAAGGGCGATACGGTGCGAATCGGCGGAACGCTCTTCCACGCCCGGGTATCGCATACGGCGGGGCCGCAATTCCTGGAGCAGCAGCCCGAATTCTGGGAAGCACTGGAGAGCTACAGCAAGCGAGATCTCTGGCATGCGCGCGAGTGGAGCGCTACCCGACCTGGCAAGCAACTCTTCGCGCTGTCGCCGATCATCCAGCTCAACGAGAAGTTCGGCAATGTGCCCGAGCCGAGCACGCGCCATTGGCTCACGCGCGACCTGTACACGCACATCCGCTACGCCGAAATGGCGATGGATCCGGACACGCTGCCCAATGGAACCATTACGCCCGACGACGCCTGGATGCCGAAGCGGAAGTACGAGAAGCAGGTGGGCGATACCATCGTGACGCCCACGAGCTTCGTGGTGATTGACAGCGTCTATATCATGCGTGATAGTGCGACCAAGGCAATGCTAGGCGACCGCTTCACGGTGCATGCCGCCGCGCTGCGCATCCGCGACCTGTACACACCCGACCGCTGGTTCGAGGCCCGTCCGCTGGTGATCTATGCCGATGGACAGCCCGTGATGGGCAAAGCCGCTGAGGTGGCGCCGCTGCGCGTGCTCTACGGCTTGGCAACGGTCGATGGCGAAAAGCTCGGCATCGAGGTGGCCGAATCGGAATTCGTGGTGATGCAGGCGCTGATGTTCCCGTGGATCAACATCCTGTGGATCGGCTGCGTGCTGCTGGCACTGGGCAGCGGCATGGCGGTTTGGCAACGTGTGCGCGGGAAATGATGAATGTGATCTTCGGCAGCAATTTCGGTAGGTCGACCCGGAGGGTCGACGCTACCTGCGGCAGACGAAGAAATTTCAGAACAACGGAATGACTTCCATCCAGCTGATAGGTACCGGCCGCATGGCCTACCACTTGGGCCATGCCATCGTGCAAGCCAAGCTGCCCTTGACGGGCGTTGCCGGCCGCGATCCGGAAAAACTCAACGACCTCGCGCGCTTCCTCGATCGTCCGGCGCACCGCCTCGATCGCCCGTTACCGGAAGCCGACCTCGTGATCATCGCAACAAGTGATGACAGCATCGCCGAGGTGGCAGCACGCATTCCGGCCGGCAAGACAGTGGTGGCGCACACGGCCGGCGCGGTGGGCATCGATGTGCTCCTGCCCCATGCGCACCGCGCGGTGATCTGGCCCGTGCAGACCCTCAGCCACGGCGCGCCCATCGACCTGAGCGATGTGCCCATGGCCGTTGAAGGCAGCACGCCCGAAGCCGAAGCCGCGATCCTGCGCCTTGCGCGCGCCATCAGCCAAAGCGTGCTGCAGCTGCCGCACCGCCAACGCGAGCTGCTGCACCTCACCGCTGTGCTCGCGAGCAACTTCCCCGTCTTCCTCATGCACGAAGCGCAACGCCTGCTGAAGCAAGAGAAGCTGCCGCCCAACTTGCTCATGCCGCTGTGGAAGCTTACCGCGCAGAAGGTCACCACCATCGGCCCAGCGGAAGCGCTCACCGGCCCCGCGCGGCGCGGCGACATCAGCTCCGTGCAGCGCCACCTCGAACTGTTGCAGGGCGAACCCGACCTTCGCCTCGCCTACGCGCAACTGAGCAGCATGGTGCTGAAGGCGCATGGCCACGATACCGATGGCATCGACTTATAAGGAACTGCTCCCCAGCATCCGCAACTTCCTCTTCGACGTGGACGGCGTGTTCACGGACAACCGCACGCTGCTCTACCCCGGTTTGGATCCCGTGCGCACGTTCTACACGCGCGATGCCTTCGCTGTGCAGCACGCCATCAAGGAGGGCTATCGCATCATCATCATCAGCGGCGGTCGCAGCCAAGGCGTGGCCGACAGCCTCGCGCGCCTCGGCGTCACGGAAGTGCATCTGGGCACGCGCGATAAGCTGGCGCTGCTGGAGCAGAAGGTGAAGGAGGGCCTCGACCTCAGCGCATCAGCCTACATGGGCGACGACCTGCCCGATACGCGCGTGATGCAACGCGTTGCGCTGCCCTGCTGCCCGGCCGATGCGGTGCCGGAGATCAAGGCCATCAGCCGATTCATCAGCGGCAAGAACGGTGGCGATGGTTGCGTGCGCGACCTGATCGAGCAGACCATGAAGGTGCAAGGAACTTGGCTCACCGACGGCGCATATACCTGGTGAACGAGAACGATTGAATTGCATGCTCGCCCTCATCAAGCTCGCTCGTCCGCTGAACCTGTTGATCATGGCGCTCACCATGGCGCTGATCCGCTACGGATTGGTTGGCGGCTATCTCGAGCGCGGGCTGCAACAGCTCATCGCAGAGCAAGGCGGCTCCCTTACGCGCGCAGAACTGGTGCTCTCGCCCGGCTTCGGTCCGCAGTTGCCTTTGCATCTGTTCGCGCTGCTCGTGCTCAGCGTGGTGCTCATCGGCGCAGCGGGCAACATCATCAACGACTACTTCGATACGCGCATCGACCGCATCAATCGCCCCAGCACCGTGATCGTGGGCCGCACCGTGAAGCGCCGCGTGGCCATGGTGGCGCACATGGTGCTCAGCGGCCTCGGTTTATTGTGCGGCGCTATCGTGGCATGGCGCACCGGTCAACTGCCGCTGCTCATCATCCCGGCCTTCGCCATTGGCGCCTTGTGGACCTACAGCACCACGTTCAAGCGGCAGCTCATCATCGGCAACGGCACAGTGGCCACGCTCACCGCACTGGTTCCGCTCACAACCGGACTGTATGAGATACCCGCGATGCAGCGCGACTTCGCAGCGCACGCCACAGTTCGCCTTCCGGATGGCCAGCGCTTCGAGATGGAAGCGAATTTCACTGATCTGTGGTGGTGGGTGCTGGGCTTCGCGGCCTTCGCATTCCTGTCTTCGCTCGTGCGCGAGCTGCAGAAGGACATGGCCGATGTGAAGGGCGATGAAGCGCATGGCTGCCGCACGGTGCCGATCGTGTGGGGCATGCGCTGGGCGAAGGCGCTCGTGCTCGTGTACATCGCCGCGCTCATCCTTGGCCTGCTCGCTTTGCACATGCTGGTGCCTGCCTTGCGCGGGAACCTCGCGTACTGGTACATCCAACTCGGCATCATCGCACCACTACTGCTCTCGGCGGGCTTCACCTTCAACGCCGCGCAGCGCGAAGAGCATGTCCGCGCCGGATCACTGCTGAAAGTTGCCATGGTGATGGGCGTTGGTTTCGCTGCGCTGATCCGATTCCTATGAGCACCCCTCCCATCTTCCCTTGGCGCCTGGATCCTCGCCTCTGCCTCGCCGCGCAGGCGCCAACTGCTGCAGGGCCTCGATCTGCCCGTGGAGATCACTAGCGTTGATGTGGATGAGACGCCGCCCGTTGGCATGCCCGATGATCAAGTGGCCGAGCACCTCGCGCGCAAGAAGGCCGAGGCCTGGTCCGGTTCGCTGCAGAACGATCAAGTGCTCATCACGGCTGACACCACGGTATTGATTGATATTGCTGGAGAGCTTCAATTGCTGAACAAGCCCGTTGACGACGCCGATGCGCGCCGCATGCTCGCACTGCTCTCCGGTCGCTCGCACCGTGTGATCACCGGCGTTTGCCTGCGCACTGCGAAAGGCACCTTCAGTTTCGCCGATATCGCAGTGGTTCATTTCCGTGCACTGAGCGCGGACGAGATCGCCTACTACGTGGAGCGCCACCGCCCGCTTGACAAGGCCGGTGCTTATGGCGTGCAGGATTGGATCGGCTACACCGCTGTTGACCGCATCGAAGGCAGCTTCTATGCGGTGATGGGCTTGCCCATGCACCGTGTTTACCAGGCGCTGCGCGAGTTGCCTGCGCCGATCTGATCGGATCACGCGGTGAGCTGCAGGACCAGCTCCCTTCCGTCCGGGGTGACGCTGATTTCGGTATAGCCTGCGTTGCGGTAGAAACGAGATGCGCGTGTGTTTGGCTCTGTATTGAGCCGGAGAACTTGCTTCAGCGCGAAGTATGCCGCGCCCATGCGTTCATGCAGCGCTCGCCCGATACCCTTGCCCTCGTGCTCCGGCGCTACGAACAACGCCCACAGGTTCTGTTTCTCCACATCCACCATCACGAAGCCAGCAATGCGTCCATCCACTTCGCACATCCAGCTCATCGTATCGCGCGCCATGAAGTCATGATAGTCCTGCTCGGTCACCACCGAAGGATCGCTCAAGCGGTTCTCACGCACGGCCAGGCGCACTTCATGAGCTGCTTTCACATCGCTCGGCCGCATTTCTCTGATGTCGAACATCGCCATCAGAGCTTCGTCAGGTGCAATTTCCCGATCGCCTCCACCTGCTTGGCGCTCACTTCCGCCTTCTTCGCGCACCTCTTCCAGGTCTTCACGCCAGTCTTCACCTCATCGATGATCGCATCCGCCTTCTTGATGTTCATCTCCTTTGCCACAGCAAGCAAATCCGCGCGTTTGATGCCCAGCCGCTTGCCATTGATGCTCATCTGGTGCTGCTTCAGCCACATGTTATCGGGGTTGTAGGCGAAGGTGATGTCGTAGGCTGGGCTGAGGTGCCAGTAGCCTTGCGGGTCCATTAGGAAGCTGGTGTTCTTCGTGTGGTCGTCGCAGTTGCGGGCGATCGCGTTGAAGCACATGCGGCGGAAGAACTCGGCGGCATGCGGATAGGGTAGGCCCAGTTGCCGCATCACGGCGAACGCGCCTTCGTAGCTGTGCGCCAGCGGATCGTTGAAGTCCAGGTGCGCGATGCCGCAGAGTGTAGCCATGTGCAGCTTGTGCACTGTGCCTTGGCTGTCCAGCACCCGATCGAAGCGCTGCGTGAGGAAGTGCGCGCGGCCGTGTTCTTCAAGCAAGCGGCACGGCATCATTTCCACGCCGCATTCACGCGCCATCAGGTAGTAGGCGTACTCGATGCGGCCGAAGCCTTTCGGGTCACGCAACTCATCGGCAGTGACACCATCGAACTTGATCAAGCAGTAGGTAAATCCCTTCAGCCCTTCGATCTGGCCGCTGCGCACTTCGCCGGTCGTTGCATTGAACGCCACGATCGCCTTGGCGCGCGCACCGCCAGCCGAGGTGCCCACGCGGAGGATGTCCCGGAGCGCCTCCTCCTTGCCCTTCGATTTCCGGGTCACGAATTTCTTGCGCGTATCCAGCACCTGACTGGCGAGGCTCACCAGTTCCGCCACTTCCAGCGATTCGCCTGGCGCTTCCAGTTCGTGGTGCGCTGGCTCGAACTCCAGCGCGCCCATGCCGCGCACGCCCGTGTAGCAGAGTCGTTCTACCGGGTTCGCTGTACCGGGCGCACGACCTTGGCTCGCGAGCCAAGGCGTTCATCACTTGGTCGCCGAAGCGGTCGGGCAGCGCATCGGCCAGCAGCCCGGGCAGGCCACGAAAGGTCTCATCGCGCGAACTGCCGAATGCGAAGACCTCCTCGCCGCCACGTGCCCGGCTCAGTGGCATCATCAGCGGTGCTACATCGAGCTTGCCGCGCGCGAATCGGCGATCGAACTGGAATTGCGCGCGTTGCTCCTGTTCGTTCCACACCACTAGCCCCACGGGTTGGCCCCACAGTTTCACGGTCGCGTGCGTTACCATGTGCTTTTGGGTTTGGGTGGCAGCACGTCGGGCTTCTTCCGACCGGCGCGCTTGCGTTGCTTCTTCAGGTAGCTCGGCCTGCGCTTCCATCAGCATGTAGGGCGATGCAGGTGGCTCGGCCACCCACGGATCCAGCAGTTGCAGGCGGTCCAGCGCGCGCAGCACCTGCACCACGGTGAGCAAGGTGGCCGCCCTGCCGCCCTCCAAGCGCGCAATGGTGCTGCGATCAAGGCCGGTGTTCTTGGCCACTTCGCCCTGGCTCATGTTGCGCTCCAGGCGCATGCGCTTAATCTCTTGGCCCAGCCGCGCCACAGCGTTGGCATCGGTTAAGAGGTTCCAGTTAACGGTGCTCATAGGCAGCGTAAAAGCCCATTGGTTCATTAACGCAGCTTCTACGCTACAAGTATACGCATATTTTCATTTCCTTGCTCCACCTAACAAGGCCCATAAGCATCAAAGAGTATGAATAGTGGCTATAGTGCTGCGTTTGAGCCACTAATGTATCGATGCTCATTCGGGCGTTCCAGCGTGTCACCCAAGAGCCTCATCAGGACTCGCCGGCGGGCCATTCGCTGCAACTCCGCGCCCTGATTACAGGGCTTGCGCAGCTGTCCCTAACGAGGAATGTGAAATTCGTTTTGAACGTGGGGAAACTCAATGAAGCTCTGGCGAAGCCGATCGTGAGAGATCTGCCAAGCGCTTCGCTTGTTCTAAAGTGTTATCAGCAGCCTCTCGTCCGGTAGTAATGCGATGGAATTCTGCGAGCAGCTTTTGTTCAATCACACTTCCCAGCATGGTAAGTCCCCCTAACTCCTTCTGGTAAACAGCACTAACCTCTTCTCGAGTCAGGTTGTGTTCGAGAAGCTCTCTGATTGCCTTGTCATGCTTCCAGTGCATAATCACTCCATTACGACAGCCTTCGCTGTATAAATAGTGAACTCGTGTTTTAGCTACGTAGTAGGTGGAGAATGTGTGCCATATCCTCTCATTGAGAAAGGCGCGAGTTCGAGATACCTCGTTATAGAGGTCGTAGTTTGTGTCCGCGGCCTTATCGGCATCTTGAAGAAGATTCTTGACCATAGCCAATTGCTTGATTTCGCGGCTAGATAGAATTGAGGCGAACTCTGACTCGAGAATGCTGCTATCCCATGAGCTAACGCTGAGCACTGAATCTCGAACTTTCAGATATCCATCCCAAACGGATTGAATGGCTTTCAACCTCTCTTTATGCGCCTCCAAGGCACCCTGAGACTGAATGCCAATGGATGAGGTGGCGATTAACTCACCACTTCGGATTTGTTCTCTGAGCCGTTCAATTACTTGATCGTATTCATACTTAATGCTGGCCTTTATTTGCTCTGTCAGGTACGTGCGAATCAGTAGATAGACGAGCCCTCCACTTAGAAACGCGCTCCCGAGGATTTGAGTGATAAGATTGCCCATGTCGTATTAGTGTGTCCGGCTTTTCAACGCCTCAATGATCCCCTTCGCCGCCACCGGGATCTTCGTCCCTGGCCCGTACACATCAAAGCACCCGGCATCCTTCAGGAAGTCGTAATGGTCCGGCGGGATCACACCCCCAGCCACCACGAGGATGTCTGGCCGCTTGTATGTCTCGCGCAGTTCTTTGATTACCTCCGGTACCAGGGTCTTGTGGCCACCGGCCAGGCTGCTGATGCCCAGCACATGCACATCGTTCTCGATGGCCTGCTTCGCCACTTCCTGCGGCGTCTGGAACAGCGGCCCGATGTCCACGTCGAAGCCCAGGTCCGCGAACGCGGTGGCGATGACCTTCTGACCGCGGTCGTGCCCGTCCTGGCCCATCTTGGCCACCAGGATGCGCGGCGCCGGCCCTCTGTTTTCGCGGATTCATCGGCGAGGCGCATGGCCTCTTTCATTTCGGGGTCCTGCATGCTTTCCGCTGAGTAAACACCGCTGATGCTGCGGATGGTGGCGCTGTAACGACCGAAGGCTTTTTCCAATGCGTCGCTGATCTCTCCAAGGGTGGCGCGCAGGCGTGCTGCGTTTACCGCAAGGTCGAGCAGATTTCCATCACCTCCCTTGGCACAAGTGGTCAATCCCTCCAACGCCTCCTTCACCTTCTTCTCATCACGCGCCTCCTTCATCTTCTTCAACCTCGCGATCTGCGACTCTCGCACCGCGCTATTGTCCACTTCCAGCAATTCCATCTTCGTCTGGTCCTCCGTCACGAAAGCGTTCACGCCGATGATCTTGTCTTTACCTGTGTCGATGCGGGCCTGACGTTTCGCGGCGGCTTCCTCGATCCGCATCTTCGGTAATCCGGTCTCGATGGCCTTGCTCATGCCGCCGAGTTCCTCCACTTCCTTGATCCTCGCCCACGCCTTGCGCACGAGTTCATGGGTGAGACTCTCAACGTAATAGCTGCCGCCCAGCGGATCGATCCATTTGGTGATGCCGCTGTTCTTCTGCAGGTAGCGCTGCGTGTCGCGCGCGATCTTGGCGCTGAAGTCGGTTGGCAGCGCGATGGCCTCGTCGAGCGAGTTGGTGTGGAGTGATTGCGTTCCGCCGAGCACAGCGGCGAGTGCTTCCACCGTGGTGCGGGCCACGTTGTTGAAGGGGTCCTGCGCAGTGAGGCTCCAGCCGCTGGTCTGGCAATGCGTGCGCAGTGCGAGGCTCTTCTTGTCCGTGGCGCCGATCTCCTTCAGCATCTTCGCCCAGAGCAAACGCGCCGCGCGCATCTTGGCCACTTCCATGAAGAGGTCCATGCCGATGCCCCAGAAGAAGCTGAGGCGGTTGGCGAACTCGTCCACCTTCATGCCCGCGGCGATGCCGGTGCGCACGTACTCGATGCCGTCGGCGAGCGTGTAGGCGAGCTCCAGGTCGGCAGGTGCGCCCGCCTCGTGCATGTGGTAACCGCTGATGCTGATGCTGTTGAACTTGGGCATTTTCTTCGCGCAATACGAGAAGATGTCGCCTACGATGCGCATGCTCGGCCCCGGCGGATAGATGTAAGTGTTGCGCACCATGAACTCCTTGAGGATGTCGTTCTGGATGGTGCCTTGCAACTGCTCGGGACTCACGCCTTGTTCTTCCGCCGCTACGATGAAAAAGGCCATGATGGGCAGTACGGCGCCGTTCATGGTCATGCTCACGCTCATCTTGTCGAGCGGGATGCTGTCGAAGAGGATCTTCATGTCCTCTACGCTGCTGATGGCCACGCCGGCCTTGCACACATCGCCGTTCACGCGCGGGTGGTCGCTGTCGTAGCCGCGATGCGTGGCGAGATCGAATGCGACGCTCAATCCCATTTGACCAGCGGCGAGGTTGCGGCGGTAGAAAGCGTTGCTCGCTTCGGCGGTACTGAAACCCGCGTACTGCCTGATGGTCCAAGGACGGATGGCGTACATGCTGCCGTAGGGGCCACGCAGGTAGGGCGGAATGCCTGCGGCGAAGTGCAGGTGCTCCAGTTGCTTCGTGTCGACGGGCGTGTAGAAGGACTTGAGGGGGATCTCTTCGCGGTTAGGGATGCGATCAGATGATCGGTCAATCAGATGATCAGATGATGACACCGTGCGGACATTATCTGATCGCCCGATCATCTGATCGACCAATTTGTCAGTCAGCTTCTCCACCGCATAGCTCCCGCCGATCGGATCCGCCACGCGCCCAAGGAAGCTCTCGTCGCGGAGCAGGTTGTGGATGTTGCGCACAACTCTTCGAGCTAGTGCATCACCCTCGGGAATGCTTGGTGCTGGAATGGTGAGCCCATCGCAACCGCTGGTAATCGCACCCACGGCCTGCAGCGTGGCGCGGATCGGGTTCTCGTGAGCGGACATCGTTTCAGCAGGGTAGGAGACGACCGCCTGGATCCATGTGTTGTGCGAGCAGTCGTGTTCAGGCTTGAACTCATCAACAATCGCGGCCCACGCTTCGCGGAAAGCACGAAGGCGCGCCACTTCCAGGAAGAGGTCGTCGCTGAGATGCAGGCGGAATTGCAGTCGGGCACAGGCATCGTCGATGGTGTAGCCTTGAGTGAGAAGCCGCTGAATGAGCTCCTTTCCTTGTGCAAGCGCTTCGCGCGAATCAGCAATCAGCAATGATGAATCCTTATTTGCTGATTGCTGATTCCTGATTCCATCGCTCACGCTGAAGAGGCGGATGCGCGGGTGCTTCGCGATGCGGTCCTTCATTCCGCTCGTATCGGCAGCGTGCGGCAATCCGAGGCAGAGGCTCAAATCGGTGGCGGGGGTGTTCTGCTCCTGATGGAGCGCGAGCAATGTGTCGAGCATCGCCGCATCACCATCCACAGAGAGGTCGATCGCGCCCACCCACACACCCTTCAGCATGGCGCTCAGGTCAGATGGCTTGCCATAGAACTCCAGCGCATCAGCCCCGCCCATGAGTGCTTCGAGGGCCAATTTGTTCGCGTCGGCTGCCGCGGCATCTATGCCCGCTGCAGCGCGCCAAGGGTTCCCATCACGCTTCACGCCACGGCGATGCCTGCCTAGCGGCTCACCATCGCTTGCCATGCCGAAGGGCGGGAGCTTTTCGCCGGCCAACCCCACAAGCAGCGTGGAGTAGTCGAGGTCCTTCAGTTCTTTCTTGATCACAGCCTCCCATTGCTCGCGCGTGGCGGGTGGGAAGGCATTGAAGAGTTTTTCCATCACGGGCGAAGATCGCTTGTGCGTTGTTTGGTCGGACCTACCTTCGACGCCCTTTCAAAACTCCATCATGCGCATCACCAAGAACTCCGTCGTCTCCTTCCATTACACCTTGAATGACCCGGAAGGCAAATTGCTTGATACCAGCGCTGGTAAGGACCCGTTCGCCTATATCCATGGAAGCGGCATGATCGTGCCGGGTCTCGAGGCGGAGATGGAGGGCCGAACAATTGGCGATAGCCTGCAGGTGAAGGTGGAAGCTGCGAAAGGCTATGGCGAGATCGATCCAAGCCTGGTGCAGCGCGTGCCCATGGACAAATTCGGCGGGCAGCAAGTGGAAGAGGGCATGCAGTTCCAAACGCCCGACCACCGCGTGTGGAGTGTGATGGAGGTGAAAGACGGCGATGTGGTGCTCAATGGCAACCATCCTCTCGCTGGGGTCACTTTGCATTTCAGTGTTGAAGTGACGGATGTGCGTGAGGCTACGGAAGAAGAGATTTCCCACGGGCATGTGCATGGCCCAGGCGGACATCATCACTGAGCGGATGCGCTTGTGGTGGAAGCGGTCGGCAAGTGTGGGTTTCGCATTGCTCGCATTAGCGCTATGCGATTCGCGGGCGTTGGCGCAAGCACCCGTGGTGAAACCTGATACGGTCTTTCTTGACCGCGGCTTCGAAGGCGGCTATCGCGCCGTGTTCATCGCGGCTGCGGATGACAGCATCTGGCACCAGCGCGTCGCAGGCGATATCGGCGATGTGAGCCAGAACCGCTTCGTACGCAAGCAGCGGCGCATGCTCGAGGAATTGGGCATTCGCCCTGCGCCAAGCACAGGCTCAAGCCACCAACCGCTCAATCGCGTCGGAGTGAAACGCTGGAACGGCGGTTACTACCTGTATTCGCCAAGCGACTGGAGCGTTCACAGGCAATTCCAGCTGCATGCGCAGTGGTTGATCACCAGCGAAACCGATGGTCCGGTGGCCCATGCCATCGTTGAACGGGTTCCAGCTGAGCCGGATGAAGCGATGAGCTTCCGATGCGTCTCGATGATCAGTCACGCATTGGATCCCAAGCGGGATACGGTTGATGTGGTGGTGCGTCAGGTGGAAGGTGATCGCGGTATCGAGCTCTGGGAGTTCACGGACAGTTACGGCGAGGTGAATTACGAATTGATGGCACCCATGGAGCGCGCGCGCGCATTCCCCGTGATCGTGAACCACTCGGTCGGCATGAAGCGCAAAGAGTTCAATTTCGCGGAGCCCGGGCCCCACCTGCTTCCTAGATAGGATAGGCTGTTAGTCCTTCGACGCCACGAGCACGAAGATGTCTTCGTTCTCACGTTTCATGAAGTAGCGCTCGCGTGCGAATTTCTCGAGGTGCAGCTTGTCGCTGTTCATCTCGCTGAGCTGTGTGCGCGCTTTGTCGATCTCCTTGGCGTACCAAGCGCTCTGCTCTTCGATGCGCATGAGTTGGCGGTGGTTCTTGAAGGTGGTCCAGATGTCGTTCTCGGAAAAGAAGGCGATCCATGCCAACAGAACAGCGGTTGCCAAGCCATAGCGGTTGCGAAGGCGCTGCGGAATCCGGTCGAGTAGCTTTTTCACGGTGGTGAAGGTCAGGTGAGCCATTGAGGCATGCGGGACGAAAGTCCACTCGAATTCAACGATCGATCGTGGGTGGCTTTCAGCCTCCGCGCTTGCCCAGTTCAATCACCTCCAGGTCCCTGGGCTTGCCTGCCTCCAACGTGAAACGCAGGGCGGTTCGCATTTGGTGCCATCCATGCTTTCCAGCAGCGCCGGGATTCATGAAGAGGCAATTCAGCTTCGGGTCGAACTGCACCAGCAGGATGTGCGAATGGCCGCAGATGAAGAGGTCGGGTGGGTCGCGGCGCAGCTCGTCGATCACGTTGCGGTCGTATTTCGGAGGCCTCCCGCAGATGTGCGTCATCCAGACCTTCACACCACCCATGCTGAAGCGCTGATGCTCTGGGAATGAAGCGCGCGCCCGGGCATCGTCTATGTTGCCCCAGACGGCCCGCAGGGGCTTCCACTTGGCGAGTTCGTCGGTCACGTTCAGGTCGCCGATGTCTCCTGCATGCCAGATCTCGTCGCATTGCGCGAAGTGCTCCTTCAGTCTGGGGTCGAGCCAGCCATGGGTGTCGGAGAGGAGGCCGATGCGCATGTGTTTCATCCCGTTCAGCGGGAACGCGAAGTAATGTCCCGGTACTTTCGCCGCACGCATAGAGATTGTCCCCCGCTATTTCCTCGAGATTTCCTTCAACGGCACAGCCTACCGCGGCTGGCAGCGTCAACCCGATGCGCCCAGCGTGCAGGCCGAGGTGGAGCGCGCGCTGCAATTCGCCCTGCACCAGCACAAGGTGAACGCCATCGGCTGCGGCAGGACCGACACCGGCGTGCATGCCACGCAGTTCTTCCTGCACTTCGATGGGCCGAGCGAGGCGTCGCTGGATGAGCGCTTCATGTACAGCTTGAACAGCCTGCTGCCCGATGACATCGCCGTGAAGCGAGTGATCGCGGTGCCCGACGATGCGCACGCACGCTTCAGCGCCAGCGAGCGCGGCTATTGTTATCGCATCCACCGGTTGAAGGACCCCTTCCTTACGAAGCTCTCGCACCAACTGAAGCCAGCTTTGGATGTGGCCGCTATGAACGAGGCGTGCAAAGCGCTCATCGGCACGCAGGATTTCAGCAGCTTCCAGAAAGTGGGCACCGATGTGAAGACCAGCATCTGCGATGTGCGAGAGGCACGATGGGAAGAAGCGCCCAACGGCTATGTGTTCCGCATCAAGGCAGATCGTTTCCTGCGCAACATGGTGCGCGCGATCGTGGGCACGTGCATGCGCATCGGCAAAGGGCAACAGCCCGCCAGCCACATGGCCGAAGTCCTTGCCGCCAAGGATCGCCACGCCGCGGGTCGCAGCGCCCCTGCCTGCGGGCTATACCTGGAGCATGTCGTGTACCCCTTCCTGCCGAGCGATATTCGCGACCTTGAATAAGCCGCAAAGTCGCAAAGACGCCAAGGAGGCGGGCATGGGAGCCAACCGCACCAGTTGGGTTCTTTGCGTCTCAGCGCCTCTGCGGCTCATCTCCCAATCATGAGCTCCTCCGCACAGGGTAAGGCCTTCGACCGCAAGCTATTCGGGCGCGTGTTCGCGTTCACGCAGCCGTATCGGAGACTCTTCTGGCCGAGCGTGGCACTCACGTTCGTGCTCAGCATCGTCGGAGTGGTCCGACCCATCCTCATGGGCTGGATCGTCGATATCGTCGCATCGGATTACGATTCGCTTTTCCGGCTCGCAGAGGATGCCTCACTCAATGCGCGCGGCATTGCGTGGGCCGCCAATGCGGTGGCCGATACCATAGCTGCCGGTGTTGGTCCATTGGTGTGGGCGGTCGCGATCGTCTCGCTTGTGCTCTTGATCATCGAGACCATCGTGCAGTTCTACCAAGCATACTGGACCGCCTGGCTCGGGCAAGCCGTCACCTTTGATCTGCGGCAACGCTTGTACACGCGCATCATCGGCAATAAGCTCCGCTGGTTCGACAAGACCCCCATCGGCCAGCTCGTCACGCGCGTGATCAGCGACATCGAGACCATCGACGACATCTTCTCGCAGGGCCTGCTCATGATCATGGGCGACATCCTCAAATTGCTGGTTGTTGTCGTTGTGATGTTCGTGGTGAACTGGAAGCTCGCGCTGCTGAGCATGGTGCCCATCCCGCTGCTGCTGTGGAGCACCAACATCTTCAAGAACAGCATCCAGAAGAGTTTTCAGGATGTCCGCACGCAAGTTGCGCGGCTCAACACCTTCGTGCAGGAGCACATCCAGGGCATGGCCGTGGTGCAGCTCTTCGGTCGTGAGCAGCAGGAGTACCGCAAATTCAAAGAAATCAACAAGGAGCACCGCGGCGCCCATATCCGCAGCGTGCTGGCCTACAGCATCTTCTTCCCGGTGGTCGAGATCCTCAGCGCCATCTCACTCGGTTTCCTGGTGTGGTGGGGCGTGAAGGATGTGCTGGCGGGCTTCGCGACGATGGGTGATGTCTTCGCTTACATCCTCTTCATCAACATGCTCTTCAGGCCGATCCGACAATTGGCCGATCGCTTCAATGTGCTGCAGATGGGCATGGTGGGCAGCGAGCGTGTGATGAAGGTTCTGGACACCGACGCGTCCTTGCCCGACGAAGGCACGCGCAATGCTGATGGTCTGAAGGGCGAGATCCGTTTCGATGGGCTGTGGTTCGCCTATAGCGATGGCATTGAAGCGGAGGGGGAGCATTACGTGCTGCGCGACATCAGCTTTGAGGCGAAGGCCGGGCAGATGATCGCGCTGGTGGGCGCAACGGGCAGCGGGAAGAGCAGCATCATCAATGTGCTGAGCCGGGCCTACGATTTCCAGAAAGGCGCGGTCTATCTCGATGGCGCCGACATCCGCGATTACAAGCTCAGCGAATTGCGGCGCGCCATCAGCGTGGTGCTGCAGGATGTCTTCCTCTTCAGCGATTCCATCCACAACAACATCACCCTCGGCGATCCCGCCATCACCCGCGCAGAGGTGGTCGCGGCCGCGCAGGAAGTGGGCGCGCACGACTTCATCGTGAAACTGCCCAAGGGCTACGATACCGAGGTGGGCGAGCGCGGCGGCATCCTCAGCACGGGCCAGCGGCAGTTGCTCGCCTTCATCCGCGCGGCGGTGCATAAGCCCACGGTGCTCGTGCTCGACGAGGCCACCAGCAGCGTGGACAGTCTTAGTGAGCAGTTGATCCAGCAAGCCACCGAGCGCATTACGACGGGGCGCACCAGCATCGTGATCGCCCACCGCCTCAGCACCGTGCAGCACGCCGATCGCATCCTCGTGCTCGATAAGGGCGGTATCGTCGAGCAGGGCAATCACCAGGAGTTGCTGGCGCAGGAGGGGGCTTATCGGAAGCTTTATGAGCTTCAGTTCAGGTAGTGCGTTACGACTTTGCTACCGATATTCGGGCCGGAGCCAACGGGCGCTGCCCTTGGCGCGTCACGCAATCACCACCGATGAACCACTTCGTTTCGCGATTAACGCTGTTCCCTCTCCTGCTTGCGGCCACGCTTTGTGCCGCGCACGACCATGCGCACAACGGCCTCGAGTTCCATGAGAACAAAGGCCAATGGCCTGGTCAGGTCCTTTACCGGGCGCGCACCCAGGGCGGTGCTGTCTTCGTTGAGGGCGGCGCGCTCACCTATGTGCTGCAGAGCGGTGGTCCGCAGCATGCATCGGCACCCAATGCTGTGCATGCGCCATATCGCGAGCATGCCTATCGCATGCGTTTCGTGAATGGTGGCGCGCAGGCGCACGTAGGAGAGGAGCGGCTACCTCATTACGTGAACTATTTCATCGGCAATGACCAGTCGAAATGGGCAGGAGGCGTAGCGGCGTACGGTGGCGCGCTGCTCACGAACGTCTATCCGGGAATCAGCATGCGTATCGATGGGCACGATGGGCTCAAGTACGATTGGATGCTGGAGCCTTATGCCGATGCCGCGCGCATCCAGCTTGAGTTCGAGGGTCAGGACAAGCTCCGGGTCGAAGGCGGCCTACTTTACATTGAAACAAGCGCCGGCCAGGTGATTGAGCAGCGCCCGATCGCATGGACGGAGCGCGATGGCGAACGCGTTCCGGTTCGCTGCGAGTACGCGATCGATGGTGCGAGGATCACGTATGTGCTGCCTGATGGTTACGACCGATCAGCGCGCCTTGTGATCGATCCAACGGTTGTCTTCAGCAGTTACAGCGGAAGCTCGGGTGACAACTTCGGATTCACCGCGACCTATGATGCCAGCGGACACCTCTACGGCGGTGGCATGGTGCGAAGCCCGGGCTACCCGACAACATTGGGCGTGGCGCAAGCGAATTATGGCGGTGGCGAGAATGATATCGCCGTTAGCAAATTCACGCCTACAGGGAACACTCTGGTCTGGAGCACTTACATCGGCGGCTCCGTGAATGAAGTGCCGCATAGCATGGTGGTGAATAGTGCCGATGAACTCTTCATCCTTGGCACCAGTAATTCCTCCAATTTCCCCACGACATCCGACGCATGGGACGACAGCTTCAACGGTGGTACGTTGCCGCCATTCGCAGTTACCTCCTACGGCTTCACTTACAACAACGGATGCGATATCGTGGTGGTGCATTTGAACAGCACGGCCACTGCGCTCATCGGTAGCACTTGGGTGGGCGGCTCCGGCAACGATGGCCTGAATCAAACGGCGCCCACGAATCGGAACTATGGTGATCCGTTCCGTGGCGAGATCGTGCTGAACCAGCAAGAAGAGCCGATCGTGATCACCAGCACCTCGAGCGCGAACATGTTCACCACGCCGAATGCGGTGCAGGCCGCGCTTGGCGGAGGCGGGCTCGACGCGTATGTCTTCCGCATGGACCCGAGCCTATCGAGCATGCTTTGGGCCACCTACTACGGAGGGTCCGGTGTCGATGCCGGCTTTGGTGTGCAGACATCCAGCACGGGCGATATCTACATCACGGGAGGCACCGTGAGCAGCAATCTGCCTTCTTCCGGAACACCGGCTTTCCCTGCGTTCAATGGGGGCCAGGCGGATGGATTCATCGCCCGCTTCCATTCTTCTGGAGCGCCTTTGCTGAGCACCACCTATGTAGGCGCCACCGGGCTTGACCTTTCCTACTTCGTGCAACTGAATACCGCCGATGAGGTTTTCGTTGTTGGTCAGACCACCGGGCCATATCCCATCACCCCTGGCAAGTACACCAATCCGAGCGCCACGCAATTCCTGCACAAGTTCAGTGCGGACCTTTCAACTTCTCAATGGAGCACGCGCATCGGTGGTGGTGGCGGCGAGAACATCTCTCCATCTGCTTTCTTGGTTAGCAACTGCGGGCAGATCTACTTCAGCGGCTGGGCCGGATCAACGAATGCGTTCGGCGTGGCTGGGCTTTCCAGTTCAACATTGGGCCTGCCGACCACGGCCGACGCCTTCCAATCAACCACCAACAGCAGCGATTTCTACCTGATGCTGCTTGAGGCCGAAGCGGTATCACTCGGCTATGCCACCTTCTTCGGTGGCACCAGCGCGGAGCACGTTGATGGCGGAACGAGCCGATTCGATAAGAATGGCATCGTGTACCAAGCCGTTTGCGCGGGCTGCCAATTGCTCAGTTACCCCACCACACCGGGCGTTTGGAGCAGCACCAACAACAGCACCAATTGCAACTTGGGCGTGTTCAAGATCGACTTCGAGCAGAACGTGCAGGTGGATATCAATGTGAGCATCACGAATACCGATGCGTGCCTCGGTTTGCCGATCGTCTTTTCCGCGAACGGCTCGGCCGATGATTGGCTCTGGGATTTCGGCGATGGATCGCCCACGAGCACGGATGGGGTCACGGCGCACCTGTATCAGCAACCCGGCACCTATGTGGTTACGCTTGTCGGCATCGCGCAAGGCCTATGCGTGGCCATCGATTCAGCCGAGGTGGTCATCAACGTGGTGCCGCCTGCCGACCTGCAGCCGCGTTTCGATGCGGTGCCTTCCGGTGATTGCAATGCGGCTTCGGTGGAACTCTTCAATTTCAGCTCGGGCAGCACCATTTATCTGTGGACCTTCGGCGACGGCACCACCAGCACGCAGACGAATCCTGTGCATGCGTACAACTTACCAGGCCAATACACGATAACCTTAGGCTTGGTGGATGTCATTTGCAGCGATACCGCCTTCTATTCCCAGACGATCGACCTCACGATACCCGGGGTCCCGCTCGACCTGCTGAGCCCGATCGGATTGTGTGATGGCCTGAGTGTGGTGCTTGATGCGGGCCCTGGCTTCGATACATATGCGTGGAGCACCAATCAATCCACGCAGACCATCAGTGTAGCAACGCCGGGTGAGTATATCGTGGTGGTAACCGATGGCTTCTGCTCGGGCAGCGATACGGTCGATGTGGTGCTTTCGCCAGGTTATCCGGCAATGGTTGATCGATTGGCATGCCCTGGCGAACAAGTAGTCCTCGCAACGCCGTTCCAGACCAATGCCGTCGTTTGGAGCACGGGTGCCACTACCGCGTCGATCTCCGTGACATTACCTGGTGATTACTGGTACGATGCGGTCGATCCATTCGGGTGTCCCCGTACCGATACAGTCCAGGTGACCTTCGCGGCGGTGGGTACAGGTGAGCCCATCATCCCGAATGTTTTCTCGCCGAACGGCGATGGCTACAACGATCTCTTCATCCCGCAGAATATCGACTACTCCCGGTTCAAGATGGATATCTACAGCCGCTGGGGCACCAAGGTGTTCAGCGCGAAAGGAGCTCTCGCATGGAACGGGAAGCTGGATAACAATGGCGAGGAAGTGCCAGATGGCACCTACTTCGTGATCCTCACCTACATCCAAGATTGCAGGAGCGATGGTGAGAAGACCCACACGGGGCACGTGACCTTGCTGCGCTAACGACCGAGTGATTGCGCCAATGCCCGGCCGGTGTGCGAATCCTCGCGCGCCAATTCCTCTGGCGTTCCGGTGAAGAGCAAGCGCCCGCCGCCCTCGCCGCCTTCGGGACCGAGGTCGATGACCTGGTCGGCGCACTTGATCACTTCGGTGTTGTGCTCGATGCAGACCACGCTGTGGCCGTTGGCGATGAGCATGTCCAGTGCCTTCAGCAACTTGGCGATGTCGTGGAAGTGCAGGCCCGTAGTAGGCTCGTCGAAGATGAAGAGCGTGGGTTTCTCGTCCTGTCCCTTGGTGAGGAAGCTGGCGAGCTTGATGCGCTGCGCTTCGCCGCCCGATAGCGTGCTGCTGCTCTGGCCCAGCTTCACGTAGCCCATGCCGGTCTGCTGCAAGGGCAACAGCTTCTGCACGATGCGGGCACAGGCACCAACACTCTGGTGCGGCTCGAAGAAGGCGATGGCGTCATCAACCGTCATATCGAGCAGTTCGGCCACATCGCGCCCGTGGAACTTGGCATCGAGCACTTCATCGCGGAAGCGTCGGCCCTTGCACGCCTCGCAAGTGAGGCTGATGTCGGCCATGAACTGCATCTCGATGCGCACTTCACCTTCGCCTTGGCAGATCTCGCAGCGCCCGCCATCCACATTGAAGCTGAAGTGGCTGGGCTTGTAGCCGCGCACTTTCGATACATCCTGCTCGCTGTACAGTTGGCGCACTTCGTCCCATGCCTTCACATAGGTCACGGGGTTGCTGCGGCTGCTGCGGCCAATGGGATTCTGGTCCACCATTTCCACGGCCTCGATGCGCGCGAGGTCGCCTTCGAGCGCGGTGTGCTCGCCGGGTCGTTCGCTGAAGCCCTCGAGGTGGCGCTTCATGGCGGGGTAGAGGATGCGCTTCACCAACGTGGTCTTGCCGCTGCCGCTCACACCGGTCACCACCGTGAGCATGTGCAACGGGAAATTCACGTCGATATCCTTCAGGTTGTGTTCGCGGGCGCCGCGCAGCAGCAGCTTGTCGCGGATGGCGCGGCGCTTCGCGGGTTGCGCGATGCGCTCGCGGCCGGTGAGGTAGCGCGCGGTGAGGCTCTCGCTCTCCATCAACTGCTCGAACGGACCGGTGAACACCACTTCGCCGCCGTGGCTGCCGGCCATGGGACCCATGTCGATGATGTGGTCGGCGGCGCGCATCACTTCCTCGTCGTGCTCCACCACGATCACGGTGTTGCCGAGGTCGCGCAATTGCTTCAGCACGCCGATGAGCCGCTCGGTGTCGCGCGGGTGCAGGCCGATGCTGGGCTCGTCGAGGATGTACATGCTGCCAACCAAACTGCTGCCCAGTGAAGTGGCCAGGTCGATGCGTTGGGTCTCGCCACCGCTCAAGGTGTTGCTACGGCGATCGAGGGTGAGGTAGCCCACGCCCACATCCACCAAGTAGCGCAGGCGGTTGGTGATCTCCTTCAGCAGGCGCGCGGCGATGCGCTGCTGGTGCTCGTCGAGTTGCAGGCCCTCGAAGAAGCGCAGGCAATCGGCGATGGGCATGCGCGTGAGCTCCGTGATGTCGTGCCCGCTGATCTTCACGTAGCGCGCTTCCTTGCGCAGGCGCGTGCCCTCGCAGGTGGTGCAGGTTGTCTTGCCGCGGTAACGGCTGGCCAGCACCCGGTACTGGATCTTGTAGCTCTTCTCTTCCACGTATTGGAAGAAGCGATCGATGCCGTGCAGTCCCTTGGCGCCGCGCCAGAGCAAGCGTTGCTGATCGGCGGTGAGTTCGCGATAAGGGCGGTGGATCGGGAAGTCATGCTTCGCGCTGTCGCGGATGAAATCGCGCTTCCATTCGCTGAGCACTTCGCCGCGCCAAGGGGCTACGGCATCGTCGTACAGGCTGAGGCGCTTGTCGGGGATGACCAATTCAGGGTCGATGCCGATGATGCTGCCGCAGCCTTCGCAGGTGGGGCATGCGCCAACCGGATCGTTGAAGCTGAACAGGTTCGGGCTCGGTTCCTCGAAGTGGATGCCGTCCAACTCGAACTTGTCGCTGAAGCCCATCTGCCTGCCATCCTCGCCGAGCAGGATTAATTCGCCATGTCCTTCGAAGAATGCGGTCTCTGCGCTGTCGGCGGCGCGACTCTCGTTCTCGGTATCGCCGGGCGCAGCGCTCAAGCGATCTACCACAAGGAAGAAGGTGCCCTTCAGCGCCTTCTTGCTCTCGAGCAATTCCTCGATGCGATGCACCGCGCTGCCATCATGCACGCGCGCGTAGCCCTGCTGCTGCAGGATCTCCAGATGCTCTTTGATTGCCCGTCCCTTCGGAATGGCCAACGGCGCCAGCATGAACACCGTGCTGCCATGGCCGTAACTGTTCACGCCAGCCACCACATCCTCGATGGTGTTGCGCTTCACTTCTTGTCCGCTAGCGGGTGAGATGGTCTTGCCAGCGCGGGCGAAGAGCAGCTTCAGGTGGTCGTACACCTCGGTGCTGGTGCCCACGGTGCTGCGCGGGTTGCTGCTCTGCACCTTCTGCTCAATGGCAATGGCCGGGCTGATGCCGATGATGCGGTCCACATCGGGTTTCTCCAATCGCCCCATGAATTGCCGCGCATAGCTGCTCAGGCTCTCCACGTATCGGCGCTGCCCTTCGGCATACAGCGTATCGAAGGCCAAGCTGCTCTTCCCGCTTCCACTCAGGCCGGTTACTACCACCAGCTTTCCGCGCGGGATCTCCACGCTTACGTTCTTCAGGTTGTGAACGCGGGCGCCTTCAACACGGATGCTGCCGTGGCGAAGCTTGCGTAGGATTTCAGGGGCCGGGGCGGCGGTGCGAGCGGGCAAGGGGAAGGAGGGCTGGGGAAAGGGGCGGCGAAATTAGCCTTCGGTCCTGCGGCGGAAGGGAGTGGGCCTATATTTGGAGCCGTAGGAAGACAATTTCTCGGGCTGTAGCAATAACCACAAGTAGGCAACGTTACTCCCCCGTTAAGCGTCTATCCCACGTTCAACCGAAGGCCCGTTCCGGGCCACCAACCAAACCGCCACCGCCGATAGCCAGACCTCTACCCTAACGTTCTCGATCCACAACGGACCAAAACGGGTAAGGCCATGCTATCAAAGCGTTCCATCGCCACGGCGGTTGTCTCCATCGACGACCAAGTTCTTGTTCAGCGCTACATCGACGGCGACGAAAGTGCCTTCGAGGCGCTCCTGCACCGCCATAAGCCGGAAGGTGTGGAGCCACATCTACCTGCTGGTGCGCGACCGCGAGCTCACCGAGGACCTTTTCCAAGAGGTCTTCATCAAGGTGGTGAACACCCTGAAGGGCGGCAAGTACAACGAGGAGGGCAAGTTCCTGCCGTGGGTGATGCGCATCGCGCACAATCTGTCATTGACCACTTCCGCCGCAACAAGAAGATGCCGCTGGTGCGCAGCAAGGACGACCATGATGTGTTCGCCGCCATGCAGCAGCCTGGCAAGAACGCCGAGCAGAGCCTGGTGAACGTGCAGGTGGATGCCGATGTGCGCAAGCTGATCGATCACCTGCCCGACGAGCAGCGCGAAGTGGTGATCATGCGCACCTACCTGAACATGAGCTTCAAGGAGATCGCCGACCACACGGATGTGAGCATCAACACCGCCTTGGGCCGTATGCGCTATGCCCTGATCAACATGCGGAAGATGATCGACAAGCACGAGATCGCCCTGGAACGGGCTTGAACCGGCCGGGGGAATGGGTCGCGGCGGGTCCGGAAGGGGCCCGCCGCACTTTTTTCTGGCCTATGCAATACGCCGGGTAGGGGTGCCGTTCAGGAAGCATTGAAACCACCTAAACGCCGTCGATGACGAACTCTACTCTCCGCCGTAAGAACCGCCGTACCAGCACCATGACCACCGCCGTCGGCCCCCAAGCCTCCACCATTCAAGCCATCCTGGGTTATTCCAAGGCGCTGCAAGTGGTTGAAGCTCCGCCTTTGGGCAAGGTGAATCTGATGCTGAACTGAAGCGAGACCGAATCGAGAAGCCCCGGCCCGGGTTCATTCTGGGTGCGGGGCTTGTCGTTTATGCAGCCATCTGCTGGCGCAACTCCCGCCAGCCGGGTCGGCTACATCCGGAGCAGCTCCCGGCGGGTCACCATCCGCTGCAGAGCGGGGTCCCAAGCCTTAAGGCGGAAGCAAGCCGCCACATCCCAAGGCCAAAGACTGGTGCGCTTGGCCTTTTCGCGCAGTTCGGGAATGGCCTTGTAGGCCTCGGGCAGCCGATAGAAGGGGATGTGCGCGTTCAGGTGATGGATGTGGTGGAAGCCGATGTTGCCAGTGAACCACTGCAGCACGGGGTTCATCTTCATGTAGCTGCTGCTGTCGAGCGCGGCTTTCACGTAGCTCCAGCCATTCTTGTCGGCGAATACGGTGCCTGGGAAATTGTGCTGGGCATAGAAGAGGTAGCTGCCCAAGGCGAAGGTGACCAAGTAGGGGAGGAAGAAGGCGAAGACCAGATTCTCCCATCCGAGGAAATACCATGTGGCCCAGCCCAGCGCACTGTGGAAGACCAGCGTGATCAAGCTGTCCCAGTGCTTGCCCTTGTTGCTGATGAAGCTATTCAGGCACATGCCGATGATGAACACGAACACATAGCCGAAGCCTATTGCGAAGGGGCTGCGGATGAAGTTGTAGGCGAAGCGCTCGCCGCGTGAGAGGGACTTGTACTTCTCAACGGTGACAACGGGGAACGAGCCGACGCTGGTGGTGTAGAGCTTCGAGTTGTGCTTGTGGTGGTGGTCGTGGCTGCGCTTCCAGATGCTAGGCGGGCTCAGCATCCACATGCCGAAGAACCAGAAGAAGACATCGGCAGGTTTGCTGCGGTTGAGGATGCTCTTGCTGATGGTCGTGATAGAGGATGAAGAGCCGAACGAGCGAGAGTCCGGTGAGGACCCCGAAAGCGGCTTTGGCCCAGAGCGAATCCACATATACAGTGGCCAGGTAGCTGCCCGTGGTCACCGCAGCCGAGACGAACAGGTTGATCCAACTGCGCAGCCGCTGCTCCACCGCGAAGGGGCGAGTGGCCAGGATCAGATCCTTGCGCTCGCCGGCGTTCTTCACCGTTACACGGCTGGCGGATTGCTGGTTGGTCGCTTGTGCTTCCATCGGCGGTGCGTCCAGAGCCAGAGCTCCGGGTGC
This sequence comes from Flavobacteriales bacterium, assembly GCA_016713865.1. Classification (GTDB taxonomy): domain Bacteria; phylum Bacteroidota; class Bacteroidia; order Flavobacteriales_F; family PHOS-HE28; genus PHOS-HE28. Next base: position 33,162 of record JADJOG010000009.1, on the reverse strand, counting down.
GTGCAAATATCGCGTTCCAATCGTCGGGTGTGAGTGACAGTTGTCTCCCCCTCGGCGGTAGCCTTCGGATTCTCCACTAAAGTTTCGGCCACCATGCGGTAGTAGCCGCGCTTCGGGCGGGTGATGCTGATGTACACGACGGGGTAGCCGAGTTTCTTCGACAGGGCCTCGGTGCCGAGGAAAACCGGCGTGTCCTGGTTGAGGAAGGTCATCCAATAGGCGCGCGGGAGCTGGGGTCTGATCGGCGATGAAGGCCGTGGCGGTGAGCAGGTGCCGGTCACGGAGCATGCTCTTGCTGGTCTCACGCATGGTGTACAGCTGCGTGCCGTGGCGCGTGCGCATGTGGTGTACCAGCCGGTCGAGATAGGTGTTCGTGGCGGATGGTGATCACGTCAGCTGCGGGATGCTCTTCTCTTGGCTGTAGCGTGCGCCGGCGAGTTCCCAATTGCCGAAGTGGCCCAGCACCAGCACGATGCTCTGCTTGCGGCGGGCGTATTCCCCAGGACTTCGACGCCCTCGAATCTCACGCGCTCGCGCAAGGTCTTCGGTGAAATGGTCAAGGTCTTGAGCGTTTCCAACGTGAGGTCGCAGAACCAGCGATAGAAGCGGCTGGCAATGGCCTTGATCTCCGCCTCGCTCTTCTCGGGGAAGCTGTTGCGCAGGTTGGCGAGCACAACGCCCTTGCGGTAGCCCAGCACGCGATAGAGCAGCACGTACAAGCCATCGCTCAGCAGGTACAGCAGCGGGAAGGGCAGCAGCGCGATGCCGTAAACGAAGGGCAGTGCGATGTAGTAGCCGATGGCGCCCATGGGCTGCGAAGGTCAGGCGAAGAGCTCCTTCCTGCCGATCACGCTGCAAATGGGGCACTTGCGCGGATCATGGCCTTTTGCCGGACAGTGCTCCCGCCCGAAGTAGATGATGCGCAAATGCAGATCGGCCCATTCCTCCTTGGGGAAGAGTTTCTTCAGGTCGGCCTCGGTGTGCTCCACGCTCTTGCCGGTGCTCAGGGTCCAGCGCCAGGCGAGGCGGTGGATATGCGTATCCACCGGAAAGGCCGGCACCCCGAAGGCCTGCACCATCACCACGCTCTCTGATGATGTCCTCGATCTGCTGCACGCTCAACTTCACCATCTGCTGCGGCGTGCGCGCCTTGGCGAAGAGCAGCGGGGTGATCTCGTTCACCTTCTTGTCGGTGCATTGCGCGCTAAGCACCACGGCCACCAGGAGCGTGTACGGGTCTTCGTGATCGAGCGGGATGGACGTGCGCGGGTAGAGCTCGGTCAGCTTGGTGGCAACGAAGGCGGTTTCTCGTGGTTGCGGGTCAACTGTCCAATCTCCCGGTTTGCTTCACAAAGAGTTTCCTTTCTTCTGAACGCTGCCCCTCCAACTATGGAATCGGCTTCACGATGATTCCAGGATTCCATAGAAATCACGACTCCATTCAGTCCTTCTCTCGGCTCGGAATCGTTGATGCTCATAATTCTGATGATGGCAATGAAGGTCGTGATGAGAGACCAAAAGCAAACGGCGATAATGAGAAGGACAATAGCTGGCTTCTCCTAGACCTACCATTCGTGAACTCTGGATGCCCTTAAAATTCGCTCCTTCTGGGAGTTAGCCGTCCCCTTCTCGAGCAAGGCTTTGACGACCTCGTCGGCAACTTCTCCCCCTCCACATGCACCAGGTTCTGTTGCTCATAGAACAGGTCCTGCAGCAGCGTATTGCGCACCAGCAAGCCGTTGGGTGAAGTGATGCCTTCCACCTGCAGGTAGCAATAGAGCGTTTCGCCATCGAGCTCTTTGCCGACCCAGTTCCATGTGAGCTGCTTCTCCTGGAAGAGCACGAGATGCTGCTTGAAGTAGGCGTTGAGGATGCTGTCGGCCTTGGCGTGCTCCTTCGGCGAGCCGAGTTTCAGCGGGGCCACGTTCTCCAGCGCGTGCTCGATGTCGTGCGCCGTGATACGCCAGGTGAGGTCGAGGGTCTGCGTGGCTGGGCTGTGGCGTATGGTGAGGATCGAGACGAAGAAGTCGTGGACGCTCAGCGCTCCGAACAGCCCGAATGCGAGTATCAAGGCTTTCATTTCATGGCAAAAGTCGCGAAAAAAGTGGTGAGTGCCCGCGCACGCCACACACCGACGGCGAGGCAATGCCGCGGCCTCGGTCCCCGTTAAGCGCGTCGGGCATCGTTGCCACGCCGCTGCGGTGGAAACTCACCACTACTTTCGCCAACATGCCTGAAGCACGCCATCTCGCGGTTTGCTAGGCTCCTGCCTAAGCGCTGCGGCCCTCGCCCAGGACTCCCCCCGCTACGGCCGCGACAAGTTCCGCCAGCTCGATCAGGAGCTTCCCACGCCCAACGAGCAGCGCACCGCCTCTGGCGCCCCCGGCCACGCCTATTGGCAGATGAAGGCCGACTACGACATCCACGTGGAGATCACCGAGCCTGTTGCCAATGCTGGTGGAGCGAGCGGAGCCGAGCTCCCCAAGCTCACCGGTCGCGAGCCCATCACCTACCACAACCAGAGCCCCGATAAGCTCGAGTACCTCTGGCTGCAGCTCGACCAGAACATCTTTGAGCCGAACAGCGACGCGAATACCACGCGCACCGGCACCATCGGCGACAGCGTAAGCATCTCGCAGGTGGAGAAATGGGTGAAACCCTTCGATGGCGGGTACAAGATCACCAGCGTTACCGATGCCAGCGGCGGCAAGCTGAAGTACACCATCAACAAGACCATGATGCGCGTAGACCTGCCGAAGCCGCTCGCGCCCGGCGCCACCTTCAGCTTCAAGCTCACCTGGTGGAACTGGATCAACGACCGCTTCAAGTGGGGCGGCCGCGCCGGCTACGAGTACTTCCCCGAAGAGGACAACTACATCTTCACCATCGCGCACTTCTACCCGCGCATGGCCGCCTATATGGATTACAGCGGCTGGATGCACAAGCAGTTCCTCGGCCAAGGCGAATTCACCCTCGATTTCGGCGACTACACGCTCAGCATCACCGCGCCAAACGATCACATCGTGGCCGCCACTGGCGAATGGGCGAATGCTTCGAGCGTGCTCACCTCAACGCAACAGAAGCGACTCGCACAGGCCCGCACCAGCGATAAGCCGGTGATGATCGTGACGCCTGCAAGAAGCGCTCGATAACGAGAAGGAGCGCGGCAAGGGCACCAAGACCTGGGTGTTCAAGAGCAAGAACGTGCGCGATGTCGCCTTCGCCAGCAGTCGCAAGTTCATCTGGGACGCGATGAACCAGCCCGTCAAGACGAATAATGTCTTGTGCATGAGCTACTACCCCAAGGAGGGCAATCCGCTCTGGGAGCAATACAGCACCAAGGTCGTTGCGCACACCATCAAGACCTACAGCAAGTTCACGGCGGATTACATCTATCCCGTGGCCATCAGCGTTCACACCGACCGCATCGGCATGGAGTACCCGATGATCTGCGTTCAACGGCGGGCGCCCTGAGAAGGACGGCACCTACAGCGAACGCACCAAGTATGGCATGATGGCGTGATCACGCATGAGGTGGGGCACAACTTTTCCCCATGATCATCAACTCCGATGAGCGGCAGTGGACCTGGATGGACGAGGGCCTCAACACCTTCGTGCAATACCTCACCGAGCAGGAGTGGGACAAGGATTACCCCAGTTGGCGCGGCAAGCCCCGCAACATCGTCGATTACATGAAAGGCGACCCCAATGCTGCGCCCGACAAGGTGAAGGCGCGCATCGAGCCCATCATGACCAACAGCGAGAGCATCACGCAATTCGGCAACAACGCATACGGCAAGCCCTGCACGGCGCTCAATATCCTGCGCGAAACGGTGATGGGCCGCGAGCTCTTCGATCGCCTTCAAGACCTATTGCGATCGCTGGAAGTTCAAGCGGCCAACGCCAGCGGATTTCTTCCGCACGATGGAAGATGCGTCTGGCGTCGATCTAGACTGGTTCTGGCGCGGCTGGTTCTACACCACCGATCACGTGGACCTCAGTATCGAGAACCTGCGCTACAAGCGCCTGAGCCTGCGCGATCCCGTGCTCGCGGAGAAGGCGAACCGCGATGAGAAGTCCGCGCGAGGTGCCCGACCTGAGCCGCCAGCGCAACATCGATAGCGGCTTGGAGTTCGTGGTGGACAAGGATCCCGCGACGCGCGACTTCTACAACAGCTACGACCCGCTCACTGCCACCGAGCGCGACATGGCGGCCTACGAGAAGTGGAAGAAGAGCCTCAAGCCCGAAGAACTCGCTCTGCTCAACGAGGACCTGCACCTCTACGAGCTCTCATTCAAGAACATCGGCGGGCTGGTGATGCCAGTGATCCTCGAATGGGAATACGCCGATGGCACCAAGAGTGGAGCGCATCCCCTGAATCTGGAAGACCAGCGACGATGTCCAAGGTCTTCGTGAAGCGCAAGGAGGTGAAGGGCGTCGTTCTCGACCCATTCCTCGAAACCGCCGACTGCGACCTGAACAACAACAGCTGGCCGCCGCGCATGGTGCCCACGCGCTTCGATGTGTTCAAGGAACGCGAGCGTGATTGGCGCCGCCCGAACCCGATGCAGATGGAGCGCAACAGGCAGACGGGCGGGGAGATGAAGGGGCAGTGGCGGTCGAAGGATCTGCAAGCGAGCACCGGTCACCTTTAGGGAGTCGAGGTGGGGTGGTGTTGCCCGCGCTCCGCAAAGCCGTCCTGCATTTGGGCCGCTGCCACATCTAGTGAAACCGTGTTCGGTCCGCTGTGCCTTCGGGCCTGAGATTGCGTCGCACTTGTAGTTTTTGATTTCTACCGAATCTGACCGAACCTGCACGACTCCCCACGCCCTGAGGTTTCCAGGAGCCTCTTTGACGGAATGGTTTCCGCCTGCCACTTTGAAAGTGACCTTACAGCAACAGATGGGAATCAGCCACAACAACCACAATATCAGCAGAAGGTTGCGCAGCAGCGTGATGCATTGAACGAGCTTTTGGCAAACGCTCCGTCAAATCATTTCAGCCCTTCTTGGAAACAAGTGCTTCAAGAGCTAGGTGTCGACGGATTTGGGCCCAGAGTTGATTCGTTTATCGAAGAAGCTTACCCAGAACGAAGGATTCGGTGAAAGCCTGAGAGAAACCTGATGACCCGCCAATCAGGTCTAGGATTGGAAACTGGTGTTCGTACCACACTTGAAGGCCAGTCCCGACGTTGACCAGATGTTTGAAGGCCTGTGAGATTGGCTACCTGGAACCGAGGTCGTCTATAGTCAATTGGGGCGATTTACAAGGAGGTTGGTGAATGGAATTGCTCTTCCTAATTCCGAAGTTGTTGAAGGAGGAAAGAGCGACTTCAAAGTGCGCAATATTTCTTCAAGTGACTTCATGATTTATATCGGCGCCTCGCTTGTGCTGGCGGAATTTATTGCGCGAGCCACCGAGCGCACTGTCAACGCCTTACAAGAAATCCTTGAGATCAAGGTGCTTAGAGAGGAACTCAAGAAGAAGGGAGTGCCCGACAAAGAGACAAAGGGTATTGCCGATCATGCGAACGGGTTGATGAAGGAGGAAATTAAGAGAATTGTCGACGCCCGAGTACGAACCAACAAAAGTGATTGGACGACGGTAATCTTCAAATGCGCTGCGATTGTGCCAGATCGTTGGCGAATCGAATTGACCGTGGTTCAGCGTTGAAGTTAGGGTTCGGGCCCGCCAGGCCTGGAGTGGGCAGCGCTTGTTAGTCAATCGAAGAAATTGATATCGTCAATTGAGAAGGGTTCGCGCATTGGTTTTCAAGAGTGAGGGGAAGCATACTCGCTTTACCAGAAGCAGAATCGTAGGTCAAGGCTGTGCCGGGAGCCCCACGCTGCGCGTTGCGTTCGTGAGCGCGGCGGTAACTGAGCGTAGGCTGCTCCTACGCTCGACAAGAACAGGAACACGGTAGCCTTTGGCTACCCTTTGCGCTTCCCGAAACGTTTCGGGCGCATCAGTCCTCAATAGTGCTTCCGCTTCGGAAACCTTGTCGCGCACCGGAGCCGCTGACTTTGGCCATCAAGCAATTGCCATGAGCACCTGCGACCTAAAGATCAGCCTCTTGGAGCGCCTCGCCCCTGGTCCATGATCCGGGCTTCTTCGCGTCAAACAGGTCTTCGATAATGAACTCCCGGTTCCGAGGAATTCACCGAAAATGAGTTCGCCGAGTTGCGTGAGATTGATCGTCGCCGAAAAGCCGGGCTTGACACTTACCTCGCTGTTGAGGATGCGATGCGCATGATCCGCGAAGGGCGCGCGGCATGAAATACTCGGCGTTCGTTCGCGCGACCGCTCAGGCGGAAGCCGCTGAGGCATTCCTGTGGTGCGAAGAGCAGAGCGAAGGCTTAGGGTTCGGTTTGATGCTGCGCTTGATTGGCTAGAGTGAGTGTTCCTCAAACACTCCTCATTCAGCGTGAAACGAGCATCGCCAATTCTGGCTCACCCACCGATCTCATCCCGGCGGCACTTCTCCTCGGGCCGTGCGCCGCAGAAGCCGCAGCTACCGCCCTCGGCCTGCACCAAGGGGGTTGTTGCTCGCGCAGGTGCCGGAGAACTCACCGCCCTTCTTCGCCCGATCTTCACGGCGATGCCAGCGAAGGCCAGCGCGATGAGGCCGATGCCAAGAAGGATGGTGATCAGTGCGGTGCTCATGCGCGGGCGAAGGTAGCGGCACACTGATCGAAATCAGGCCGAACCTGCGCGCTGGCGGTCATTTTCAGCCCCATGACAGACCTCAAGTTCCGTCCGCGCTTCAAGTTCCGCACGCCCATGCATCCCGACGAGATACGTGATCGCCTGCGCGGCCATGTTCGGGACAGCAATCCCATCGGCTTCCGCCTGAAAGGGAATCTGCCGCACATGATCCTCATGTACCCATTGGACCAACAGCACCTGTGGACGCCGCAGATGGACATCGACCTCGAAATGGATCAGGAGCCTGAAGGAGACCTCCACCATCGGTGCGTTGCATGATCGGCCCCGCGCCGGCGGTTTGGATGATGTTCATGGGCGGCTACATCGCTTTGGCGCTGCTGGCCACCTTCGGTCTGGCCATCGGCTATCCGCAGTGGCGGCTGAACGAATCGCCATGGGGGCTGTATGGCGCGGTCATTCTCTTGGTCTGCGCCGTCGGCTTGTGGCTCCTCGCGCAAGCAGGCAAGCGGCGCGCGAAAGCGGAGATGCATCGGTTGAAGCATTTCTTGGATGAGGCCCTGGGCTGCGACTGCCTCTCCTTGGCGGTTCCGGATTGAGGCCGCGCCGTGCCGACCTTTGCCCGCGATGCGAATCGGAATCGTCTGTTATCCCACCTTCGGCGGAAGCGGCGTGGTGGCAACCGAGCTGGGCATGGCGCTCGCGGAGAAAGGTCATATCGTGCATTTCATCACCTACGACCGGCCCGTTCGGCTGCGCGACCATCCCAACGTATTCTACCACGAGGTGCGCGTGAGCGATTACCCCCTCTTCGATTACCAGCCCTATGAGCTGGTGCTCACCAGCAAGCTCGTTGATGTGGCCAAGTACGAGGGGCTCGACCTCATGCATGTGCATTACGCGATCCCGCACGCCAGCGCCGCTTGGATGGCCCAGCGCATCCTGGCGGCCGAAGGGAAGTTCGTGCCCTTCATCACCACACTGCACGGCACCGATATCACCTTGGTGGGCCGTGATCCCAGCTTCGAGCCGGTGATCACCTTCAGCATGGAGCGGAGCAACGCCGTTACCGCGGTGAGCGAGAGCCTGAAGCAGGATACCCGCACGCATTTCCCCATGAAGCGCGAGATCCGCGTGGTGCCCAATTTCGTCTGCCTCGATACCTACCGGCATTCACCGGATCCCGCGTTGCGAGCACGATATGCCCCGAACGATGAAGCCCTGCTCGTGCATGTTTCGAACTTCAGGGCGGTGAAGCGCGTGGATGATGTAGTGGCCATGTTCAAGCGCTTGCGCGAGCGCATGCCCGTGCGGCTTCTGCTGATCGGCGATGGGCCGGAGTGGCAACGCATCGAGAATCGCCTGCCGATGGCCAATGCGAAGCCGTGCATTTCCTGGGCAAGATGACGCGGCCCGAGGAAGTGGTGGCCAGTAGCAAGTGATCTTCGTGCTCACCAGCGAGACCGAGGTTTCAGGCTCGCAGCGCTTGAAGCTGGCCTGTGGCGTGCCGGTGGTGAAACCCAATACCGGCGGCTTGCCCGAGGTGAATGCGCATGGTGAGCGGGCTTGGGCGCGGTTGGCGATGTGGACGCGATGGCGAAGAATGCCGAGGTGATCCTGCGCGATGCCGAGAGCCGCGCGCGCTACAGGCATGGCGCGATGGAGCAGGCCAAGCGCTTCGACCTGCATGCGGTGCTCCCGCAATACGAGGCGCTCTACGATGAAGTGGTGGCAGAAGTGAAGGCCTGATGGAGCAGCTGAGCGCTACCGTGAGCATCGATCGGCGCGAGGGCCGAATGAGCGTGGCCATTGAAGCGAAAGCAACACCTGTGCAGCGCGCGCTGCTCGCGCTCTGGCTCCTGGTCTGGATCGCCGCGGGCATCGTGGTGATCATCGCGCGGCAGGATCTCCAGCCCGGCGACCCTACGCGGCAGTTCATGCTCGCCTTCCTCGCTTTCTGGGCGTACTTCCTCGTGGTCGTGGGTCGTGCGGTGCTATGGCGTTGGAAAGGAGTGGAGCTCTGGCGCGTGAAGGATGGCGTGCTCACGGTGAAGGATAGCCTGCTCGGTTACGGCAAGGCGCGCACCTACTTCGCGGAGAACATCCAGCAGTTGGGCCTGATCAAGATCGACCGCGAGAGCTGGAAGTGGCAATGGAACGATAGCGTGTGGGTGATCGGTGGCGAGCGCATCGGTTTCGAGCACCTGGGCCGCAAAGTGATCCTGGGCAAAGGACTCACCGACGATGAGGCCAAACGGCTCGTGAACGCGCTGAAGGATGCGCTCCGGAAGGAGCGGTCACAAGCGAAATGATCATCGAGGAGCAACTCGCTCCGATCAGCAGCAATCCGAATTCAGAAGAGGCTACTTCGGCTTGCGCTCGCGCAGCTTGCTAACGAGGTCGGCGATCTGATCCGCGCTCAGGCTCTTGCCCGCGATCCTGCGCTCGCCATCCACCAAGAAGACCTTCGGCGTGCTGAACACGTCCCATGCATCGGCATAATTGAGGCTCTCGATGGTGGTGTGCTTCGGGGATGTATTTGCGGGCATCCTTCTTCGCTTCAGAGAACACGGTAGGCGTGAGGCCTACGTTGATCCAATCGAGCTTGTTCTCGCGAATGAACTTCTTCCAATCGTCAAAGAGCTTATCCTCAACCGCCTTGGCCACCGCGAACACCTCGATGCCCATGGGCTTCAGCTTCTCCTGGTAGGCCTTGTAGATATCAGGCAGCTCTTTCTTGCAATGCCCGCAATGCGGGTCCCAGAAGATGATCACCACGAACTCCTGTGGAAGGTCGTAGTAGTTCACCCAGCGCTGCTCGGTGGTGTCGGTGAGGCAGAGATAGGGCGCTTTGCGTCCGAGCGTGAGCGGCGCCATCTTCCTCGCCCTCGTGCATAGCGTGTCAATCTTACCAGCGCTCATCCAATCGACTTTCGTAGGCATGCCTTTCGGGCAGTGAGGTGAGGGCCAGGTGAACGAACACGGCATCCATGCCCATGATGTCGCTGGTCTCGTACTTGTGCGTGAGGCTGTGCAGCACGTATTTGAAGGTCTCCTTTGTGCTGCCGCATTTGCTGATCAGGTCATCGGCCAGGCGGTTGATCGTGTCGGGCACCTGGGGCACTACCCGGCTGATGTACTCCTCGAACTTGTTGCCGAAGACAGGTATGCGCACGATGCGCTCATCCGTGAGGTCGAAGTTGTCCCAGTAGTGCGCGCGATAGTTGTAGTACGCGGCAGCGCTGTCCAGGCTGCCATCGGGCTTGCGCGCCTCGGGAAGCTCAACGGCCATGCTCATCTTCACCAATGCTGCGGCCAAGGTGCCCTTGTTGTTCGTCACCAGGTCGCGCTGGTACTGCTTCACGCGCTTGTCCAACTCTTCCATGCGGACCTTCACGGCGGCGCGAGCATCGGGATCCTTCGCTGCATCCATCTGCGCGCGCAGCGCATCGCCATCGATCTTGCGGTCGTTCAGGAATCGGATGTAGCCGATGAAAAGCTCATTCTCCTTGCTCTGCTTGATCTGCAGGCTGGGCAGCAGGTCGTCCATGCGCGTTGCCACCTTGATCACCGGCTCATTCACCACCAGCTCGAAGTACTTCGGCCCGGGCACCACCACGGCATAAACGCCAGCATCGTAGCCCTTGGCCTTCTTGAAGGTGGCCGTCGCTTTGCCATCGACGATCGCGGTGTCGTTGTAGTAGAGTTTGCTGCCGTAGTAGTTCGCCAGGAACACCGTATCGCCCTTGGCCATGCCCTGGATCTGGGCCTCGATGGTGCGTTTAGGATTGTCTTGCGCGTTCAGGGCGATCCCATTCGTGATCAGGAGTGAAGCGAGGAGCAGGTATCTCTTCGACATGCGGGTGTGCTGTGTTGAAAGGCGGCCAAATGTAGAATCGAGTGGCGCCGCGCGCAGGCGAGCATCGTGCCAATTGACGAGGCCTGCTACGTCCTCGGATGCTCAATGGGTCGTTAAGGCTTGTAAAGGGAAGCAAGACTCAAGTCACAAGACTCAAGTTCCAAGTCACAAGTCCCAAGACACAAGCGATGCCTACTGCAAACTGCGGACTGCCTACTGCCAACTGCCCACCGCCAACTGCCAACTGCCAACTGCTTACTGCCCACTCCCCACCTGCGCTTCCGTCTTGAACTCGCTCGTGGTGTGGAAGGTGATGGCCGGGTTGTTCCTGCGTTCCAGGTCGAGCATGTAGGCGCTGGGCGCGATGAACACGGGGTTGCCGTCCTTGTCCTGCACGATCTGCTGGGCCTTCACGCGGATGAACTGGTCCAGCGCGGCCTCATCGGTGGTGGTCATCCAGCAAGCCTTGTGCGCGGGATCTGCTGGAAGGCGCACTTCGGCGCCGTACTCGTGCTCCAAGCGGTAAGCGATCACCTGAACTGCAGTTCGCCCACGCAGCCCACGATCTTCTTGTTGCCGGGCTGCTGCGTGTACAGCTGCGCCACGCCCTCGTCGGTAAGCTGGCGGATGCCCTTCTCCAGCTGCTTGCTCTTCATGGGATCCTGGTTCACCAGTTCGCGGAAGAGCTCGGGCGAGAAGGCCGGGATGCCGCGGAAGTTGAAGTTGGCGCCTTCGGTGAGCGTATCGCCGATCTTGAAGTTGCCGGTATCGAATAGGCCGATCACATCGCCGGGCCAGGCTTCTTCGACGATGGTCTTCTGCGCAGCGAGGAAGGTGGTGGGCGTGGCGAAGCGCAATTCCTTGCCGAGCCGCACGTGGTTGTAGTAGGTATTGCGCTCGAAGTGGCCGCTGCACACACGCAAGAAGGCGATGCGGTCGCGGTGGTTGGGATCGATGTTCGCGTGGATCTTGAACACGAAGCCGCTGAAGCGTTTGTCGTCGGGCTGCACCTCGCCCTGATCCGTGGCGCGCGGACCCGGCGGCGGCGCGATGTCCACAAAGGCATCGAGCAATTCCTTCACGCCGAAGTTGTTGAAGGCGCTGCCGAAGAAGACCGGTGCGATGCGCGCGCTGCGATAGGCCTCGATGCTCAGCGGCTCATACACGCCTTCGATCAATTCGATGCTGGCGCGCAACTCGTTGGCGGGATCGGCGCCGAGCAATTTATCGAGCTGCGGATCGGCGAGGTCGCTGATGCGGGTGCTGGCCTTCTCCAATTTGGTCTTGCCGGGATCGAAGAGGCGCAGGCCTTTGCTGTGCAGGTCATACACGCCTTGGAAGGTTGCGCCGATGCCCACAGGCCAACTCATGGGCCGCACTTTGATGCTCAGCTTCTCCTCCAACTCATCCAGCAGGTCGAAGGGATCCTGCCCCTCGAGGTCGAGCTTGTTGATGAAGACGATCACCGGCGTGTTGCGCATGCGGCACACTTCCATCAGGCGCTCGGTCTGCGCCTCCACGCCCTTCACGCAATCAATCACCAGGATCACGCTGTCCACCGCCGTGAGGGTGCGGTAGGTATCCTCGGCGAAGTCGCGGTGACCGGGCGTATCCAGCAGGTTGATGAGCCGGTCGCCGTAGTCGAAGGTCATCACCGAAGTGGTGACGCTGATGCCGCGCTGGCGCTCGATCTCCAAAAAGTCGCTGGTGGCGCCGCGGCGGATCTTGTTGCTCTTCACCGCGCCCGCCGTCTGTATGGCTCCGCCGTACAGCAGGAATTTCTCCGTGAGCGTGGTCTTGCCCGCATCGGGGTGGCTGATGATGGCGAAGGTGCGCCGCCGCTCGATCTCCTGGGGCAATGACATGCGAAATGCTTCTGGTTGAAGGGCAGCGAAAGTAGGGGGCGCTTGGTTGTTGAGCCGTGGTTGTTGATGCAGATGTGCACGGATGCTGGCGCAATGTGAGTTCTCCATTCTGACGGCGAACGCGTGGATAGACAGCCGCACTCTGGACCGATGCGCGGGCAACGAGATGGTTACATTCGCCGGAGACCGTCCAAGTACCAAGAAATGCGTATCGGTTTGCTTGTATTCGCGCTACTCACATGGGTCTGTCAGAGCGCAGATTTCCGGCATTCAAGAAGACAAGAGATACAGGGCCAATGGAGAATAATTTCTGGTGCGCAACAATGGGAGAAGCGTGATCTTTCTTTCATGTCAGTTTGTAACAGAACAATGAGGCAGTTTGATGAAAACGATGTTGTGATACATGAATGTCTTGTAGTTCTCGGTCGCGATAGTTCATTGCAATCGGATGTGATTACGTTCTCCATTGGGGATATTGGCAGTGAATATGCCTTTTCGATTTTCCGGGATACGCTTCGCCTCAAAAACACTGCTCACTTGAAATTTGGGAGCGAAGAACATTACCACCGCCAAGAGGCGGTTGTTTTTGTCCGGATACCGAGTCATTCAACTCTTCGCTCCCGAGGGAATGACCGCTGCCACTGATTTTTCTCGCGGCCTCTGATCTTTGATCATTGGCTCCCTCCTCCTCCCCCCACCGCTCTACCCTTACCCGACCAATCCTTAGCCCATTCACGCCCTCGACCTGCGCACCGAGATCGTGCAGTTGATCAAAGAGGAGAGCGACACAAGCATCTTGGAAGCGATCCGCACGCTGCTGTTCAAGCTGCGCCAGACCGAGGAAGCGGACGATGACCTGACCGATGAGGACATCGCTGAGTTGGATCGGCGCCGTGCCTTAAGTTCAGAGGGGAGAGCAAGGGCTATTCTGCAGAAGAATCCTTTCGCATGCTGCGAGCAGAGCATCAAGGTTGATAGTCTTTAGCTCACGCAATGTCTGTCGCCTTCCAAGCTCCTGCGACACAGTAGCGGCATCGTAATGGTTCCATCCGCAGAAAATCCGGCCAGAGGAATGTGTCAGGTTACGGTCGATAGGGTAGGGTGGTGATGCGAGGCTGGATGTGGCGGAGATTTGAATCGAATATTCCTCATTCGCGCACCACGTGAACGGCACGTTGGCCCGTGGCGGTGCTCACGTGCAGCACATAAAACCCGACACTGCATTCATGCAGATCCACGTGCGCCTGTGTGCCTGATAATGGCTGTGAGGACACGCGCCGTCCTGTAGCGTCGAGCACATCGATGGTGGCCATGTTCAGCGGAACGCCGGTGTACAGGTCGAAGCCATAGCCCGTTCCGTCCGGGATCACGCGCAAGGCGTTGACATCACGATCGTCGATCCCGCTCAACACGGCTCCCAACTTGATGAGCCATGCGTCGTGCTCTCCGATGAGGTTGGTCACGTCGCCATTGGAACTGCTTGCTGTGCAGGAGAGAAGCACTCCGCCATCGGCCGTGGTTTGGATGTACTGCCCATATTCATCGCTCGCACCACCGTAGGACCGCTGCCATATCAAATAGCCAGCAGCATCCAATCCGAGGAGCCATGCGTCTACCCCTCCTTGGTGGCCCACAACCACTCCATCGTTGCCGTACGAATTTCCAAGCAGAAGGTAACCACCGCTAGCGGTCTCGATTATGTCGCTACCCGTTTCGCCTGCGGTACCGCCATGCGTGCGCACCCAGTCGATCTGACCGGTAGGATTCAGTTTGGCAGCGAGCGCATAGGTGGGGGCGTAGTCGATGGAGGCATCGTACACGCGGTAGTAGCCAGTAACGATGCAACCACCATCGCTTGTGGGACGCGCGTGATTGCCCTGGTCGTCATAGGTGCCCCCTATGGAGCGCTGCCATAGCAAGGTTCCGTCGCCGAGTACATTCAGAACCCATACATCGGCCACGCCTTGGAAGTCGGTTATATGGCCGTTGTTGGAATGCGTTGTGGCCGCCACGAAGTAGTTGTCTCCAGCGCCTTTCTCGATGGTGTAGGCCCAGTCGTTATCGGAACCGCCGTAGCTGAGCTCCCAAAAGCAGATTCCCGTTCGCATCCACGCGCAACAGCCATACATCGTTGCCCCCAAGGGGGGGTGCTGATATCGCCATCGCTGGAACTCGACCAACCCGGAAACGATGCAACCACCATCGACAGTGAGCGCCATGCCCAAGGCGCCATCGGATGCACTGCCGCCGAACTGGCGTACCCATGTCACGCCACCATTCGCGTCGAGCTTAGCCACCACTGCATCGTAGTCGCCGTGCCCTTCAGTGAGCATGCCGTTGTTGGAGTTGGCGAATCCAACAGCAATGAAGCCTCCATCGGCAGTTTCGGCGATAGCTGCGCCCTGATCGTCCCCGGCGCCACCGATGGTGGTGTTCCACTGGGGCACCCCTGCCGCGTTCGTGCGTACCACCCAGATGTCCGGTTGGCCCTGGTTCTCATCGACATCCACCCCCTGCTCCCCAGCGCTGCCCACCAACACGTAGCCTCCATCTGCCGTCTGCCTCGCTATGTAGCCCACGTCATAGCCGGGTCCACCGTATGTTCTTTGCCAATGGATGGGCGGCGCTGTCTGCGCAGAAAGCACGCAGGGAAGCACGACAAGGATGAAGAGGAGTACTTGTTGCATGGATGCTTTTTTGTGGAAAGTTAATTCACCGTTTTGCACATGAAGGTCACTGCCGCTGACCCAATCGCAGAAGCGGTCCTTCAAAACTGAGCTGCGGTTCATGCTCACGAAGTGCCTGTCGTCTTCGTCGACATTGAAGCACCGAATGCCCCGCGCTACTGTCGCTGATCTTCAATCATTGGCACTCACACTTTAGCACAACCAGCATCGCTCCACCTCTACCCGACGAATCAAAGGCTCCCCCAAAGCCCGCCGCCCAAAGCACGCCCTTGGTCGAAGGCCCTGCGCGAACAATATCGACTCGGACCTAGTTTAGCCGCAAACCTTCCAGGAATGCCCCGCTACCGTTTTCCGTTGATCGCTTCGGCGCTGTTGGCTTTGAGTGCCAACGCCCAGCAGACACCGCTCACCGTTCAGGTGGAGATGCTCCCGCCCACCGGCCTCACGCGCATCGTCGATATCGTCCACTGCGGCGACGAGCGCACCTTCCTCGTGCTGAAGGCCGGCCGCATCCTGATCATGAACCCCGACAACACGGTGAACACCACGCCGTTCCTGAACATCACCACTCAAGTGAACAGCGGTGGCAACGAGCAGGGGCTCTTGGGTCTCACCTTCGATCCGGACTACGCTCAGAACGGTTTCTTCTATGTCTACTACATCAACGGATCAGGCAGTGGCACGAGCCGCGTATCGCGCTTCTCCGTGAGCGCTGACCCCGACGTTGCCGATGCGACGAGCGAGGAGATCCTCTACACGGTCGCGCAGCCATACACGAATCACAATGGCGGCGATATCGACTTCGGGCCCGATGGTTACCTCTACATCGGTTTCGGCGATGGCGGCAGCGGCGGCGATCCGCAGAACTATGCGCAGAACCTGAACTCGCCGCTGGGCAAGCTCATCCGGATCGATGTGAGTGGCAGCGCGGGCTACACGATCCCGGCTGACAATCCATTCGTAGGACAGTCCGGCGTGCTGCCGGAGATCTTCGCTGTGGGCTTGCGCAATCCCTGGCGTTGGGGCTTTGATCGTATCACAGGCGATTTGTGGATCGGCGATGTGGGACAGAACGCTGCGGAAGAAGTGGACTTCTGGCCTGCAGGTGACCTCACCGGACCCAACTTCGGTTGGCGCTGCTACGAGGGCACCAACACGTATAACACGGCTGGCTGCCAGCCTGCAGCTTCGTATGTGGCTCCTGTGGCGCATCATCAGCAAAGCGCTCAAGGCTGGTGCTCCGTGATCGGTGGCCGCGTGTATCGCGGTCCCACCTATTGGCGGCTCGAAGGCCGCTACCTCTACACCGATTACTGCGGCGGACAGATCTACTCCTTGGTGCCCAATGGATCCGGCGGCTTCACGCGCACACAAGTGCTCGCAACCGGGACGGCCGGCTTCTCATGCATCGGTGAGAACGCTGCAGGCGAGATCTTCCTCGGCAACGACAACAACGGCCGGATCTATCGCCTGAAGGAAGCATGCACCGCTCTCCCACCCACCATTCAAGCGGACGCGACGCGCATCAGCAGTTCCACCGCCGTGGCTTACCAGTGGTACTTGAACAACGCATCCATCACCGGTGAAACAGCCCAAACGATCACGCCCACCGCATCAGGCTTCTACCATGTGATCGCCACCGTGAACACCGGTTGCCTGCTCTCGTCGGATACGCTCTGGTTCTCGCCGGTCGGGGTCAATGATCTGGATCGCGCGGGCAAAGGCCTTATTGCACGTCCCAATCCTGCCAACGAGGAATTGATGATTGATGGTCCTCTGGCAGTCGGCGGCCGCATTGAACTGATTGATGCCTCGGGCCGCGTGGCCATTGCACAGGGTGTGAGCGCGCGTGGGCCGCAACGCTTGGGCACTGCCTCATTGGCCGAAGGCGCTTATGTGTTGCGCGCGCTTGCGGCCGATGGTGCATTGATCGGCCAATTGCCGGTGGTGGTGGCGCACTGACCTGCTGGATCCCCAAGGAATGCCCCGGCCTAGGCTGGGGCTTTTCCGTTGCTGCAATTAGCATCGAACGACCTTCTATCTTGCACGTGCCAAACCCACTACCCATGCGCGCGACCTTAATCCTTGCAACGCTCATCGCCTTCTGCACCAGCCAAGCCCAAACCGTGCTCTTCAACGAGACCTTCGATGGCACGCCGGCCTTCACGCTGAATACCGCGGATCAGGGCGGCGCCACCTCATCGCCAGACAATACCTGGCTGATCAATAACGCATACGGCGGTGGTGCAGGAACGGTGGTGTGCCTGGGCTTCCCCTTCGGCTTCACGGTGCCAGCGACGCCGGCGCAACCTGGCGGGATCACCAATGCTAATGGCAACTACATGCACATCACGAGCGTGGCTGCACAGAACAGCGGCGTCTTCAGCTGCTGCTTCCTTGCAGCCGATGGGTTATGCGCCAATGCCGCCAGCCATTTCGCGCGCATGAGCACCGATGTGGCTACGGGTTCCAGCAACATCACCCTCTCGTTCTGGTGGATCTGCGCGGGCGGCGCCAGCAACTACGGCGAGGTGTATTACAGCACCAACAGCGGTAGTTCGTGGAATCTGATCACAACGCCCATCAGCCAATACCGCAACCAGAGCTCTTGGGTGCAACAGAGCATCTCGCTGCCGGCATTCTCGAATCAGGCCACCCTTCGTTTCGGTTTCCGATTCGTGAATGGCACCACGGTGAGCGCTGCCGATCCGGCCTTCGCAATTGACGATGTGCGGATCACTGCCGATGTGGCCGTGCCGAACACCATTGCCACTGATGCGCTTGCGAGCACGTCCTATTGCCAAGGCGTTCAGTTGTCGGTGCCTTACACGGCCGCGGGCACGTTCACGGCGGGCAATGTGTTCACCGCCGAATTGAGCGATGCCAATGGCAGCTTCGCGGCGCCCACCGCGATCGGCTCGCTTAGCAGCACGACCTCGGGCGCGATCACGTGCACCATACCTGTCGCGGCTTCGGTGGGATCCGGTTACCGCATCCGCGTAGTGAGCAGCGCGCCTCCCACGACAGGCAGCGATAACGGCGTCAACATCACCATCACATCGGCGCCGGTCGCTGGTCCCGATGGCAATGTGGCCTTGTGCAAGAACACCGGCGTGTACGACCTGCTCAACTACATGACAGGCGCATCGACCTGCGGAACATGGACCGCTCCCGGTGGCTCGCCTTTCTCTGGATTGCTCAATACCGCAAGCGATCAAGGCGGCGTGCGTACACCTACACCACCAATTGCCCGGGCGGTTGCCCGCAGGATCAAGCAACGCTCACTGTCGCGCTCATCAACCCGGCCAACGCAGGCAACGATGTGAGTACCGCGCTCTGTGCATCGGGCAGCACGCCGGTGCTGCTGAGCTTCGTGAACGGCGGCGATCCCACCGGAATCTTCTTCTACAACGGACAGGCCGCCACCGGAGCTCTGCTAACAGCCCCCGGCCAGTACGACATCAGCTATGTGGTGTATGGAACAGCGCCATGCGTGAACGACACCGCCGAGATGAGCTTCACGGTGAACGCTCCCGCCAATGCCGGCAGCAGCACCAGCGTGACGCTTTGCTCCAATGCACCTCCCGCAACCTTGATCAGCTTGCTCGGCGGAACACCTGATACCAACGGCACTTGGACAGGTCCGGTCGGTCAATTGGTGAGTGGCGTGATCGATCCAGCCGTTGGACCTCCCGGTCTCTATACCTACACCGTTGCCGGTGCGCCGCCATGCGTTCAGGCGCAAGCCTTCGTTGCCATCGTGATCGATCCCTGCCAGAGCGTGGGCGAGATCGCGAGCAATATTGCCGCGCGCTGGTTTGGGCAAGACGGTCTCGACCACTTGATCGTGCTGGAGCGTGCCGCCCGTCGGTTCGAGGTGATCGATTCGCAGGGGCGCGTGGCTCACGCATGGAGCGGCTTGCTCACTCCCGGCCTGCAGCGTATCGACCTGAGCATGCTCGGCAGTGGCGCCTATGTGCTGCGCGTGCATGGCGATGCGGGCACCGTGGCGTTGCGCATGCAGCATCAGGCGCGATAGCCTGCTTGTGCAGAAATTGTGGAAAAGGCGAGGTTCGTTTCGGCATCGTTTCTCGGCCTGTAGGCCTACGTTCGTCTCACCAAAGTTCCTTGCAACCCCAACGCAAGAAGGGGAACGGTCCAAAGCGAATGCGGACGACGCAGGTGGTGCTCACGCGCTGCCACACCTGGTAAGAGGTCACGCGGGCGTACTGCACGAATGCATGCCAGACGTGCATCGAGCATTAGGATCATGGGATGAGCCGCGCGAGCGGCGAGGCCCAGCATGAAGGAGCATCGGGCATGCGAGCAAGGCCACGGCCGCGGTCGCATGGGAGCGGGGGGCGCTGTACAGCGCTCCCCGCTTCACGTTTACACCGTTTGATTGGGAGGATCGATTTGGCCAGGTTCCCACGAACGTGCTCGGATGGAACTCGAATAGGCATTGTCGCGCGCTTCCATGCGATTCGCCTCACGCACATGGAGGGCAACTGTTACGAGCGGGTGGTGGTTGAGTAGGAAGCCCTGTGTTCCGCGCCAATCCTGGTATTTCTGCTGATGCGCACACCGATGTGTGGAGAAGTGCGATGATGCATGGCCATGCTCCGGAGAGCACCCGGATACTTTTGGAGCACACCGTTCCTTGAGCGAATGAAGAAGAAAGACCGGAAGATCTTCGTGCTCGACACCTCAGTGATCCTGCACGACCACTCAGCCATCACCAACTTCGAAGAGCACGATGTAGCCATACCGATACAGGTGCTCGAAGAACTAGATACCTTCAAGAAAGGCAACGACACCATCAACTACGAGGCGCGTGAATTCATACGCCACCTCGACAGCATCGCGCAACGGGACCTCCTCACGGATTGGATCCCCCTCAATGGCGCCACCCACGGCAAGCTGAAGGTGGTGGCCAAGCACGACCTCAATGGGGTGGATGCCACCAAGGTGTTCCAGGATGGCAAGAACGATCACCAGATCCTGAACGCCACGCTCACCCTGCAGCGGCAGAACAAGGATCGCAAGGTGGTGCTGGTGACCAAGGATGTGGCGCTGCGCCTGAAGGCCAAGAGCCTCGACCTGATGGCCGAGGATTATCTAACCGGCAAGGTGCGCAACGTGAGCGATCAGCTTTACACGGGCCGCACCGTGATGGACGACTTCAATGAGGAGAGCATCGATGCGCTCTTCGAGCAGGGCACGGTGCCCGTGGAGGACTTGTCCATCGAGAAGCCCAAGGGCAACCACTTCTTCATACTCAAGCACAAGAAGAAGAGCATCCTGGCCAAGTACGATCCGCGCACCGCAACGGTTGACCGTGTGGAGAAGCGCAGTGTCTTCGGCATCGGCCCCAAGAACGCTGAGCAGGCCCTCGCGATGAGCGCGCTATTGGATCCTGAGATCAAGCTGGTGACGCTGCAGGGCGCGGCCGGCACAGGGAAAACACTCCTGGCACTGGCCTGCGCGCTGGAACAGCGCCGCGATTACCGCCAGATCTACGTGACCCGCCCGGTAGTGCCCTTGAGCAATAAGGACATCGGATACCTGCCTGGCGATATCCAGAGCAAGCTGGATCCTTACATGCAGCCGCTGTGGGATAACCTGAAACTGATCAAGGGTCAATTCGAGAAGCACGACAGCACGCCGAAGCGGATCGATGAGATGCTGGAGACGGAGAAGATCGCGATCGCGCCGCTGGCTTACATCCGCGGACGCAGCCTGGCCAACATCTTCTTCATCGTCGATGAGGCGCAGAACCTGACGCCGCTCGAAGTGAAGACCGTGTCAGCCGCGCGGGCGAAGGCACCAAGATCGTTTTCACCGGCGACGTGCACCAGATCGATTCGCCCTTCCTTGATAGCGAGAGCAACGGCCTCAGCTACCTGATCGACAAGGCGAAAGGCGATCCGCTCTTCGCGCACATCACGCTCGAGAAAGGCGAACGCAGCCCGCTGGCCAACCTCGCCAACGAAAGGCTTTGATCGTGATCATTCCGGTGCGGGGTTCCGAAAGGGACCTCGCACTGTTTTTATACCATGTACCGAACAACGCGCATGGTATGGAACAAGAATGCGCTGCGACGGTTGGTCGTCGTTCATGCACGACCATCCTAACTCTTTAGCTTGCTCCTTGAAGCAAGCGCTCGATCTGCAGGAAATGCCGCTGCTGGTGGGCGATCGGGAAACGGAAGGCATCGCCGGCCTTGAATCGGATGATGGGGCCGAGGCTGCTCACCACCTTCAATCGGTTGAGGTCGGTCGTGCGCGCCGACTCCAACAGGCGGATGAACTCCTCGCAAAGCGCGATGAAGCGCGTGAGGCTATCCGACGATGCGCCGTGCTGCTTGGGCGGATCGAACATCCGCAAGGTCTTCATCCGCCATGCGATGCGCCCATCGGCTTCCGGCAGCATGGACCTGGTGCTGAAATCGCCGATGATCCCGGGCTTGAACTCAGCGTTTGCCGGATGGCGGTCGGCCTTCCCGGCCAGGACCTTCGCCAAGCCGCGCGCATAAACGCCGCTGCTCAGGTTCATGTGCTCGAATACCTCAAGCGTATTCCATTGGCCTGCTGCTTGTCGCTTCAGCAAGAGTTCGGCGGGCATCTGCTGGATCTCCTTGGTCCGCGCGATCTGCTTCCGCAGCGCCATTATCAACTCATCGATCATCGTGTTCACATCCATGGCGCAAATGAAGCCCGGGGTTCGCGGCCACGCGCTTGATCTGCATCAAGAACGCCGCTTGCGCAAACGGCTGAAGGTCTCAGGCGTCATGCGCAAATAGCTCGCGATGTCCTTCTGCGGGACCAATTGGAGCAGATGCGGGCTGCGGGCATGGAGGCGGTCGTAACGTTCTTCGGCGCTCAGGCTCATCATCTCGATCTCCCGCGTGGCGCGGCCTTGCAGCAGTTCCTCTACGATCAACCTGCCAAAGCGCTCCATCGCTGGCAGCTCCTTGTACAGCCGTTGGAGGTCGTCGTATCCGATGCCCAACAGCACGGTATCGGTCATGGCCAACACCTCGAATCGCGCTGGCTTCCGGCTGATAAAGGATGCGTACTCCCCGCACCAGCTGCCATCGTAGCTGAAGCCCACGCACACATCCTGTCCGTCGTGCGGGAAGGAGAGGCGCTGAACGCCCTGCTGCACGATGTAGAAGCGCTGCTCCACCTGGCCCACTGCGCACACCTGCGTGCCTTTGCTGAAGGCGTATTCGCGCCAGCACGGGCCGATGCGTGTCCAATCCGCATCGGTGAGGTTCACGTATCGCTCAATGGTGCGCCGCACAAGGTCCATGCGGCGAAGTAAGGAGTTGGCCGCGGTGCGGATAGTTTTGCCCCATCAACCTAACTACCATGAAGATCCCATTCGCCGCTCTCGCACTCGGAAGCATCGTACTGCTCGCTCCATCGTGCGTGACCAAGAAGAAGTACGCTGCGCTGCAAGCCAGCAAGGAGACCGTGATGAACCGCTTGGAGGAATGCAGCCGGGGCTCGGATGCCTGCCGTGGCGATAAGGCCGTGCTGGAAGCGCGCCTTGCCGAGCTGCAGAACAAGAACGACCACTTGCGGGACCAGGTGGCCCAATTGAATGGGACGAACGCCGCTCTGCTGAACAATGTGAGCCAGATGGCCACGCTCACCAAGCAGGAGGCGACCAACCTGGAGCGGTCGCTGGAGCAGATCCGCGAGCAGGACCTCCGCATCCGCACCTTGCAGGACGCGCTCACGAAGAAGGATAGCGTGACCCTGGCGCTGGTGGTGAGCCTCAAGAGCTCCTTGGGCAACCTGAACGACACCGATGTGGTGGTGAATGTGGAGAAGAGCGTGGTCTTCATCGAGCTCAGCGACAAGATGCTCTTCAAGAGCGGAAGCACGGAGCTCTCGCCACGGGCGAAGGAGGTGCTGAGCAAAGTGGCCACTGTGCTCAACGACAAGCCTGATCAGGAGGTGCTGGTGGAGGGCCATACCGACAATGTGCCCATCAGCCGCGAGTGCTACAAGGACAACTGGGACCTGAGCGCCTCGCGCGCCATCACCATCACGCGCGTGCTGCAGAAGGAGTACCAGGTCGATCCGTCACGGATCAGCGCCACTGGCCGTAGCGAGTACGTGCCCAAGGCCGGCAACGACACCGCCGATGGCCGAAGCACGAACCGCCGTATCCGCATCGTGATCCTGCCGAAGCTGGATCAGTTCTATGGCATGATCGAGGACGGCCTGAAGAAAGCCGCAGGAAGTAGCCCCCTTACTGCTTCACGAAGCGCGCGGTGCTGGTGCTGCGCGCATCCGTCAAGCGCAAGGTGTATGTGCCCGGTGTGAGCGCGCGCACGGCCACGCGGCCATTGTTCGCGCGTCCTTCGAGCACCTTGCGTCCGCTGGCGTCGAACACCTGGTAGGAGGCATTCGGCTCCATCCCCGTGATTGTGAGCGCATCTTGAACGGGATTGGGCGCAAGCGTGACCTCTGCCGCGGCAAGCTCGCCGATGCCGGTGGGCAAGGGTTCGATCACCAGATGAGGCGTATTGATCGCCGGGTTCTTGATCGTCTGTATCGTGCCGCTCGGCCAACGGATGCTCACTTCATCCACCTGCGCATCATCGCCAAGGCCGAAATGCGCGCCGATGAAGCTCATGTACGCGAAGCCATCGCCGCTGCGGATCTCACGGATCTGCGAGCCAAGCGCGCTGGTTATGGTTACCCGCGCACCGATCGCGTCGCGGTTGCTCAAGGTGCCGCGCAGGTTGAACCGGATCCAGTTGTTGTCGTTGCCGCTATTGCGATAGTAGCCGCTGGAACGAGCGACATCGAGGAAGCCGTCATTGTTCAGGTCGCCGATGGCATGGTTGTATGGCGCGGTATTGTCGTGGCTGAAGGTGCCGTTGCCATTGTTATAGTGCAGCGCGCCGCCGCCGAGGATGTCGATCCAGCCATCGTTATTGAAATCATGCGCTGTCCATTCGATGCTTTGGCCCGTCCAAGAGTCCATGCCGCTGCCCGCGGTGATGTTGGTGAATGTGCCATCGCCATTGTTGCGCATGAGCTTGTGGTAGCCGCTGCTGCTCGCGCCGATCAGCACGTCCATATCGCCATCGTTATCGAAATCGCCCCATGCGCTGCTCCAGCTCTGGTGGCCATCGGCCAGCCCGAGTCCCGGCGCTACGTTGTTGAAAGCGCCAGTTCCATTGTTCAGCATCAGGAGGTCGGTAGGATCGCAGCCGCACTTGGCCACGAACAGGTCCATGTCTCCGTCGTTGTCGACATCGGTGAAGATGCTGCCATAGTTGCCGCAGGTGAGGCCGTAGCCGCCTTGCGTGTGCACCAGCTGGCCCGCGCCGTTATTCATGAACGATACGTTCGCGTCGACATCATGGCAGCTGAAGGCATCAAGGTGGCCATCGTTATTGATGTCGACGAAATTGGTGCGCTGGCAGAAGATGTAATTCGGGGGGCTCCATTCCGTGTAGGCCGTTCCATCGGCATTGGCCGACATGAAGGTGGCGCCGCTGCCTCCACCATAAAGCAGATCGCGGTGGCCGTTGCTGTCCCAATCGCCCACGGCGAAGCTCCAGGATGCAGTATTATCTGCCGCGGGTGTGGTGTAGGTGCTATTGCTGAAGCTGCCACCAGCGCCTTGGCGGTGAACCATGAAGCTGGTATAACCAGGGGCCACACCGTCATCCAGTCCATCATCGTTCATGTCCACCACGCCTTGGATGTTGCCGGCACCGGGGATGGTGGTATTCACGAAAATCACCTGACCGCTGGGTGGTGGCGGGATCACCGTTTCGAGCACGGTGAAGGTGAAAGCGTTGCTTGTCCAATAGTTGTCCCAAGCGATCAGGTACGTCGTGCCAGCGGTTACCGGGAACGAAACGATCGAGGTGTAAAAGGGGCCGCTATCGTCATCGCCGGAATAACAGGTGAGCGCATCGCATTCGCCAGTGTAAACGTGCATGCGTGTATCCACGTTTGAAGCCGGGCACGTTGCTGCTCACCGTCACCGTCATGGAAGCAGAAGGCGTGAAGCGGTACCAAAGGCCGGCCGTGCCTGGCGTGCTTGGGCCCGAACAGATCTCGGTAGGCAAGGTGCCAGTTACCGCAGGCGCGGTATGCGTGCCCAAGCCGATGGTGGTGGCCGTTGCGCAGGTGAGCTGGGCCATGATGGCCGATGGGAAGAGCAGGCTGGCGAGGGTCGCGGGTATCAGATGACGCATGCGTGAGTGGTTTGGCGGCGTGAAAGAACGAGAAGGCATTGGATGGGCTTTGCTAAGCCGAGCCGATTATTGACATCCCTAAGGCGAGTTCTGTTGCCTGGGATCGGTCAGCCCGCAACCCAGAGGCGTTTCGGCTCGAGCCTGAAGCGCACTTCATGCCCCACCTCCATGGGCTCGCCATCGAGGTGGGCCAAGGTTCCTTCCTGCCAGACCTGGGCCTCCGTGGCAGTGATGCTCAGCACATGCTTATTGCTGTCGGCGCGGTGCGTGTACACATCGAAGAAGGCCTTCAGCAGCGGGAATAGCGAAGGCTTGCTCACCACGCGCAATTCAGCCAGTCCATCGTCGGGCTTCGAGCCCGGGCTGATATCGGCGCCGTTGCCGAACTCGCGGGTGTTGCAGAACACGAGCATGAGCACTTGATGCTCACCGGTTGCCTGATTGGCCTTCACCACAACGCGCATGGGCGGCGCTCCGAGGATCTCCTGCACGATGATGCGCGCATAGCCCAGCATGCCGCGGCTCTTGCTCTTATCGAACCGGTGCGCCACGCGCGCATCGAAACCGATGCCTGCATTGCCGAGGAATAGCGCATCGTTCAGGTAGCACACATCCATTGCGCGAGGCGTTGCGGTGAGCGCATGCCGCAGGGCCTTCTCAGGATCCAAGGGCAGCCCGATCGATCGCGCGTAACCGTTGCCGCTGCCCATGGCCACGATGCCTAAAGGGACCTTCGTGCCTACCAGGCCTTGCGCGATGGCGTTGTTGGTGCCGTCGCCGCCAACGCTGATCACACGGTCGAAGCCTTCGCTCACGCCAGCTTTCGCGAGCACGGTTCCATGGCCGGGACCTTCCACGGCGCGAAGTTCCAGATGAACGCCAAGCTCGCGCGACACGCGCTCGGCGATGCTTACGATGCGCGGGGCTTTCCTCTTCCCGGAGCGCGCGTTGTAAATCACCAATGCCCTCATGGTGCAACGGGACTTGCTTGCAATGGTCCGTGAAGCATGCGATGCGTGAATTGCTGGAGCGCGGCCTGCAAGGTGCGCACGCTGACCGAATCAGGGGCGTGGTAGGCGGTCTGGTCGATCGGCGGTGCCGGCAGCCGTTGGCCATCGAAGCGGAATGCGCGCTCATCATCAATGGCGAGGTAGCCGCCACTGGTGCGCATGATGGCAAGTGGCACGCGTTCGTCCCGAAGCGCGGTGGCACCGAAGCTGAAGAACGGCTCCTTGTGGCCGATCAGGTCAAGGATGGTCGGCACGATGTCGATGTGCTGAGTGACCTGATCCGACCGTTCCGGGGCGATCGCTGCAGGCATGTAGTAGAGCAGTGGCACCCAGTAGTCCGATGCTTCCGAGTAATCCTGTCCGGTGCGATCGAGGTCGGCGGTATGGTCGGCTGTGATCACGAAGAGCGTTCGGTCGAACCATGGCTTGGTGCTCGCAACATCGAAGAACTCGCGCAAGGCATCATCGGCGTAGCGCAGCGCGGCATGGATGCGGTGCTTGCCTTGCGGGAATCGTTCGGCTTCAGCGGCAGGCAGCGCATAAGGATGGTGCGAGCTGAGCGTGAATACGGTGCTATGGAAAGGCTGCGGCTCCTGGTCCAGTTCGTTGGCGAAGTAGCGCAAGTATGGGCGGTCCCAAATGCCCCAGGCGCCATCGTAATCGCTCGCAAGCGGGTATTCGTTCAGGCCCATGTAGCGCTGATAGCCTGCGGCGCGCGCGAAGCCATCGAAGCCCATGGTGCCATTGCGGCCGCCGTGGTAGAAGCTGGTTCGATATCCCTCCGCTGCGAGCACATTGGCCAGCGACGTGAAGGGCGTTTGCGCATAGGGCGAAGTGATGAAGGCCTCTTCCATCCATTCGGGCAGCGATGCGGTGATCGCCGGAATGCCATCGATGCTGCGGCGGCCATTGGCATAGGCGCGCGCGAAGTGCAGGCTGCGCCGCATCAACGAATCAAGGAAAGGCATGTGGCCTTCGCCGCCGCTCAATTGCGCGCTGTATGCCGCAGAGAAGCTCTCGAGAATGATCACCACCACGTTCGGCTTCTGCGGGAGCTTGGGGATCTTAAGGGCAAGGCTGTCGCTCCAAAGGGTCGCGGGTATGTAGCGATGCTCCACCGGCCAGAAACGATCGGCTTCCTCAGGCGTCATATAGCTCAACTCTTCCACCGAGGGCTTGCCCATCGTCATCATCAGCGTGAAGGGCGTGTTGAGCACCACGGGGAAATACGGAGCGGGCACATGATCAGCGGCATTCATCACACCGATCGGGATCAGCTGCACGCCGCCGCGCGAGAACAGGACCATGCAACCTGCTGCGACAACGCGCCACATGATCCTGCGCGCCCAATGGGTCGCTTCATCGGTGATCAAGCGCCCGCCCAGCCGATACCCCAACTCGGCCATTGCGATGCAGCAGATGAAGAGCAGCACGATGTGCCAGTAGTCGACCACGAATGTGGTGGCGAGGCTCGTCACGTCATCGCCGCCAGACATGATGCCGAAGAGGTCGGCTGTGCTGCGCTTCAAGGTGAACTTGAAGTATTCGATATCGGCGCAGGCGAAGAAGAAGCCCGCTGCATTGCCTATGTGGAAGATGATGCGCTTCGCGGCACCGAACCAGCCGCGATCATCGGGTTCGATCAAATAGAGCAGCAGCCAAGGGAGATTGAGCCATGCCAGCGCGCTCAGGTCGAAGCGGATGCCTCCTAGGAACGCCGTGAACGGCACGTTGGGGAAGCTGTCGCGGTTCAGGAGCACGAAGGCGATCCGCAGCAGCGTGTAGATCGCGGCCAGCGCGGCGAAGCGGGCGAGGAGTGCGGCTAACGGACCGCGCGTGAGGCTTTGGGGCACAGCGCCAAAGATGCGCATGATCATTCGGGCTCGCGCGTGAGGATGTGCCTGCCGTCGAAGCGCATCACTTCGCGATAACCGCTGTACTCGCGCCCCATCACGGTGATCGTCCCAGCGGGCTCGTGGCTGATCACGAATCGGATGGTGCCATCGCGCATCGCTCGGTCGAATGCGCTGTAGTCGAACGGCGGTGTCACGCTCCATTCGATGATATCCTTCTGCGTGAGCATGCTCTGGCCCACGAACAAGTGCTCCAAGTGCCCGCGGTACGTGATGAACACGCCTTCTTCAGCGCGCAAGCCCAACTCATCGCGCAGGATGTCGCGCACCTTCAAATCGGCTTGATAGCTGCGCATGAGCACCTCGGGGTCGCTGTGGTGCATGGCCCAATCGCGAAACATGCGCGTGCGATGCACGGCGAAATAGAGGCCGTAGGCCATGATGGCAATGCCGAGCCAGCGCATGATTAAGGAGCGTCGGCTGTTCGGGTCAGCACGCTGATTATCTCCTCCGAGGTACAGTGCGATCGCCATGAAGGCCAGGACCAGGTTCTCGAAGAAGTAGTTGAAGTCGCTGCCCGATTTCAGCGCGGTGGCGAACGAGAATACGAGGCTCACCGGCAGCGCGATGGCGAAGAAGCGCGAGCGGCTATCGCCCAGACGGAACAAAGGCAGGACCAGCAAAACGCTCGCGATATGCCACCCGATGTAGTGCTTGTACAGATGCGGTTCGATCATCATGCGCAGGAATCGGATGCTTGTGCCATTCATCAAGCCTTGCACGTGTTCTTGCAGAAGATGCTGAGCGGCGTGGTCATGGCGATGGCCCCGAGCGATAGCGCTGCGACCATAGCGGCGATGACTGAGAAGCGGAGCAGTGATCTCCAATCGCGCAGAAGCATCAGATGCAGCGGGATCAGCACCAGGACGAGGACGGCGGTCTGCCTGGCCACGAACGCAAGCACAGCGAGTATGGCGGAGAGCGACAGCCATAAGTCCCTGCGCAAGGCCCCTGCATCGGACCAGCGCACGATGCAATGGACAGCGCCCATGAACAGCAGCGCATAGAGCGAATCGGAACGCGAGAAGAAATGCTGACTGAATGCCGTGAAGCTGAGCAATGCAGCCCATGCCGCATACGGCCAGCGGACCATGCGCGCAATGGTGAAGTACACCAGCAGCACCGTGGCCAGATTGAAGAGCAGCGAGAGCCAGCGGCTCAGCAGGAAAACGCTATGCGGCTCCTGCGGGTCCACGCCGATGAGCTTGCCCACGCCAGCACAGGTCCAGTAGTACAGCGGCGTGTATTGCATGATGTCGAAGGGAGGCAGCTCCGGATCCTGGTACAATGGCTGTCCGAGCATCAGCTTCTGCACACCATACACCACGTTGAATTCGGCACCCGCGATATCAGTACGTTATTGGCGGAGAAGATCGAAACGGATCGTGAGCAAGACCAGCACCTCAGCAGCGAGGCCGAGCAGCAGCAGCTTGGGCAGGCCGATGGCCAGCTGGTCGGAGAGGCTTCGGTTCATGGCCGTGGGTCAGCGGGGCATGGGGTGCGCATCGCGATCATGAAGCTGTTTTCCTCGCCACGCAGAACAGTGATCGTCCGAAGGAATGCAGCATGATCGGGTCGAGCGCTCGTGAGATCGGCACCACGCGCCGGTCCCAGAACGCGATCTGCGCAGCCTTAGGTTGCCCTTGCTTCAGGAACCACTTGTTGCCCAGCGAAAGCAACAGGCCAAGGCTGTCGAGGTAGCGCAGGCGGGCGACTTCCATCCCTTCAGGGAGGTGTTCCTTCAGCAGGCGCTTCGTGTAACGGCGGTGATGGCCGACAGCAGTGTCGAACGCACTGAAGAGGTATTGGAAGGCGGGCACAACGACGATGATGCGCCCTCCGGGTGCGAGCAATCCGTAGGCGCGCCGCAGCTCGGCTGCCGCATCCTCGATATGCTCGATCACATCGATATACAGGATGGTGTCGAACACGCGACCGCTCAGCTCAGTGGTGGTTCCGTTGATGCGTTCACCCTTCGCAAGCACCGGATCCGTCGCGAACGCGGGCACTTGCGATAAGAGCCGCGCATCAGGTTCGAGGAAGGTGTAGCCGGTCACGGCCGCATTCATCAGCCATTCCGCATTCGCGCCGATGCCGCAGCCCGCATCGAGCACGCGGCCGGTCACGAATGGCTTCGCTTGGCCCGACCAATAGCGCTTCCAATGGCGCGCATCCTTGAAGAGCTCCAACTCGCCGCCGGGGTAGTGCATCAGCGATCGGGGGTGAGCTCGTTGTAGAGCCGCTGCTGCGCGCGATCGCGGCGCTGCGCATGGCTCCACCAGCAGCAGGCCCAGGCGAAGAAGCCCACGCGATCGGCACGCTATTGAAGAGCGTTGCGCTGAGTACGCTGGCCCAGCCGGGAATGGCGGAGCGCGGTGAACAGCTTCACGCCGATGATGCCGATGATGCTGAGCAAGAACACGGCTGCCAGCACGATGGAAGCGCGCAGGAAGAGCGGCCACGGCCTCCTCGCCGTATTCGATCAGCGAGCGGAAGGCATGCATGCTCAGGCTGCGCCAGCTCATCTTGCTGGTGCCGTCGATGCGTGGGCGGCGATCGCGTACGATGCTGCGCTGCGGCACATTCAACCGGCTGAGGAAGGCCGCGTAGTGTGTGAAGGAGCGATGCAGAACGGCGCCGAGTGCGCGACGATCGATCATGCTGTAGTTGCCAAAAGGCAGCGCGCGCCGTGCCACCAGCCGGAATACGATGCGGTAGAGGCGCCAGCCCAATTGGAAGCCGAGGCCTTCGGAACGTTTGCCGCGCGCCACGAAGACCACCGAAGCATCGGTGATGCTCACGAGCTCGGCAATGGCCCCGGGGTCGTCCTCGCCATCGCTGTCCATCACGATGAAACGCTGCGCATCGATGCCTTCAGCGTACAGCAGCCCTTGATGAATGGCCTCTTGATGCCCCATGTTGAAGGGAAGGCCGATCACGCGGAGGGCCACGTTCGGCGCGGTGGGCCGGTAGGAGAGGAGGCGCTGCGGCGTATCGTCGGCGCTGCCGTCGTCGACCAGCACCAAGGTGAAGCGCTGCTCAAGCCGGGCCAGCACCTGCTCCAGTTCCTGGGCGAAGCGCACGGCCACCTCGCCTTCATTGAAGCAGGGGGCCACGATGGCGATGTGTTCGGTAGCCAAGGCCACGAAGATCGCAACCGCAGGCTATCAACACCCGGCTCGCTGAAGCTTCTGTGGGTGAGCCCGTTCTCCCATGCACCTCCCAATACCTTCGCCGCCGCATTCAACCCCCATGTCCCAGCCCACCATCGAGGACCGCCAGCTCCGTTTCGAGCACGGCAGCCAGCGACGCCTTCCTGACCAGCACCTACGAGAAGCTCGTCTATCCGCGCATCATCGAAGAGAAGATGCTGAGCCTGCTGCGACAGGGCAAGATCAGCAAGTGGTTCAGCGGCATCGGCCAAGAAGCCATCGCAGTTGGGGCCACCATGGCCTTGCAGAACGACGAGTACATCCTGCCCATGCACCGCAACCTCGGCGTGTTCACCACGCGCGGGATGCCTTTCGCGAAGCTCTTCGCGCAATGGCAGGGCAAGGCCACCGGCTACAGCAAGGGTCGCGAACGGAGCTTCCATTTCGGCAGCCAAGAGCACAAGGTGGTGGGCATGATCAGCCACCTCGGCCCGCAGATGGGCATCGCCGACGGCATCGCGCTTGGCGCTGCTGAAGAAGGAGAACCGCTGCACGATCGTCTTCACCGGCGATGGCGCCACCAGCGAAGGCGACTTCCACGAGAGCGTGAACGGTAGCGGCGGTGTGGGACCTGCCCGTGCTCTTCATCATCGAGAACAACGGCTACGGACTCAGCACGCCCAGCAGCGAGCAGTTCCGCATGAAGCAGTTCACCGACAAGGCCATAGGCTACGGCATCGAGAGCGTGCAGATCGCTGGCAACAACATCCTGGAGGTGTACGACACCCTTGCCAAGCTGGCCGACAGCGTGCGCGAGAACCCGCGTCCGATCCTGGTTGAGTGCATCACCTTCCGCATGCGCGGCCACGAGGAAGCCAGCGGCACCAAGTACGTGCCCAAGGAGCTGTTCGAGGAGTGGGGCAAGAAGGATCCCGTGGCCAACTACGAAGCATGGCTTTTGAAGACCGGCGTGCTGACCATCGCGAAGCGCGACGAGATCCGCACACGATTGAAGGATGGCATCGAGGCCGATCTGAAGGTGGCGTTCGCGGAACCGGAACCGGTGCCGGTCATGGAACTGGAAATGGCCGATGTGTACGCACCGACGTCGTTGGCACGCACCGGCAGCGTCGACCCTCCGGGTCGACCAACGGATGTGTTGCCTACGGAACCCGCGCAAGACGGAGCCCCCGACAAACGCATGATCGACGCCATCCAGCAAGGCCTTGCGCAGAGCATGGAGCGCCATCCGGAGCTGGTGTTGATGGGCCAGGACATCGCGGAGTACGGTGGTGCGTTCAAGATCACCGAAGGTTTCGTGGAGACGTTCGGCAAGGACCGCGTGCGCAATACGCCCTTGTGCGAAAGCGCGATCCTGGGCGCCGCGCTCGGTCTCAGCATCAAAGGCATGAAGGCCATGATGGAGATGCAGTTCGCCGATTTCGTGAGCGAAGGCATCACGCAGATCTGCAACAACCTCGCGAAGATCCACTACCGCTGGGGGCAGAACGCCGACGTGGTGGTGCGCATGCCGACCGGCGCGGGCGTTGGCGCAGGCCCTTTCCACAGCCAGAGCAACGAGATGTGGTTCGTGAAAACGCCCGGTCTGAAGGTGGTGTACCCCAGCAATCCTTACGACGCGAAGGGCCTGCTGATGACCGCCTTCGACGACCCCAATCCGGTGATGTTCTTCGAGCACAAGGCCATGTACCGCAGCATCAGCGGACCCGTACCCGAGCAGCCGTACAGCATTCCGTTCGGCAAGGCGCGCGTGGTGC
>JADJOG010000008.1 GCA_016713865.1 Flavobacteriales bacterium | reverse complement strand
TAAGACCTTGAATTGCATGCTCTGGAAGCCACTTGCAGGCCGCAGCATGTCGCGGAAGTCGAGGAAGTCGAGCGGGGTCATGGTCTCCAGGATGTCGATCTTCTTCACGAGCACTTGAAGTATGGTGTGGACCCGACCCAGTCGATGCACGGCCACGCTCAACTCGCCGCCATCATCATCCACATGGCCGTCGGCGAAAAGGGTCATCACGCTTCCCACCTCGTGCAGGATCTGCTTGAACCACAATTCGTAGCTCTGGTGGATGACGATGAACAGCATCTCGTCATGGGCCGGTGCGCCATGCTTGACACTTTCGGGTTCTTGCGCGCCAAGGATCTTCTCCAGCTGCAGGTAGTCAGGGTAGTACACGTTGCTCATGTGCTCGGGCCACCATGCGCGTGTGCCCATGGATGCGGCCAAATGTAGCCGGGCACTTTGCGGCGAGCCTAACTTTGGTCATGCGCTTGTTGTGGCTGCTGCTCCTTTTCTCCGCTGGCGATGCTGCCGCGCAAGTCGGCATTGGTAGCACGGTGCCTGTAGGACGCAGTACGCACAGGCTCGGCTCGGTTCCCGAGTCCTTGGCGGTTTCCGCTCGCAAGGAGCTTGACCTTCAACCGCGTTGCACCATGCGCGAGGATGCCTGGCTCACCCAATTGGTGCGCAACGATTCATGCAGCGCATTCCCGCTGGAAGCGAGCTGCCGCAATGGGCAATCTGTTACCCTGCGCTTCACCGTCGAGCGCGATGGTTCGATCTCTGATCTCTTGGTGGTGAAAAGCGGATGCCCATCACTTGAGGCGCGCTTGCGATGCGCAACGGATCAAGCGCCGCATTGGGAGTCAGGGCGCATTGGGCATCAGAAAGTGCGCTCGCGTGTTCAATTGCGAGCCGTCCTCGTACTGCCTTGAAGCTTCAGCGCGCTCGCTTCCGCGCTATCGCGCGATCACGATCGTATAGCTCGCGCTGCCCATGCTCACGGCATAGGTGCCGGGCGCTACTCCGCTCACATCGATGCCATTCCTTGCGGATGCAGCACTTGCTTGAAGCACCAGCCGACCCATTGCATCGCGCAGAACGATCGTGGCTCCGGTCTCTGGGTTCTTCACGAAAAGGCGCTCGTTGGCCGGATTCGGGTAGAAGCCAGGCACAGCGGCGATTGACATTTCCACACCAACGGTTTCATCGAGATTCACGCGTGCGAGCTGACGCGTGGTGGCATTCACGAACCAGATGCGGCCATCGGGGCCCACCTCGATGCCCATGATGCCGATGGAGCCCGTCTGTATGCGGCCCAATTCCGCGAAGCCGCCGCCTAGGCTGATGTCATACACCACGATGTCGCCATTGGCATGGTCGCTCACCAGCAAGTGGTCGCCGCTGATGGCGATGCCAGCAGGCTGCACCAGCCCCGTGGTTGCAACGGTCTCCCACGTGTGGCCGCTCACATTCGAATACTCCACGTAGCTCTCCCACGGGCCGAAGGTGGCGGGGCCGCTCACGCTGCCGCTGCGCGTATCCAAGCGCAACACGCGCTGGTTGCCATGGTCCACCACGTACAGCCAGCCTGTGCGCTTGTCCAATTCGCAGTGGCTGGGGATGTGGTCGTTCGGGTCGCGCTGGATGCTGATGCCGCCGTAGCGCCGGATGATCGCATCGCCGTGCCAGGTGTTGCCTGGACCATGATCCACGCGGAAGTCGTTCATCACCACATCGCCCACATGGCCATCGACCACCCAGTAACGATTCCAGCGGTCGTGCGCGATGCCTTGGCTCTGCGGATTCACGTGCAGCATGTCCAAATGGCTGCCCAGCGGGCCTTGCCCGGGGAACGCGTAAATCGTTGGATCGGCGCTCCATAATGTTGGTCCGGTGAAAGGATCGCCGCCGTTCTGGTTGGCATCGAAGATTCCCGGGCTTGTCGCGAAGTTGCCATTGTCGCCCATGGCGATTCCCGTTGGCAGGCTCATGAAGTGCCCAGCATTCGGGTCGCGCTGCCAGAGGTGGGTCTGATTCGGTTCGCCGGGGTTGAAGAAGCGCACGGTGCTGCCACCGGTCTGCGACACATCCTTGTTGATGACCCAGATCTCGTTGCGCGCGGGATCCGGATGCCAAGCAAGGTCTCGTGGGGTCAGCAGGTCCTCGTCCTCGTCACCAACCACGGTAACGGTGGGTTGACCGAACAGGTATTGCGGCACCAGGTCGGTATCGCCGCATTCACCCACAAGTTCGCGCTGCCCATGTCGTTGGCAGGGGTCTCATCCGCTTCTCCATTGATGTTGCTGGCCCAAACGGTGAGTACAGCGGCACCGGTCACTGTTGGCACCCATGTCCCTGTGGTGTTGAACTCGAAGCTGTTCCCAGAGGCGATGCTCACCCCATTATAGTTCTCCGTAAAGACCGGATTGCCATCGAGTGCGGCATTCAGCGTGAACGAGTTGATCGTGGCTGATCCGAAGTTGCGCACCGTTCCGCTGAACGAAGTGCCCAAGCCAATACGGTTGTAAAGCGGGGTGGTGAGCGCAGTGACTCCCATATCGAGCGCAGCTGGGGTCTGCACCGTGAATGTGAAGATGTTGAATCCACCGGGCTGGTTGAACTCGCCGATCACCGCCCCATTGGCACGCACACGGAAGCTCGCCTGCGCGTCGCCGTAGCTGTCGATGCTCACGATGTTGTACTGCGCGCCTTCGTTAAGGCACCATGGGCCCTCGACGATGGTCGCATTGTTGGCATAGCCGCCAGCAGGCGATGCTTGGGTTCCGCCGCTAGCGCAGCCGATCGCCGCCGTATTGCCACCGACGAAGATGGGCGCCTGATTGCACGAATTCCCGAAAGCCGTGAGCTGCCAATAGGTCTCATTGCCCCAATTGTCGGTGGTCACCTCGATCGTTACAGAAAGTTGCCCTGCGGGGCATTGCGCGTTGGCCAGTTGACTAATGGCAAGCGAGAATGCGAGTGCGGCGTATGGGCGCATGATGGGCTGTTGTTGAAACGGTGAAACTAGGTCGTGAACGTTTGCGGTCGACAGTGCTCGACCATGCCCCCGAGCCGCGCCACAGAAAGCTTGCTGGCACCGATGAAGGGCGACGGGGAGATGCGCCAATGGGAGCGAACGATTCATGTACATGAAGGCCATTCGATTCTCGGCCGCGCCGAGCACCAGCCTTTTCCTCCCACCTTCGCCCCATGAAGCAACTCCTGCTTACCATCTGCTTGATGGCTTTTTCCTCAGCGGTTTCCGCGCAAACCACCTACGATTACGCCTCCATCGAATTCTCGCCCGGTATCCGCAAGCTGGGCGTCTTCGGCACTTCGCTCCCTGCGAAGGTCATCGACCCAAAGGCGGTGAACATGACCAAGCGCGACCACGACATCCTGGTTTCTTCGGTGAGGTGCAGGAATTGGAGGCAAGGCTGGAGGTGTCCAGCCAGGATGTGGTGGCGTTGGATCGCGGGCTGCACATGTATGTATGGACCCTCCGGAAAGCCAAGCGGCCATGAGCGCACTGTCCGATCTGGAGCTGGAACTGCTCAAGTACCCCATCGGTAAAGTTCGCTCGCGGCACCAAAGCGGATGGCTCCGGAACGCCGAGCAGAGTGCATCGCTGCGATTGAGCTGTTCCCCAATAAGCTGTGGGCCGCCGTGAAGGAGATGGGGCAAGAGCAACTAGAGACCCCGTATCGTCCCGGTGGCTGGTCAGTGCGCCAACTCGTGCATCACATCGCCGATAGTCATGGTCAGAGCCTGCACCGGTTCAAGTTGGCGCTCACCGAGGATCGCCCGACCATCAAGCCATACAAGGAGGCCTTGTGGGCCGAGCATGCCGACGCGCGCACGATGGCCCTGGAGCCTTCGTTCGGCATCATCGCTGGCACGCATGCGCGTTGGGTGGTGCTCATGCGTTCCATGGCGCCTCCGGAGTATGATCGCGCATTCTACCACCCCGAGCAGCAGCGAGAGATCAGCTTGGCTGAGGCCTTGGAGCTTTATGTGTGGCACAGCGCGCATCATCTGCGGCACATCAACGCACTGAAGGAGCGCATGGGTTGGAAGTGAACGGCTACCTTCCGCACCGATGGATCAGCAAGTGGCAGCGTACCGATTGCTTGATGGCAAGCGATGCAGCGATTCGCTGAAGGAGCGGATCGCGATCGAAGCCGCTGAAGTGAAGCTCATGCGTGGCCGCGCGCCGCATTTGGCTGCTGTGCTCGTGGGCGACGATGGCGCGAGCCGCACTTACGTTGAAGCGAAAGTGAAGGCTTGCGAGAGCGTGGGCTTCCGGAGCACCTTGGTGCGTTTGCCCGCCACCACTTCAGAAGATGCGCTGCTGGCTCGCATCGATGAGCTCAATCGTGATCCCGAACTCGATGGCTTCATCGTGCAACTGCCGTTGCCGAAGCATATCGATGCGGATAAGGTCATGCTCTTCATCGACCCACGGAAGGATGTCGATGGCTTCCATCCGGTGAATGTGGGCAACATGGTGCTGGGCCAGCCCGGTTTCCTGCCCGCCACGCCAGCGGGGATCGTGGAACTGCTCCGGCACTATGGCGTGGCCACGAGCGGGAAGCATTGCGTGGTAGTAGGGCGGAGCAACATCGTGGGCACGCCGGTGAGCATCCTCATGAGCCGCAATGCCGAGCCCGGCAATTGCACCGTTACGCTCGCGCACAGCAGGACACGCGATCTGGCGTCCATCACGCGGCAAGCCGATATCCTCATTATCGCGGCGGGCAAGCCTGAGATGATCACCGGGGACATGGTGAAGGAAGGCGTGGTGGTGGTGGACGTTGGCATCCATCGGATCGAGGATGCCACACGCAAGAGCGGTTTCAGGCTGCTCGGCGATGCGCGCTTCAGCGAAGTGGCGGCGAAGGCCTCGTGGATCACGCCAGTGCCAGGCGGCGTTGGGCCCATGACCATCGTGAGCCTGCTGCAGAACACGCTGAAGGCGGCGCGGCAGTGACCAGGCTCGCTATCTCGAAATCACGAATCGACGCGTAATCAGCCCACGCTCGGTTGCTGCTTCAAGGAGATAGACACCTTCGCTCAAACGACTCACGTCAACCGTTGCACCGGTCAAGGTTGCAGGCACTAATTGCCCGGTGATGTCGATCACGCGCGAACGCATGATGCGCCCTGAATTGCTGATTGAGATCCTATCCTGAGCGGGCTGCGGGTACAAAACGACATCGACAGCGGTGGTCGCGTTGGGCGCATCTGTTGTGAGGTCCGTGCCCAAGGAGATGAGGAACGTGCTTGTGCCACCGGCTTCCGCTTGCCCTGTGATGTATGCTTGCCCGTTGCCGATCACGAGATCGTTCATGCGTGCACCGTAGGTGAACGTTTCGTGCCCGCTGCCATTCGAAGCTGTAACAACGAGCAACGGCGCGCCTCCCTCATTCAATGAGTTGCCGATGAACCATGGCCTTCCGAACGCGTCCACATGCAGTTCCTCTACCTGAATGCCGAGCAGAGCGGAGCGTTGCCACACCGTAGCGCCTACCAAGGTCTCAGCACCCCAGAAGCATCCACCGTTCCCATCGGAATAAGCGTAGTAGAGCAGGTTGCCTTGAACGGCGATCTGAGCTGAATGCACCGCGCTGTACGCAGGCCATAGATCGAGTTCGAGGCCATTGGAACGTTGATAGGGCCTGACCAATCCAGAGTTCATCGAGTAGATGACGCCACCGCCCAAGCACGCATCCTGCGGAGGAGCATTGAATGGATATTGCACGGAATAGGTGAACCATCCGGACGCAGTCACTGAATGAATCCCAGTGGCCGGCTGCTCCATTCCGCGCAAGGCGATCGCACCGTTCGCGTCAACGAGCAAGTGACCGCGATGCGGCGAACCGCCAAGTCCGATCTGCATACGGCTGCCATCCGGCCTGAGCGCGACAACGCTTCCCACGGTGCGATTAAGTCCGATCTGGTTCACGGCGCGCAATGCCCACACGGTTCCGGCATATGCGGCCAGGTCCGCTGTGCCCTCAGAAACGAAGGGGTCGTCCTTGCTAGCCATCAAATAGCCGACGTACGGTGCTGGCGAAGCGCTCAGGTCCTGTCCGGCAGCATTGAAGGTGAATACCTGATCGCCGCTGGCGACGCTGCCTTCAAGACCGGCATCAATGGACACGTGCACTAGACCGGTGATCGGGTCGAATGCCAGGTGATTGTCATTCGCCGATGGAATCATGGCGGGGGAGGCATCCTGACCGTGTGGCCAGGTTTGAGACCAGAGCGGCGTGATGGGCGATTGCGCGGAAGCACCCATCCCGAAGATGGCGCACATGCCGCAGAGCAGATGTTTGGTTGCCATGATGATCAGGGTTGAGGTGTTCCGCAAACGACGTATGAGTTGCCCTGTGAGGCATCGAATTGACCTGTGAACAGGAGCTTGCCGTTCACATGGCGCATATCACTGATGCTGCCATAAAGCGATCCACTGGATGTGGGCATCGCATCCGAATCAGCTTTGATCCATCGGCCGGTGCCGTTATCGGTGTAGGCGAACCAAGGGCGGCCAGAATCATCGATGCTCACGGATGTCCTGTACAATGGCGCAAGACCGTCGATCTGCGTTATGCTGCCGATGATCTCCTCCATCTGGAAATGGCCGTACTCGAGCATGGTCGGGTAGGTCCTTATCCAATACAGATCTGATCCGCTCACTGCCACACGCGTGGGCCAGCCGCCTGGCAGATTGAGTCCTACTGTGATGTCCGCTTGCCCGATGTAACTGCCCGTGCCCTTGTCGAATATCACCATCAAAGGATAGGCGATCGCCAACAACGAATCGCCTTTCACGGCAATTGCGGTGAAGGCCCCATCAGCTACAGTGCCGTTTGGCGACCAAGAGATATCCCATAGCACGTTGGCGTCGTGATCCGCTCGGATCAGCCGTCCCTCGTAAGCGCCGCTGATAACGCGGCTGCTGCCTGCGATGAATAGTCCATCGGCATTCACGAGCAGGTCGTGAGGCACATCGTCCAAATCTTCTTCAGTGCTTTGGATGGTCAGGTCGTTCGCGCCGCCTTGTACATGCCAGTACACGTCCTGCATGCCGCCGATGTTCTGATGGCTGATGATCACGTACGTCCTGCTGTTGTAGCGTTCGATGTCCACCAGGTGATCCAAGCGACCCATTCACCGCTCCGGGGCTTGCCGGGGCCAGATCGGTGCCATCTGCCAGGATCGGGTAAAGCAGTTCATCATCGTTCGTTGCCAGCATGATGTCGTCAAGCACCGACCATATGTGATCGCCCCCGATTGGATCACGCGCGACCATCGTGTTGCCATCGCCGAACCCTCTGAGAGCCGACCAGTCCACATCAACAGGCGGGAACTGTGCAGTAGCCAATATTGGCGACCCGATTGCCAGCGCGAGGAATAGCTGTCTCATTCGCTTCGTCTGATTTTAATGAGGAGACGGACGCTTGAGGAGGCGTTGCCTCAGAGGTTTATTCCTCGAACGCCTCGATCGTGGCCTGCCGTTCCACCAGCTTGGTGAACTTGCCATCGTAGCGCGTGGCGCGCACGATGTGGTTGTCGATCCAGTGGTAGTTGCCGCCACGCGGCTTGCCGAATAGGATCGCGTGGTAGTTGAAGCCGTGGCGGTCCAGCCATTCAGTGGTCACCGCGCGGTGCTCTTCCAAGCGGCTGGTGAAGAAGGTGATGATGTGGCCCTCGTCGAACCACCCGTTGCAGATCTCCAGCGCGCCCTCGTAGATCGCAGCGGTGACCATCCGTTCGGGTTCCTCGTTGGGGATGTCCTCGCAGATGGTGCCGTCGATGTCGATGAGGAAGTTCTTCTTCCCCTCAGGCAATTTCGGGCTGATGCGCTTGCCGTCTTCGAAGGTCTCGTTGAGGTGGGCCATGACAGAGGTATTGAGAGATCGGAAAGGTAGGTTGCGGCATACAGGGATGAAGGCTGATTCAACAAGTTGAATCACGACCTAATAGAACAAGGATGGAACACCTATGCCAATGGCAACGCCATAGATTAGATCAGCCCAGAAGAATCGGAGCACGTTGAAGATGTAGATGAGTCCGACGATAGGTGGCTGATCGATGCGAGTGGATTCAGTTTCTTGGCACGTCGCGGGCCTGCTCCCAAACATTGCTTGCATCCTGATTGTCAGATGGCGTGCATGCCAATGGAAAGACCAAGCCACATAAGCAGCAGGTTCAGTGGGTCGGATTGGTGGAAAAAGCTCATCGGCAAGTAAGCCGGGAAGCAGATAAGGAGGCAGAGCAAGGTGTTGATGAAAAAAGGCCCCATGCTGATGAGGAATGTCGAGTTGAAGTCCTCTGTCCTCTCATGTGTCACGTAACCTGCGGGGTCGCCGAATTGGAAAAAGACGGCCTCAAAGACGGCGACCTTCCTAAGCCGGCAGAAGAACATGTGGGCCGCTTCATGCACGATAACACCGGGGAAGGTGACTGCTGCGATTACAAAACCTGGTATGAAGAACATGGCTAAGTGTTATGGCGTCCAACCGTTTGGGAAGCGCTCGTAAAAAGCAGCGCGGGTGATTATTTCCTTGCTGTGCATTCGGTAGAGAATCCGCTGCTCATACTCGTTGAAAGAAGTGTCGGTGGAGATGGCCTTGGCCTTTCTGAGCATTTCCAATGTGCTATCTCGATACGCTTCATCGCCACTCGTGACGAACAAGCAGGCGAAAGCCGATGCTACGCTTCCAAATGCTATTGGGTCATCTCGGCGTTTCGAGAGCGACTCTCGACTATGCCGTAGGAAGCCATCGTAGTCGCCCTTGTCGAAGGCAGCGCCAATGCGTGCTGAGATCAAATAGTCGCTTGTGTTAAACGAACCAGGGCGCGTGGCCTCCACATCTTCTAAGAGCTCGAGCGCACGCTCTGCGCTATCGTTGGCCAATGCGCGGATGCCCATCCAGAAATTCCTCGCTACCAAGAGGTCGGGCTCCACTCGCATGATGGCGTGGAAGTCATCGACGGCGGCTATTGCCCCACTGAGGTCACCTTCTTCAATGCGTTCATTCATCGTGGTCAGGTGCGCTTTCGCTCGGAAGAACTTCCAATTCCAGGCGATGGACACGGCAACCAGTATGAGCACCCCGGCAAAGAATGCTTTCACCCAGGATGGGAATGGCCGAGAAATGAGATCCTGGAGCAGTGCTCGCAAATCGGTGATTCACCCATGTTCTTAACCACCGCATCTGGCGATTTCTTGCCACAGAATGCACAAGTATCCATCGCTCCCAATCGCGCAATGTTTGGTCTGTTCCTTTCGTCGTCGGAAGGATGTGATTGTTCGAAGCACTCAACACAGACGAGCCGGTCGCCATCTCGGTAGCAATCCTTCAACGCAACATTCTCGCGCTTGCAATCAGGGCAAGTAATCGTGAACACTGCTGCAAAATAGTGGATTAAACCCTTCCCCCCTTGATCTCCTCCACCACCGCCGGATCCAGCAGAGTAGTGGTATCCCCCAAACTCCCCATCTCGTTCTCCGCCACCTTGCGCAGGATCCGCCGCATGCCGAAGGTGCCGTTACGCGTCTTCGGCAGCTCGATCGCGAACTGGATTCCTTGTGCTGATTTCCGCGGCAATCATCGCTCAATAAGCATCCTTCCGGTCAGAGACCTTCTCGATGCGCACCAGCCTGATCGCATCGCCGATGCAATAGATCACGCGATTGCTACCGATGCGGATCCGCCAGAGGTCTTTGTGGCCTGTGAGCTTCTTGCATCCGCTGGGTCTCGGGTTCTGGGCCAAGTGCCCCCACGGCTTCACCGATGCGCACCGCGGACCGCACAGGCAAGGCGTCGAGCTCCTTCCGGGCGCTCCGGAGCCACTCGATGGTGTAGCTCACTTCCGCTTGGCGCGTTTGTAAGTGGCCTTCATCACATCGGCGTGCGATACAGTGGGCTCGTTCCGGCGCGATATGGCAACGAGTCCATCGAGATACTCTTCAACGGCTTCAGGCTCTTTTGCCAATGTGACGAGGTCGATCTGCACGTAGCGCCGGTTCTCGGTCTCGTCGGTGATGAGCTTCACGCCTTTGATGGGGCTGGCTGCTTTCATGCTTCCAAAGGTAATTGCATCACACCCGCCCCCCCTTGATCTCATCCACAACCGCAGGATCCAGAAGGGTAGAGGTATCCCCCAAACTCCCCAGCTCGTTCTCCGCCACCTTCCGCAGAATGCGCCGCATGATCTTGCCGCTCCGTGTCTTCGGCAGGCCGCTTACGAATTGGATCTTGTCGGGCCGCGCCACTTTGCCGATCACGCGCTCAACAGTGGCGATGATCTCCTGGCGCAATGCGTCCTTGTCGGCGCGCACGTGGTCGCAGATCACGAAGGCGTAGATGCCCTGGCCCTTGATGTCGTGCGGGTAGCCCACCACGGCACTCTCCACGATATCCGGGTGCTCGTCGATGGCGTTCTCCACCTCGGCGGTGCCGATGCGGTGGCCGCTCACGTTGATCACGTCATCCACACGGCCGATGATGCGGAAGAAGCCGTCGGCATCGCGCTTCGCGCCATCACCGGTGAAGTAGCGGCCGGGGTATTGCGCGAAGTAGTTCACGCGGCAGCGCTCGTGATCGCCCCAGGTGCTGCGGATTACGCTGGGCCATGGGAAGGCGATGCACAGGTATCCCTCGGCCTCGCCGTGCAATTCGTTGCCTTGCGCATCCACCAGGATCGGACGGATGCCCGGCAGCGGCAAGCCTGCGTGCGCGGGTTTCATGGGCGTGATGTCGCCGAGACCGCTGAGCATGATGCCGCCTGTTTCTGTCTGCCACCAGGTATCGACGATCGCGCAACG
Source organism: Flavobacteriales bacterium (assembly GCA_016713865.1). Taxonomy (GTDB): domain Bacteria; phylum Bacteroidota; class Bacteroidia; order Flavobacteriales_F; family PHOS-HE28; genus PHOS-HE28. The sequence goes on along the minus strand of JADJOG010000008.1, from coordinate 80,144 downwards.
CTTCTTGCCCACTTGCTCGTGGTACCAATGCCACGCTTCTTCGTTGATGGGCTCGCCAACGCTGCCGAGCAATTTCAACGAAGGCATGGCGAAACGCGAAGGCAGATCGTGACCTGCGGCCATGAGCGATCGGATCGCCGTGGGCGCGGTGTAGAACTGCGTGACGTTGTGCCTCTCGATCACCTGCCAGAAGCGCGTCGGGTCGGGCCAGGTGGGCACGCCCTCGAACATCACCGATGTGCAGCCATTCAACAGCGGGCCGTACACGATGTAGCTGTGGCCGGTGATCCATCCGATGTCGGCCGTACACCAGAATACATCGCTCTCATCGCACTGGAACACATTGGCGAAGGAGTAGCCTGCATACACCATGTAGCCGCCGCAGGTATGCACCACGCCTTTGGGCTTGCCGGTGCTTCCGCTGGTGTACAGGATGAAGAGCGGGTCCTCGCTGTCCATCGGCTCGGCCGGGCAATCGGCGCTCACGTGCTTCAGTTCATTGTGGATCCAGCGGTCGCGCGGTTCGTTCATCGCAACGGCATCGCCTGTGCATTTCGCCACGAGCACCACGTGCACGCTGGGGCAGGAGGGGAGGGCCTCGTCAACCACAGGCTTCGCTGGAATGCTCTTCGCGCCGCGCCGGATGCCATCGCTTGTGATCACCGCCGCGCACTGCGAATCGTTGATGCGGTCAACAAGCGAGTTCGCGCTGAAGCCGCCGAAGACCACGGAATGGATGGCGCCGATGCGCGCGCATGCCAGCACGCTGATGGCGAGCTCCGGAATCATAGGCATGTACAGGCAAACGCGATCGCCTTTCCCGATGCCGTTGCGCTTGAGCACATTCGCCATGCGGCAAACGCGCTCGTGCAATTGCTTGTAGGTGATGTGCTCGCTCGGCTGCGAAGGGTCGTTCGCTTCCCACAGCAACGCGGTCTTATCGCCCCTCGTGGCCAGTTGTCGGTCCAAGCAGTTCTCGGTGATGTTCAGCTTCCCGCCGATGAACCATTTCACCTCGGGTTTCTCGAAGTCCCATTCGAGCACGCTAGCCCATGGCTTGCTCCACTTGAATGTTGAAGCGACATCGGCCCAAAAGTCCTCGGGGTTGGTGATGCTGTGTTGGTAGGCCGTGCGGTATTCGGCTAGGCTTCGGATGCGTGCTTCGGTCATTTTTCACTCGCCGGTACATAGTCGTGCCGGTCTGGTCCGGGCGAAGTTGGTGCTTGGCGCTATAATATCATCCGTCGTCATGTCAAGTGCTTTCGTCGAATGAAAATGATGATTCGTCCTTGACTTTGATCAGCTCCATCTGAAATCTTGCGCCACTCTTCGGCTGACTGTCACACACGAAACACCTACAAACACGCATGTGGCCAGTACAGACCCTCACGCTTCTCCTCTGCCTCACCGACGAAGAGCAACTCTTTGCACAGGTGGTCCCGCAGGATCCGCAGCCTGCAACCATCGAGGTTGAAGCTCCGGAGGTTGACCCTGCGGCCGGTGCCGTTGAGCTAACCATCGAACCCCAAGCCTGATCCAACATTACCCCGGACCAGCCCGCAAGGGCAGGTCCCTTAGACCCCGGTACCGCCTGCCCAGGTGCCGGGGTCGCCCTTTTCTAGAACGCCCAAGTGCCAGAGCCGCGCTTAGCGGTGATAGCGGGCTCGGAGTGAATGATCGCTGCCGGGGTGCGCCAGCGGCTATGTTTGGCGCCCATGAAACAGACCCTGATCAAACTACCGGCGCTTTTGAGCGCTCTGCTCGCGATTCCCGCGTTCGCTGTTGACCGCATCGTTGAAGAATTCGGCGTGTCGCCAACCTACCCGAACATCAATGCAGCCGTTACTGCCGCTGTGGATGGCGATCGCATCATCATCAAGAACCGCGCGGGCGACATTCCTTGGATCGAGACCATCAACATCACCAAGTCGCTACAATTCCTGAGCTATGTCGATAATGGCTTCTTCATCGTGCAGGGGAACTGGACGGTGACCGCTGCGAACGGCCGTGAGGTTACGATCATTGGCATGCGCAATACAGCAGGCAACATCACAAACCTGGGTACTTCGAACATTCGCGAGACCAAGGTCCGGGTGATGGACTCTCACTTGGTAGCTGGTTACATCCAGTTCAACTCCGATGCGTTCGACGCTCAGGTTGTCGGTAACAGGATCGAGTCGGGTTATGTCCGGATCAACTTCGGAAATATCGTGGGCAACGATGTGAATTGCCCATCTGGCGCAGAAGCGGTGCGTGTTACGCCCACATCGACAACGTTCGCCAACGATACATGCCACATTGTAGGCAATAAGCTCCAAGCACCGCTCAGCTACGAGGGCATCTACGTGAATACGCGTGCGCAGGTGGTGCATATCCGCAACAACTGGATCCGTCATGGCTGGATGGGCATCGAGGTGCAGGGCGGCAATTCCCAAGGAGTGGCCAACCTCATCTGGAGCAATAGCATACAGGGTTATACAGGAAGCTCCAACATCTATGGGGTCAGTTTGGCGAATACGATTGCCGGGTCGATTTGGGAGGTCATGAACAACGCCGTGGGTTCCACGTGGGCGGGCTCGAACCGTGGCATCAACAACGACAGCGGGAATAGCGGGCAGATCAACGTCTATTTCAATCATGTGCATTCGACCCTGAGCATTCCCATCTCCACTGGCTTCACCTTTACCGGCAACAACACCACGAACCAGCCGGTCACCTTCAACGCGGATGGCAGCTTCCTGAATGCTCCTTCGGCCATCAATGGTGGCAATCCCGCCGCGCCGTTCTATGATCTGGACCTTTCGGCAGGTGATGCGGGCGCCTATGGCGGCAGTTACACGCTCACCAATTTCTTCCCGCTGCACACCGGGGCTGCGCGCGTGTACATGACCGGCCATCCGTTCAATGTTCGCCAAGGCAGCACCCTGCGCGTGAAGGCCAACTCATTCGACCGTTGATCCATACGTTGATCGATATGAACGCACGGATCAACCTCGCCTGCGCGCTTCTGCTCTTCATGGGTACAGCGGCCGCACAGCGCGTGGATAACGCCGAGTACTTCTGGGACACGGATCCCGGTGCCGGCGGCGCCACGCCCATGAGCGCTATTGATGGCGCATACAACGATGCCATTGAAGCCATCTTCCTCGAAACCTCCGCGTTGCCGAGCCTTGGTGCGCACACCTTGGGCATCCGCGTGAAGGATCAGCAGAACAACTGGGGACCCACCTTCACCACGGTTGTGGTGATCGAGCCTCCGGTGGTAACCGCACCCGAGATCACGGTAACGCAAGCCGAATATTTCTGGGACACCGATCCCGGTCAAGGCAGCGGCACGCCCATGATCGCCTTCGATGGCGACTTCAACAGCGCGTTGGAAGCCATCAGCATGCAAACGAGCGCATTGCCCAGCGAGGGCGTCCATCTGCTGCACGTGCGCGCCAAGGATGTGAACGGGGCTTGGAGCCTTCCATTCCGTGTGGTGGTTGAAGTGTGGGGCGGCGTTGTCACCTTTCCGGAAGTGCGTGTTACAGCTGCTGAGTACTACGTGAACGATGATCCCGGAACAGGCCTCGGCACACCCATGCTCGCAGTTGACAGCAACTTCGATGCTGCCTTCGAAGCCATCAAGGGCGGCGACATCCCGACACCGGTTACGGCTGGTGTGAATGTGCTCTGGCTGCGCGCGCGCGATGCGAACCAGGCCTGGGGCCCGAGTTTCGGTATCGTGGTGAACATCGATACCACGATCACTGGAACGGTTGGCATGATCGAAGAGGAGCCTGTCGGAATGCGCCTTGCGCCGAATCCGGCCACAGCCGATGCGGGCTTCAGCATCACCTTCGATCAGCTTGTTCCCGATGCGCTGATCCGCGTGCTCGATGGCGCAGGCCGCATCGTGTTCGAGCAGCGCGCGCGCAACGAGCGCCGCATGGAGGTGGACCTCCATGGCGCTGCTCCGGGCGTGTATCACGTCGGGGTGCTCATCGGCGAGCTTCCGCGATGGGAGCGATTGGTGGTGCAGTAGAATCGAGCGTCAGACGATGGAGGCCCTGCTCATTCGGAGCGGGGCTTCTTCGTTCGCATCTTCGGCGGCATGCGGCAACTTCTAATCCTCGCGCTGATCACGAGCATGCCGGTCGCGGCACAATGGACATTCAAGGCGATACCACGGTAACATGGGAGCATGCCATCGCGCGCTATCAGGGATTGGATCGAATGCACTCAGGCGCTCGACTCCTCGAGATCGGCAATGACGATGAAGGCTCGCCCATCCACCTATTCGTGATCAGCGATGGCAGCGGATTCACACCCGATAGCATCCGTGCCGCGGGCAAGCGCATTCTCTGGATCACCAACGGGATCCATCCCGGCGAACCCGATGGCATCGATGCAAGCCTGCTGCTCGCGCAAGCGCTCTTGGAGAGTGATCAGTACATGGGACTTCTGGCCAGCACCGCCGTTTGCATCGTGCCGGTGTATAATGTGAGCGGTGCCCAGCGTCGCAACAGCCACAGTCGCGCCAACCAGAATGGTCCGGCGGAATACGGCTTCCGCGGCAATGCGCGGAACCTCGACCTCAATCGCGATTTCATGAAGGTCGATTCTCGAGCGACGGCCACCCTGCTGCAAGCCTTGCGCGCGATGGACCCGGACATCTACTTCGAGACGCATGTGAGCAACGGCGCCGATCACCAGTACGTGATGGAACTGCTCACCACAGAATCGGCCAAGCTCGATGGTGGCCTGGGGCGCTTTCTTGACACTGCGCTGAAACCGGATCTTCAGGCCTGGATGGAAGGTCGGGGCCATTTGATGTGCCCCTATTTCGAGACCATCGGTGATGCGCCGGAAGAGGGCCTGCACGCCTTCTACGACAGTCCGCGCTACAGCACTGGCTACAATGCGCTGCTGCATCGCATCGGCATACTCAGCGAGAGCCACATGCTGAAGCCCTATGCCGAACGCGTGAACGCCACCTTACAGCTCATGATCGCTACCCTGGATGTGATGACAAGGCGCGGCTCCGAACTGTCCCGCTTGCGTGAGGAGGCGAAGAGGCGCGCTGCCACCATGAGCGATATCGGCCTGAACTGGAAGCTTGATGCAACGGTTGTTGATTCGCTCCGATGGCGCGGATACGTGGCCAAGCGCGAAGCGAGCGCCGTGAGCGGTTTGCCGCGAACGCGCTACCACCGCGATCGACCAACAGACATCATGGTGCCATGGCATGCGACTTATCGGCCAACATTGATCAGGCAGAAGCCGAAGGGGTACTTGATCCCAAAGGCATGGGGTGATGTGGCCATTCGTTTGAAGGAGCATCATGGAATCCATGTGGTGGAGCTGAAGGAGAAAGCTGTTCTTGCTGTTGAGGCAGATAGCATCGGCGCCATGAAAACGGTGAAGGAGCCGTATGAAGGGCACTACCTGCACAGCGATATCGAAGTCGCGAGCAGACGTATGAAGCACGCGGCGAAGGCGGGCGATTGGTTTGTGCCGCTTGGCCGCGAGACCGATCGCTTGGTGATGGAGTTACTGGAGCCGCAAGCCGAGGATGGATACTTCGCTTGGGGCTTCTTCGATAGCGTGCTGCAACAGAAGGAGTGGTTCAGCGATTACGTCTTCGAGGATGTTGCCGCCGAACTGCTCCGGACGAATCCATCAATGATGGCGGCACTTGAGGAACGTCGCGCTACAGACGCCGCGTTCGCTGCTGATGCGTGGGCGCAGCTCTACTTCGTCTATCAGCGATCGCCTTATTTCGAGCAGAGCTTCCGGCGTTACCCGGTGCTAAGGGTGCTGCCTTAGCGACTGACGTTTGTTTGGTCCTGTGCTCATGAAGGTCCAATACCTTGTGGACCCAATAACCCATTAACATGGACCGTGCAGCGATCAAGAAGGCCGTGCTGAAGGCAGCTCGAACCCGTTTAGAGAACACTGCAGCCGAGTTGAAGGCCAGGATCGAGGAGCTCAAGGCCGTCACCATAGGCGATATGAACGCGGAGAGCGCTAGCCAGACCGAGAGCACGCGCGGGAGCGATGTGGACCTTATGAACTCCCTGGGCGCGCAGTACGAGCATGTGCTCCAAGACATCGATCGCATCGGCATCGTGGCGCCACATGCGCTCATGGATACCGTGCAGTTCGGCGCGGTGGTGCATACCGATCAGCGCAATCTGCTCATCGGGTTCAGCCTGGAGGAGTTCGATGCGATGGGCAAGCGCTACCTGGGTGTAACCCCCAAGGCTCCACTGGTGCAAGCATTGTATGGAAGGAAGTCCGGCGAAACGGCGCAGGTGAATGGCGTCACGTACGCTGTGCTGGAGATCTGCTGATCGGGGCTTTTCTTTGACGCGGCCACTTCAGCATGGCCAGATACAAGGATGGAACTCTATGACATCGCCATTGGCGCGCGCGTGAAGCACCCGACGCTTGGCGTTGGCGTGGTGTACGATTTGGATGCACGCACCGTGCATATCTTCTTCAGGGAGCATGGCGAGCAACCCGTTAGCCGAAGCTTCGAGGGCTTGGTCACCATTGCGCCAGGTGTGGAAATAGGCCAAGAACCGCTCGATCTGAACGTGGTTCGCGATTGCCTGCGCGAAGTGCTTGAGGAGATGGATACGCCCCAGCGCGCAGTTGAAATGGCCCACAGGTTCGAAGGCGGCATGCTCGTGCTCAAGCCGAAGGACGCGTCGCTGCTACCCAAGGAGATGCCGATAGAGGATTTCTTCCACAAGATCGTGATGATGCGTGATCGCTTCCGTGTGCTGTAGCAGAAGATCAATGCGAGCGACAAGCTGAGCGAGCAGGATAAAGTGGAGCTGCAGCAGTACATCACCCGCTGCTATGGCAGCCTCACGACATTCAATGTCCTCTTCGCTGAGAAGGAGGATCATTTCGTTGGGCAGAAGGGGGAGTGAGCCACGTTCTCAACAGTCCGTGATTTTTCAACCATCGTGACGATCGGGCGGTCACTGCGCTAATTTCGTCCCAGCGTTCTTTCAAGCTGCCATCGTGAGCATCATCCGGCCTTCGGGCCGTCAACGCGAAGCCCACACAGGCCATTTGTTCGTCGGAACCAACAATTAGCATCAGGGACTGCACCCTCGATGACGTACGGCGGGCCTCAATCCCGATCTCGGTCGGGACTCCCTTCGGGGACAGGAGGATTACGGAAACCATCATCGCGGTCCCGCCCATGTGATTCCATGGGTTCCTGAACTAGGCTCTGTGTGGGCTTTTTCTTTTCAACCCTTCGAGGGGATCACCGCTTCGGTTTCTTTGCCGCCATGAGTCAGGCGTTACCCGTCATGGAGGCCTTCCACACCGTGCAGGGCGAAGGGCTCTTCTCCGGTCAGGCCGCCTACTTCATCCGCCTCGGGGGTTGCGATGTGGGCTGCGCCTGGTGCGATGTGAAGGAGAGCTGGGATGCGAACGCTCATCCGCGGCTGGATATCGAGGACATCGTGGCCGAAGCGAGCCGATTCCCCTCACGCATCGCCGTTATCACCGGAGGCGAGCCGCTCATGCACGACTTAGGGCCGTTGACGCAAGCGCTTCGCGAAGTGGGTTTCCGCACGCACATCGAGACCAGTGGCGCGCATCCCTTCAGCGGCGCATGGCACCATGTATGCCTGAGCCCGAAGAAGTTCAAGCCTGCGCTGCCCGAAGCCTTCGAGCGCGCCGATGAGCTGAAGGTGATCGTGTTCAACAAGCATGACCTGCAATGGGCCGAAGAGCAAGCCGCCAAGGTGAGGCCAGGCTGCATCCTCTTCCTTCAGCCTGAATGGGACAAGCGCGACGCCGTGATGCCGATGATCGTGGAGCATGTGAAGGCGCATCCGAAGTGGAGGGTCTCGTTGCAGACACACAAGTACTTGAACATACCATGAAGCAGTTCGCAGTAGGCAGTAGGCAGTTGGCAATGCGATGGTCATTCATGGTGGTGGCGTGTACTGCCAACAGCCTACTGCCAACTGTCTTCTCTCAGCCCGGAGGCTATTCATCGCAGGACAAGAAGGCCATCAAGCTGTACGAGAGCGGCAACACTGCTTGCAGCAACGCAAATTCGAGTGCGCGAAGAGCGATTTCACCAAGGCCGCGAATGCCGACGCGCGTTTTGTTGAGCCACGGATCATGCTCGCCGAGATCGCCGAGATGGAAGGCAAGGATGCCGAGGCCATCACGCGTTACCGTGAAGCCATGACCATCGCGCCGCGCTTCTTCCCCACGGCGCAATTGCACCTGGCCGATCTCGAGTTCCGCAGCGGCCAGTACGCCGAAGCGGAGAAGAACTACAAAGGCTACCTCGACAAGGAGCAAGAGCCGCAGCGAAAGGCCCGTGCGCGCTTGGGCATCGCCAATTGCCAGTTCGCTGCGGATGCGATCGCGACCGGTTCCCTTCGAGCCAAAGAACTGGGGCCGGGCGTGAACAGTGCCGATCCGGAATACTACCCCTGCATCACCGCCGACGATGCCACCTTGATCTTCACCCGACGCGTGAAGGCGCCTGAGATCGCCATCTATGGCATGCAAGAGGATTTCTATGTGAGCAGGCGCGGTGCGGATGGCGCATGGCAGCCGAGCAAGCCGATCCCAACGGTGAGCACTGCGGAATACAACGAGGGCGCAGGCACGCTCACCGCATGGGCGATGATGGCGCCTGGAGCAAACCCGAGAAGCTCGGGCCGAACGTGAATACACCCATGCAAGAGGAGAGCGTGCAGATCCACCCCGATGGCCGCACTCTCTACTTCAGCAGCAATGGTCATCCCAGCTTCGGCGGGCTGGACATCTTCGTGAGCCGCATGCAGGACGATGGCACTTGGGGCAAGGCGCTGAACCTGGGCTATCCCATCAACACCGGCGCCGACGAGAACAGCCTGCTCGTGAGCGCTGATGGCCGGGTCGCCTACTTCGCTAGTGATCGTTCCGGTGGTCTCGGCGATCTGGATCTATACAGCTTCGAGCTGTATGCCGAAGCGCGGCCGCAGCCGGTCACCTACATCCGTGGGCATGTCACCGATAAGACCAACGGCAGCCCCGTGGAGGCTGATGTCGAGCTCTTCGACCTGAGCACCGGAAAGCTGGCCACAGCGGCTTATAGCGACCCGAAGACCGGCGAGTTCCTGGTGTGCCTGCCGAGCGGCCGCAGCTACGCGCTGAACGCTGGTGCCGAGGGTTATCTCTTCTTCAGCGAGAATTACGATGTGGCCGCAGGCACCGCGAAGGAGCCGGTGACGCTCGAAGTGCCCTTGAGCCCGCTCACCAGAGGAAGCGTGATCGCGTTGCGCAACATCTTCTTCAACACGGCCAGCTACGATCTGCTGCCCGCATCGAATGCCGAGCTCGATAAACTCGTGAAACTGCTGAAGGCGAATCCGACTTTGCGCATCGAGCTCGGCGGCCATACCGACAACGTGGGCAACGATGCAGCCAACCAGAAGCTCAGCGAGCAGCGTGCGAATACCGTGCGCGATTTCGTGGTGAAGCAAGGAATCGATGGCGCACGCATCACCGCCAAGGGCTACGGCGAAACCAAGCCCGTTGCCACTAACGACACCGAAGAAGGCCGCGCGCAGAACAGAAGGACGGAGGTGAGGGTGCTGCGAATCAATCCCCGCCAACTCCCTCGCCCTCTTGCTCGCCGCTTCGATGGCGCGTTCCAGCACGTTCTGCAATTCGCCTTGCGCCATCACCTTGAAGGCCGCTTCGGTGGTGCCGCCTTTGCTCATCACGGCCTTGATCAGCTCTTCGGGCGTGCGGTCGGCGTGCTCCATCAGGTGGAAGCTGCCGAGCATGGTCTGCTTCACGAGCGCGCTGGCCACATGTGGCTCCAAGCCGAGGCGCATTCCGGTTTCGATCATCACGCGCACGATCTCGAAGAAGTAGGCGGGGCCGCTGCCGCTGAGCGCGGTCACGGGATCGAGCAGGGCTTCATCGGCCAGGTGCATGGCGCGACCGGTGCAGTTGAGCAGTTGCTCCACCATCAGTGTTTGCCGCATGCTCAGCTCGGCGCCGGTGGCGTAGGCAGTGATGCCCATGCCGATCTGTGCGGGGGCGTTGGGCATGGCACGCACCACGGTCTCATGCCGAAGGTGCTCGCGCAATCGCTGTAACGTGATGCCCGCCATGATGGAGAGCACCACTTGGCCTGGGCGCAGCACGGCAGCCAGCGATGGCGCGATGCCATTGAAGTCCTGCGGCTTCACGGCAACGATCACGAGTTCACTGGCGCTGATGCGTTCATCGATCGCATCGGTTACCTGGCCCAAGCGTTCAAGCTCCTGCTTGCGCCCGGCGCCGCGGATCACGAGCAGTAGTTCATCGGCCTTCACCAGGCCGTATTTGCGGAAGCTGCGCGCATAGGCCGTGCCCATGTTGCCGCAGCCGATGATGGCGATGCGCATGATGGTTTCGCCCGTTCAATTGCGTGGGCGGTGCGCAAAGGACGCGATCACTTCGCGAATGCCTTCAGTCCGACGATGGATGCGATGAGCGTGAAGAGGAAGAAGAGGCGCCAGCTGTCGGCGGGCTCCTTGAAGAGCGCGATGCCCACGATTACAGTACCGGCCGCGCCTATGCCAGTCCACGCCGCCGTGCCTATCGGGCGTGCGACAGAGCAGAGCATGCTAACGGCCAAGCATGCCACGAAGCCGATGAGCCAACCCGTGCGCGCGCTGCCCTCGGCCAGTCGCGCTTGCCCGAGACATGTGGCGAAGGCGGTCTCGAAGAGTCCGGCAAAGAGGAGGATGATCCAATGTGACATGAGTTAGCGGAAGACCTTTATCACCGTTCCCACGAAGCTCTTGCGATGCACGAACCCGATGTAGCGGGAATCGACGCTTGAGTGCCGATTATCGCCGAGCATGAACCAATGGTCATCAGGAACCACAATCGATGGAACCTCATCCTCGCTCCAATCCGGCCGATAGAAAGGAGAGGGATGCTCCCATTGCCATGGATATGGCACACGCAGGAGCAACTCGTCGCGCGCTACATCATCCGGCAGGTGTGCTACCAAATCGATAGAGGATAGCGGCTGCACATCCGCAGCGGCTACGATTCCGCGCTTCAGGAATTGCTTCTCCTGCCGTTGGTTGATTCCGTATCGGTGCTGAAGCCGCAATCCGCTGTCGGCATCGATTCCATTGACATGCAGCGCACCCTCGCGCAATTCAATGGTGTCGCCCGGCAAGCCGCAGATCCGTTGCACCCACACCTCGGTCACGCCGCGGATTTCGTGGTTGTAGCAGATCAGGTCGAACGGCTCGGGGTCTATCCATTTACTGGCAATGATGTAAGCCCCGCGTGGGACCGATGGAGCCGACCCCGGCGTGGGAACGTGGTAGAACTGCACATCGCCCGTTATCCGACCGTACGCGAAAGCAGCGAGAAGCAGAATGACGGCTGCAGCGATGAAAGCGCCGGAATAAATGATCATGCGCGATCTGCGAGTCATCATCACAGTATGACGTTGGCCGCGAACCATATACCAGCGCCTCGTGTGCGACCAGTGAAGAAGGCCGGAAGGTGCGGTGTGCCGGCCTGCAGCATCCATCGGCTACCGATGAGCACGGTCGCATCGCCGCCCAGCCGCAGGCCACCGAAGCCGCCCATGGCCAGTTGCGTGCGCGCATTCCAGCGTTTGCCCAACGCGCGATCGGCACCAATGCTCAATTGCGGAACGAAGCCGGGGAGGTTGCGTTGCTCAAGCTCGGCCACGAGCGTCCAATTCGTCTCGAATGGCAGGCTGGCCATGGCGCGCAGCGTGAAGGGCAACCATGTTGCAGCCGAGTTCATGCGATAGCGCAGCCCCAGGGTGTCGAGAAGGGCATCCTCGCCGATGATCACCTCATCGAGCGCGAGGATATTGGCAACCGTGATGCCGCGGAACTCGATGGTGGTATCGCGATTGAGCGTAAGGCTCTGCTGGCTCCATGAGCAGAAGCCGAGGTCTTCCGCCTCGAGCGTGATCTGCAGCCCATGCGGATTCGGTTTGATCGGCACGCGCCATTTACCCGAGAAAGCCAGGCCGATGCCGTTCATGGTGCCGCCATTCGAGGAAGCCGTGTCGCTGCGCAGGTATTCGCCGCGGATGTTCGACCGGAGCACGCGCCCATCGATACCGGTGTAGAGGTCGGCCCAGCGCACATCGGCTTTGTTCACGCTCTGGCCAATGACCAGTTCGACCCGCGCCATGTGCCCTGCCCGAGAATCAACCACGCCCATGCCGATGGTCTGATAGCGGAAGTGCGCGAAGCGCGCAGGGCCCAGATCGGCGCGCCGTCCCTCGTATGCCGCGTTGCCGAAGAACGTGAGGTTGTACATGTCGGGAGCGAAGCGCACGCCCATGCGATCGTGGTGCGCGATGCTGATCGGGGCCGCCATCGGCCTTGGGGCGGACCAGTGTAGGGAGACGGGAATCGATGCTGTAACCGGCGGTGTTGCGCGCGCAGGGCATCGCGCGAGCGCTCACGCAGTTCCCTGTCCAGGTAGCCCCCTTGCCAAAGCGCGATCGGCAATTCGTTCCATAGGCTGTTTGCGCCATAATCGAAGGCGGCTTCTGCGCTTAACGTACGCTTGGCCGCACGGTGAAATGATTCTGATGGCCGCAGTGTGAGCGTGCTGTCTTGCGCCTGCAAGCCCCATGCGTTCATGAGAAGCGCGATGAGCGCACCGTGCCTACTGATCGCCATTCACCATGTATTCTGCCTCGAGGGTCACCTGGAGGTCCATCGCATAATGATCGAGTATCCGCACGTGCTGCACCGCAGGGATCGTGGTCATGGCCGCGCGTATGCGAAGGCGGGCGCCGTCATAGAGTTCCTGTAAGGTGCCTGCATCGACCGTAGCGGTAAGCGTGCTGTTCGTGCGCTGCACCACCAAGCCTTGCGCATTGGCGCTGGCACTTGCCACAAGGCCCTGCACCGGCACTACGGTGAGCACCGCGCCTGTCGCATCAACGGTGGCGAGCTCAATGCGCGCCTGCATGGGGAAGCCGTTCTCGGCGAAGACGCGGAGGACACCTGAGCGCAGCGCGTGGCCCGATGGATTGCCTGGGAGATCAACCATTGTGATGGTCTGCAAGGTGAGTTCATTGGCCGCGAGCCGGAGTGGAACCTCGAGGTCGACGTTCGCCGTGAGCTTGCTGCTGTGGTAAACGAAGTCGTTGCCGTTGCTGATGTCGCCCAGCGGATTCAGTTCCAGGTCGAGCGCGTAAGCCACGCGATCGGGCAGGCTCTCGATGAAATGGTCGATGTTGCTGTTGCCCATGCCGATCACGCGGGTGAGCGTGCTCGGACTGAAGCCGCCGCCTGTATCGGTGGCGCGCGTCACGTTCAGCGGGCCGTTCATCAGAGCATGCTGCAGGTCAATGGCCTCGCCGGTTCGGCTGTTGAGTGCTGTGAGCGCGCGCATGCGCAAACGCAGATCGGCGCCGAAACCATTGTCGATGCGCAGCTTCAAAGTGGCTTCGTCCAGATCGAGCGTGCCAGATACGAGGTTGTCGAAGAGGCCCAATCGATTCGTGTCCGGGCCGAAGCTCTCGGTTCGCTGGCCGAAGAAGCCGCGCGCGTATTCGGGCACGAGGCCGGTGTAGCGCACCGCGAGCAGAAGGCTATCCTGGTCGGTGACCCATGCGCCAGCACCATCTTCAGCAAGGCTCGCGCTCACGAGCGTCTGTATCGTGTTCACGCTGTTCGCTTGCGGGCCGCGCAGGTCGAAGCGCGCACCTGCGAGGTTCCTGAGGGCCGATGCCATGGAAGGCAATGCGGGCGATCCGGCTGGCACGGAAGCCATGAGCACAGGCGGGCCATCCGGGAACTGGGCTGAAGGAAGTTCCATTCGGCCGTTGATCACGCTGCCCACCATGTTCACCATGTCCATGCGCAGGATGCCCTCGCGAAGGTGAAGCTCCCGAAGCCGCACATCGTTCAGGTCGAAGCGCTGCACATCGGCCTGATTGATGATGCTCACGCCTGGCGTGAAATTCAGCGCCCCCTGGCAGGGTATCGCATAGTCGTAACGGAAGCTCGTATCGGGCGCTTCTAGGAGCGTGTCGAGGCCGACCGTGAATAGCGTGCCTCGATACACGAGCGTGAGATTGCCTTGCGCATCGGACTCAATCAGCGAATCGGCGAAGAGGTCGCGCACCGTGAGCGTCGTGCGGGCCAGGGGGCCTGTCACTTCAATGTCCCAAGTAGCCGGCCCATCTTTCTTACAAGCGAATGCGAGCAGCACAAGGGCCAAGGCAACCCGATATGGGGGGCGCACGTTCATGAGTTGGAGGCAATGTAGGAGCAGTGCACCAAGTCCGGTGCGAACTGGCCGCGTTGACCGTAAAATTGCAAGGTGGATCCGCGCATGCCGCTTAGACGTCACATACTGTTCCCTTGGCTGCTCAGCAGTTCGGTGATGTATGGCCTGTCGTACGTGTGGCACGGTTTGATCCTGAACGATCTGGCGGACCTGCGGATCCCGATGACGCTTTATTTCATCCTGGCGGCGGTGGTGTACCTGGTCCTTGGTCTCGGGCTCACCATTGGCGTTCACAAAGCGATCCAGTATGAATGGGTATCGCTCAAGGGCGCCTTTCCCTTCGTGAGCATGCTCATGGCCGCAGTGGTAGGCTTCTTCGTTTACCTCGTGATCTTCGTACTGGGCATGAGCTTCGCGAAGAGCGGTGCCGTGCATGTGGTGGTTGATGCGCTCTGGCAGATGGTGGAGCAGGCCGTTGGCGGTCTCATGGTGAGCCTTGGGATCATCTTCGATATGCACAAGCGCTTCATGGAACAGGAGCGCGCGAACTGACCCCAAGTTCACCCCTTGGCCGTGTACCGGTCGCCCCAGAGCCGCTGCAGCATCGCAGCGTATTCGCGCTCCTTCGCATTGTCGCCGGGTTGGTACAGTGATGTTCCCGCAATGGCTTCCGGCAGGAAATCCTGTGCGATGAAGTTGCCCTTGCCCTCGTGGCTGTAATGATACTCGGCGCCATAGCCGAGATCCTTCATTAGTCTGGTGGGGGCGTTGCGCAGGTGCAGCGGAACGGGCAGGTCGCCGGTGCGCTTCACCAATTCCTGGGCTTTGCCGATGGCGACATAGCTCGCGTTGCTCTTCGCTGAGCACGCCAGATAAACCGCGCATTGGCTGAGGATGATGCGGCCCTCGGGCCAGCCGATCATCTGCACCGCTTGCATGGTGGTGGTGGCCATCAGCAGCGCGTTGGGATTCGCATTGCCGATGTCCTCGCTGGCCAGGATCACCATGCGCCGCGCGATGAACAATGGGTCCTCGCCACCCTCCACCATACGCGCCAGCCAGTACACCGCTGCGTGCGGGTCGCTGCCGCGCAGGCTCTTGATAAAGGCGCTCACGATGTCGTAGTGCTGCTCGCCTTGCTTGTCGTAGCGGGCGCTGGTGCGAGCCACCTCATGCACAAGCGCATCGGTGATCACCGCATCGCCCTGCACCGATTTCACGCACAGCTCAAAAGTGTTCAGCAAGCGCCGCGCATCGCCGCCGCTGGCGCGCAGCAGCGCATCCGTCTCGCGCAGGTCGATGCGGCGCTGCTTCAATGCCTCGTCGCGCTCCATGGCCCTATGCAACAGCGCGATCAACTCCTCGGCTCCCAACGATTCCAGCACATATACCTGACAGCGCGAGAGCAATGCGCCGATCACCTCGAAGCTCGGGTTCTCGGTGGTGGCGCCGATGAGCGTGATGGTTCCTTTCTCCACGGCGCCCAGGAGCGAATCCTGCTGCGCTTTGCTGAAGCGGTGGATCTCGTCGATGAAGAGCACCGCGCTTCGCCCGAAAAGTCCCCCACCACCGGCCTTCTCGATCACTTCGCGCACATCCTTCACGCCGCTGCTGATCGCGCTCAGCGTATGGAAGGGGCGTTTCAGCTGCTCCGCGATCAAGCGGGCAAGCGTGGTTTTTCCCACGCCGGGCGGCCCCCAGAGGATCATGCTCGGGAGCATGCCGCCAGCCAAGGCCTTGCGCAGAATGCCTTCGGGGCCCACGAGGTGCTGCTGGCCCACCACATCATCCAAGGTGCGGGGCCGCATGCGTTCGGCCAAAGGGGCGTGCTCTTCCATGATTCTGCGGGCCGCCAAACTTAGCCGTGCGCTTGTAGGATGCCCGCGCCATATTCGCGCCCGGAACGAGAAAAGCCCTCGTGCTGGTTGCCGTGGCAAGCACCGCCTGCCAGCAACCGAACACCGTCGATCACGCCATGACCAATCCGCTCCTGCGCCCCAGCGAACTGCCGTTCCAAGCACCGCCATTCAACTTGATTAAGGATGAGCACTTCAGGCCTGGTATAGTCGAAGGCATGAAGCGCCACCTGATTGAAGTGAACGCCATCGCGAATAGCGAGGAACCGCCCACCTTCGAGAACACGATCGTGGCACTGGAGCGGGCCGGGCAGGATCTGGGCCGCGCCACCAGCGCCTTCTACAACCTGGTGGGCAGCAATACGAACGACACGCTGCAGGCCGCGAAGAACGATCTGGCACCCAAGCTGGCCGCGCATAACGATGCCATCACCCTCAATGATCGGCTCTTCGCCCGCGTGAAAGCCGTGCATGAGCAGCGCGCCGCCATGGCCATGGATCCCGTTGATGCGCGCCTGCTCGAGCGCTACTACGAGCGCTTCGTTCGCGCAGGCGCATTGCTCGATGCCTATGGCAAGGAACGCTTGAAGGCGCTGAATGCCGAGGAGGCCACCTTGATCGCGCGCTTCGAGGAGAACATCTTGAAGGAGCGCGGCGAATCGGCGGTGATTGTTGACGATGCCGCGCAGCTCGAAGGCCTAAGCGCCGAAGCCATTGAAGCAGCAGCAGAAGCCGCCAAAGCGAAAGGGCAAGCGGGCCGTTGGCTCATCGACCTGCGCAATACCACCACGCAGCCCGCACTCGCCGAATTGAAGGACCGTGCCTTGCGTGAGCGCATCATGAAGGCCTCTCTCGCGCGCAACAGTCGCGGCAATGCATACGACAACAAAGGCATCATCGCGCGCTTGGCGCAACTGCGCGCGCAGAAAGCCCACTTGCTGGGCTTCCCTTCTTGGGCGCATTATGTGATGGACGATCAGATGGCCAAGAGCCCCGACCGTGCCATGAGTCTCTTGGGCATGCTCGCGCCAGCGGCAGCCGCCAACGCGAAGAAGGAGGCAGCGAAGCTGCAGGCCATTGTTGATCAGCAGGGTGGGGGATTCCAAGTGGAAAGCTGGGATTGGGACTATTATGCCGAGCAGGTGCGCAAGGCCGAATTCGACCTGGACGAAGCGGAACTGAAGCCCTACCTCGATTTCGAGCGCGTGCTGCGCGATGGCGTCTTCTTCGCTGCCAATCAATTGTTCGGCCTCAGCTTCAAGGAGCGCAAGGACCTTCCGGTGTATCACCCCGATGTGCGCGTGTTCGACATCATCGATGCCGATGGCTCAGTGATCGGCCTTGTTTATGGCGACTTCTATGCGCGCGACAACAAGAACGGCGGCGCGTGGATGAGCACCTTCGTGGATCAGAGCGAGCTGCTGGGCCAGCACCCTGTGATCACGCAGGTGTGCAACTACGTGAAACCCGCGCCTGGCCTGTCCTGCCTGCTCAGCTGGGACGATGTGATCACGCTCTTCCACGAATTCGGCCACGGCTTGCACGGCATGCTCAGCGAGCAGAAATACCCAAGGTTCAGCGGCACCGCCACCAGCACCGATTTCGTGGAGTTCCCCTCGCAGGTGAACGAGAATTGGGCGCGGATCCGTTTGTACTGGGCAGCTTCGCGAAGCATTACCGGACCGGAGAGCCCATGCCCGCCGCGCTGGCCGAAAAGCTGCGCAAGGCGAAGACCTTCAACCAAGGGCTACGCCACCACGGAATACCTGGCCGCTGCGCTGCTGGATCTGGAGTGGCACAGCCTGCCCGCCGATGCGCCGTTGGTAACCGATGTCGAAGCCTTCGATCAAGCCGCGCTGAAGAAGCACGGCCTCGATAGCCGGCTGGTGCCACCGCGTTACCGCAGCAGCTACTTCAGCCATGCATGGACCGGTTATGCCGCCAACTACTACGCCTACATCTGGAGCGAGGTGATGGATGCCGATGCCTTCGCCTGGTTCTCTGAGAACGGCGGCCTCACGCGCAGCAATGGCGATCGCTTACGCGCTTCGGTGCTGAGCCAAGGCGGCAGCAAGGCCGAGGACCAGCTCTACCGCGACCTCACCGGACGCGATCCCGTTGTGGAGCCATTATTGGTGAAGCGGGGATTGAAGTGATCCATAATGTGAACGGCCCCTTCAATTGAAAGGGCCGTTTCAAGCATGTACGTTGATCGTTACTCCGCCGGCGGCAACTCCTTGGTCTCGCCGCCTTCACATTTGGCGAGCTTCTTCTTGCCCTTGGTCACCTTGATGGCTACATCGGATTTCTCCTTGTTGAGCCCGATGGAGATCTTGTCGCCTTCCTCGATGCCTTGGTTGATGATCTCCTCGGCCATCGGATCCTCGATGTATTTCTGGATCGCGCGCTTCAGCGGTCGGGCGCCGAACTTCTCGTCGTAGCCTTTCTCCACCAGAAAGTCCTTGGCTTCGTCGGTGAGCTTCACCTCGTAGCCCAGTTCGGCGATGCGCTTGTACAGGTGGTTGAGCTCGATGTCGATGATCTTGTGGATGTCGTCGCGCTTGAGGCTGTTGAAGATGATGATGTCGTCGATGCGGTTGAGGAACTCCGGCGCGAAGGCCTTCTTGAGCGCCTTCTCGATCACGCCGCGGTTGCTCTCTTCTTGGCCATCGGCTTTGGCCGTGGTGCCGAAGCCCACGCCCTTGCCGAACTCGCTGAGGTCGCGCGCGCCGATGTTCGAGGTCATGATGATGATGGCGTTCTTGAAGTCGATGTGACGGCCGAGGCTGTCGGTCATCTTGCCATCGTCGAGCGCCTGCAGCAGCAGGTTGAACACGTCGGGGTGCGCCTTCTCGATCTCGTCGAGCAGGATGATGGAGTAGGGGCGGCGGCGCACCTTCTCGGTGAGCTGTCCGCCTTCTTCGTAACCCACGTAGCCGGGAGGCGCTCCGATCAGGCGGCTCACGGAGAATTTCTCCATGTATTCGCTCATGTCGATCCGGATCAGGGCCTCATCGGTATCGAAGAGGTAGCGCGCCAATTCCTTCGCCAGTTGGGTCTTGCCCACGCCGGTGGGGCCAAGGAAAATGAAAGAGCCGATGGGCCGGTTCGGATCCTTCAGGCCAGCGCGGTTGCGTTGGATCGCCTTCACCACTTTGGCAACGGCATCGTCCTGGCCGATCACCTTGCCCACCATTTCCTCTTTCATGCGGCGCAGCTTGCCGCTCTCCTTCTCCGCGATGCGGGTCACGGGAATTCCGCTCATCATGGCCACGACTTCGGCCACATTGTCCTCGGTAACGGTGGTGCGGTTGCTCTTGCTCTCTTCTTCCCAAGCCTTCTTGGCCTTGTCGAGTTCTTCGAGCAGCTGGCGCTCGCGGTCGCGCAGCTTGGCGGCCTCTTCATAGCGCTGGCTGCGCACCACTTTGTTCTTCTCGTCCTTGATGTCCTCGATCTTCTGCTCCACATCGAGGATGCTCTTGGGCACCACGATGTTGCTGATGTGCACACGGCTGCCGCTCTCGTCAAGGGCATCGATCGCCTTATCGGGTAAGTGCCGGTCGGTGATGTAGCGGGCCGTGAGCTTCACGCAAGCGTCGATGGCCTCAGGAGTGAAATTCACGTTGTGGTGGTCCTCGTATTTCTCCTTGATGTTGTTGAGGATCTGGATGGTCTCATCGACGCTCGTGGGCTCAACTAGAACCTTCTGGAAGCGACGCTCCAAGGCACCGTCCTTCTCGATGTACTGTCGGTACTCATCCAAGGTGGTGGCGCCGATGCATTGGATTTCGCCGCGCGCGAGGGCGGGCTTGAACATGTTGCTGGCGTCGAGGGAACCCGAAGCGCCGCCTGCGCCCACGATAGTGTGTATCTCGTCGATGAAGAGGATCACATCCGGGCTGTTCTCCAACTCGTTCATCACCGCCTTCATGCGCTCCTCGAACTGGCCGCGGTACTTGGTGCCGGCAACCAGGCTGGCGAGGTCGAGGGCCACGATGCGCTTGTTGAAGAGCACACGGCTGACCTTGCGTTGGATGATGCGCAGCGCCAAGCCCTCGGCAATGGCGCTCTTGCCCACGCCGGGCTCGCCGATGAGCACGGGGTTGTTCTTCTTGCGACGGCTGAGGATCTGGCTCACGCGCTCGATCTCCTTCTCGCGGCCCACGATTGGATCAAGCTTGCCATCCTCGGCCAATTTGGTGAGGTCGCGGCCGAAGTTGTCGAGCACCGGGGTCTTGCTCTTGCTGTCGCCTTGCTTGCGCTGGCCACCGCCGCCGCCTTGGAAGCTGCCGCTCTCCTCGTCGTCGTCATCGGCGCTTTGCGGGCCTTGTGCTTTCGGGTTGTTGGGCTTGGCGAGCTTATTCCCTTTGCTCGTATAGGTTGATCCCGTTCCGCCATCGGCCAGGATCATGTCCAGTTCATGCTTCACGGTCTCGTAGTCCACGTTGAATTTGCGGAGGGTGCGGGTGGCCAGGTTGTCCTCGTCCTTGAGAATGCTGAGCAAGAGGTGCTCGGTATCGATGCTCGGGCTCTTGAAGAGCTTGGCTTCCAAGTAGGGGTGATATTCAGCATCTTCTCAACCTGTTTCAGCAGGTTGATGCTTTCCTTGTCCTTGGGACGCGTGGCGCTGGGCGGCTCCATGCCGCGCTCAACGCTGCGGCGCAACTCGTCGAGGTCCACCTCGAGGCGAAGCATGATCCGAAGGGCGTTGCCCTCCTGATTGCGGAGCAGGCCGAGCAGGATGTGCTCGATCCCGATGAAGTTGTGGCCTGCCGAAGCGCCTCTTCCCGGCTAAAGGAGATGACGTCGCGCACGCGAGGGGTGAATTTGGCGTCCATGCTGATGGCAGCAAAGGTTGATTGATCCGAAGCAGTTTCCGACGGTGGATGCAAGGTAAGTCCCACCCGGCGGGGCAAGCTACCGGAGCGGCCTTCGGTGGCCCGGATCGGAGTAATTGCAATTATTCACAGGCTTCTGTGGCGTTGTGGAAAAGTGCGGGTCGCCGCATCCATTGATCGGAATACTTTCGGGCGCCTTTTGAAAGCCCTCCTCGCGCGAGCCGGAGGACCGATTCCAACACCGAACCATGTCAGAGCAAGGAGGAGAGAAGATCATCCCGATCAACATCGAGAACGAGATGCGCACCGCCTACATCGATTATTCGATGTCGGTGATCGTGAGCCGGGCACTGCCCGACGTGCGCGACGGACTGAAGCCGGTGCATCGCCGCGTACTCTATGGTATGCAGGACTTGGGCGTTCTCAGCAATCGGCCATACAAAAAGAGCGCTCGTATCGTGGGCGAGGTGCTGGGCAAGTACCACCCGCACGGCGACGGCAGCGTGTATGATGCCATGGTGCGCATGGCCCAGAGCTGGAGCCTGCGCTACCCGCTGGTGGATGGCCAAGGGAACTTCGGCAGCATCGATGGTGACCCGCCGGCGGCCATGCGTTACACCGAGGCTCGCATGCGCAAGATCGCCGAAGAGGTGCTCGCCGATCTGGATAAGGAGACGGTGGATATGCGCCCCAACTTCGATGATACCCTCGAAGAGCCCAGTGTGATGCCCACCAAGATTCCGCAACTGCTGGTGAACGGCGCGGCGGGCATCGCCGTGGGCATGGCCACCAACATGCCGCCGCATAACCTCAGCGAGGTGTGCGATGGCATCTGCGCCTACATCGATAACAAGGACATCGACACCGAGGGCCTGATGCAACACATCAAGGGTCCTGACTTCCGAACGGGTGGTGTGATTTATGGCACACAGGGAATCCGTGAGGCCTACGAAACGGGCCGTGGCCGAATCATCCTGCGCGGCAAGACTTTCGTTGAGGAGGATCCGAAGACCGGCCGCGAGACCATCGTTTGCACCGAGATCCCTTACCAGGTGAACAAGGCCGACAAGCTCCACAAGGGCGTGGCCGAATTGGTGACGGAGAAGCGCGTGGAGGGCATCAGCGACGTGAACGACTACAGCGATCGCAACGGTATCCGCCTCGAGTACGAAGTGAAGCGCGACGCCATGTCCAGCGTGGTTCTGAACCAGCTCTTCAAACACAGCGAACTGCAGACCTCCTTCAGCGTGAACAACATCGCACTGGTGCATGGCCGCCCGGTGCTGCTCTCGCTGAAGCCAATGATCCAGCACTTCGTGGATCACCGGATGGATGTGATCATCCGCCGCACCAAGTTCGATCTGCGCAAGGCCGAAGAGCGCGCGCACATCCTCGAAGGACTGCTCATCGCGCTCGACCACCTCGATGCGGTGATCGCCTTGATCCGCGCCAGTCAGACCCCGGATGAGGCCCGCGATGGCCTGATGTCGCAATTCGGCCTGAGCGAAATACAGGCCCGCGCCATCCTCGACATGCGCCTGCAGCGCCTCACCGGCCTGGAGCGCGACAAGATCCGAGAGGAGCACGCCGAGCTGATGAAGACCATCGCTTACCTGAAGGAAGTGCTCGCCGACGAGGGTCTTCGCATGAAGATCATCAAGGAGGAGACCCTGGAGGTGAAGGAAAAGTATGGCGACAAGCGGCGCACGGAGATCATGCACGCCAGCGGCGATGTGCGCATCGAGGACCTCATCGCCGACGAGGCCGTGGTGGTCACCATCAGCCACTTGGGCTATATCAAGCGCACCAGCTTGAACGAATTCCGCACGCAGAGCAGGGGAGGCGTGGGTAGCCGCGGCAGTACCACGCGCGACGAGGATTTCCTCGAGCACCTCTTCGTGGCCACCAACCACAACTATCTGCTGGTCTTCACCCAGAAGGGACGTTGCTATTGGATGCGCGTATTCGATATCCCCGAGGGCAACCGCCAGAGCAAGGGCCGCGCGATCCAGAACCTGGTCCAGATTGAAGGAGACGACAAGGTGGTGGCCTACCTGAACGTCACGGACCTCAGCAGCGAGGACTACATCAACAATCACTTCGTCGTGCTCTGCACCAAGCAGGGCATCATCAAGAAAACCACGCTCGAGGCTTACAGCCGACCGCGTGCCAATGGCATCATCGCTGTGGGCATCCGAGAGGGCGATGAATTGCTCGAAGCGCGCCTCACTACCGGCAAGAGCCACATCATCCTGGCGAGCAAGGATGGCCGCGCGGTTCACTTCGAAGAAGGCGATGTTCGCCCGATGGGCCGCAATGCCAGCGGCGTGCGCGGCATGAACCTCGAAGGCGGAACGGAAGGCAATGAGGTGATCGGCATGATCGCCGTGGATAGCGCCGACCTCACTTCGCGCCAAGTGCTCGTGGTTAGCGAGAATGGCTATGGCAAGCGATCGGCCATTGCTGAAGAAGTGGATGGCAGGATCGAGTACGAGTACCGCATGGTTTCGCGAGGCGGCAAGGGCGTGAAGACGATCCAAGTCACCGACAAGACCGGCAATCTCGTGGCCATCAAGGACGTTCATGCCGATGACCAGCTGATGATCATCACGCGGAACGGCATCACCATCCGAATGGACCTGAGCGAAATGCGCGTTTTGGGCCGTGCTACCCAAGGCGTGCGCCTGATCGAGCTCCGCAACAACGACCAGATCGCTGCGGTGGCCAAGGTTGATAGCGGCCTCAAGGAGGACGAAGAAGCGCGGCACCCGACGCGCCAGCACCTGATCAACCCGACAACACGACCGATACCGATGGCACCGAAGTTGCCAGCGGCGACGACCAAGCCTGAACCGAAGCAAACGACAACGACCGATGAAGCAATTGATCCTTAGCGCAACCGGCCTCGCATTGGGCCTCAGCCTCAGCGCACAGAATGTCAATGTGATCAACGCGTACAACTACATGCAGGATGGCAAGCTTGAGAAGGCAGCCGAGTTCATCGAGCCTGCTACGCAAGATGCCAAGACCGGTGCGCAAGAGAAGACCTGGCGCTATCGTGGTAACATCTATCGCTTGATCGCCTTGCGCGATGATGCAGCATTGCAGGCCAAGTTCCCTGATGCGCTCGAGAAGTCGGTCGATAGCTACCTGAAGGCCGTTGAGCTCGATACCAAGGGTTCCTACAAGACCGAGAACACGTCCTTCTTGGGCGCGTTGCAGGTGGCGGCTCTCAATGGCGGCAACGACGCATACATCGCAAAGGATTTCAGCAAGGCCGTTACGCGGTATGAAATGTCGCAGCGCATCGCGGCCAAATTCGGCCAGGTCGATACCAATGCCATCTTCAACAAAGCGCTTGCGTACGATGCCGCTGGCGATCTGCCCAACGCTGTGAAGGCCTATCGTGAGGCGATCTCCGCAGGCTACAATGATGGGAAGGTGTACGTGTTCATCACGAGCCTGGAGGAAAAGCAAGGGAACAAGGATGCGGCGATAACGGCAGCGAAGGAGGGCCTTCAGCGCTTCCCAAGCAACAAGGATCTACGGCTCCAGCTCACCGATCTGCTCATACAAGCCAACCGCAGCGAGGAGGCGGAAGCGAGCCTGAAGGAGGCGATCGCCGCGGATCCGGGGAATCCGAATCTGTGGTTCGGTCTCGGGAACCTGTACGATAAGATGGCGGGCGAGACGAAGGATGCCGCGCAGGTGAAGGAGCGCAGCGCCAAGGCTGAGGATGCTTACAAGAAGGCCATCGCCGCCGATGGACGCTTCTTCGATGCCTTCTACAACATCGGGGTGCTTTACAACAACCGCGCTGCCGGTGAGATCGAGCGCTGCAATGCGATCAAGAACGACACCGAGTACCTCAAGTGCAAGAAAGTGGCTGATGAGCTGATCATGCAGGCGCTGCCGTTCTTCGAGCAGGCGCACGCGATCAACGAGACCGATGCGATGACGATACAGCAGCTGGTGAAGCTGTATCCGCGTGCCGGCAACACCGCCAAGTACGACGAGATGAAGGCGAAGCTCGCCAAGCTGCAATAAGCTGAACGCAATTCGAGCGAAGAGCCGGGCGCAAGTCCGGCTCTTCTGTTTCCGGGAGCTACTGCGGCATGAATAGGAAGTACACGGTGCCGGTCTGCGGATCGGGCGCGGAACTGCTCGGGTTGAAGCGCGTGCGTTTCGCGGAGGTGAGCGCTTGCTCCAGCATGCAATCATCCACATTCACGCTCTGCGACTGGTCGAGATCGGCTTTGCGCACTGAGCCATCGCGCTCCACCACCACACGTATCGCTACACGACCGCGGTCCTTGCACAGGTAGGCTGGCGCCCCGCTGCCGCGCACGCGATCCTTCAGGTCGTACCACACCGTGGTAGCGCCTTCAATCTTCACGGGTTGCACGGCCTTGTCCATGTATTGCTCCTTGTCCCACTTACTGGGGTCGAGCTCGGGCATTTCCACCTTCTCGCCGCGATCGATGCGTTCTTGCTCGAGCCGCTCGCGCTCGCTCTGCTCAAGATCGCGCACCTCTTGTTCCACGCGCTCAGCCAAGCGCTGCGCATTGAAAACGGGGCGCGCATCGGCGGTCACATTGCTGGTGAGGTTCGTGACCTTCTCCGTGATCCCGGCATCCTCATCGAGGATCTTCTGCACCAGTTGCTCTGCTTCGGGCTCGGAGATCACTTCGATCCGCATATCGCTCACTTCATCCTCACGGGGTGTCGCACGCATGTAAAGCATGGTGCATACGAACAGCACAAGCGTGTGCAGCGTGAGCGTGCCTATCACGCCCGTCTTGTGCTCTTCGAACCAATCGAGGAATCCGTTCAGCATGGCACTATGGCATCGACCAAGGTACAGGTGGCAGCGGAGAAGTCGCTTGACGCACGCGCCACGGTGCTGGCCATCGATTGTTCCAGCGGTTACCAGCACCCTGCACCCAGCCAATCCCTAAACCTTGATGCATTACCAGTGCTGTTCCATGCGCGCTTTGTGCCGGTAGCGCATTGCCGCGCAAGTAGTGGAGGGCCGTTTCGTGGTCGGCATCGATGATCGCGCAGGCCTGTGCATCAATAGCAGTGGAAAGCGCAACGGCCGGATGCGGTTGCCATTCGTTCCCCTTTCGCTCGGCTACGGGAACGCCCGGATGAGCCATGCGAAGCCCGATGCGATTGATGGCTTCGCTCCATCGAGCAGGCTGCGCGTAAAGCAGACCGGCTGACTCGTGAATCACGAACGCCTGATCAGCCTTAATCCATGGCAAGCGTTCCCCCGAGGCAGCGGTGCGCTTTGCTGGCTCGGGCCAGGGTTTCTCCCGGCTTGCGCACAACGCTCATGAAGAAGCCTTCGCCGCGCACGCGATGCGGCAAGCAGAGATAGCCGATGGCTCCTGCGTGCTCAACGCGCAGCAGTCCCCAGTCTGGTGGCGGATCAAGGTCGATGGCCTCGGCGCCCATGGCAATCAGTCGAGCGGCCTGCGCTTCATCCTCTTCCAATTCCCATGTGCAAGTGCTATAGATCAGGTAGCCGCCGGGGGCCAGTGCGTTCCAGGCATGATCGAGTATCCTGCTCTGGAGCGTGGCGCATTGCTGCACCAATCGCGGCGACCATTGCTCACGCGCGAAGGCATCTCTTCGGAACAAGCCCTCGCCCGAGCAAGGCGCGTCAACCAGTATCAGGTCAAAGGTCTCTGGCATGGAGCTCAGGTCGCTGGGATCGCTTCCGGTTACAATGGCTTTAGTGGCGCCATGCTTCCACAGGTTCTCCGCGAGCACGGCGCGACGTGCGGCAACCGGCTCATTAGCCACGAGCAGCGATCCCTCAGTGAGCAGCGAGAGCAGGTGCGTGCTCTTGCCACCGGGCGCCGCGCAGAGATCGAGCGCGAGCACATCAGTCGTTAGCGCGCCGCACGCTTTCAACGCTTGTTCGAGAAGCATTGATGATGCCTCCTGCACGTAGTAGGCTCCGGCATGCAACAGCGGATCAAGCGTGAAGGCAGGCCGTTGCTCCAGGTAACGTCCTTGGGCGCACCACGGAACATGTTCCGCGTTGATGGCTGCGGACTTCAGTGGATTCAACCGTATGCTGATGGGCGCTTCAGCGCGCAGCGATTCGAGCAGGTCCGAGGTTTCCGCACCGAAGCGTTGCGCCATGCGCTCACGGAAACCTGCAGGCAGCTCCGCGCTGCGAGGATTTGCGGGGCGCTTCTTCGACGGCGCCATGGCGATCAGGCCACTCGCTCCGCCTTGCGGTGGATCGTCTCCTTGCGGTCGGGGCCTAGCGAAACCAAAGTGATTGGTACGCCCACCGCCTCTTCGATCCGGCTGATGTATGTCTCAAGTTCGCTGGGCACGCCTTGCGCAACGCTCGCGGCATCCCAGCCGCGCATGTCCTCATAAACCGGTTCGATGCCATTCGTGACATCGTACGGCATGCGGTCGGTGAGCTGTCCGTTCACCTTGTAGTGCGTGCAGATGCGCACGGTATCGAATCCGCAGAGCACATCGGCCTTCATCATGGCCAATTCGCTGATGCCATTGACCATCACTGCGAAGCGCAAGGCAGGCAGATCGAGCCAGCCACAGCGGCGTGGGCGGCCAGTGGTGCTGCCGAACTCATGGCCGGCAGTACGCATGCGTTCGCCAACGGCATCGTTCAATTCGGTGGGGAAGGGGCCGCTGCCCACGCGGGTGCAATAGGCCTTGAAGATGCCGGTGATGGTGCCGATGCGGTTGGGTGCCACACCGAGTCCGGTGCAGGCGCCAGCGCTGATCGTGCTGCTGCTGGTCACGTACGGGTAGGTGCCGAAGTCGATGTCGAGCAAGGTGCCTTGCGCGCCTTCGGCCAGCACGCGCTTGCCTGACCGCAGCGCGGCGTCGAGGTAATGCTCGCAATCAACGGTGCTGAAGGAACGCAGCTGCTCGATCGCGTCGAGCCATTCGGCTTCGGTCTCCTTCACGCTGCCTTCGTGCCCGAATTGCGAGAGCAGTCGCTCGTGCTTGCGCACAAGGCTCGCGTAGCGCTCTGCGAAATCGGGCTGGAAGAGATCGCTCAAGCGCATGCCATTGCGGCCTGTCTTGTCCATGTAGGTCGGGCCGATGCCCTTGAGCGTGCTGCCGATGCGCTGCTTGCCTTTTTCGGCCTCGCTGGCGGCATCGAGCGCGCGGTGCGTGGGCAGGATCAAGTGCGCGCGCCTCGAAAGCAGCAGGGCTGCGCGGATGTTGACGCCGGCCGCTTCGAGCGAACGTACTTCACGCAGGAAGATCACCGGGTCCACTACAACGCCATTGCCAACGAGGTTCACCGTACCCTCGCGGAACACGCCGCTGGGTATGGTGTGCAGCACATGCTTGGTGCCCTCGAAGATCAACGTGTGCCCTGCATTGGGTCCGCCCTGGAAGCGTGCGATCACATCGTAATCGGGCGCTATCACATCAACGACCTTGCCCTTGCCCTCGTCGCCCCACTGGGCACCGAGGAGCACATCCATGCGTGCGCTGCTCACGGTCAGGCCTTGATTTTCGCCACGGCCTCATCCACGGTATCGGTGAGGATGAAGACCGAATCGAGCTTGGTGACAACGAACAGCTGGCGAACGCTTGTGCTTACGCGAGCGATCAGCGTATCACCGCCGGCATTGCGCGTGCGGGTGAGCACGCTGATCAGGATGTTGAGCCCGGTGCTGTTCATGTACAAGAGTTCGCCCATATCGAGCACCACGCTTGTATGGCCCGCATCCACCTCGGTGTCGAAAGCCGCCATGAGGCGATCAGCCTGATGCTGGTCCATGAGGCGGCCTTTGAGGTGGAAGATCCGGATGCCCTGGTTCTCGGAGAGTTCCAGGTCGAATGGAGGGCGTTCGGTGGTGGTCATCAATTCTCGCGTTTGGCTTGGCAGGCGGCACAGGTGCCGTGGATGTGCAGGGCGTGGCTTCTAACGCGGAAGCCCAATGCTTCGGACACGTTGTTGCGGATCTGCTGGATGCGGGGGTCGCAGAATTCAGCCACGTTCCCGCATACGTCGCAGATCACATGGTCGTGCTGGCGGTAGGCATGAGCCCGCTCGAACCACGACTGCGTGTCGTTGAAGCGATGCTTGCGCACCAGGTCGCACTCGATCAGCAGATCCATGGTGTTGTAAAGCGTGGCACGGCTCACCTGGTAATTCTTCTTCTTCATGCGCCCGTAGAGTCGCTCGATGTCGAAGTGGCCCTCGTGGGCATACACCTCCGAGAGGATCGCGAAGCGCTCGGGAGTCTTGCGGTGCCCGTGCTGCTCCAGATAGTCGCGGAAGATCCGCTCCACGCTGTGCTGTTGCTCGGTCATCTGCATGGCTGCAAATGTAATGGCCGGGTTGCTGCGGCTTCGGGCGTTTGAACCGTTCCAATCACGCGGAGCGTTGCCCCCGGTCCTCCGGAGCGCTCGGAAGCCCTACATTCGCGCGCTTTTTCGATAGAAACCATGACAGAGCTGCGCAACATCGCCATCATCGCCCACGTCGACCACGGCAAGACCACCCTGGTTGATAAGATCCTGCACCAATGCCAGCTGTTCCGCGTGAACGAAGAGGTGAAGGACCTGCTGCTCGATAACAATGATCTGGAGCGCGAGCGCGGCATCACCATCCTAGCCAAGAACGTGAGCGTTCGCTACAAGGGCGTCAAGATCAACATCATCGACACCCCCGGCCACAGCGATTTCGGCGGTGAGGTGGAGCGCGTGCTCAACATGGCCGATGGCGTGATCCTGCTCGTTGATGCCTTCGAGGGCCCGATGCCGCAAACGCGCTTCGTGCTGGGAAAGGCCATCGAACTCGGTCTGAAGCCCGTTGTGGTGATCAACAAGGTGGACAAGCCGAATTGCACCCCGGAAGAGGTGCATGAGGCGGTGTTCGATCTGATGTTCGCGCTCGATGCCACGGAGGATCAGCTGAATTTCCCGGTGGTTTACGGCAGCAGCAAGCAGGGCTGGATGGGACCCGATTGGAAGACGCCCACCGAGGATGTGAGCCACCTGCTGGACGTGATCGTGCAGCATGTGCCCGCGCCCAAGAAAGCCGATGGCACGTTGCAGCTCCGTATCACCAGCCTCGATTACAGCAGCTTCCAGGGACGCATCGCCGTTGGCCGTGTGAGCCGTGGCAGCATCAAAGCTGGACAGCAGGTGACGCTTGTGAAGAATACCGGTGGTTCGGCGAAGGGCCAGGTGAAGGAACTGATGGTATTCGAGGGCCTCGGCAAGGAGAAGGTGAAAACGGAAGTGGGCAGCGGCGAGATCGTAGCCGTGATGGGCCTCGAGAGCTTCGACATCGGCGACACCATCGCTGACGCTGAGAACCCTGAAGGCCTCGCCAAGTTCAAGGTGGATGAGCCCACCATGAGCATGCTCTTCACGATCAATAACTCACCATTCTTCGGCAAAGAGGGCCAGTTCGTGACCAGCCGCCATGTTCGCGACCGTTTGTTCAAGGAGATCGAGAAGAACCTCGCGATGCGATTGCAGGAGACCGACAGCCCCGACCGCTTGCTGGTCTTCGGCCGTGGCATCCTGCATCTGAGCATCCTTGTGGAGACCATGCGCCGCGAGGGATACGAATTCCAGTTGGGCCAGCCGCAGGTGCTGTACAAGGAGATTGATGGCTCGAAGCATGAGCCCATTGAGATGCTCACCGTTCAGGTTCCCGATCAATTCAGCAGCCGCGTGATCGATCACGTGACGCGTCGCAAGGGCGAGATCCTCAACATCGAGCAGAAGAGCGACCGCACCGTTCTCGAGTTCAGCATCCCCGCGCGCGGTATCATCGGCCTGCGCAACGTGCTGCTCACCGCCACGGAGGGCGAAGCGATCATCGCGCACCGCTTCAAGGGCTACGAGCCTTTCAAAGGTCAGATCCAAGCACCTCGCCCAGGCTGCATCGTGAGCGGAGAGCAAGGTGGCGTGGTGGCCTACGCGCTGGACAAGCTGCAGGACCGCGGCAAGTTCTTCGTGGACCCCGGCGAGGAGATCTATTCCGGCCAGGTGATCGGTGAGAGCCCGAAGCCGGGCGAGGAACTGGTGGTGAACGTGGTGCGCACCAAGAAGCTCACCAACATGCGCGCGAGCGGCACCGATGAGAAGCTCAACATCGCGCCTGCCGTGAAATTCTCACTGGAGGAATGCATGGAGTACATCGCCGAGGATGAGTACCTCGAGGTGACGCCCAAGAACCTGCGCATCCGCAAGATCTTCCTGAACGAGAACGATCGTAAGCGTGAGGCTAAGAAGATGCAGGAGGCTTAAGGGGCCGGCCATTGGCGATTCGGCAAGGCCAGCCTTGGTCTCTGGGCTCTTCTGGCTATCATTCATGTGGAGTCATAGATTCGACCTCCGAACGGCCTGAATCCTTGTGAGGCCATCGGCGTTCAAGCGCCCTCATTTTATACACCAACAACACGGTCATGGAGGTCAAGAAGGTCGAAGCCGGCGAAATGAGCTACGAGCAGTTCTTCGAAGAGCACTGGAAGGCAGGTGTGCCGCTAGTGTTCAAGAACGCATCGAAGGTCTGGGGAGCCTATGACACCTTCACTCCGGATTACCTGCGTGAGCGCTTCGGCACACGACGCACCATGGTCGATGGGAAGGAGTATTCGATGAACGAGATCCTCGACCTCGTGGAGGGTAAGGACACGACCCGGCCGGTGCCTTATCCGTGCAAATTCCACCTGCCGACGCAGTTGCCAGAGCTCGTGCAAATGGTGTCGCCGCTCGATATGGGCTTCGCGAAGCCGAATTGGCTTCAAAGCTCTTGGTTCAAGCGCGGTTACTGGGGCAGTGCTTTGGAGATGTTCATTGGTGGACCGGGTGGTAAGTTCCCTTATGTGCACCTCGACTACTACCATCTGAGCGCCTGGATCAACCAGCTCTACGGCAACAAGGAGTTCACCGTTTGGCCGCGCGGTCAAGAGCAATACCTCTATCCTGAAACCACGAACACCTGGAAGAGTTCCATTCCCGACATCGAGAACGTTGATCTGGAGAAGTTCCCGCTATACAGCAAGGCGACTCCGATAACCTTCGTCGTTGGCGCGGGCGAGACCCTCTTCATCCCTTATGGCATCTGGCATACCGCTAAGAGCCTGGAACCAACGATTTCAGTTGCCTTCGACCTGCTGAACGCGCAGAATTTCCCGCTCTTCCTCAAGGATGTTTGGGGGTTCAAGAAGAAGCAGAGCGTCCTGAAGGGAATGGCTGCTGTCGCTTATGCAGGCGTGGGTGCGGTTGTCTGCAAAACAGGCGATATGATCGGGGTGCAGCGCGGGCGCGGTCACAACTGACCGAGACGGCATCCTATTTATCTGAGCAGAAGCAAGGGCGTCGTACGACCGCTCGCCTGTATGAAGTACATGCCGTCTTCTAGTTGGCTTAAATTAAGCGTGGCCCGATTCCCCCGTGCGATTATTTGGGAGAGTTCTCTTCCGGATGCGTCGCGCAAGACGATTGGCGATTCCCAAGAACGAGAGGTCGAAAGAACATGCACTTGGCCTTCGCTCGGGTTCGGCCAGATCCTGACCGAAGCAGTTGAGGATTCGCGCATGTTCGTCGCATCGCCTAACAGCCAAACCATTGCATCCCTGATATGCGTGCGGAAGAGCATATCACTCGTGTAATTGCTTTGCGCATGACCCAGCGCGGTGTAGAACACGCGTGAGCCATTGGGTAGGATGCGAAACCAGCTCATGGGCCGTTCCGCATCGTAGCTGTTCACCTGTCCGTTGGGTCCGATGGTCTCTTCCACGCGAAGCGCTTCGGTGTTGTCGGTGCCGAAGTAGCCGCCTTCCCAGTAGTAGTACTCCTCGTCCTTCACCCAAGGGTCGGGCAGGTTCGCGGTGCTGGCATGCAGGCCGACATGCTGCATCGTGTACGCGGGTGTGCCAGCCACATGGTTCGGGTTCTCTTGCACGCTTGCGCCGATCAGCTCCGAATAGAAATCCCAGGTGCCGGTGTTGTTGCCATTGGCGCTGCTGTGGCGATAGGTGTCGCTGGCCGCATGAATGCCCATGACGCTTCCACCGTTGGCTACCCATTGCTCGAAGTTGGCGCGTTGTTGCGCATCCAGGCTGAAATGGAGAACGCGGGCTGGGCGAGCAAGGCGGTGGAGGCTAAAAGTGCGGCGAGGGCGATTAGGCGCATGGCCGAAGGTATTTCGCCAAGCATTGAACCTGATCGGTATTTGCGGGTACCGCGTGTGCAAATCGCCCTTCCTCCGCATCTCAGCGGAAAGGCCCAAACGCACACGCCATGAGAAAGCACGTTTTCGTCATCGCCGCGATTGCTAGCACAGCAGGCATCGCCGCATTGCTCGTTTCGTTCCGTCCAACTTCACGCACCCCCATCGCGCATTCCGACCACAAGGAATGCTGCGAAGCCCCCAAGCCCAAGGGCTGCGTGTTCATGACAGTGTATGAAGGCGAGGGGCTCGATAGCAGCTTCGTGCTCGCCACCCCCGCCAAAGTGCTTCAGTCGGAGCAGCGTGCGTTGCAATGGCTAGTGGGTGCTCAGGCTAGTGATGGTGGCTACGGCGCAGGCTCGCATTCGCGCCAGGACATCACGGATCCGCATGCGGTGAGCACTGATCCCGCTACCACCGCCATGGTGGCCATGGCCATCATGCGAATGGGAAGCACGCTCGATCAAGGTCCGCATGCGCAGCAACTGAGTCGCGCCACCGAGTATCTCTTGAAGCAAGTCGAGAGCGCGCCGAAGAATGCCATCAACATCACGCAGCTGCAAGGCACGCAGATCCAGGCCAAGCTTGGCGCCAACATCGATGTGGCGCTCACCGCGCAATTCCTCAGCAACCTCGTGGCCAAACTGAACGGGCAGCATCCGAAGCGGCTCCGTGCCATGCGTGCGCTCAACACCTGCGTTGACATGATCCAGCGCGGGCAGAACAGCGACGGCAGTCAGCGCGGCGATGGTTGGGCGGGCGTGCTCCAGAGCAGCTTCGCGGCTACCGCGTTGGAAAGCGCGAAGTCACAGGGCGCTAACGTTGATGATGAATCGCTGAAGCTGGCGCGCGATTACCAGAAGGGCAACTTCGATGCAAACAAAGGCACCGTGGCTACCGAGCGCGCCGCGGGCATCACCCTATACGCCGTGAGCGGAAGCACGCGCAATAGCGCCGCTGAGGCCCGCGAGCTGAATGAAGTCGTGATTCAAGCGAAAAAGGAAGGGAAAATCAAGAAGGATGCGCCGGTTACCGTGAAGACCTTGGAGGATGCGGGCGTTTCGCGCAGCGAAGCCGAGCGCTTGAACACCGCTTACCAAGTGTACGAGGCTGCGAAACAGCAAGCGCAGGCCGACAACGTGATCAGCGGTTTCGGCAACAACGGCGGCGAGGAGTTCCTCAGCTTCCTGCAAACAGGCGAATCGCTCGTGATCGCCAAGGACCAAGGCTGGAAGAATTGGTACCAACAGACCACGGGCCGCCTCACCAGCATCCAGAACCAGGACGGCAGCTGGAACGGCCACCACTGCATCACCAGCCCGGTGTTCTGCACGGCCACCAGCTTGCTCATCCTCAGCATTAACAACGACATCGAGCACCTGGTGGCGCAAGGCGCGGTGAAGTACAGCACGAAGAAGTAGCGTTGTTCCACGAGCGGCTATCTGGTGGTGGCTGCGGTGAGTGGGACGAAGGGAGGGTCGCCTTTAAGGTGTGGCCACCTTCCTCAGATGTGTTTTCGGCGAGCAGCCTTGCCCGCTTCCGATCACGAGATGCGTGAACGGCGAGGCATCGCCGCTGAGCAATTGCATGAACCGTGATCGCGCGCCGCGCTGATCGCAGCGCCGAAGGGCATGAAGTCGCCCAGTGCATGCGCGTGGTAATGCGCGGCCAATGCAGATACACCGAGTTGAGCGTAGTAGTTGCGCGTGCGTTCCTGAGCGGCGGCCGCTGTGGCCTCGCTCGGGTATAGGATGCTGTCGAGGATTTGGATGCTCCCATTCGGCGCGAGCAAATCGAGCGCGCGTTTCACAACCGCATGAGGTGAGTCGAAGTACTGGATGCTCGCAGCGAAGACGATCGCATCGAAGCTGCCAACTGGTATTGCGCTGGAATGGAGATCAGCGCGGGCGAATGAGACTGACGGGAAGACGCGCGCTGCCTGTTCCAACTCTTCGGTGAAGGCATCGATGCCGAGCACAAGGTGACCGGCTGCTGCCATGCGACCAGAGAGCCAGCCGTTTCCGCATCCCACTTCGAGCACGCGCAGCGCTTTGCCTTGTGCGTTCAGCGATCCCAGCAGGCGTGTTGCGCCCTTGCTGCGGATGCGCCATTCCGCAACGTTCCAAAGGCCCTTGCCATCGGGAAGCCGCGCTACTTGTTCGTCGGTGAGCACGCGGCGCTCCTTCTTCCGCGCTTCGGCATAGAGCGCCTCGAAAGCTGAAGGAGCTTCAACGATGCGAACGCCATTCGCCAGTGGAAACGATTCAAGCCAAGGCCAAGCGCTCATGGCCGTTTGCGGAGCGCGATGAGGAAGTGGTCGCCCCACAGGTTGAAGGGCCAGCGGTGCGCGATGCCTTCTTGAAGCCGGTGCAGCACGCGATACAAGCGCGGCCAAAGCTGCGGGAACTGATCATGATGCGGAAGTGGAACCATCAGCGATAGCGCGCGCTGAGCGATCAATTCATAGCCGGGTCCGAGGTGGCGCATCACGAAACGGGGCGAGTAGTAGTAGCAGGTGAAGGTGACGCCTTCCAATCGCGCAGCGGTGCCTGCTTTCTTGAAGCGCCGGAAGGCATATCGGATGCGGCCCTTCAGCACGGCCAGCAATTCCCACGGACTGAAGCGCGGCATGATCACGAGTGCGCAGGTGCCACCGGGGAGCAGCAGACGATCGATGCCATGCAGCACCACATCCAATCGATCCGTGCAGTTCAACCCACCGAAGTTGCTGAAGACATGATTGAAGCGGCGATCGCCGAGTCGTTCGAGGTCGAGGAAGGAGCAGCGCATCGCTTCAACTTTCGTTGCAGGATTCGCAGCACGCTTTGCCTCGATTTGCATCACCATGCCCGGTGCATCATCCGTGGTCAAGACCTTCAGTCCTTGCTCCGCGAACCAGAAGCTGTCGATGCCGGTGCCTGCGTTCAGTTCGAGTAGTGTTTCACCCGGGCGCATGTGCCGCACCGCTTCCGCACGAACGATACCGCGCATGCGTGAAATGATGGCATTGCTCACATCGATCTGGTCGAATACGGGCGATTGCCGTGAGAAGGCTTCGCGCACGGCAGTGGCGTTCTCTGCTGCGTGCATGACTCAGTTGCGCGCGAGCCGTTGGAGACGCACGCTGTCGATGGCCGCTGCGGGTACGTAGTAGGCCGCGCTCAATGCGCGCAGCACGCCTTCGCCTTTCCCGCGCAAGGCCATCAAGGCCTGTTTCCGCCTGAAGCGCTTATGCACGTAACGATGCAAGCGCTTGTAGAAGGCCGGCCGGTGCGTGCTGCGGAAGAGCAGCGCGAGGTCGTCACTGTCGGTCCAGTTGGCCTTGGTGTCCAGTTCGGCCTTCACCTTCTCGTGGAACTTGGTGCCGGGCAGCGGGTACGAGACGCTTACGCCAATGTCGTCGGGCATCAACTCATCCACCATCGCGATCGTCTTCGCGATGTCCTCGTCTGTTTCGCCGAGGTAGCCGAACTGCAAAAAGAAGCCGACGCGCACGCCTTTCGATTGCAGCAAGCGCGTGGCCTCGCGGATCTGCTCTACCGTGGTGCCCTTGTCCATGGCATCGAGGATGCGCTGACTGCCGCTCTCAGCACCCACCCACGCTTCTTCGAGGCCGCTGGCAACGAGCGCATCGATCGCATCGCCCTCGAGCAGCAGGTCAACGCGGCTCTGGATCTTGTAAGGGATGTGCAATCCGCGTTCGCGCAATGCATCGCGATAGCCCTGCACCCAGCCGGGCTTCAGTCCGAAGATGTCGTCGGCGAACCAGATGCGATCGGGTGCGTGGTGCGCGCTGAGCCACGCCACTTCATCGGCCACGTGCTCCGGCGAGCGGCTGTTGTAGCGATTGCCGTAGATTGGCTTCGCGCACCAGTTGCACTTGAACGGGCAGCCGCGCGTGGTAGCGAGGTTGATGGCCCAGTGGCCGTGCGCGCGCATCCAGATCTCGCGGTAGGGCTTCAGGTCGATGAGGTCCCAGGCCGCCATGGGCAAAGCGTCGAGTTCGCGCATCACGGGACGTTTGGCATTTGTGCGGAAGCCGTCGTCGCCCAAGCACGCGATGCCCATTGTCGCTTTCCAGCAATGCCTTCTGCTCCAATGCTGGCACAGCTCGCGCAATGTGGCCTCGCTCGCCATGCACAACAGCGTCGGCACCTTGCTGCAGATAGGCTTCGGCGTGATCGCTGGCATCGCTGCTGTTCACTGCCACCATGCAATTGCGCGCCTTGCCCAGCGCGATCATGCGGAAGGCGGCCTGGCGCATCACCGTGAGGCACATCTTGGTGAGGTAGTTGAAGCCGTCGTCGTGGATCACGAGGATCTCGGGCTTCACGCGATCAAGCGCTGGTTGTAGCTCATCGGCCGAACGCGCCAAGCCCATGTCATGCACATGCACATCGTGCCCGGCTTCGCGCAGCACGGCAGCGGCCATCAAAGTGCCCAGCGGCGCATAAGGCCGTTGGTCGCGCCATTGCTTAGGTCGAGCCGATAGAGGTAGGCGTGCGTGAGCAGGATGCGGGCCATGCTCAGTTGAGCTGTTCTTCGAGCTTGGTGAGCTTCGTTTGGTAGGCATCGAGCACGCGCTGCTGGAAATTGCGCGGGTGGTGTTTGCTCACGTAGGTGCGCGTGCGCAGTGCGAGGTCGAAGGTGCGCGGGTCCATATCGCTGAACTTGAAGCGCCAGAAGCGCCAGGTGAGCTGCATGCAGAATGCGTCGAATGCCGCGCCGATCCTTCCGTTCAGTATGCGTTCCGGGAAAGCGCTTCGGACGCGTATGGCCGACGATCACCTGCGGCTGCGCGGCGGTAGCGCATGCGGATAACGACGAAGGCCCACGCGTTGCGCGCGAAGAAGGCTTCGGTGGTGCCATTGCCGTAGGTCGGTATCAGCGTTACGACTTCCGTTGCGGTGTATCGGTTGCGATCCTCGATCGTGAGGTGCTCGGTGTCGATGAAGTAGTTGACGCAGAAGTCGCGGCGGCTGTTGAGCAGGAACAGCTTCTTGAAGAGCACGAGCATGGTGCGCGCCACCCACAGGCGTCCCGGTGCCGTGATGATGAAGAAGTCGATATCACCTTCGGCATCGAGGCGGCCCTTGCTCAAGCTGCCGCTGATGAAGACCGCGCGCACGAAGGGGAAGCGCGCAATTAGCGCAGACATGCGCAGGGCCTTGGGCATGCGTCGCTGCGCGCGATCCTCGTCGGCGATGCGGGCGAGCGCTGCTTTCCGGGCATCGCCCAATGACCAGTAGCCCAAGTGCTGGCGCACCGTGCCCGCGATCAGCAATTCGGCCAGGGCATCGCGCGCCTCATCCTCTTCCTGCCCGGTGAAGCGCGCCAGTTCGGCAACCGTGAGCGGGTGATCGAACACATCGAAGTAGGCCAGCACGCGTAATGCGGCGCGGGCCTTAGCGCGTTCGTCGATAGCGGGTGATGCGAGGCGCATGCTTGGGTGCGAAGGTCGGGTTGCTGGCGTGAAGACGCGCATAGGTCCACGCACGCTGCCTGAAATGGCCTTCTACATTCGGCGCCTGATGGCCATGGGATTTAAGCGCCTGCGATTCGCCCTGCTTCTGCTCCCGTTGGCCGCTGCGCTGCTTTGGTGCGCCGCTACCGGCTACCAAGGGCTCAATGGCCAGGATGCCCACGATTACCTGCGGATCGCGCGTGAGTGGGCGCGAGCTTTCGGTGGCGAGGCATGGCCGCGCATGCAGGAGCATCCGCACGGCTATCCGTTGCTGGGTGCGTTGATCGGCGCGACAGGAATAGGGGAGTTGCTTGCGTTGCGATTGATCTCTGCGGCGGCACTGGTGCTGGCGATGTTCGCTTTGACACATGTGCTGCGATTTGGTACGAATGATGAGGTGCAGAATGCCTCGCCTTTGCTGGCCTTCATATTCTTCGGCATGGCGCTCTCGCCCTTCCTGCTGCGCCAAAGCATGGCGGTGATGAGTGATATGGCGGCCATCGCTTCATGCGCGCTGGCCTTCATGCAATGTGTGCGGTGGATGGACGATGGCAGGAAGCCCCGGCTGCTCTGGATGCTTCTTGCGCTCGCCGTCGGATTTTCGTTCCGTTTGGCCGTTGCGCCCATCGCGATCGTGCTGCTGGGTTGGGCGCTGTTTCACATGATTGATGCGACAGCGGGTCTCCTTCTTGAATGG
Source organism: Flavobacteriales bacterium (assembly GCA_016713865.1). Taxonomy (GTDB): domain Bacteria; phylum Bacteroidota; class Bacteroidia; order Flavobacteriales_F; family PHOS-HE28; genus PHOS-HE28. The sequence goes on along the minus strand of JADJOG010000008.1, from coordinate 40,816 downwards.
TCATCGCTCCTCGTGGTTGCGGGTCTATTCATGCCATCCGCTGCGCTCATGGTCGGCCTGCCGGTGGAGGACTGGTCGTCGCAGAACCTGATTCGCAGTGAGCATCACAGCGACGACGGCTACTTTGAGCTATCGCCTGCTCAACGTGGTGTATTGCTGCTGGCGCCAGTGCATCCGGGCTTCATTCCCTTCGGCATCGCGCTCGTTCCATTCTTCCGCCGGAGCGATTGGAGCGATGCACGCACGCAGTTGGCCGCCACGCTCTTCATCTCTTATGCGGTCTTTGTAGGTGGCATGCCGTACCAGAACGACCGTGTGCTCCTACTTGCGCAACCCTTCGCGCTGGTGATGCTCTGGCCAGCCTTCCAGCGTGCGTGGGCGTGGCTTGAGAGTCGAAGTAGCTTGCGCGCCGTCGTGCTTGCATGCACTGTTGTCGCGCAAGTGGCTTTGTGCGTGCGCGCGATCTCGCCTTTCGTGCAACAAGCGCGCATCGAGCGTGAAGTGCTCACCAAAGTCGTGGCGCTTGAGCCAACGCATGTGTACACGCACGGCCTTGGCGCTGCCGCCGGAACCTATTTGCCAGGCATCGCTGTCACGGAGCTGTGGCAGGCCGAGGTGGATCGATTCGTTGCCGGGTCAGTTGTCGTCGCGAAGCCGTTTGACCTTGAAGCGCAATGGCTAGGTTTGCATCCGCAGCGCAATTGGGCGAGGGCTTTGGAACAGGGCGCGCGTGAAGTGGAAACAATTGATGGGTGGGTGCTGCTAAAGGTGGAGTGAACCTTGGCGCACAGGAATACGCGTTCACAGGCTCTAGAACCATCGGGCAGAGAGCCCCCATTTGTTACTCGTCGATCAAGCCATCGCATACAGCATCGCGCCCGCCAGCCAGGTGAGCAAGAAGCTGAAGTAGGCCAAGCGCAGCGGCACGTATTTCTGCTGTGCGATGAAGCGGCCGTGCGTGTGCAGCTCTTCCAGTATGGCATCGTGGCTGCGCGGAGGTGAGGAAAGCACTTGGTGCATGCGAGCCTTGAAAACGGGCAGGGAGAGTTGGATGTACGAAGTGAAGAAGAGCAAGTTGAATCCCTTGGGCAAGGGGCCATTCTCCTTGATGGTGTTGCGCAGCAGTTTTCCCTTGGGCAAGGTGGCGTAGGCGCAGAGCAGGATGGTGACGAGGGCGCCGATCACCATTACCCAGTAGTGAGCTTTCGGTCCTTCAAGGGTATGATCACTCACCTTGCTCAGGGCGAATTGTAGCAGCACCGCCGAGAGCGTGAGCATCAGGTTCGCCTTCAGGTCGCTCATCTGGCTGATGGCCATCAGATTCACACGACTCTGGATCAGGAGGTAGTCGCGGTGGTCCGCAGTGTATGATCGACATCCTCGTAACGCGAAGGAGGAAGCTGCGGATTTCCGTGCGGCAGTGGCTCCTGTCCAGGCAGCTTTGCTTGCTCTTCCATGGTGGGCAAGATATCATCCGCCCCGAAGTCCTTGAATGGCGGTACGCACTTCGGCAATCGTGCTCGGTTTGAAGTCGAGCTTCGGCGACTGCCCGTTGCGCACATCAGTCTTGCAGAGCCATGCTTTGCCATCGACCACTTTGTAAGCGACGAGCGTCGCCGGCTCGTGGCGCGGCAATCCGCCTTGATGGAAACGACCATCGGGGTATCGCGGCAGCTGCATCATGCAGTTGATCCGGTTGAACACGAGGTACACATGCTTCTTCGCGGTGTCGGGGTCCTGCACGATCATCTCGTACTGCTGCGCTTTCGGCACATCGTAGAAACGGTCGCAGTTGATCCAGCCCAGTGCATTGGTGGCGAACACATAACCCTGCAACGCGTTGCCATCCTTCAAGCCGAGGCTATCGAGGCAGCGACCATAGAGCTGCACGCGCTCCTCGTTGCCCGCACGCCAGGCCTCCACGCGTTTGGCGTGCAACGCATGCGCGTGATCCAGTTGCTCTTTGAAGCGCTCTTCGGCCTGTGGCATGATCACCTTCCAGAAGTCCTCGCGCGCGCATGCTGTATCCGACTGCCATTCGGCGAAAGCTGATTTGTGCGCGGCATATCGCGTCGGCCATGTCTTGCATTCGTCCTGGTAGCGGTCCATCTTGCGCTGATAGCCCTGCAGTTTCTCCTCGTACACCGCCATCGCATTGTCGAAACGGCGCTGATCATCGGCGGCGATTCGCGCACGGTTGAGCGCTTGGTACCAGGCCACTTTGCTCGTGTAGCTCTCGCGGCGTGGAGGTGCTGGCTCGCGTGGCCGTACAGGTTCCGTTGGCAGCAGGGGGCGCGCGCCCAGATCGGGTTTATAGGTTGGTCGCTCGAAAACCGGCCAGGCCATGCGCGGCGCACGGATCACGGGCATGCGACAGGGATCGGCTGGTGGCTGGCCGGTATTGCTCCAATCGGTTCCGGTGGTTGAGGTGAAGAGGCTCATGCCTTCTTCGCGCATCGATGCGGGCAACGCGATGAGCATGCGGGCAGCGCTATCGAGCTGAAGCAAATTGCCTTTCGCATCGGTGGCTTCCACCTTCAGCATGCCGCCGGTGATCAGCAATTGTCCATCCGATACGGTGCTCAAACCTTCTGCGAGCATGTCGGCCAGTTGCAGTGCTTCGGTCACGGTCACTTCCACAGTGCCCTTCATCGGATTGCCCGCCGCATCGCGCAGCGCACCGCTAGGGATTCGCACCGCGCTGCCTTGCAGGCCCGCTACCCATTGCGCATTCGTAGGATCGATGCGCGTGGTGGTGGTGCGCGCGTTGCCGATGCGCCGCTGCAGGTCATCGACACCGCTTAACGCTTGTCGGCTGAAGTGGATCTCGACCCGGCGGTTGAGCTGTTTCTCCTCCGCACTGGCATTCGCGGCCACGGGCTTGCGCTCGCCGAAGGCCTTGGTGCCGATGCGGTCGGTTGCCACCCCTAGCGCGATGAGCCGCTCGCCCACATTGGCAGCGCGGTGCTTCGCCAGCACTTCGTTGAAGCCGGTGCCGCCATCGCTGTCGGTATGACCACTGATGATGAACTCATGCTCCTCGCTGCGGTCCATGGCGGCCACAAAACGCTGCAGTTCGCTCAAGGCTGTCTCGTCCAATCGGAAGTCATTCACGGCGAATAGGAGGGTGGTGCGCGCTTCGTTAGAAGCGGGCGCTTGCGCGGCAATGCGCAAGTCGCACGAGAAGACAACGACAAGCAGGGCGATGATTCGGGTGATCATGGGGCTTGGGGTTCGTGGCACGTTCAAACAACAGCGCAGACCGTGTTCGTATTGCCCGCGCTAACCATGAATGCGCCTTCAGGTGAAAGGTGACCCTCTGCATTGACCCGGGTTGCTGTCACGCCCAGCCAATACCTTGGCTCATCCTCCGTTCTTTTGCCGCATGACCGTCTGAATCACTCATCAGCTGCGCTGTGCTGCACATCCTTGCTTGTACATGGCCAATGCGACCGCTGGCAACAACGCGTGCGCTACGATATGCAGGTATCGCTTGATCCCACGAACCATCGCTTCATGGGCCGTACCGCGCTGGCCTACACCAACAACAGCCCCGATACGCTGCACGAGGTCTTCTTCCACCTTTACTTCAATGCGTTCAGACCGGGCAGTGAGATGGATGTGCGATCGCGCACCATCGCCGATCCGGATCAGCGTGTGACCGATCGCATTTCCGCATTGAAGCCGCACGAGATGGGTGAACTCATTGTTGACCGCATGGCGCAGGGGAGCAAGCAGGTACGCTTGGAGCATTTGGGCACCGTGCTGCGCGCTGTACTGTCGCAGCCGCTCCTGCCTGGCAAGAGCACCGTGCTCGATTTCGATTTCCACGGTCAGGTGCCGGTGCAGATCCGCCGCAGCGGCCGCGACAATGCCGAAAGCGTGGCCTACAGCATGGCGCAATGGTATCCGAAGCTGGCCGAGTACGATCAGCGCGGCTGGCATGCCATACCGTATGTGGGGCGTGAGTTCCATGGGGTATGGGGAGATTTCGATGTTCGCATCACGCTTGATAGCGCGTACACCATAGCTGCCACTGGGGTGTTGCGGAATCCGGAACAGATCGGTCACGGCTATCCATCGCGCAAGCCCGTGAAGCGCCCCAATGGCCAGCAGCTCACCTGGCGCTTCCAAGCCAAGGACGTGCACGATTTCGCATGGGCCGCTGATAAGAGCTATAAGCATGTGGTGAAGCCCATGGCGGATGGACCCGAGTTGCACTTCTTCTACAAGGATCAGCCGGAATACGAAGCGGTGTGGAAGGACCTGCCCGGATACATGGAGAAGAGTTTCCGGTTCATGAACACCCACTTCGGGCGTTACCCGTGGCCGCAGTACAGTTTCGTGCAGGGCGGCGATGGCGGCATGGAATACCCCATGCTCACCTTGATCACCGGCAAGCGCCGGATCGGAAGCCTGGTTGGCGTTAGCGTTCACGAGAGCGTTCACAGCTGGTACTATGGTCTCCTTGCCAGCAACGAAGGCCGGTTCGCGTGGATGGATGAGGGCATGACCGAATATGCCAGCAGCAAGGTGATGCAGCATCTCTTCGGTGGCGACGATGACCCGCATGTCTCATCCTTCCTCGGTTACAAGGCACTCGTCGAAAGTGGCAAGCATGAAGCTCCAATCATGCATGCCGATCATTTCATCACCAACGCCGCTTATGGGACCACCGCTTACAGCTTCGGTGAGATGTTCGTTCATCAACTGGGCGCGGTGATCGGGGAGAAGACCCTGTCTCGAGGACTACTGCGCTATTTCGAGGCATGCAAGTTCAAGCACCCTGAGCCCATCGATCTGGAGCGTGCCATGGAGAAGCAGAGCGGACTGGAGCTCGATTGGTATTTCGATGAATGGCTGAACACTACTCGCACGCTGGACTACGCTGTTTCGGAGGTGCTGCAGGTGGGCGATTCGGTGCGCATCACTGTTGAACGGAAGAAGGAGCAGCTCATGCCCGTTGATGTTGCAGTGTTCACGCGCGATGGCCAAGTGGCGCACTATCACATACCGCTCTCTCTCGCACGCGGAGCGAAACGCGCCGATAGCGATGCGGAGGCATTCGTGCTGCTGCGCCCTTGGCAGTGGACCGATCCCACCTACACCTTCGTGATCAAGGGCGATATCGGAGCGATCGCCGGCGTGATGATTGACCCGCTGCAGCGCATGGCCGACATGGATCGCGAGAACGACGCGATCGGTTTGCCCGAAGGCACGCGAGGAGCCTTGAGGAATTAGCGCGCGAGGATCCCAGTAAGCGCACGCACGAACTCCTTCGGCCGCTCGATGTTGGCGACGTGGCCCGTGCGCGGAATGGTGATCCAATGCGATTCAGGAATGCCGTTGCGCGCCATCACCGCTCTCCCTGTAGCGTTGGGGATCAACTCATCGCGCTCGCCCCAGATCAGATACACGGGCATCTTCCAGTCGTAGCGCTTGTTGTTGAATTGATCCTCGTGCGCGAGCAGGTCCTTCAGCAGCGTGATCTGCGCCGCACGGTAAGGCTCGGCGAATTCGCGGTATATCTGCTTGAGGATGAAGCCCGGCAAAGGCGGGTCGCGGTATAGCGAAAGGCGAATGCCGAAGCGCATGTCCTTGGGCGTGGGCGTGCGCATCACGGCCAGCATGCTCGGCGCGCCATGCGCCCGTGCGATGCTATCGGCTAGCGCAGCGCTGTAATCGCTCACAAGGCCATCGTAGATCACCAATTTGCTGATGCGTTCCGGATGCAGCTCGGCCAATCGCGCAGCCACACCTCCGCCATAGCTGTTGCCCACCACTGGTATAGGATGCTTCACGCCTAGGCCATCGAGCATGGCGATCACGTGCGCGGCTTGGTCGTCGAGGCTGAGGCCCGCGCGCGTGGTATCCCATTTCATGCTGCGCCCGTGGCTCAGCAGGTCGGGCATGATGCAGTCGTAGTCCTTGCGCAGCAGCTTGGCGGTCTTGCTCCATTGCAATGAACCCGTGCCTGTGTAGCCATGCAGCAAAAGGAGTTTCGGCTTGCTGCTTTCGCGATACCACGTGAAGCGCGGGCCGCTCTGCTCGATGGTGCTCTCAGCGTAATCGTTCCGCTTCAACCGATTGTCGCTCTTGCGGCCGTGCATGCGCGCGAGGTTGCACCGAGAGGTCATCAACGCGCAGAGAATCAGGAATGGGATCGCTGAGTTCCTCATGATTTCTGCTTCCTGCTCAGCCATCGCCCTGCATCCACGAACCAGATCGCCTTGAGCGATATGCTGTTGATGCCCGGTGCCGCCCAAGTGTCGCGGAGATTCTCCATGTAGTTCTGCCGCACGATGCCCTCGCGTGCGAAGATGTTGTGTTTCCAGCCCAAAGTGATCTCGCTGCCTGGCGCGAATGTCCAACGCAACCAGAGGTCCACCGTGAAAGCATCGAAATCCACATCGTGGCGCGAACTGCCATCCTCATAGAGCCCGGTGTAGTCGGTCGAAGCCAGCTTGCCATCCAAGAGGAGCGTGTGGTACTCCACGTATTGTGCCCGGCTCCAATAATGGCGGGCGCGGGTGTTCAGCGAGAGCGTGTTGGTGAACACGTAGCTGCCCTCCAGCCCGATCTCCGTGGTCCATTGATCGCGACGACCCAGTATGATGTCATCGTTATGGAAGGCCACCCAACCCACATCCTCATCCTTGAATTCATGCCAGCCACTAAGGATGAAGAAGAGCTTATCGCTTGGCCTGAAGCGGTTCTCCAGGACCGCCCAGATGTTCTTCCGGTCGCGTTCGTAGAAGCGTCGGTAGCCGCCGCGCATATCAACGGCGTAGGGCAGATTGTAGTTGGAGCTGATCCATGCCTCGTAACGGATGTTCGTCGGGAATTCGTAGAGCCTGCCCGGCACTCGTGCCTCGAAGGGGTCATAGGTCAAAACGGGCTCTGCGCGTATGCTTCCGCCGAACGCATTGAAACCACGCAGCACGCGGAAGGTGTTCACCTCCATCGCGAGGTTGAAGAAGTGGTCAGGCACGATCACGCGCGAGTATTCGCCATTGAAGCCATATCCCCAGCGCTGCCATGGCCCCTTGGGCTTGTAGTTCACGTAACTCAACTCCGGCTCGATGCTGCGGTAATTCACCCAAGGCCAGAAGCCGAGATCGTTCGGGTCATACTCCGGCGAGAACTCCTCGTACGTGCTTCCGTAGGTGAGCGCCCCACCTGTTTTCGCGATGCCCAATTCGTAGGAATAGCCCGGGTCTCGTTTGATGCCGGGTCCGTATTGCTGCGTGATGCGACCGACGGCGCCGCCCTGCACCGTTCGCTTCTTGTTGTTCACCACCAGGTCGATTGCGGTGGTGTTCGCGTCGTAGGTGTCGCCATCGCGCAGCACGTTGGTGTTGATCACGCTCACGTAGCCGTTGTTGCGCAGTTGCTGGTCGGCTACGAAGACGTTATAGTTCGTGAGCGGATCGGTGAGCACTCGGTCGTGTTGCGCCGGTGCTGTCGGTGATGGTACCATAGGTGGCGCGCGTAACGGCATTCAGCACCCCGAATCCCAAGCCCTTCGCGCCGCGCCCGCTGATCTTGGTGGCATTGATGAGCTTGCTCACGCCGGGGTCCTCGGTCACCGCTTCACCTTCTTGCAACGACGAATACAGGTTGCCGCGCAGCAATGGCACGCCACCGATCCGGCGGCTGTAGAACACATTGCCACGCTGGAAGAGCTCCGTCCCCTCGGTGAAGAACTGCCGGTTCTCGTTGAAATAGACCTCGAAGGGCGAGAGGTTCAGCACCACGTTGTCGCTCACCACCTGCCCGAAGTCGGGGATCAAGGTCATGTCGAGCGTGTACGCATCGCCGAGGCCGAGTTTCACATCCATGCCTCCGTTGAAGCTACTGTTCCAATCGCTTTCTCCCGGTTCATCTGTCGGGAAGTGCTGCGCGTAGGCCGAAGCGTATGGCAGCAGCATCAGGCGGAATGGCGCATCGATCCCGTTGATGCCCGTGACCACTCCGCATTGCCGCAGCCAGCCTTCTTTCAGTGATCAATGGGGTTCCAGAAGCTCTTCTCACGCACTCTGCCGACGAGCCGCATGAACTGCACGCTCCACACATGCTCTTTGGCTTTCGGGAAACGGAAGGCGGAATAGGGAATGCTCATCTCGGCCACCCAGCCCTGCTCGGTCACCTTCGTGGCGCTGTGCCAGACCGCATGCCAATTCTCATCCTCTTCTTCGTTGGCCACAATGGCATCCAATTGCACACCCGCCGCCGTTACCACGAACTGGAAACCATTTCGACCGCTCTCGTACGGATCCAAGGTTATGCCGAACCAATCGGTGATGCCGATCTGGTCGCGGCCGCTGAGGCGCATCATCACGCTATCGGGGTTGTCGTAGAGCACGGCGCCCACATGGATTGCATGATCGCTGAAGAGCACGCGCACCTCGCTACGGTACTTGCTGGGCTCGTTGGGCCGTGGCTCGTTCTGCACGAACTCGGTGCCGATGGCCGCCGTGGCCCACGAAGGCTCGTCGAGCACGCCATCCACCACGATGCGCTCAAAGGCCCGCGATGCCGTGATGTTCTTGCAGACCAGGGTGGTGTCGGCGCTCTGCCGGCTTGCAGGAACTTGGGCAATGGCGATGCACGGCGCGAAGGCAAGAGCGAGAAGGGCGGGGCGCATGCGGGAATGCCTTCCGAAGGCAGGCTTGACTGCCGAAGGCAGGGCGCGAAGGTCGGATTCCGATTGCATGTCGCAGGGCCTGCGGGCAGGGGGGTATAACCACGTTGAACAAGCACTACTTCACATGGGCGAAACAGCGACGTATCTTGGAGGCATGGGCGAAGGTCATCTCCCAGAAGGGAGCAGAAAGATGAGCCGCACCCAATTGAACGCTTGGCCGCACTCGAGTGCTTCGTTCCCAATACATGGCATACATCCATGCTGAGCAAGGACTTCAAAGGTTTGTCGCATTGCTCAGGCACGGCGCTGAGTACATGATCGTTGGCGGTTATGCGGTGGGGCTGGCTCCCGCCTATCCGGCGACCTCGACATCTGGTGAGTCCCACGAGGGAACGCAGAGCGCGTGATGCGGCAGCGATTTCGGTTCGGCGGGCTCCAATCGGTCGATGACCCACCAAGGAGAACACGTCATTCAATTGGGCCAGCCTCCTGCGCATCGACCTGCTCAGAGCATCGATGGCGGCTGTTCGAAGAGTGCTAGCGAACCGCAAGGAGGAGACTTTCGATGGCTTGCAGATGAACTTCATCGGCTACCACGATTTAAGAATAAGAGGGGCCGCAGGGCTCTCGGCGATTCGCCTAGCATATGCTTGCCTGATCGGTCCATCGCTGCTATGGAGTCGCGCCGATCAAAGGCTGTGGCACCATAGCCCGGGGACGGGTGGAGATTCCCCTTCGATAAGCTTGACGACGCTTGCGCGCATTTGCGTGAGGTCGCCCTGGCTTCTCGCGCGCTAGGGCACTTCAGCTCAACGAGATGTTTTTGAACTGAGAACAGAAGCTTGGACTGGCCCCTCCGCGCGATCTGACCGGGATGGTCGATGGCAGCGGTTGAGGCCGATAGAAGCGGGACTTACGAGCAGAAGGCGATCAAGTAGTCGTGGTCATTGGGTCTGTTGCGACAACGCGCCCCACGGTCTCCCGCAGGGCGCGCTCGTCGGACTGCACTGTTGTTACGCCATCACCTCTTCCTCCTTATGCCCGCTCACCAGCTTGTGCTGCAATTCGCTGGGCACAGGCTGGTAGGCGTGGAACTTCTCGGTGTAAGTGCCGCGGCCTTGCGTTAGGCTGCGCAGGGTGGTGCTGTATCGATCCAATTCAGCTAGCGGCGTGTGCGCTTTGATGATCTGGTAGCGGCCGCTGCTATCCATGCCCATCACGATGCTGCGGCGCCCCTGCAGATCGGTCATCACATCGCCCATGAGGTCGGCGGGCACGCGCACCTCCAGTTCCTGGATCGGCTCCATCAATTGCGGATCGGCGTTGGTGAAGGCATCGCGGAAGGCTTGCAGCCCGGCGATCTTGAAGCTGATGTCGTTGCTGTCCACCGGGTGCATCTTGCCATCGTACACGATCACGCGGATGTCGCGCGCGGGCGATCCGGTGAGCGGGCCGCGCTCCATCTTCTCCATCACGCCCTTGAGGATGCTGGGCATGAACTTGTTGTCGATGACGCCGCCCACGATGCAGTTGTAGAAGACCAATTTGCCGCCGGTGGGCAGCTCATGCTCCTCCTTGCCGCGCACGCTATGGCCGTGCGGCTCAGGCATGCCCTCGTACCACGGCTCAATCTTCAGGTGTACCTCGCCGAACTGCCCGCTGCCGCCCGTCTGCTTCTTATGGCGATAGCTGGCCTCTGCAGGCTTTCGGATGGTCTCGCGGTACGGGATGCGCGGACTGCTGAAGACGCAATCCACCTTGTAATGGTGATTTGATTGATGCGCTCAACAGCGCCTGTGTTGTCGTTCACCAACTCCATGCCTTCCTTCACTTCGCCGCTCATGACCTTGAAGAGCGTGATATGGCCGGCTTTCGGCTCAATCATGGTCTTGAAGGTGAAGAGCACGGGCGGACCATCTGCGCGGCATTCGAGCGTGCCGCCGTCGGTTAGCGACTCTGCGGGCATCTCCAGCGCTGCGGGCGCCACATTATCGATGTAGCCCATCAGGCGGCCACTGCCCATGTTGCGCAACGCGCTCAGGCAGAAGACGGGGAAGCAGGTGCGCTTCATCATGCCCTGCTTTAGGCCCTTGCGCATCTCATCCTCATCGAGCTCGCCTTTCTCGAAGTAGTGCTCCATGAGGGCTTCATCATTCTCCGCGGCCTTCTCCACCAACTCCTTGTGCAGGCTATTGGCTTTCTCCAACTCGCTGGCCGGGATGGGCTGTTTCTCGGGCTTGCCACCAGCATCCTTGAAGACATACATGGTCATCTTCAGCAGGTCGATGATGCGGTGGAATCCTTCGCCCTGCTCCAGCGGGTACTGCATCACCGTGACGGCATTGCCGAAGTGCTCCTTGGCTTGACCCACCGTACTCTCAAAGTCGGCATTGGGGTGGTCGAGCTGGTTCAGACCGATGATTACTGGGCGATCATATCGTTGCATGTGCTCCCACACCAGATCGGTGCCAACCTCCACTCCGTGGTGCGCGTTCAGGAGCAATACGCAGGTGTCGGCCACGCGAAGAGCCGGAATGGTCTCACCAACGAGATCATCGAGGCCCGGGGTGTCGATGATGTTGATCTTGTAATTGCGCCACTCGGTATGCAATGCTGTGCTATGTACACTGCTGCCGCGCTCGTGCTCGATCTCGTGGTGATCGCTCACGGTGTTCTTGTCCTCGACTCGGCCGCGGCGTTGGATCAGACCCGCTTCGAAGAGCATGGTTTCGGCCAGCGTGGTCTTGCCGCATCCGTGGGATCCCAGGAGGACGATATTCTTGATGTGCTTGGCATCGAAGACTTTCATGACGGGGAAGGGTTTAAGGGTTTTGTTCTTCCGCCATCCGTGGAGGTCGCTAAGCCCGGCCGTGCATGTCGTGTTGCCGCCGGTCGATAGGACGCGCGAGGCTTGGGCTGAAATTAGCCCCTGCACCACGACAAATCCAAGGCATCCGTCAGTTCCAAAGGCCGAAGGCCCGCCGCAGCGAGCCTTCAAGGATCCAGGAAAGAGCCGGTATCAGTTCAGCGACTCCATGGCCCGCGTTCCTTGCAGTCGCTGGAAACGGGATACCACCTCATCGTAATTCGCCGGAAGGTTCAGGTCCTTCATCGGGTCGAAATCCAAGTTCTCGCCTTCGCCAGCATAGCTGCGCTTCGACTCCGCGATCTCCTCTGCCTGACTGTCCTGGCCAGTCGGCTCGTTCGGTTGTTGCTCCATTCGATTCGGTTCTGCCCCTGGGCTTCCTTGCAGGTCCGCTTTCAGGTGGGGGCCGAATATAGAGGGATGGTCAGGCCGATGTGGAACTTTCGTTCGTGCTGCGATCGGGTCAACCTAGGGATCCCGTCGTTCTGAGCGATTCGACGCCCATCTTTGGCCGCTACTGCGGAAAAAACCTCATCATGAAACGTCTTCTGTTCGCCTCACTCTTCCTCTTTGCTGGTTCTGCCAACGCGCAATACAACCAGAAAGGCATGGTTCACCTCGGTTTGGGACTATCCCTTGGCGCGCATGCGACCGAATTGGAAAGCCGATTTACCCTTTTCGGGATTACCGTTACGGATACCGAGACCGACGGGGCGGCCACGACCTCGATCCCGATTCAAGTAGGGTATTCCATCGGGAACCGTTTCTCCTTGGAGGTGCAGCTTGGCGCTGCTGGGCTGCGCATCCAGGATGATACGCCCGGTGCGGAAGTGGATGCGCGCTATTCGGGAGGGGCCTTCGGCTTGGGCACCGGCTTGGCTTTCGGTCTTGGCAAGAAGGTCGGCATCGGCTTGGACCTGCGTTACCTGGCCACGAACATGGAATTGCGCGCCATGGAGGTGAATGATGCGAGCGTGACCGATTTCTATGCGGCCACCTTGCGCACATCCGGGGTGGTGGCCCAGATCTCGTTGGCTTTCCGCTTCGGCGGCGGTGAATAGATTCGGCCCCGCATCGCGGTCCGTTCATGGCGGCAACGAGGAACTGATTGTCCTCGCCAGAACCATGACGGCTAAGAGGGAATCCCGTGTGAACCGGGAGCTGTTCCCGCAGCTGTGAATCGTAGAGGCCTTGGGCAATGCCACTCGCAAGGGGAAGGCGCCCGAGGTGATGACGGTGAGCCAGAAGACCTGCCACGGCGCACAAGACAACCGGCCACGGGAATATGGCTTGGGCGCTCGCGGTAGGCGTCCTTCTATTTCCCGAGGTTTCACCAAGTGAACGCCGTGCGGTGAACGCGGCAAGCAAATCCCTCTTTCCATGTACCGTTCATTCCTCACCGGCTTGGCGCTGTCCACGGCGCTTTTCCTGCACGCCCAGCTGCAGGTGCATCAGGTCTTCGTGCTCAGCGAAGGCTATTACGATTTCTTCGGCGGCGGCGGCCAATTGGTGCCCGTAACCCTGGGCAGCTATGATCCAGCCAGCGGCAGTTATCAGAACGTTGCAACAATCGAGGGCCCGCGCTTCGGAAGCGATGTGCTCGTTGATGAAGGCGTCGTTTTCGTTGCAGCCGACGATCGCGTGGTGCGATTCGATGCCGATACCTACCAGCCACTCGGCGAAGCCATGGTGAACGGCGTGCGCAAGCTGGCCATTTGGGGCGATGCGTTGCTTCTCACGCGCGGCGAGCTCGGCGGGCTTTCGCACTATTTCGAGGCGCGCGACAAGAGCACGCTCGATCTCTTGTGGACAATTGATCCGGCCGACGGATTGAGCATGAGCGCCGAGGATGTGATCGTGCTTGGCGATAAGGCGTACCTCGCAGTGAATAACGCATTCGATTGGAGCAACCTCGCAGGCAAGGTGGGTGTGGTGGATCTCGTGGCTCAGACCTACGGTAACGAGGTTGATCTCGGGCCTGACGGATTGAATCCGGAGAAGCTCTTCGTGAAGGAAGGCGACGTGCTGGCCTTCTGCAACACCGATTTCTCGCGCAGCTCCATCAGCCGTGTGGCGATCAATGCCGCGCCAAGCCTCACCTATACCACCGTGGTAGCGGAGAACTCCGGGTGCGCGGCATCGGCGTTGGTTGAGGCCGAGGACAAGGTGTACTTCCTGGAATACGCGCAGAATGAACTCGTTCGATTCGACCTGGGTACCGGTGCTGTGAGCGATACGCTCGTTGGAAGCCCCAGCATCTACGGCCTGATCGAGGATCCCATCAACGGTGTGCTCTATGCCACCACCACCGATTTCTTCAGTGCGGGCGATTTCCATGTGCTGAGCCTCGATGGGCAGGTGGTCAGCACGTTGACTGCGGCTGTGAGCAGTGGCAACCTGGCGTTGGATGTCCGTTTGAGCACCTCAACTGAGACGATTCATGCCGCAGCGATGAGCGTGTACCCCAATCCGGCGGCCGACGAGCTTTTCGTCTCGTTGCCCTCGGCATCGGCCATTGATGTGCTCGATGGAACGGGCCGACTTGTACACAGGGAGGGCGCGCGCATCGCGGGCAAACGCCGCATCGGCATCGGGCATCTGCCCGCAGGCCTTTACACCTTGCGCACCGAAAGCGGGATTACGCATCGATTCAGCAAGCGCTGATTGGATCGGGCGTCTACATTTGCCGCCCGCATCAGCCTCCTTAGCTCAGCGGTAGAGCAGCTCATTCGTAATGAGCAGGTCTTCGGTTCAAATCCGAAAGGAGGCTCACGAGCGGGGGGGGGGGGGGGGGGGGGGGGGGGGGGGGGGGGGGGGGGGGGGGGGGAAGGATCGCGCAAGCGGTCCTTTTTCGTTTCGCGCCGATCAGAACTTCGGACAAGGAATGATCTTGTGCTTCCGCTTCTTCGTGTTGGCCGGCCATTCGTAGATCAAGCTGATCTCGTGGGCGCCCGCGCTCCGCATGGTGAGTTTGCTGATCGTGATATCGTAGCTGTACACGAAGCGGAGCTGATTCTCGGTCTGATAGCCCGCCATCAGGATCACGGCTTCGTTGTTCCCATAGCCGGGTGCATAGGCCTTCACGATGGGCAGGCCCCGGTACCAGAGCCCGCCAGTGAGTTGTTTATGGTCGATGTACGCTCCGAGGTCCAACTGGTCCCATTTCCCTTGCATCTTGTAGTGCGTGGCCAGGGTCATGCGGGTCTCGCTGCGGGCCAGGTTGCGCTGTCCATCAATGGGGAATCGGTAACCGGCATGCGCGCTCATGCGGCGCTCCATAGGGCCATCGCCGTCGACCATGAGGCTCGAGTTCGGCTTGTTCAAGTGATTCACGCTGACGCCTGCCCAGAAGGCCTCGCTGAAATACAGCGCTCCGGCTGCGAGGTCCAGGTAGTTCACGCTTGGGATCAGGTTCGGCTCGATGGTTTGAGCGGCGTTGTCTCGGATCACCTGATCAGCGAAGAGGTAGCCGCTAGGGTTCACGCCGCGCATGGTGTAGCCGAGGCGCGTACCGAAACGGATGGCGCGCTTGTAGTTGATGCGCGCCTCGTAGGCGTAGTTGAGCCCGAAGGTGGTGGTGGTGAGTCCGGTGGTGCCTGCCTTATCGCGAAGCACGAAGCCGCCCATGCCGGCGTTCACAGTGCTGAAGCGGTGGTCGTAGGCCGCCATGTACGTTTCATAGCCAGGTTGCACGCCGGGCCATTGCAAGCGGTAGTTCAGGGCGATACGGTCCTGGTGCGTATTGCCGGTGAGCGCTGGATTGAGGTATTGCGCTGCCGCGTACCACTGCGAGAACTGCGGGTCCTGCGCGCGCGCGATGAGCGAGGCGAGCACAAGCGGGAGAAAGGCGTAGCGCATCCTCATCGGAACAAGGTGAGGTCGGTGAGGAGTTGCTTCTCGCGCCCGTCAACGAAGCGCACCCAGGTCTGCACCACGTACACATCCTGCGGGCTCAGCTGATCGCGGTAATAACCATCCCAGCCAATGCGAACGTCCTCGCTCTCGAAGATCAGCTCGCCCCAGCGGTTGAAGATCCGCATGCGGAAGTCCTTCACGAAGCGCGCGAAGGCGTAGAACACATCGTTGCTCAGGTCGTTGGGGTCCCAGATGCCGCCATTGCCGCCGTTGGTGTTCGGGGTGAAGGCTGTGGGGATGGTGATGTCGTGTATCGGCGTTATGGTGATATCCGCATCGGTCTCACTGGTGCAGCCGTGGATGTCGGTCACATAGAGCGTTACTTGGAAGGTGCCCACGTCCGTGTAGTTGTGCGTGGGGTTCATGCCATTGCCGGTGCCGCCATCACCGAAGGTCCAAGACCACGTGGCAATGCCGCCTAGGCTCTGATCGGTGAAGCTGATGCTGGCGTTGTCGGCCGTGGTGTTGTATGTGCTCGCGCTGAAGCCAGCGGTCGGGGGGAGCCATGCGTTGATCACTCCGGTGATGGAACTGCTGATTGTGCAGCCAGCAGGTGTGCTCACGGTAAGGCTCACGTTGTAGGCGCCGGCCTGATACACGAGGCTGGGCTGCGGCGAAGCGCTGGTGCTGCCATTCCCAAGATTCCACAAGTAGCTCAGGTTAGGGCCAAGCTGCATGTCGGGGAAGGTCACAGGCAAGGGTGCGCAGCCTTGCGCGATGATCGGCGGCAGGTTGAAGACCGGTGGAGTTTCCACGATCAATGAAACGCTATCAACCCGGGTATTGCTGCATTGGTCGGTGAGGATCACATGCAGCATCTGCGTTTGCGCGAAAGGGCACCGTGTATGGACCGCTGCCTTGGTTGCCGAGCTCGGGCCATGTGATCGTGTAGCTGCCAGGATAGCCGTTTACTGCTGCGCCAACGGTAGCCGCTTGGCCGCCAGGGCAGATCACCGTATCGCCGTACGCAGTGAAGGATGCCGTGGCCAGATTGAGCACGGCAACCGGATAGAACTGCGGCGGTGTGGTGCAGCCATTCGCGTCGCTAACGCTGAGCATCACGTTCTGCGATTGCGCGAAGCTCACCGTGATCGGATTGCCTGTGCCGAGCGGGCCCCAGTTGTAGGTGATGTTGCCGGTGCCGCCGCTGCCCTGTGCCACAAGTGTCACGGGGGCATTCACGCAAACTGTGTCCGGTACCACGGCCATGAAGGTGAGCGGTGCAGGTTGGTTTATGATGCCATTGGCTTGGGCAGCGCATCCGTTCGCATCGGTCACGAGCAGGCCCACCGGCCCTGCCGACAGCATGGTCACGGCCGGGGTCATCTGCCCGCCACTCCATGCATAAGCGTATTGCGGCGTGCCTCCGCTTACCAGCGCGTATGCCGCGCCGCTGTTGCCGCCATAGCAGCTCACATCGGTGAGGTTGAAGGCGGTGATCGTGAGAGGTGCCGGTTGCGTGATCACTGCGGTGAGCGCGGTGTCGCAGCCCAATGCATCGGTCACAGTGATTGTGTAAGCACCGGGAGCGAGGTCAGTGGAGGTAGGTGTTGTCTGGGACAGCGGATCATTCCATTGGTAGCTATTGCCTGCTTGGTCCGGCATGAATGCGATGCTGCCGTTCGCATTGCCGTTGCAATCGATGTTCGTTGCAGTAAGGCCCACGCCGATGAAGGCGTTGCTCAGGCTGATGGTCACCTCGTCGCTGGCAGATGGACAGATTGTATTGCCGGTGGTCGTGAGCGTTAGCGCGACTGTGCCGCCGAGGATCTCGGCGTTGGTGGGCATGTATTGCGCGTTCACGCCATTGCTCAGCCATGTGCCGCTTCCGCCGCTCCAATTGCCGCCCGTGGCATTCACGATGCTTCCCTGCAGATTGATGGGGTAGTTGCCCAAGCAAACGATCTGATCCGGGCCACCGATGGCTTGGTTAGGCTGAGCTTGGGCGTTGATCGTGCCGATGCCCACGGCTACCGCGCAGTCGTTCACATCGGTTACCCCGACGATGTACGTTCCAGCTACCGCATTGATGCTCGGCGTGGTGGCGCCATTGCTCCAGAGGTAGCTGTAGGGCGGGGTGCCGCCACTCGCGATTACTGAAGCAGTCCCGTCGCCGAAGCCGGCGCAGGTCTCGTTGGTGGTGGTGAGCGATGCGATGGTGATCGCTGCTGGCTGCGTGATGGTGGCGTTCAGGGTCGTGCTGCAATTGAATCCGTCGCTCACCACCACCATGTAGTTTCCAGCCGCCAGATTGCTCGCGGTCGGGGTCGATTGCGCACCAGGATCGTTCCATTGGTAAGTGAGGCCCGGAATCACCGGTGTAACGCTGGCCGCGCCGATTGTTTGCCCGTTGCATGAAGGGTTCACCACCGTCGTGCTCAGGTTCGCGAAGCTGTTGGGGATGCTGATCACCACTTGGTCCGTCGCGGGCGGGCAATTGCTGTTGCCCATGGTGGTAAGCGTGAGCGTGGCGCTGTTCGAGGCGACTTCTGCAGCAGTGGGCGTGTAGCTCACAGCGGGCCAGCTTCCGCTGAACACCCCGTTGCCGCTCCAAAGGCCGCTATCGGCATTCAGCACTGCCGAATAGGATGAGCGGGAAGTTGCCACGCAGCCAACCATATCGGGGCCCGCGATGGCCACGTTCGGCTGGGCAGAAGCGTCAATGGTGATGCTGCCGCTCACAGGAGCGCAGTTGTTCGCATCGGTTACGATCACGATGTAGGTTCCTGCTCCGGCGGCGATGCTGGCCGTTGTGCCGCCATTGCTCCAGGAATAGGTGTATGGCATAGTTCCTCCTGTTGCTTCTACTGTTGCGCTGCCATTGCCGAAGCCCGCGCAGCTTTCATCGGTGGCGGTCAGGTTCGCGATGCTCACCGGTGCAACGGGACCAATTGAGGTGTTCAGCGTGATGCTGCAACCGAAGGCATCGGTGGCGGTCACGCTGTAATCACCGGCTCCAAGACCCGATGCGATCGCTGTGGTCTGCACGGGAGTGGTGCTCCAGGCATAGGTGAAGCCAGGTCCGCCTGGTGTGAATTCCGCAGAACCTGTTTCCGTTCCGAAACAGATCGCATCGGTGGGCATCACAGTTGCATTCGCGAAGCTGTTCGGGATATTGATGAAGACCTGATCGTTTGCTTCGGGGCACAGCGAGTTGCCCGTGGTGGTGAGCGTGAGCGTTGTGCCGTTCGCCGCGATCTCGGCTGCGCTGGGCGCGTAGCTCACCGTGGGCCACGAGCCACTGAAGGATCCGCTGCCTCCGCTCCAGTTGCCACCGGTGGCGTTGGTAACGCTGCCATTCAGGGCGATGGGGAAGCTGCCTACGCATCCGATGAGGTCGGCACCAGCGTCGGCGATGTTCGGTTGTGCTTGCGCGCTGATCGTGGCGCTGGCCGTTATCGGGCCGCAGGAGTTCTGATCCGTTACGGAGACCGTGTAGGTGCCCGCACCTGCGGTTAGCAACGCACCAGTGGCTCCGTTGCTCCATGTGTAGTTGTATGGCGGACTGCCGCCGCTCGCGCTCGCTGTAATGGTGCCGTTCGCGAAACCAGCGCGCGTTTCATCCACGACGGAGATGATGCTCATGCTCAACGCAGGAGGTTGCGCGACGGTGGCGCTCAAGCTGGTGATGCAGTTGAAGCTATCGGTGATGATCGCGCCATAGTTGGCTGCGCTCAATCCAGTTGCAGTTGCGGTGGTCTGCGCAGGTGTCGTGCTCCATTGGTAGGTGAAGCTCGGTTGCCCGCCAACAACACTTGCCGTACCATCGGCGCCGCCGTTGCACAAGGCAGGCGTGGAACTGGTGCTCACGTTCGTGAAGCTGTTCGGGATCGACAGCGTCATCTGGTCGCTCGCTGGCGGACAATTGGTATTGCCTGTTGTGGTGAGCGTAAGGATCACGCTTCCATTGGCGATCTCCGCAGCGGTCGGGTTGTAGGTCTGGTTGGGCCAGGCACCACCGAAGGCGCCTGCGCCGCCGCTCCACTGGCCGCCGGTCGCATTAACAACACCTCCGCCCAAGGTCACTGGGAAGCTGCCGACACAGCCAATCACATCGGGACCGGCAATCGCTTGGTTCGGCATCGACTGTGTCCCGATGACTCCGGTGATCAGCGGTGAAACGCAATTGTTCACATCGGTCATCGTCACGGAGTAATTCCCCGGTGGACCGGAAATGCTAGGTGTGGTGGCACCGGTATTCCAGGTATAGGTGAACGGTGCTGTTCCCGCGCTCACGTTGGCGGTCGCCGTCCCGTTGCCCGTGCCAAGGCAGGTCTCACCCGTAGTGGACATGTTGCCGTAGAGGCCGGGAATCACCGTAACCGAGTAGATGTAGGTCTGGAAAGCCGGGATCGGGCAGGCCCCGTCGTTCACATTCACGATGAAGGGGAAGAAGCCGGCTGTGTTTGGCTGTGCGGTCCAGCACACCTGGCCCTGCATCGGGTTGCCGGGGGTATAAGTGAAGGTGGCGCCGGGAAGGTTCTGGCCGATGTTGCTGAACGCATTCAGCACGTTGGGCAGATTGGGGTCGCTGATGGTGAAGCTGAAGCAGAAGTTCCCTGATTCGAACACTTGCACGGCACGTGGCCCTAGTTGAACCGCGTTACCTGTTAACCCGGTCACAATACCGGTTGCCGCGTCAGGCGGGTCGTTCGCACAGGGGTAGGCAACGAACTGCATATCGCGCATCACTGAACCCACCAGCACGCCGTTCACCCAGTGGTTCACGCGCACCACCACCACCCAGTTGCCTTGAAGGTTCAGGGTGAAGTTCACTTCGCCAGTGGTCGGGTTCAATGTGATGCCCGGAATCGGATCCGAGAAAGTATAGGGATTCACATAAGGGATCGGATTGCCATTGAGCCCCATCGCGTTGATGAGCTCGTAGCTGAGCGAATCGCCTTCGGGATCCCATGCCCCGAAACTGTATGTGATGGGATAGCCCATGCATACGTAAGGGATGGCGGTGTTGCTGAATTGCGGCGAATCGTTGCACGGATTCACCAGCGTGTTCACCACAGCGCGGATGTAAGTCCGTTGCGTGCCAGGATTCTGCAGGTTGATGATCGCGTTGTTGCGGTAGATGTTCGTGTAGGAGATCGTCCAGGAGTTGCATGGAGCAAGGGTGATCACTCCGGTATACGTGAATTGCTGGATGCCTGGAAGCGGTCCGCCGTTGCACGTGCTATTCGGAAGCTGGGCGCCGCACAATTGGCTGATCTCGGTGGGGCCCGTGTGAGCCACCGTCATGCTCGTGTTGCCGCAGGGGCTGGTGAGTTGCAGGGTCACGGTGGGGTCCACGTGGATGCCCGCGCAATCGCGGTACACCATCAGTGTGATCCGGTACTGGTTGTTGCCCAAACAGGTCCAGTAGATCTCGCCTCCGCTGAAGTGCGTGGCCCCAGCACGAAGTGCTGTAAGGAGCAGGACGAGGAGGGCTAAACGTCGGATCATGCGAGGAGCGTGCGGGTTGAACCCGTGCGTTCCTACGCCGAAGCGCCTCTATCAGTTTCCCTAGCACCAGTCGACCTTAGCCCGATGCCGGTTGGCTTGTCCGATGGTATGAGCCATCAAATCCGCTGGAATCTCCACCCAACGGGCTTTTGATCGGTTCTGTCGAAGTATGCCGGACTGGAGCGAGCGCTCACCCCAGAGCTACATCCAGGATCATCATCACGATGAATCCGCCGATGAAGCCGAGCGTGGCGATGTCGGTGTACTTGTCCTGTTGCGTCTCGGGAATCACCTTCCTCCACTACCACATAGATCATGGCGCCAGCGGCGAAGGCGAGCGCGTAGGGGAGCACCTCCTGCATGTGGATCACGGCCACCGCGCCGATCACGCCCGCTACCGGTTCCACGATGGCACTAAGCTGCCCGTACCAGAAGCTTCGGAGCTTGCTCACGCCTTGGCGACGCAAGGGCATGCTCACCGCGAAACCCTCTGGGAAGTTCTGCAGGCCTATGCCGATGGCCAGCGCCACTGCTCCGCCGATGCTCGCTTCGGGCATGCCCGCCGCCACGCCACCGAAGAGCACGCCCACGGCCAATCCTTCGGGGATATTATGAAGCGTGATGGCCAACACGAGCAATGTGGTGCGGTGCCAGTTCGTGTTTGGTCCCTCGGTGCGATGTGGCTCGAAGTTGATGTGCAGGTGCGGCAGGACTTTATCCAGCGCGAACAGGAAGAGCGCGCCTGCTGCGAAGCCAATGGCCGGCGCCAGCCACGGGTTGTTGCCCAGGCGCTCGCTGATCTCGATGCTCGGCGTGAGCAGGCTCCAGAAGCTCGCGGCCACCATCACGCCACCTGTGAAACCCAGCATGCCATCGAGCCATTTGCGCGAAGCGTTGCCGAAGAAGAACACGAGGCTCGCGCCCGCAGCGGTAACCAGCCAGGTGAAGGTGGTGGCGATGAATGCACCCATCACCGGGTCGATGCGACCGAAGAAATCGAGCACAGTATTCATGCGGCTTCAACTTGCAGGTGATGGCTCACATCCTTGCTCAGGCTGAAGGCGGCGCCGCTCTTGGGCTTCACATCCATGCTGCCATCGAAGGCATGCACTTCCTGCACGCTGAGCACGCTGCCGATGCGCAGGCCCTTCGAATCGAGCAGGCGCAAGAGCCCGTCGGTTGTCTCGCTCACGGCGGCGATGCGCACGCTGTCTCCTTGCATGCAAGTGCTGAGGCGTTTGGTCTTTCGCGCTCGGATCTTGCCGTGCTTGTCCGGTATCGGGTCGCCGTGCGGGTCGAAGGAGGGATGGCCCAAGTAGGCATCGAGCTTGTCGATGAGCTTGTCGCTGGCCACGTGCTCCATCTGCTCGGCCACCTCATGCACCTCGTCCCAGCCGAAGCCGAGGCGATTCACCAGGAAGGTCTCCCACATGCGGTGCCGTCGGACCAATTGCAGCGCGATGGCCTCGCCCTTGGCAGTGAGCTTCACGCCATAGTAGGGCTCGTGCTTCACCAGTTTCTTCTCGGCCAGCTTCTTCAGCATGTCGGTCACGCTGCTGGCCTTGGTGCGCAGTCGTTCGGCGATGTCCTTGGTGAAGGCGCTGTCATTGTCCTGCAGCAGGGCATACACGGCCTTGATATGGTCCTCTTCGCTACGGGTAAGCATGCCTGATGGCGGCAAACATAGAAAAAAGATTAGGCATGGCTAATAAACGGTTTATTTTGGCCGCGTGATTCGGTTGCTGCTTCCTCTGTTGCTTGCCCTGCCTGCGCTCGGCTTTGGCCAATGCGTGCTAGAGGGTTTCGTGCAAGGGCCTCAAGGACCAGTGCCCTTCTCCCATGTGAGTCTGGAGGGGCAGCCTTGGGGTGCAGCAGCCGATTCGCAGGGCCGCTTCAGATTGGAGAATGTCCCATGCACGCGCATCCGGGTTGTTGCAAGTGCAGTGGGGTTTCAGCGAACGATCGCAACGCTTCAAGCAGGGGGCAATCCCGTCTCCATCCGCATGGAGGCTGAGGTTGCCGAGCTGGATGAAGTGGTGATCTCCGGCAGCTTGCGTGAAGTATCGCGCAGCGAGAGCCCGGTGCCCATCGAAGTGGTCACGCCGAAGCTCTTCCGCCGCAATCCTTCACCGGCGCTTTTCGATGCAGTGGGCATGGTGAATGGCGTGAGGCCGCAGATCAATTGCAGCGTGTGCGCCACGGGCGACATCCACATCAATGGCATGGAAGGTCCTTACACCATGGTGCTCATCGACGGCATGCCCATCGTGAGCGGCCTGAGCACGGTGTATGGTTTGAGCGGCATCCCCACCGGATTGAACGAGCGCGTGGAAGTGGTGAAAGGCCCCGGCAGCGCGCTTTACGGAAGTGAGGCCATGGGTGGCATCATCAACGTCGCGCCAAGGACCCGCTGCTGGCGCCGCGCATCACCCTCGATGCCATGACCACCGGTTGGCAAGAGCACAGCCTTGATGCGGACGCGCGCTTCGCGAAGGGCAAGGTCGCGGGCCTCTTCGGATTGAATGGCTATTGGTATGATGCGCCGCGCGATGAGAACAAGGATGGATTCACCGACCTCACGATCCAGAAGCGCGCATCGCTTTTCAGCAAATGGAACCTGCGTCGCCCGGAGCGACGTGTGGCAAGCATGGCAGGCCGGTATGTTCACGAGGATCGCTGGGGCGGTCAGATGGATTGGACGCCCGCATTCGCCGGGAGCGACAGCATTTATGGCGAGACCATCGCTACGCGGCGGTGGGAACTGATCGGCCAATACCAGTTGCCTTTGAAGGAGCGTGTGACGGCGCAATTGAGCTGGAATCGGCATGATCAGCGCAGCTGGTACGGAACGCTGCCCTTCAACGCGCAGCAGGAGGTGCTCTTCGCGCAGCTGCTCTGGAGCCATCGTTTCGCCATGCGCCACCATGTGCTGGCAGGAGTGGCCTATCGCCAAACGCTCTACACGGACGATACGCCCATCACGGTCACTGCTGGAGATGGCTCAGTCACGCAACGCCGTCCGCTGCCTGGGCTCTTCGTGCAGGATGAATGGTCTGTGACAGAGACGCACACTTTGCTCGGCGGTTACCGCATCGATAACGACCGTGACCATGGACTTGTGCATTCGCCGCGCCTGGCGTGGAAGTATGCGCCGAGCGGCAAGCTCACTGTGCGCGGCAACTTCGGCACCGGCTACCGCGTGGTGAACCTCTTCACCGAGGAGCATGCAGCGCTCACCGGGTCGCGCACGGTTGTAGTGGCCGAAGACTTGCTGCCGGAGCGCTCGTGGAACGGCACCTTCAACGTGGTGCGCCGTTGGCCGGGAGAAATGCGCGCGCTCACCCTTGATGCTTCGGCCTTCTTCACGCATTTCGGCAATCGCATCCTGCCGGATTACGACAGCGATCCCGACCTCATTGTCTATCGCAACCTGCAAGGCCCGCGGCATCACGCGCGGCGTGAGCGCGAATCTCGAAGCGCGCATCGGGACGCATTGGCGCGGCATGGCGGGCGCGACATGAATCCGCAAGCGTACGTCGTTGAGCAGGGGAGCAATACCGAGCAGATGCTCACGCCGAGTTGGTCAGGGACGCTCTGATTGGATATGAGCGCAAGCGCATCGGCGCTGTTGATCTAACTGGTCAGTGGTATGGTCCTATGCGATTGCCGGTGCAGCAGAACGATTTCCGACCGGAGCGCTCGCCGTGGCATGCCTTGGTGAACGTGCAGTACCGTCGATTCATCGGTGAGCGCATTGAAGTGTACGGCGGCGTGAAGAACCTGCTCGACTTCGTGCCGCGCGATCCGTCATGCGGCCGTTCGATCCCTTCGATCGTCAGGCGAACGATACAGCTTCGAATCCGAATGGCTACACCTTCGATACGAGCTACATGTATGCGCCCATGCAAGGCCAGCGGTGGTTCATGGGGCTTCGGTACACGTTGCAGTAGATCGCGGTCGGCAGGACTCGGGCCAGACTACCTTTCGCCCTATGTTCCTCAAACGCCTCCTCTACTACTTGAATCCAGCTACGCTCTTCGGCAAGAGCAATCCAGATTCGAGCCTGCGCTTATGCACGGCATCAACCGCATCAGCATCCTGCTCTTCTTGGTGTGCATTGCGGTTATGGTGGTGCGCGCTCAGCAAATAGACAGGCCATGCTGGAGGTCGGATTTCATCCGGCACCGATCGTCAGCGCCGCTTGGATGCCGTGCGCGCTGATGGCGAGTACCTCGGCTCACGTGTGCATGGCGGCCATCGTGTTCACCTCTACCGCATGGATGGCTTCTTCTGCGAACTATGGATGCGCCACGGCTGGGATCAGGTGGAGTGGATCGAAGTGGCGCGCAACACCGATGTGCTGAGCGAGTACGTTCATCTGGACTTAAAGGGCTCTAGCTATTCCAGATCCCCCAACTCGCTTCCGCCTGCGCGTGCAGCATCTCCAATCCGTTCGCGATTACCGCGCCGCGTTGTTTGCCTTCGTGGAGGAATGCTGTCTCGGTCGGGTTGTACACCAGATCGATGAGCACATGCTTGCTGCCGATGGCCTTGTAAGGGATTGGCGGTAGCGCATCAACCTCGGGAGACATGCCTAGCGGCGTGGTGTTGATGAGGAGCGCAAACGTCCACCACCGTCGGTTCAGCCAGGTCGTAGGTCATGTCGCCGCGCTCGCGGCTGCGGCTCACCACGCGGAACTTGATGCCGCGCTCCTTCAGCACGAAAGCAACGGCACGGCTCGCACCGCCACTGCCCAGCACCAAAGCGCGCGGCTTCTTGCCTTGAAGCAAAGGGATCAGTGTCTGGCGGAATCCTTCAACGTCGGTGTTGTGGCCGATGAGCTTCTCACCATCGATGCGGATGGTGTTCACCGCGCCCACGGCAGCGGCTAGTGGATCAATGGCATCGAGCAAGG
Source organism: Flavobacteriales bacterium (assembly GCA_016713865.1). Taxonomy (GTDB): domain Bacteria; phylum Bacteroidota; class Bacteroidia; order Flavobacteriales_F; family PHOS-HE28; genus PHOS-HE28. The sequence continues at coordinate 15,018 of JADJOG010000008.1, read as the reverse complement.
GCATCACCGCTTGCTTGAATGGTATGGTGACATTCAATCCACGCAGGCCCGGCGTATCGCGGACCAAGGCGCGCACCTCGTCGGCGCTGTCCAACTCGAAGAGGTCGTATCGGTGATCGTGCAGCCCTTCGCGCTCGAACTTCTCCGTGAAATAGCGCTGGCTGAAGGAATGGGAGAGGGGCTTGCCGATGAGGCCGTAGCGGATCATGCGCGGGGCGGTGCGAAGCGCTCGAGCATGAGCAGCAGCGACGCGCCCACCAACGCGAGCACCACCGCGCCTAGTATGTGCGGGTCCTTCGCGGCGATGCCCAAGGTCAAATCGATATCGGAAACGGTGGCGTAATCGCCCGGCCAGATGCTGCGCGTGATGAAGGGCTCCAAGTGCTCATCGGCCTTGCCCGGATGCACGATACGCGTGCTGATCACCTGTTTCCACGGCCATACGATATAGAGGGAACCCAACAAGAACCCGGTGAGCGTTGACACGGTGAGGTCGTGCTGCCGCGAGAACATCCAATTCAGCAGTCGCGAGAAGGCCGTGAGCCCGAACAAGCAGCCTGCGCCGAACACAGCGATCATTGTGATGTCGAATTCCTTGATCGCGGTCATCACGGGCAGGTAGGCGCCGAGCAACAACAGGATGAAGGAGCCGCTGATGCCCGGCAGGATCATGGCGCAGATGGCGATGGCGCCGGCCATGAAGTAGAAGGCGAGCGAGTCACTGGCGGTGCCTGGCTCGGCAAGCCCGATCCACAGCGCGACACCCGCACCCATGAGCATGCCGATGATTGGACCCACGCCCCAGCGCTTGACCAGTTTGCCGCAGAGCCACACGCTGGTGGCGATCAAGCCGAAGAAGAAGCCCCAGATGAGAACGGGATGCGTCTTCAAGGCCCAGGTGATGGGGCGCACGAGCAAAGCGATGCTGGTTCCGATGCCAGCCACGAGCGTCACGAGGAAATCGCCGTTGATCTGTTTCCAAGCGGCTTTCAAGCCATCCTTGCGGAGCGCCTTCAGCGTATCCGGACCGATGCTCTTGATCGAGCCGAGCAGTTCCTCATAAATGCCCGAGATGAATGCAATGGTGCCTCCCGAGACCCCGGGCACCACGTCGGCAGCACCCATCGACATGCCCTTCAGGAAGAGTATCGCACGTTCGCGCAGGCTTAGCATGTCAGTCGCAATTGAGTGTTTCCACCTCAGCGCTCCATGCCTGTATCCCGCCCTTAAGGTTGATCAGACCGCTGAATCCATAGCGCGATTCCAAAGCCTGAATGATGGCTGCAGCGCGATTCCCGCTCTTGCAATGGAAGATCACCGGGACATCGCGTCGGATCTCCGACAGGCGATCCACGACTTCCCCTAACGGGATGAGCGTGCCACCGATGGTGCATGCATCATGCTCATAGGGTTCTCTCACATCGATGAGCTGATGAGGAGTGCCGGCTTCGCGCAACTTCTTCAGCTCGGCACAGGAGATCTCGGTCATGGTTTCGAAGGGCTTGGCGTTGGTCAAGCAGGCTAAACCTGGCGCAGCTTGTCTGCAACTTCTTCCGGCAGGTACTGGAAGAATGTGTCGCCGCGAAGGCCCAATCGAAGGGTCTCGAGCGCGATCACTTCGTCATGCGCGATGTTGCCAAGGTTCACGTTCGCTCCCAATTGCTTGATGAACCACACTTGCTGCGGCTTTTGGGGCGCCTCCCACAGGATGTCCTTGGCGGCGACCTTCGCGAGGATGCGGTTCACCAATTGCGTGTGCGCATGCCCGCTGGGGCGATAGATGCCGACCGTGCCGCTCTCGCGCGCCTCGGCGATCACCTTCCAGCTTCCAGCGTCGAGTTCGCTCCGCATCATGCTCACCCATTTGGATGGGCTGATCAGGATGCCGCTCTCCTTGCTTCCGACTTCGCTTAGCACGCGATAATGCTTGGCCAAGCTGGTGATGTGCTGAAGCTTCTCCTTGGTGGGCATGTTTATCGATCCGTCGCTCACCTCAACAGTGTCCAAGCCAAGCTGATCAACCAGCTTGCGATAGTCCTTCAATTGGCCCCGTGCCGCGAAAGCCTCGAAGAGGGTGCCACCGAGATAGACGCCAATGCCAGCGGCCTGGTAAACCTTCACTTTCTCCTTTACCCGAGGGCTGACCAAGGAGGTTCCGAAGCCAAGCTTCACCAAGTCGGTGTATGCGCCACTCGAATCGACCAGGTCTTCTGCTTGACGGAGCGAGAGCCCTTTGTCCATGACCATGGTTACCCCGTCCTCGCGTGGCTTCGTCGTGCGAGGAGGCAGATGTGTCAAGGCCGCGTTCATTGCTTATGCAGTTCGAGCAAATGGATCACTTGCGGCATGGCAGCAGCCTCGGGATAAAGCTCAAGGAAATGCTTGTGCGCCGCATGGTCGGAGATCAGCGCCTCTTCCAATTCGAGCAGGCCTTGCTGCTGCTGGCCGGAACGCAGGAGATAGCTGGCCTTGCGATAGCGGTAGCGAGCATCCAAGCGGTGCACGGTCTCGGCATCGCGCAGCACTTTCAACGCCGATTCGGGGCCCTTCAAGCCGAGCATGATCTCGGCATGATCCAGCCAGCCATCGATGTTGCCGGGGTCCAAGGCATGAAGCCGGGCATAGGCCTCGAGCGCTTCCTCGTATCGCTCCGCCCTGCCGAGCGCATTGGCCAGATAATACCATGCATCAGCGTGATCAGGCTGCAGCTTAACGGCCACCAGCAGGTCGCGCACGGCTTCAGAGAAGCGCCCCTGCATGTCGTTCACCACGCCTCGTCCGATCCATGCATCGATCCAATTCGGGTCAAGCGCGATGGCCTGATCATAATGGATCATGGCCTGCTCGAACCGTTCCATCTTCTCGTAGCATTCGCCGATGTAGCTGAAGGTGAGGGCATGCGCCCCATCGATCCGCAGCACTTCCTCATAGCAGGTGACCGCTTCTTGGTACTGGCCCATCATCAGGTAGTTCCGCGCTTTACTGTAAAGGGCCGAACTGAAGCCATCATCGATCGCAAGGCATAGGTCGAGCGCTTCGTTGCTCTCTTCATGGCGCTCCAACTGGGAGAGTGCATTGCCCAGATTGAACCATGCCACGAAACTGTACGGATGCTCGTTGGTGAATTCCTTGAAGTATGTGACCGAGGCTTGTTGGGCATCGGAGAGGTCGAAGCAATGGGACAACTCGCAAAGGGCCGCCTCATTCTCAGGGTTGATGGCCAAGCACGCCCAGGTGGTCGATGGCCTGCTCGCGCGCACCAAGGCTCTCGTGCTCGAAAGCCAGGTCGACGAGGATCTCATCGCGGCCTTCTTCGCTCAATTCATAGGCCCGGCGGAAATGCTCAATGGCACGACGGTGATTGCGCATCTGGCTGTAGATCCCGGCTTTGTGCAGGTGCACCTCGGCGCTGAATGGTTCGATACGCGCCAAGGCATCGAGCACTTCCAGTGCCTTATTCAGCCGTCCCATGTTCATGAGCACCACGGCCTCGCTGTACATCAGGTCAACCGAGCCCGGGTGCTGCTCCTTGGCGAAATCGAGCGCATCCTTCGCGCGCCGCGCATCGCTGGCTTCAAGGTAATGGTCGATGATCAGCTCCAGGTCCTCGACATCGAAATAGGCCTTGCCCTGGCGGGCGATCATGGCCTCGTACCGCTGCACGCACCGGGCTTGATGCCCCCGGTCAGCAGCGGGTAGGTTTCCTTCACTCATGCAGCTTGGCACCGCTTAGCGCCTCCGGACAAAAATAGGCGGATCGATCCGAGCGCGCGTTAACCTCGCCGCGTGCTTTGAACAGGCTCCGGTGCATCGTCCAACGGTGTCAACCGGATAGCTTTGGCCGCTATTCCACGTGCATGACGCTGATCAAATCCATTTCCGGCATCCGGGGCACCATTGGTGGGGCGCCGGGCACGGGGCTTACCCCGCTCGATGTCACACGCTACACGGCAGCTTTCGCATCGCTCATGCGCAAGCGCGCCGATTCCGGATTGAAGCCTGCGATCGTTCTTGGTCGCGATGCACGCCTTAGTGGCCCCATGGTGGCCGATCTGGTGCGCGGGACGCTGGTGGGCCTAGGCATCGATGTGATCGACCTCGGACTGGCGACAACGCCCACCGTTGAGATGGCTGTTCCTGGCGAAGGCGCGATCGGCGGCATCATCCTCACTGCGAGCCACAACCCCGCACAATGGAACGCGCTCAAGTTGCTCAATGCCAATGGCGAGTTCATCAGCGCGGCTGATGGAGCCGAGGTGCTGCGCATCGCCGAGCAAGACGATTGGCAAGCTGCTGACGTGCATGAACTCGGTGCGGTGCGCAACGATGACTCTTGGACCAAGCGGCATATCGACGCGATCCTGGCCCTCGATATCGTGGATGTGGAAGCAGTTGCTGCGAAACGCTTCACCGTGGTGCTCGATGCCGTGAACAGCGTTGGCGGCGTGGCCGTGCCAGTGCTGCTTGATCGTTTGGGCGTTGAGGTGATCAAGATCCACTGCGAGCCCAACGGCCGTTTCCCGCACAATCCGGAGCCGCTTCCTGAGCACCTCGTTGATCTCTGCTCCACCGTTCGCGAGCGGAAGGCGCACCTCGGCATCGCCGTGGATCCCGATGTCGATCGCCTCGCGCTCGTGTGCGAGGATGGCTCCTTGTTCGGCGAGGAATACACCTTGGTGGCCTGTGCCGATCATGTGCTCGCGCACCGCCCCGGCGATACAGTGAGCAATCTGAGCAGCACGCGTGCGCTCAATGACGTGGCCGCCCGTCATGGCCGAACGCGCCATGCCAGCGCGGTGGGCGAAGTGAACGTGGTGGAACTGATGCGCAAGGTGGGTGCGCCTATCGGTGGCGAAGGGAATGGCGGAGTGATCCTCAGCGAGTTGCACTATGGCCGCGATGCGCTTGTAGGCATCGCGCTCTTCCTTACGCTGTTGGCCAAGAGTAGCAAGAGTTGCTTGGCCCTGCGCCGTTCATACCCCGACTATTTCATCAGCAAGAACAAGATCGAACTGTCTCCTGGGATGGACGTTCAGGCGATCGTTGATGCCATGCAAGCGCGGTATGCCACCCAGCCGCATAGCACCATCGATGGCCTCCGGATCGAATTCGGCAATACCTGGGTCCATTTGCGCCGAAGCAATACCGAGCCGATCATCCGCATTTATGCGGAGGCCGCTGGAATGGATGATGCCGATGCGCTAGCGGGCAGGATCATGAGCGAGCTGAAGGAGATCGCGGGCACAGTGGTGCAGCCGGGATAGATTTGCCGCTGAACCATGGGCACATGCGCATGGTCGTAGGAGAAAATGCAGCGCATCTACCTCGATAATGCGGCCACCACGCCGCTCGCGCCGGAAGTCTTCGATGCCATGGTCCCTTTTCTCAAGGAGCATTTCGGCAATCCGTCAGCGATTCATGCTTTTGGACGCAAGACACGCGCTGCCGTGGAACAGGCGCGGCGCACCGTGGCGCTGCTCAACTGCTCTCCGGGCGAGATCATCTTCACCAGCGGAGGCACCGAAGCCGATAACATGGTGCTCCAAGGCGCCGTGCGCGACTTGGGCGTGAAACACATCATCACGAGCGCGATCGAGCACCATGCGGTGGAACTCACCGCGCACGCAATCGATCACGCCGACCAGGCCAAGGTGCATTGGGTGAAGTTGCACAGCGATGGCAAGCCCGACCTCAAACACTTGGAGGAATTGCTGGAATCAACCCAAGGCCAAGGTGTTCTTGTCTCGTTGATGCATGCCAACAATGAGATCGGCACGCGCATCGATCTGGATGCGATCGGTGGCCTATGCCGGAAATACGGCGCGCTCTTCCATAGCGACACCGTGCAAACCATGGGGCATTACCGTTTCGATCTGGAGCACACGCCCGTTGACTTCATCACCTGCGCGGCGCACAAGTTCCACGGACCGAAAGGCACTGGTTTCCTATACATGCGCAGCGGCGCCGGGTTGAAGCCCATGATCCTCGGTGGCTCACAAGAGCGCAACATGCGCGCTGGTACGGAGAACATCGCCGGCATTGCTGGCTTGGCGAAGGCGATGGAACTGGCATACGACGATGTGGAAGGCCATCAGCGTCATGTGCAAGGCCTGAAGGATAGCATGATGAAGCGGTTGGTAGAGGAGATCCCCGGCGTGGGCTTCAATGGCGATCCGAGCGCCGATGCCCTTTACACCGTGCTAAACGTGCGTTTCCCTGATGATGGCAAGAGCGAGATGCTGCTTTACAACCTCGATATCGAAGGTGTTGCGTGCAGTGGCGGCAGCGCGTGCAGCAGCGGCAGCAACAAGGGCAGCCATGTGCTTGGCGCGCTTTATCCCGAGCGGCCCGGCGCGAACATCCGCTTCTCGTTCAGCCGATACAGCACCATGGACGAAGTGGAGCATGCCGTTAGCGTTCTCAAACGGATCTTCCAGTTGGAGCCAGTGAAGGCTTAGCCCCGCAATCGTGAGGCAGCCTCCATGGCCCAGGTCAGTTCCGCAAGGAATGCGCTTGCCCTTTTGGCCCATGGTTCTGGGTCGGCAGGAATTCCGTCCTCATCGAAAGCCTTGCTCACATTCGGAACGGGAAGATGCGCATTCACGACCCAGGCTTTGATCTTCCATAAAGAGAATAGGAGCGAGGTGATCACTTGCGTGCCTCCGAAAGAGCCATCGCTCACGGTGCAGATTGCGACGGGCTTGCGTTTCCACTCGTCGGTGAGCAGGTCCACGATGTTTTTCACGCTCGCGGGATAGCCGCCATTGTATTCCGGAGTCACGAGGATCACGCCATCGGATTGGCTGATGCGCCGAGCGAATTCCACAGCACCGGCATGCGGTTGCTGCTGGTGCTTGAGCCGCTCGGTGAAGAGCGGGAAATCGAACTCCTTCAGGTCGAGGATCTCGGCTTGGTGACCGGCTGCCTCTGCCATGCGCCGCAAATAGATGGCGGCACGGTGGCTTTGGCGTCCTTCGCGGACGCTCCCAGAGATGATGGCGATGCGCATGTTGGACGTTGTTTATCTGACGCCTGCGATCGCAAGCTAATGGTGGATATTGCGCAAGAAGAAGGGGCCCCGAAAGGCCCCTTCAATGCTGAGCGGATCCGATCACTTCACCTTGTTCACGATGGCCGTGAAGGCGGCGGCGTCGCTGTATGCGATCTCGGCCAGCGCCTTGCGGTCCAGATCGATGTTGGCGGTCTTGAGCTTGCTCATGAGCACGCTGTAGCTGATGCCGTTCAAGCGAGCGGCGGCGTTGATCCGCTGGATCCAAAGGCCGCGGAACTCGCGCTTCTTGAGCTTGCGGCCATCGTACGCGTGCAAGAGGCCCTTTTCAACCGTGTTCTTCGCGACGGTGAACACATTCTTCCGGCGACCGAAGTTGCCCTTCGCCATGTCGAGGACCTTCTTCCTCCTCGCTTTGGCGGCTACCTTATTCTGACTGCGTGGCATGTTCCACTTGGTTTTTGGTCGCGAGCGTCGCTGGCCTTGCGGCTAACGGTCTTTGGTGCTGCGCGCCCTGGTTAACGCTACCTATTGTTGACCCGGTGCGGTTGGGGTTGCTTACTTCAGGAGATCGAGCACGTTCTTCTTGTCCACGCCAGCGATGATGCCGGTCTTGGTGAGGGCGCGCTTGCGCTTGGTTTCCTTCTTGGTGAGGATGTGGCGCTTGAAAGCGTGCTTGAACTTGATCTCGCCGGAGCCTGTGAGCTTGAAACGCTTCTTGGCGCCGGACTTGGTCTTCATCTTGGGCATGGTCGTCGTCTTTGATTGTCGGGGCGGGTTGTCGCGCCCTCTTCGTTATTTCTTCTTCTTCGGGATCAGGGAACACGATCATGCGCTTGCCTTCCAGCTTAGGCATGCTCTCCACCAATCCGATGTCCTCCAGGTCCTGAGCGAACTTGAGCAGCAGGATCTCGCCGCGCTCCTTGAACACGATGCTGCGGCCACGGAAGAACACGAAGGCCTTCACCTTGTGGCCCTCTTCGAGGAATGCCCGCGCGTGCTTCAGCTTGAAATTCACGTCGTGCTCATCGGTGTTGGGCCCGAAGCGGATCTCCTTCACCTCAACGGTGCTCTGCTTCGCCTTGATCTCCTTCTGCTTCTTCTTGAGGTCGTATAGAAACTTCTTGTAGTCGGTGATCCGGCATACGATGGGAACCGCCGTCGCGCTGATCTCAACGAGGTCAAGGCCCAGGTCCTCGGCCATGCGCAAGGCTTGGCTGAACGGATAAACGCCCTGCTCCACGTTCTCACCAACTACGCGCACCTCGTTCACACCGAAGATCTTGTTGTTGATCCGGTGCGGGTCTTCTTTGATGACGCGACCACGGAATGGACGACGCGCGCCACCACCGGGACGCGGGCCGCTAGGACGAAAGGGAGGACCTGCCACTTATTGGGGTTTAGTTCGGTCTCCGAGAGCACCTGCCCCGGAGTTTGAGGGCGCGAATATCAGCATCTTTCCCTATCCGCCAGCGCATTAAGCCACCGTTGCCTTTCCGAGCTGGGCCGTGATCCGTTCGCCAATCAGCTGCGCGAAGGCTTCCGCGGTCATGGCGCCCACGTCGCCAGCACCGTGCTCGCGCACGCTGAGGGTGCCATTCTCCACCTCTTTCTCGCCTAGGATCAGCATGAAGGGCGATTTGGCGATCTCGGCATCACGGATCTTCCGGCCGATCTTCTCGCTGCGCTCATCTACAGAGGCACGGATGCCCAGAGCGTGCAGTTTGGCGTTGGCCTCATTGGCGGCATCGATGAACTTGTCGCTGATGGGCAGGATGATGGCTTGCTCCGGTGCCAGCCACAGCGGGAAGCGGCCAGCGGTGTGCTCGATGATCACGGCGATGAAGCGTTCCAGGCTGCCGAAAGGCGCCCGGTGGATCATCACCGGGCGGTGGCGGGCATTATAGCTGCCCACGTATTCCAGCTCGAAGCGCTCCGGCAGGTTGTAATCGACCTGAATGGTGCCCAGTTGCCAGCGGCGGCCCAGTGCGTCCTTCACCATGAAGTCGAGCTTGGGGCCATAGAAGGCCGCTTCGCCATACTCCACGATCGTATCCATGCCGCACTCGGCGGCGGCGTCGATGATGGCCTGTTCGGCCTTCTGCCAATTCTCTTCGCTGCCGATGTACTTGCTGCGGTCCTCTTTGTCGCGCAGGCTCACTTGCGCCTCGAACTTCTCGAAGCTCAATGCTCTGAGAACCAGCAGCACGAGGTCGATCACCTTCAGGAATTCCTCCTTCACCTGATCGGGGCGGCAGAAGAGGTGGGCATCGTCCTGCGTGAAGCCGCGAACCCTGGCAACCAGTTCGCCACTTTGCTCGTAGCGGTAGCACGGTGCCGAATTCCGCGAAGCGCAAGGGCAGGTCCTGTAGCTGCGCGGCCGGCTGGCGAAAATTTCGCAGTGGTGCGGGCAGTTCATGGCCTTCAGCAGAAGAGCTCGCCCTCTTGCGGGGTGTGATCGGCTGGAAGCTGTCGTGCCGTATTCGCCCAGTGGCCGCTGCGTTTCGTACAGGGCCTTGCTGCCGATGTGCGGGCGTCTTCACTTGCACATAGCCGGCCTTCTTCCTGGGCGTCTTTCGAAGTTTTCTAAGCCGCTCGCAGAATCGCGGCGCCCTTCGGCATCCAGACGGCAGGCCCGCACTTCATCACGCTCGCTGAAGCAGAAGAGGTCCATCTCTTTGCCCAGCTTGCGGTGGTCGCGCTTCTTGGCCTCCTCGATCATCGCGAGGTACTCGTCCAGCTCCTTTTGCTTGGGGAAGGTGATGGCATAGAGGCGTGTGAGCTGCTTGCGCTTCTCGTCGCCGCGCCAATAAGCACCTGCCACGCTGGTCACCTTCACCGCCTTGATGAAGGAGGTGTCCGGGATGTGCGGTCCGCGGCAGAGGTCGGTGAAATTGCCTTGGGTGTAGAAGGTGATCTCGCCGTCGTTGAGGCCCTCGATCAGTTCCAGCTTGTACTCATCGGCTTTGTCGGTGAAGTAGTTAATCGCATCGGCCTTGCTCACCTCTTTGCGCTCGTAGGTGAGCTTTTTGGCCGCCAATTCCTTCACCTTGGCCTCGATGGCCGCGAAATCGCCGTCGCTAATGGTTTTGTCGCCTAGGTCGATATCGTAGTAGAAGCCGTTCTCGATGGCGGGGCCGATGCCGAATTTGGTTCCGGGGTAAAGGGCTTCGACCGCTTCGGCGAGCAGGTGGGCCGAGGAATGCCACATGGTTGCTTTGCCATCGGAATCGTTCCACGTCAGCAGTGCCAGCGTGCAATCACCGGGGAGCGGACGATGAGCGTCGCGCACTTCGCCGTTCACTTTGGCAGATAGAACGTTGCGGGCAAGTCCTTCGCTGATGCTCTTGGCCACATCCATGGCCGTGGCGCCTTGCTCGAATTCCCGCACGCTGCCGTCCGGGAGGGTCACCTTGATCTTCATTCTGTTTTCCCCATCGCCCTACGATTGGCGTGAAGGGTGGCGAATGTAACCGGTTGGAATGCTGTGGAAAGCAGCGAGGCCCCCGAAGAGGCCCCGACACCGCCCGAGGGTCCATTCGGGCTTGCGGCACAGGAAGCCGGCTTATTCGCAGTAGATGAGCAGCATTTCCTCGACGCTCTGGTTGCCCAGCTGATGGGCGGTGTGCAGTGCTTCGCACGCGTCCTGCTTGCGATCCATGCGCAGCAGAACGGTTGCCCGTTGCAAATGGGCTTGGTCCAGGGTCGGGTCCAATTCGATGGCGCGGTCGAGGTCGGCCAGCGCGTCGTCGTCCTGCAGAAGGATGGCATTCACGATGCCGCGATCGCACCAACCGAAGGCGTTGTACGGGGCAATGGAAATGAGCTTGTCGTAATGCGCCTTCGCGGCCATCAGGTCCTTGCGGCCCATGGCGAAATGGCCGAGATGGAGCAGCGCATGTTCGGCCGCTGGTCCGGTGGGACGCGAGGCGAGCAGGTGGTGCAGGTCGGCTATGGCGCTATGCTCAGCACCCATGCGGGCCTTCACTTCCGCACGGCGTAAGAGGCTGTGCGCATCGTTGGGCTCCAAGGCCAAGGCGCGATCCAGATCCTTCAGCGCTCCGCCCAATCGCCCATGCCGATTCGGTTCACGGCACGGTAGTACCACGCCTTCATGTCGTCTGGCGCTTCGGTTACGGCGCGGGTGAATGATTCTTCGGCCTTCACATGGTCCTGCTTGCGCAAGGCGCTCATTCCAGCGATCATGTCGTCGCCACCTTGGGCATGCGCGAGCGTGGCCAAAAGCAGGGCAGAGGGTAGGATGATGGTCTTCATGGCGGCCCGTGCAACGAAGGCCCGCGCGAAAAGTTCCCATTCGCTCGTGGAAAACCACGGAGCCTTGACCGGCCGGAGTGGGCTTCCGGCCCGTCACTTTCGCTGCGCGTTCGGATCACAAGGCGCGCCAACCATGTTGCTCAACAGCCAACCCATTTCGGAGGATCTAGGTTACCTGCTGCTTCGAATCTCTGCCGGAGGCACCATGCTCTGGCAGCACGGATGGCCCAAGTTGATCAGTTTCAGCGAACGCATGGATGGCTTCGCGGACCCTTTCGGCCTGGGTGGCGCATTCAGCCTGGCGCTGATCATAATCGCGGAGGTATTGTGCTCGGCCCTTGTCATGCTAGGCTTATGGACCCGTGTCGCGCTCGTGCCCTTGATCATCGGCATGGCCGTGATCGCTTTCATGGTGAAGGGCGATGCGGCATTCAAGGAGAAAGAACTGGCGTTGGTCTATCTCTTCGCGTTCGTCTCATTGCTCTTCACCGGCAGTGGGCGGTACTCGGTCGATCGGATATCGTTCAAGTGAGGGAATCGAGCCAAGGCTGCCTGCCGTGGTGCGGGATTAAGTTCGCCGCACGCGCTTGCGATGAGGGTCTCCGTGGTGATACCGGTTTTCAAGGCTGAAGGCTTCTTGCGCGATGCGGTGGCCTCGGCGTTGGTATTGCCCGAAGTCGCCGAAGTGGTATTGGTGGAAGACGGCTCGCCCGATGGTTCACTTGCGGTATGCGAGCAGTTGGTCAAAGAGGATTCGCGCGTTTTGCTGCACAGGCATCCCGGCGGAGTGAACAAAGGCGCTGCCGCTTCGCGCAATCTGGGCATGCGCATGGCGCGGGAGGAGTACATCGCCTTCCTCGATGCCGATGATCGGTTCCTTCGGAACAGATTCGAGGCAGAACGTGGAATCTGGAAGGAGCACCCCGATGCCGATGGTGTCTATGGCGCCACCGGCGTGATTTATCACGATGACGAAGGCCGCGCCCGGTTCGAGAGGCAGTTCGCGAGTGATCTTACAACGGTGCGTGTGGCGGTGCGGCCAGAGGACCTTTTCGCAGCATACCTCGGCCTGAACGGGATGCTTGATTTCGGGCACTTCTGCCTCGATGCGCTCACGTTGAAGCGTGAAAGCCTGATGCGCATGCCCACCTTGTTCCGAGAAGATGGGAATCTCGGTGAGGACACGGAGTTCCTGCTTCGCTTATCGGCTCATCTGCGGCTGCACCCTGGATCGATCGCCAAGGCGATAGCGGTGCGCGGCGTTCATGAAGGGAACCGCGTGACGAACGACGCGCATCAAGCACGCTCGCGCAAACTGATGTATGCCGCCATGCTGGAATGGGCCATCAGCGACCCGGCCGGCAAACGCGGCGTCAAGCGCATAGGCGAGGAGCACGCCTCGTTCGCTGTTCGTAGCGCCACGTCGCGCAAGGAGCGCTGGGAGGCTTGGAGGGAGCTGTTCCGCTATCCCGGCTCACTGAAGCGTTTGGACAATTGGCAGGCTGCCATCGATATGAGCTTCGGCCGCAGTCGATGGGTCGCGGCTCCCCTGCATGCGCTGGCTCGAAGTGCGTTCCGGTTGCTGTGGTGGTTCAAAGGCGGAGCACCTGCGGAAGTGAAGGCGTCCTGGGCCGCATCGAAACCTGCTTGATACCGGTATCGATGCCAACGACAGCTCCCCGACCGTCACCGTACTGATCACGCTTTACAACAAGGGGCCTTTCGTGGAAGAAGCCCTGGCCAGCGTTATCGCCAGCGATTTCGGGGATATCGAGATTCTCGTGGTCGATGATGCCAGCACCGACGATGGCCCTGACCGCGTGATCGCCCTGCAGGATGCGCGCATCCGATTGATTCGGCACCACGAGAATACCGGTCGCGGCGGCGGCCAACCGGGGCTTCGATGCGGCGCGGGGCGAGTTCATCGCCATACTCGATGCCGATGACCGCATGATGCCCGATCGCATCGGGATGCAATTGCGCTTCATGCGCGCGCACCCCGAGGTGATCGCATGCGGCAGCGCGGCGCGAATAATCGGGCGAGGCGATCACGTGGCTTCCTGGCCTGCTGATGATCGTGAGTGCCGTGCGCGCTTGATATTCGAGGATGCGTTGCTCTACGGCTCTTGCATGCTGCGCCGCGCCACCATGGAGCAGCATGGCATCCGATGCGATTCGCGCTGGCGCACGCCCGGCATGGACTACCTCTTCCGGATCGCTTTGGCGCCATACGGCCGTTTCGCCAACCTGCCCCAAGCGTTAACAGAATACCGGATACAGATGGGAACATGCGGGCCGGTCGTGATCATGCGCAGGATAAGCTTTTGATCCAGCGCCGGGTCTTCGAGATGATCGGTTTGTCGCATAAGGAGCAGCAACTGAGGGATCACGTCCTCTTCCACCGGATGCTGATAGCGTCGGCTGATCCGACCGCTATTCGCAGGCTGCGCGTTTGGAGCAGGCGCTTGATCGCTTGGAACCGGGAGCATCGTTTCGCGGATGAGCGTGTTTTCGGTGCCACGGTGCGGGCCTATTGGGATCAGATCTTCTACGTCCTGCCCGATCTTGGAATGAGAACGGCTTTGGCGCATCTGCTCGGCTGGTGGCCTTGGCGAGCGGGTCACGCGGTCTATTTGGCCAAGTATGGAATCAAGGCCATGCTCTCACGGCGCTGACCTCGGTACTTTCGCCAACCTTCTTCGATGGTGATGAGCGCTCCGCGTGTTTCCGTGATCATGACCCTTTACAATAAGGGAGCTTTCGTTGAGGAGGCCATCCAGAGCGTGCTGCGGGGCACTTATACCGATTTCGAATTGCTTGTGATCGACGATGCCAGCACGGACGACGGTCCCGCGCGGGTGCAAGCCATTGCCGATGAGCGGGTGCGATACATCGCCGCTGAGCGCAACATAGGCCGTGCAGCAGCGGCGCAGCGCGGCTACCGCCATGGCACAGGCGAGTTCATCGCGATACTCGATGCCGACGATGTGGCCGATCACGATCGCCTCCGATCGCAAGTCGAATACATGGATGCGCACCCGGATGTCGGGGTGTCGGGAACGGCTGCGCGCTGTTTCGGGGCATCGGATGAATTGCTCACATGGCCCGTGGATGATGCGAGCTGCCGGGCAAGGCTCTTATTCACCGATCCAGTGCTCTATGGCTCGGCCATCTTCCGTGCTGAACTGCTCAAGCAAGGCGAATCGCCCGCACGCTCCGATTGGATGCTGCCCGGCGAGGATTACCTCATGATGGTCGCGCTTTCCCGGAGAACGCGATTCGGCAATCTCAAAGAGCCATTGCTGCGCTATCGCATCGGTGTGCAGAATCAACGGCACGGGCGCGATGCGGTGCACGATCGCGGCGCCTTGTGCAAGGAGGTGTTCCGAAGCTTCAATATCCCGCTTTCCGATCACGAGGTCGGATTGCAGCTGCTCTATCACCAAGTGGTTGCTAGGCCATTGAATAAGGCGGTGGTGCGCGATTTCATCGCATGGCATCAGGAGTTGAGCGCGAGGGTCGCACGCGTGCCGGAAATTCCATTTCAGGGCTTCGGTCGAGAGCAGGCACAGCGTTTCCGCAAGGTCTTCTTCCTGCTTGCCGATCGCGATCGGCGCAGCGCTCTTGAGTTCCTTCGCTTACGCCCCGAACTACGAACTTGGTCATCCATGCGCTACCTCGCCATCGTAACCATGCGGCGATTGCTTTGGCGGTCCCCCAGGAAATAATGAATG
>JADJOG010000007.1 GCA_016713865.1 Flavobacteriales bacterium | reverse complement strand
ATCGCCGTTCTTCCACACACCGTTGATGTCGAACTCATCGAAGTGCTCAGTGACCGTGCCGCGCGCATCGGCGTTGCGCCAGTGATCGTAGCGGGCGGGCGTCTTCCCTTCGAGCGTGAGCTGCGCGTACTTCTCCTGCAAGGTGTTGTATTGGCTGGTGCGGAAGCGGAAGGTGTAAAGCAGGTGGTCGTTGCGCAGGAGCGATACGGCGCGCTGCACGTTGCCGCCGGTGAGGTTCTGCTGCTGCACATCGCCGTTGGTCGCTATGAACTGCCGCGAGAGCGGCGCGCTGATCTGCGCGGTGACGGCAGCGGCGCTGGCCGAAGGCATGCCGATGCCACCGGGCACGTTCACATTGATCATCTGCGCCCCGAGCGCATTGCTCGTTAAGCGGCGCACCAGCTGCACCACGTAGATGCGCTGTGCGTCGAGCGTTGGCACCGTGAGCGGTATGTCGAGCCCGCCCGAGTAGGCGATGGTGGTTTCCTGCGCAGGGCCGCCGCCCAAGGGGATCCAGCGCGCGATGTAGGCGTAGCCGTTGCCGTTGATGGTGGGCTGGAAGAGGTACGGTACCCCAGCGCCGGGCCGCAGCCGCACGCGGCCCTTGTTGTTCGATTCCTGCTGAAGGAAGTAGCGCTGGCGGTTCACCGGATAGGTGTAGTCAACGATTTCCTCCGGAATGTGATCGGGGGCCGTGCCCGTGGTGAAGCGCTGGATCCGCTCCTCGCGCCAGGGCGAGCTCGCGCCGGTGGCGGTGTAGGGCACCCAATTGCCCGGCGACACCTCATTGCGCACGCGCACCTCCACGCGCGATTCATGCAAGGTGCGCTCCTTCATCGCATTCACACGGCTGAGGAAGCTGCTCGTGCCGCGATAATCGAGGAACTGGTTGCTGCCGGGGATGTTCACATTGCCGGGCACTTCCTTCAGCGTGAAGGCGCTCACGTAAGGCAGGAATCGGTAAAGCTCCACGCTGCCATCGGGCCGGATAAGCTTGGGCACTTCCAGCACTTCCAGCACGGGCAGGTTATAGCTCGCTGTCGGCATGTCGAAGATGCTCACATCAGAGCCCTTGGGACCGAGGTCCTCGATGAAGGAGAAGTTGCGCAGCGGATCACCAGCTGGCATCAAGGTGCATGGCGATCCATCCTCCACCTCCAATCTCGCTTCGCCTGTTACGGCTCCGTTGAGCACGCTGAAGTACACCGCCGCACGGCCGCGGAAACCATCGGGGTTGGGGAAGTTGCCTTGCAGCAGCATGGCGGCGCTCATGCTCAGGATGGGCGCCCGGAAGCGCACGAAGAGCAGGTCGAGCTGCACGCCCATCTCGCCCCACAGGCCGGCGTAGAACTGGCCTTGCGCGAACCAGCCGTTATCGCCAGGGCGGCGACCGGTCTCCGCGCATACAAGGCCTTCGGATACCTCGCTCAGCAACAGATCGAAGCCAAGCATCATCTCCAATTTGGCATAGAGGATCGCAAGCGAGAGATCGAGGTTCATCTCGAAGCTTGCGCCGAACGCGAAGCCTGCGCCATCTTCCAGCGGGCCCATATCGCGCGCTCCGCCGATGCTCGATTGCACCTCGGCTTCGGTTCCGAGGCCTCGTGATGGATCGCCACGCAATGCCGCCATGATCTTCTCCGGTGGATCGGGCAGCGTTACCGGTATGCTGTCGTTGCCCACCATGATGTAGTTCTTGAAGGAGATGATGGGCGGACCAGAGGGCGGGCCGAGCACGATGCCGCCGGGGTTGGTGGGCGTGCCCATGATGAAGTACCACTTGCCGGTGCGGCTCTCGGTGTGGAAGTTGGCATCCACCATCTTGTTGCCGGCACCGGCGCCGCGCGCCACCACGTAGTCGAGCATCACGCTCAGGTTGGCGTGGATCACCTCGTTGCCTTCGCGGTTGGCGTAGCGGAACAGGATGCTGCCCGTGATGCGCGCGTTGTTGCGCTCGGGGATATCGACCAAGGCGTACAGGTTGCCCTCGAGCTCGAAGAGGCTGAGGCCGCCCGTGCGCGTGAATTCGCCGCGCACGCTCAGATCCATGTTGCAGCCATCGGGCTTGGGGTAAGTGCCGAAGACCAGGCCCAACCGGATGCCCAGGAAGGTGTCGAAGTCCTCGACATAGCGCGCTCCGCTGGGCGCGTTGCCCGAGCCCACGCTGCTCGCATCGGCGGTGAGGCCGCTTGTGAAATCGTCGGGATGATCATTCCCGGCATTGGCTTGCGCTGGCGGTATGGTATCGAGCGGCGCTTGCGGCACCATGCGCTGGATATCCGTGCTCGATGGGAATTGCTCGCGCTCCAAGCGCATGTGGTGGTAGGCGCCGCCGCCGAAGCCGTAGATGCCCACGCCGGTCATGATCATCAGGCCGGGATTGAAGTAGAGCATGCCATCGACCATCCAGTAGCTGTAATGCTGCGCGCTGGTGTTGATGGGAACCGCAGGATTTGTCTTGATAGTTCCGAAGATGGCCTGCAGGTCGCCGCGGATGCCCATGGGGAAGCCCACGCTGAGCGCGCCTTTCACTTCCTCCTTCGTGGCGGTCTTGGTGATGCGCAGATCGCCAACGAGACGCATGGCGCTCACATCCACATCGAGGTGCATGCCGGTGAATTGCACGTCCTTGAAATCGAAGCGCTGGATGCCGCTGCCGTTGATCTCCAGCTCCGCGACAAACTTCAATGCGACGCTCGCCGCGAAGCTGCTCTCGCCCTCGCCGCCGCTGAGGCTCACCATAGGCTCCACAACCAGTGCCGGGTGCGTGGGGTCGTCGAACTCCAGCGAGAGGTTGCGGATGCTGAGCGGGAAGCCCCCCACTTGCTTGTCGGGACTGGCGTAGGAGAAGGCGCAGCCCGTGCAGCGTATGCCATCGTTGCTGTCGAGGATGAGGTTCTCGAAGTTCATACCCGGCATGTTGATGCTTGGCGCGTTGGCGGTCTGCTCGCCCAGGCCCATCTGCGATGCGAAGGCCGTGCTGATGCCGATCTTGCCGTGCAGCTCGGCATGCACGCGGCTGCTGTTGCTGATGGTGGCGCGCACGAAACTGTTGGGCCGCAGTTCCATCTCGGCGATCCAGAGCGGCGCCGTCAGGGTGTCTTACAACGTTGCTTCGAGGATCAGCGCGAACTCGCTGTGGTAAGGGTCGTAGCCGAGCGCGGCACCGTAGGAGATGAAGTCGTGCTCGCCGTTGATGGGCAGCCCGATGCGCCCTTTGAGCCCTGCGCGCTGGAAGTTGTTCTGCAGCATGCTCATGTACACGCTGTCAACGCTGAAGGCCCATCCGTCGAGGCTGCCCTGATTGATGGCCACGAGATTCTCGATGGCCACCACGAATGAGAGCTCGGCCTGATCGTCGATGATGAAGTTGTACACGCCGGCGCGAAGGGGGGCGCCTGTTCCATCGCCGATTACCTCAGGTGTCCGCATGGAGAGCTGCTTCATGTAGAAGCCCTTCCAGATGCCATGTCCATCTGCAGGGCCGATGAACGCCGGGTGGAAGTACCCGTTCGGGAACTGTGCGCCAGTAGGATTCTCGGTCATGCTCCAACCGAGCCAGGCCTCTTCAACAGTGAATACCCAGTCCGGCGCGCCGGGCACCTCGAAGGGGTCCATCGTGAAACGGGCCATCACGTTCCATTCTTCCGATCGTTCCGTGCCGATGCCGAGCAACTCACGGCAGACGCTGAACTTCATGTTCGCCTCCACGCGCTCGGTGCCGGCCGGGTCGCGATCGCCCGCGGGCAGCACGGTGCCGCGATCGAATTCCACTGCGGCGGCGATCTGCACGCACTTGAAGCCTTCGCAATCCCAATCGACGTAGGTGAGGTTGGCCAACTCATCGCTGGCGCCGCCCTTGAACTTGAATCGCGTGTCCAGGTCGCCGGTCACCGTGATGTCGTACGGCAGGTAGGCGCGGCCCTCATCGCCTAGACCCGTTGGCGTAAAGCACATGTCGCCCATGCCGAACACGAGCTTGGTGTGGATCTCCATCATGTCCACGCCGGCGATCACATCCAGTTGCGCGCGCTCCACGCCGAAGCTCATGTTGATGATGCCGATGATGAGCTGCCTTCCGTCGATCTCGCGATCGATCCCGATCGGTAGCCCGATCTCCTGCCCGCCCATGAGCAGGCTCACGAGACGCGCGTTGTCCACGAGCATCCCTTCTAGGAATCCCGCCGCGTCTTCGTTCAGGTTCGGTATGCGACGGATGCCCTCCGTTACATAGGTGAGTCCCGGCGGCGAATAGTCTTTGCGAGCCTCCACCTCGCCGGCGATCATGCGTCGGTCGCTGTTCACGCGCAGCCCGGTGAAGGCCACCATGATCTTGGCCCGGTTGAGGAATTGCACTTCGATCTTCCCCGTGCCGCTGTATGTGCTTCCGCTGCCGCTCACAGTAACCACTTCCATGGTGAACTTGCCCACGCGCACTTGATCGCCAACCGCCAAGCCGCTCACTGCCGTGGTATTGGTGGGCGCGGGCTCCAGGCAAACGCTCACGCACGGACCGCCTTCAGCGGGCGGCTCTTCCTCGCTGGTGACTGGCGCATCATCGCAGCGGCCCACGCAGAAGGTGAACACATCGCTGGTGTTGTAGTTGGCGCTGGTGATGTCGTTCGGGTCGGTCTTCCAATGCAGGCGCCAGTAGTAAGTGCCCTCTTCGGTGTAGCTGGCGGTGTTCTCGAGTTGCTTGTAGATGTCGGCCAGGAACGCCGAGCGATCCGTGACCGCGTTGATCAGGCTCCACGTCTCTCCGGTGAGCGAACCATGCGTGCTGTGATGGATCGTGCTGAAGTCGCTGCGGCGGCTCACCTCCAGCTGCCAATGCTCCCTCACATTGCCATCGATGAAGATGGGGCCGCTGCTTCCTTCGGCCTGCACCACGGAGAAGGGCGGCAAGGGTTCGTTGGGCGTATTCGCCGTGAGCCAACGCAAGGTGACGTTGCCCGCCGGGACAATGGTTCCATCGGCTGGCGCTTGTGGCTGCGAGGGTCCCATGCCGATGCCGAAGGGCTCTTCGCCGCTATCGCCGTGGTAGGTGGCGCTCCCCAAGGTGAAATCGCCGGTGGTGCGCCACTGATAGCGCTGCCCGCGCCTGAATGCGTCGTGGGGCAAACCGCTGTTCGGATGGAAGACCGATAGATGCTGCGACTCGAACACGGTGAGGCCGCCGAAGGTGACCAGGCTCTGCGTTCCCGGCGGCCCACCTGGCCAACTGAGGGTGCGCGCATAATTGGGGAGGGCGCTTCCGCCGATGGCGCGCAGGGTGGTGGTGTAGGTGAAGCGCGTGTACGCGCGGAATGGCTCGAAGGCCGTCACCACGTTCACGAAATCGAAGGGCACCCAATCGTCGCTCTGCGGCCACACCGCCCTGAGCGTTCCATTGCCGCTCACACCTTCCGGCGCGTACAGGAAGGAGCATACCACGCTTCGCACGAGCACGCTCTCGCTCGGCGTTCCGCCGTTCAACACAACCGATACGCGCACCGCATAGCGGAAGCCCGCGTCGAGCATCAGCTCGTCGGGAATCTCGATGTTCGCGAAGAGGTCCTCGGTGAAGAGCGTGAAGAGCTCAGGCACGGTAGCGCTGAGCATGGCATCGTTGGCATCGCCCTCGCGGCCATCGATCGGGTCGATGCGCACGATGTCGAGCCGGTAGCCGACCTCATCCGCGAGTGAAGGCGGCGCGCTGAAGGTCCACGCGATCTGCAGCACGCCATCGGGCAGCATGAAGGTGGTGCCGCAGATGTTGTTGAGGATCGGCGGCTGCGGATGCACCACCACCCAACTGGCGCAACCCGCGGGGAACGGCGCGCTCAGCGGTACAGGGTCGGCGATGTCGCAGGCAAGCAGTTGCACGCAGAGCTGCCAGGTGCCCTCGGGCAGCATCTGCTGGTCGCGGATCTGGTTGAAGGTGATGCCAGTGAACTCGAAATCGCTCTGGCTGAAGCTGCCGTTGAATTGCTGGCTCAGCTCATCCACCGTGAAGGTCTGCGGGCCTGCCTCGATGTCGATGCATTGATTGGCGCTGAAGCTGGGCCGGGAGCGCACGGTGATGCCGCGCTCAGGGCACGTAAGGCTCACCACCGCAGTTGCCGACCGCGCAGGCCCGGTGTTCACGATGGAGATCACGGCTCCGGCGGCTTGGTCCTGCAGTTCGGCCCAGGTGATCGGCGGCGGGAGCGGCGCGCTGCTATTCACCGTCATCGGATACGTCTGCGCGTGCGCCGCGAAGGCCAGGAGCAGGAATACGTGAAGTAGTGTGGCTCGGCGCATGAGGCTCATGGCGTGCTCGGTTTGGGTTCGCGCTTGCGGAATTCCACCGAGTAGGTGGCCTGCACGCGCAGCTGGTATTGGTTGTTCTCGTAGCGGTCGTTGGTGCTGCGGCCATTGTAGTTCACGCCAAGGCCCAGGCGATGCGATTCGCCCAATCGCTGGTCGAGGCCCGCGTTGGCCACCAGTGAAGTGCTTCCACCGTAGCGGTCGCCGCGATTCAGGTAGAAGGCGGCGCGCACGTTCACGCCCGTGCGGTCCTTGTTGAAGCCCTTGCGCGCGTTGAGTGATGCTCCATTGCGCGTGCGCGACAGGCCGGCGCTCTCGAACACGCTCATGGTGAGCCGCGCGCCCCAGCCGAAGGCGCGCTTCTTCATCTGCGAGCGGTAGCCGAGGCTGCCGGTGTAGGTCACCGTGGTGGTTTGCGGCTGCGAGGGATAGCCCTCGTTGGTGAAGCCCTGGTAGCCCAGCGCGATGTCCATGCCGCGCGTACTGCCTTTGGCGGTGTTGCGGAAGCGCAGGCTCGTGTTCAGCGTGAGGTTGTCCGAGACCTGACGGAGCGTGAGCGTATCGGTGCCTGCTGCTTCATAAGCGTTCCGCACGTTCGCCTCGAAGTTGTTCCAGTTGAGCATGATCGTGACCACTTTGCCGCTGGCATAGGTGAGGCCCGCGCCTCCGATCGTGCGCCGCGTGGTGGTGGAGAGCACGTCCTGCAAATTGTTCCGCTGCACGCCCAGCGAGGCGGTGAGGCGCAGCTTCTGCTTGAAGAGCCCCGTGCCCACGCTGCCCCGGATGTTCTCCACATCGCGCAGGAAGAAGTAGTTGCCCAGCGATTGGAACAACGGATCGACGCGCTCGTAGTTGGCGCTCAAGGTGAAGCCCGTCATGTTGTAGCTGAGCCCCGTCTTCACCGCAGAGCCACGACGTGTGCTCTGATCCAGATTGAACAGGAAGGTGTCGTAATCATTTGAGACCTCATTGTCCGCGCCTTCCCGCGTGCGCGGCTTGGCACCCACGTTGTGCAGGCTGCCGGCAGCATCCACTTGCAATTGCAGTGGCTTAGCCAACTGGATGGCGGCGCCAAAGCCCACAACCAGGTTCTCCTCCGGCAGTTCGCCGCCATAGCGACCGTTGCGCAGCGCGATGCCATCGTAGCGGTCGGCGGCACGGAAGAGCGCCAGGTCAACATGACTAGCCTGCGAGCCCACGCCGACTTTCACAGCGGAGCACCAGCGCTCGAAGGCCGGCTCCACGAACGCTTCTATGGTGGTATCGGCGAAGATCTCCTTGCGCAATCGCCCATGCATGGCGGCGAATCGGAACTTCTTCGGCATCAGCTCAAGCCCGCCGCCGAAGAAGCGTTGCCCGCTCATGGTGAGCTCGCTGAAGTGCATGCTGCGGTGGCCGATGTGCGCGGTGGCCCACTTGTACCGCGGGCTCAGGCCGTATTGGTTGAATGGCTGGCGGAACTCCCGCTCCTTCTCGCTGAAGGTGAAGCTGAAAGGGATCTGCAGATCATAGATGCTCAGGTTGAGCCGCCCGCTCAAGCCCCAAGTGAAAGGCGCCATCCGCGGGTCGTTCAGGTCGGTGGTATACCCAGCGCCGAATGCGCTCAGGCCTCCGGTGAGGCTCAGGCCATCCTTCTTGCCGATGCGCTCGATGTCCTGCGCCATTGCTCTCGATTCCAGCAACGCGGGCAACACGAACCAGAGCCAACCGATGCGACCGCACTGCATGCAATGCAAATGAGAAGAACGCTGGACCAAGGATCGCCGAGTACTAGAACCTATCTCAAAAGTGCTTTTGGAAGCGAGCCGGAGGAATCTCGCGATCCAGCCGAGGCGCGAAACCCGCGCATAGCTGGGCGCTATGCAAGGGTTGAGCAACGAAGGCTGGGCGCGCAGAGACCCCGGCGCAGCCCGAAGGGTATTTTTGAGATAGGTTCTAGAACCACCGAACTTCTATCGTGGGAGACCGGCCTAGAACACGGCCCATATGCAGTATGACCTCATGAGTTTCGCCAGAACATCCGCATAGCCATGACACGCCACCTACTGCTCGTGCTCCTTGCCTGCATCGCCTTCGCTTGCAAGAAAGACAAGGACAGTCCCTCCTCCACCAATGGCGGAGGCAACGCTGGCGCTACCGCAGCGCAGGTGCAGTTCACCATCAACGGCGATGGCTTCAGCAACCAGGCCATCACCATCAACCCTGGTAGCGGCTAGGGCAACGCGCTCTTCTCCACGAGCGACAACCAGACGAGCGGCTCTGTGATGGCCGATGCGAACAACCAGTTCCAAGTGCTCTTCCCTGGCAACACCACGGGCGCTCACACATGCACGGGCGGAGTGGGCGCATTGGGCTTCTCCTTGCGCACCAGCGGCCAGCTCTACATCAATCAGAACAACACGGCCACCATCACGGCCTACGGCGCGGTGGGCGGCTGGATCGAGGGCACTTGGAGCGGCAGCGTGCTGCGCTCCAACGGCGCCAGCACGGGCACCGTGGCCACCATCACTAATGGAACGTTCCGTTTCAAGCGATTGAATGATGTGTGAGCGTTTCATCCGCCGATGCTCACCATCGGCCTTTCACTTAGATCATGCAGCACTTCTTCTTGCTTCTCCGGCTTGAATTGAGGCAGCCCGCCGAGCATCGCATGCTTCGCGAGCACATTCGCTTCGATCAGCGGGGCGATGTCCTCGCCGCGGCGCATAGCTGAAAGCAGGTCCGTCTCCTCGCGCGCGAAGAGGCAGTTGCGCATCTTCCCTTCGGCGGTGAGGCGCAGGCGATCGCATGATCCGCAGAAGGGTTCCGTTACCGTGCTGATCACCGCGAAGGTGCCCGGCCATCCCGGAACGCGATAGGCTTTGGCGGTGCTGTGCGGATCATCGGTGAGCTTCTCGAAGGAATGCACGCTGCCGATGTGGCCGAGCATCTCCGCATAGGTGTACACTCGCTCGCGGCCCCAATGGTTGCCGGCGAAGGGCATGAACTCGATGAAGCGCACATGCACCAGATGGTCGCGCGTAAGTTCCACGAAGCGCAGGATCTCGTCGTCGTTCACACCGCGCATCACCACCATATTCACTTTCACGCGAAGGCCGCGCTGGAGCGCCAGCAGGATGTTGGCATGCACGGTGTCGAAGCCATCGCGCCGCGTGATCTTCCGGAAGCGCTCGGCATCGAAGGTGTCCAAGCTGATGTTGAGGCTCTTCAATCCGGCAGCGACGAGTCCATCCAAATGCTTGTACAAGCTGAGCGCATTGGTGGTGAGGCCGAGCGACACACCGAGCTGGGCCATGTCGCGCACAATGTCAACGGCATCAGGTCGAACGAGCGGCTCGCCTCCGGTAAGACGGATCTTGGTGACGCCGTAGCGCTCCACTAAGAGCCGTGCGATCGTGAGGATCTCTTCGCGCGTCATCAATTCCTCGCGCCGCAGGAAGTGCTGGTCCTCCGGCATGCAATAGGTGCAGCGCAGGTCGCACTTGTCAACGATGCTGATGCGCAGGCTGCGGTGGGTGCGGCTGTGGCTATCAACCAAGTGCGAGGGCATGCTAGGCGGTATGCAAGAAGCGTTGAGCCGCCAAGGTAAGCGCACGGTCATGCGCTGTTCATAACTCACTTGGCCATCAAGTGCCCCTTGCTCGAACCGCCACGTCTGGCTTTCGATGCCAAACCCAACCACCTCGTCCCACATGAAGTCCTTATTCACCCTCTGTAACAGCGCCATCTTGCTCGGGCTATCGATTTCGGCAGCATTGCATGCCCAAACGAACGACCCCGCGTTCACCATCGGCACAGGCGCCAGCACACGCGTGACCTGCTCGGCACTGCAGTTGGATGGCGATGTCGTCATCGGTGGGAACTTCACCACCTACAACGGCACTACGATCAACCGCGTGGCAAGGATAAACCTCGATGGAGGCCTTGACACAGGCTTCGCGCCGAGTGCTGGCGCAAATGCACAAGTCAACGCCGTGGCTCTTGGCAGCGGTGGCGATGTGTATGTGGGTGGACAATTCACGCTTTTCAACGGAACAGGGCGTAACCGCATCGCAAGGGCGAATAGCGATGGCACATTGGACACGGGCTTCAATCCGGGCACCGGCTTCAACGGCATAGTGACGAGCATCGTGGTGCAATCCGATGGCAAGGTGATCTGCGTAGGCGACTTCACCAGCTACAATGGCACAGGGCGTAACCGCATCGCGCGCCTGAACGACGACGGAACGTTGGACACGGGCTTCAATCCCGGCACGGGCGCCAATTTCCTCGTGAGCTGTGTGACGCTGCTGAGCAACGGGCAACTGCTCATTGGCGGCTTCTTCAACAACTACAATGGCACAACAGTGGTCGCTCATGCGCGCATCAACGGCAACGGCTCCTGGATCTGACCTACAACAGCGGCGGCGCTGGCCCGAATGACGCTGTGTACAGCATCGCCGTGCAGCGCGATGACAAAGTGCTTGTCGGTGGCAACTTCACCACGTATAATGGAACGGGCCGGAACCGAATTGCCCGTCTGAATTCCAATGGGACCCTCGACACAGGCTTCAGTCCGGGTACCGGTGCCAACGGCTTGGTGCAGACCATCTGCATCCAGAGCGACGATGCCGTGGTGATCGGCGGCGACTTCACAACATTGGACGGATCGACCCGCACGCGCCTGGCGCGCCTGAGTAGCACGGGCGCGCTTGATCCCGGCTGGACCAGCGGCGCGAACCAGACCGTGCATTCGCTGCTCTGGATGCCCGAAGGCCGCATCGTGGTCACCGGCCTATTCACCACCATCGCGGGCTCTTCGCGGAACCGCATGGCTCGATTGAGCGCGCTATGCACCGACCAAGTCAGTGTTGTAGTTACCACGGATGGTGCCGCCTCAGAGGTGTCTTGGGAAATCATTCCTGCTGGATACAGCTATTCCGCCTACACAGGGAATGGCTTCTCGGACAACTCCACCTCGAGCATACAAGCCTGCCTTGCCATAGGCTGCTACACGTTGCGCGTGAATGATTCCGGCAGCAATGGAATCGCGAACGGCGGGTATCTGCTCAAGTCGCAGAATGGCGAACGCATAATCGACAATGCCGGGAACTTCAGCACCGGCGGCCTCAGCCAAATAAGTGGCGGGCAAGGCGGGCCAACCAGCTTCTGCCTGCCATTAGCCACCCAAAAGCTCATCTACACCAGTCGCGACAAACTTGATTGGGTGAATGGTCAATACGTTGTTTCGCAGGCCGATGCGGCTGTGAGTCAGGTGTGGAATGACTTCGGCATGGGAAGCCCGGAACGCGCCAACACCGGATATGATTTCTGGCTCTTCAACCCGAATGGGGGATACAGCTTCGTGCGGCAGCGGCGGCACAGCACCAGCGACAACTTCGGGAATGTGGGTGCTACTCGCGCCTGCCATATGAAGGTGAACAACTGGGCGGCCGGCAACCATTTGCAGCAGAATGTGCTCTACAATGTCCGTGTGCGACCGGTGGTGCTTGGCGTAGCCGGCGAATGGGGTTCTGCCTACCTCTTCAAGATTGATCCCGCGCGCGCAGCGTGCCCCCTCACCAAGCTGATGGACATTCCGGGCAATCAGTACATAAGCTGCGGCCAAACACGCTCATGGGGCAATGGCAACTACGTTCATGCCCGACCGGTTGCCGGGGCCAACAAGTATCAGTTCCGATTCCGCATCCCCACTGAGTTCTTCTCCGTGACCCGAACGAGCAATACCTACTTCGTGCAATTGAACTGGGCCACGCTTCCATTGGTGCCGGGTAAGACATACGAGGTAGATGTGCGAGCGAGCCTCGATGGCGGCGCCATGGTGCAGCGACATTCCTTCGCCACTCGACCCATGGGGCGACCAATGCTTGCTCACCATAAGCAGCAGCTTCAGCACGACTCCTCACGATGCGCCGCTCGAGTCGATCACCGATGCCCCAGTGGACCATGCGCTCAGTCTCTGGCCTAGCCCCTCGACCGATGGCATTTTGAACCTGGCTTTCGCTGGATTAGCCGAAGAGAGCTCGAACCTCACGATTGAACTCTTCGATGCGATGGGCCGCACCGCCTACTCCAAGAGCCTCTTCGTGACTGAAGGCAACTGGACAGGAAGCCTCGTTCTACCTGCTGACCTACCGTCTGGAATCTACACGGTGCGTGCCCATGATGGCCGTACCCAATGGACTGGTCGCTGGGCACTGCAACGATGAGCGAGGAGCCCAGGCAGCGCTGCCCATGGCCCGGCACCGATGCCCGTATGATTGAATACCACGACACCGTGTGGGGCAAGCCGGAGCATGATGATGTGAAGCTCTACGCCAAGCTGGTGCTCGATGGAGCGCAAGCAGGCTTGAGCTGGAAGACCATCCTGCACCGCAGCGATGGCTACCGCAAGGCATTCAACAATTGGGATGTGGAGCGCATCTCGCGCTATGGCGCGAAGGACATCGAGCGCTTACTCGCCGATGAAGGCATAATCCGCAACCGCGCCAAGGTGCAGAGTGCGATCAAGAACGCGCAAGCATGGCTCCGGATCATGGAGAGCGGCAAAGGCTCGTTCGACGATTTCCTGTGGAAGCATGTGGGGCACAAAACGATGGTGAATCTGTGGAAGGAATCGAAGCAGGTGCCCGTGAGCACATCCGTTTCCGATGCGCTCAGCAAGGATTTGAAGAAGGCCGGCTTCAGTTTCGTGGGAACCACCATCGTGTACGCCTACATGCAGGCCATCGGCATGGTAGATGATCATCTCATCAGCTGCTTCCGCAAAGCGAAGGGCTGAGGATACCTTGCGGTCCCGCGAAGCAGGGAATGACGCATGCGCACTCCAGTAGCAAGCACGAATGTGGTCCGCATGGAAGCGGGCACGGCAACAACTGCCGACGACCTGCTCGTGACCGAGGAGCCGCTTGAGTTACGCCTCGGCCATGGGGCGCTCGATGCACGCAAAGAATTCAGGCTCAGCGTTACCATGCGCACGCCAGGCAACGATGCGGAACTCGCGCTCGGCTTCCTTTTCACCGAAGGCATCATCACCGATCCAGCACAAGTGGTGCGCAGCGCGTATTGCGAGGATGTGAAGGAGGAAGAGCGCGGCAATGTGATCAGGGTTGAACTGCATCCCGATGCGCGATTGGATGCCGGTAAATGGCAGCGGAACTTCTACACCACGAGCAGCTGCGGTGTGTGCGGCAAGAGCAGCATCGAGGCCGTGCATGCGCAATGCAGCATACCGATTGAACCGTGGGGCGCCATCGATGCCAAGCAGATCACCTTGCTCCCCGATCGGATGCGCGCATCACAAACCGTGTTCAAGCACACCGGAGGGATACATGCAGCGGCGCTCTTCAACCGGAATGGCGAACTGTTGTTGTTGCGCGAGGATGTCGGCCGGCATAACGCGGTTGATAAGGTGGTTGGCGCGATGCTGAGCGCACAATTGGAATCAAGCAACCTGATGCTGCTGGTGAGCGGCCGCGCAGGTTTCGAGCTGGTGCAGAAATGCGTGGTGGCGGGCATCCCGCTCATGGCATCAGTAGGAGCTCCATCGTCGCTTTCGGTAAGGCTGGCGCAGGATTCTGGCCTCACACTCATTGGCTTCTTGCGTGGTGAGCGCTTCAATATCTATTCAGGAACCTTAGGTTCGCCTTCGCAATGACGGACGCGCGCACCGAGAAACGGCTGAAAGCCCTCGCTAAGGAACAGATTGAAGTAGTGCCCTACGATCCTTCATGGCCAGCGCGCTATCTGGAGGTGGAGAAGGAGATCAAGCGCGTGATGCCTCGCCGATTGATCCAGCGAATCGCGCACATCGGCAGCACGTCGGTTCCGGGCCTTAGCGCGAAGCCGATCATCGATGTGCAGGTGGAGGTGAGCGACCCGGAAGAGATCCGCGAGCACGTTGCACCATTGATGGAAGAAGCCGGCTTCGAGTTCCTCTGGCGCCCTACCATCGGCGACGAGGACTCTCACTACGCTTGGTTCATCCTGCGCGACGCCGACAATCGGCGCCTAGCGCACATACACATGGTGCGCCCCGGACAGGCAAGCGTCGATCGCATCGTGTTCCGCGATTACCTGTGCGCATTCCCGGAGGAAGCCAAGCGTTATGCTGCGCTGAAGGATTCGCTCGCACAACGCTTTCCCAAGAACCGCACGGCATACACGGCGGAGAAATCGGTGTATGTGGCCGAGGTGGTGGCGAAGGCGCGCCGCGAGAAGTGGCGTTGAGCCGAGATGGATGAAACTGCCACTTACCATACTGCTCGTTCTCACTGGCGCATTCAAGGCGCAAGCGCAACGGACCTTCGACGTCACCATCGCGGACAGCACCTACCACATGAAGCAGTACTGGTTCGTGCTTTATACCAAGGGCGATGGTCCCGCCTTGGATAGCCTTACCGCCGCGAAGCTCCAGGCCGAGCACCTCGCCCATCAGGATGAGCAAGGCAAGCGCGGCCTGATCGTGATGGCCGGCCCTTTCGGCAAGAATGAATCCGGCTGGCGAGGCATGCTCCTGTATGATTGCGACACCGAGGACGAAGTGCGGAATCAGCTCGACACGGACCCTTTCGTGAGGGCTGGGCGCTTGAAATACGAGATCAGGCCGTGGTACGGCGCTGTTGGCACTCGGCTCAGGTGAGTGGCCACGATTCGCACCCTTCGTAGCGCATTTTCACCTAGGCGGTTGGTGACGGAATTCCATCTGATTAGAACAGATGATACCGGTCAGCATCCGCCCCCGAAAAACACCGAACTTCGCGAAGTGAACCACCCCAAACCGATTAGCATGAAGCTTCTAGTCTGCAGCCTAGTGTGCCTCCTGCTCAACACAGTTCGGGCGCAGGACGCCCCTATGATGTTCGCATCCATCCCGTGCCGTGTCCCGGCGGATTCGGTGCCGTTCGTTTACGATGAGAACAACCAGGCCCTGACAGGGTATCCGGTGCGGATCGCTACCATGAAGAAAACGGCAACCCGCCGCTCGTTCAATGATCTGACCGAGCGGGAGCGCAACCGTCTTCGGAAACAAGCGCGGCGCGCACACGCCTGCGAGATCGTGGTCATCGACAGGTACCAGCGCCCTCCCGGCTCGAAGCTCAAGAACCCTGAGATGGAAGCCCGCATGGAGCAGGAGATCCAATTCTACATGGTGCAGCGTAGACGCCCATGTCCCGAATGCCCGACCGCGAACAAGTGAACAATAACCCGATCATCTGATCGACAGAGCGAAGAACCATGTCAACCGGACTCAAAGACGTCGACTACAGCCTCGAAAAGATCATGCAGGATGCGGAGGACTTCCTCCCCCTGTGGGGCACCGATTACGTGGAGCTTTATGTGGGCAACGCCAAGCAGAGCGCGCACTACTACAAGACCGCTTGGGGCTTCTAAAGCGTGGCCTACGCCGGCTTGGAGACGGGAGTGAAGGACCGCACCAGCTACGTGCTGCAGCAGGACAAGATCCGCCTGGTGCTTACCACGCCGATGACGCCGGACAGCCCGATCAACGAGCACATCCGCGAGCACGGCGATGGCGTGAAAGTGATTGCCTTATGGGTGCCCGATGCGCGCAAAGCCTGGGAGGAAACGACCAAGCGTGGCGCCAAGAGCTTTATGGAGCCGATCAAGGAGGAGGACGAGCACGGCTACGTGGTGCGCAGCGGTATCCATACCTACGGGGAAACGGTCCACATCTTCGTGGAGCGCAACGAGTACAAGGGTCCCTTCATGCCCGGTTACCGCGCCTGGAAGAGCCACTACAATCCACCGCCCACCGGCCTGAAATTCATCGACCACATGGTGGGTAACGTGGGCTGGGGCGAGATGAACACCTGGGTGGATTTCTACGCCCGCGTGATGGGCTTCGCACAGCTGGTGAGCTTCGACGACAAGGACATCAGCACCGACTACACCGCGCTGATGAGCAAGCTGATGCGCACCGGCAACGGCCGCCTCAAGTTCCCGATCAACGCGCCGGCCGAGGGCAAGAAGAAGAGCCAGATCGAGGAGTACATCGAGTTCTACAACGGCGCCGGCGTGCAGCACATCGCGGTGGCCACCAACAACATCATCGAAACGGTGAGCGCGCTGAAGGACCGCGGCGTGGAGTTCCTATACGTACCGCCCACCTACTACGACGATGTACTGGACCGCGTGGGCGAGATCGACGAGGACCTGGCGGTGCTGAAGGAGCACGGCGTGCTGGTTGACCGCGATGACGAGGGCTACCTCTTGCAGCTCTGCACCAAGCCGGTGCTCGACCGCCCCACGATGTTCTTCGAGATCATCCAGCGCAAAGGCGCGAAGAGCTTCGGCAAGGGCAACTTCAAGGCGCTGTTCGAGGCTATTGAAAGGGAGCAGGAGAACAGGGGGACGCTGTGAGAAAAGGCATGCTCCCGATTGACAAGTGAAGAGGGCGCCCAGTGGGCGCCCTCGCTCATTCAAGCATTCCCTTCCCGCTCCTTTCTCGCGAGAGCCAAATACACGGCTCGGATCCTGTCCAGTTCCTCATCATCCAATTCCTCCAAGTCGAGCAGCGCGTTATTCGCTTCCTGTTGCACACGGATCAGCTCATCAATCTTGATCTGAAGCGCTTCTGTATCGCGGTTCTGCGTGTTCTGGATCAAGAACACCATCAGGAATGTGATGATCGTGGTGCCCGTATTTATCGCAAGCTGCCAAGTATCGCTATAACCGAATAAAGGCCCGGTAACGGCCCATGCCACAATGACCAGTAGCGCGAGAATGAAGGTTAGCGGCCTGCCCGTAACGAGCGACACGCGCTTCGCGAATCGGGTGAAGGGGGAATTGACGACAGGTGGCATGGCCATGGTTTGTGCGGTGAAGATCAGCACCAGACCACAAGCCACGATCTAGCTTTCCGCCATCATGAAGGACCTCCTGCACGATTTGCGCTTCGCAGTGAACGAACGCTGCACCTTCAGCCTGAAGAACCATGCCTGCGACCTACCGAAAGAAGCCGACAAGAAGGAACTGAAGGAACGGCTGGAGAAGGACCGGGCCCGCATCGCCGAGCTTCAAGATGTTCTCTATGCTGAAGGCAAGCATGCGGTGCTCCTCATCTTCCAGGCGATGGACGCGGCAGGCAAGGACAGCTGCATCCGCCATGTGATGAGTGGCGTGAACCCGCAGGGCGTGCGCGTTTGGAGCTTCAAGGCGCCGAGCTCCTTGGAGCGCAGCCACGATTTTCTCTGGCGCCACTACCAAGCGGTGCCGGAACGCGGCCACATCGGCATCCACAACCGCAGCCACTACTAAGAGGTGCTGGTCACGCGCGTGCATCCTGAGTACATCGTCGGGCAGAACATCCCAACGGTGCGCGGCTTGAAGGACATTGATGCTGCATTCTGGGAAGCGCGCTTCGATGCCATCCGCGCATGGGAGCAGCAGCTCGCCGACAGCGGAACGGTGATCATGAAGTTCTACCTGAACATGAGCAAGGCGGCGCAGAAGGAGCGCTTCCTCGAACGCATCGACGACCCGGCGAAGAACTGGAAGTTCAACCCCGGCGACGTGAAGGAGCGCGGCCATTGGGCGGCCTACATGCACGCATACGAGCAAGCAATCGGTGCAACGGCCGCGCCGCACGCACCGTGGTACATCGTGCCCGCCGACGACCAGTGGGAAACACGCGCCGTGGTGGGTCGCTTGGTACGCGAACGCTTGGAAGCCTTGGGCCTGAAGCACCCGGAACCCGCTACAGAAGTGATGGCGCAGCTACAGGAGGCCCGCGCCACGCTGATGGCCGAGAAGGACTGAGCCGCGCCGGGTACATTCGCAGCCCTCGTTCAGCTCCCATGTACCGCACCCACACCTGTGGCGAACTCCGCCTCGCCGACGCCGGAAAGACCGTGACCCTCGCTGGATGGGTCCAACGCGCCCGCGACTTGGGCGGCATGACCTTCGTGGACCTGCGCGACCGCTTCGGCATCACCCAACTCAGCTTCAACATGGAGCGCGACAAGGTGCTGTGCGAAGAAGCCCGCAAGCTGGGTCGTGAATTCGTGGTGCAAGCCACCGGCATGGTGCGCGAGCGCGAAAGCAAGAATGCGAACATCCCCACGGGCGAAATCGAGCTCATCGTCACGGATGTGAAGGTGCTCAACAGCGCCAAGACGCCGCCCTTCACCATTGAAGAAGAGACCGATGGCGGCGACGAGCTGCGCATGAAGTACCGCTACCTCGACCTGCGCCGCGCCAACGTGCGCCGCAACTTCGAGCTGCGCCACCGCATGGCCATCGAGGTGCGCAACTACCTCAGCGCACAGCATTTCCTCGAAGTGGAAACGCCCGTGCTGATCAAGAGCACGCCGGAAGGCGCGAGAGATTTCGTGGTGCCCAGCCGCATGCACCAAGGCGAGTTCTACGCGCTGCCGCAGAGCCCGCAAACCTTCAAGCAATTGCTGATGGTCGCAGGCTTCGACCGCTACTTCCAGATTGTGAAGTGCTTTCGCGACGAGGACCTGCGCCAGGACCGCCAGCCGGAATTCACGCAGATCGATTGCGAGATGGCCTTCGTGGAGCAGGAGGACATCCTGAACACTTTTGAGGGCATGGCCAAGCATCTGTTCAAGGCCATACACGGCGTGGAATTCAACGGGGCCTTCCCGCGCATGTCGTTCGATGAAGCGATGAATAGCTACGGCTGCGACAAGCCAGACCTGCGCTTCGACATGAGGTTCCATGAAGTGAACGACCTCGTGCAGGGAAAGGGCTTCAAGGTGTTCGATGACGCGGAATTGGTGGTGGGCATCAAGGCCGAAGGCTGCGCGGGCTGGAGCCGCAAGCAGACCGATGCGCTCATCGACTTTGTGAAACGTCCGCAGATCGGCGCGACAGGCATCGTGTTCGTGAAGTGGAACGAAGAGGGACTGAAGAGCACCGTGGACAAGTTCTTCACGCCAGAGCAGATCACGACTTTGGCTGAACGCTTCGGCATGAAGCAGGGCGACCTTCTCTGCATCATGGCCGGCAAAGCGGACAAGACGCGCAAGCAATTGAACGAGCTGCGCCTGCACATGGGTGACCTGCTCGGACTGCGTGATCCGAAAGTATTCAAGCCGCTTTGGGTGATCGACTTCCCGCTTCTGGAACAGGATGAAGAGACCGGTCGCTGGCATGCCATGCACCACCCCTTCACTGCGCCGAAGCCCGAGGATGCGCAAAAGCTCTTCGACGCAAGAGGACCTCGGCAGCGTGCGCGCCAACGCCTACGACCTGGTGATCAATGGCACTGAGATCGGCGGCGGCAGCATCCGCATCCACGATCGCACCATGCAAGAAGCCATGTTCCGCGTGCTCGGCTTCACCGACGACGACGCCCGCTACAAGTTCGGCTTCCTCATGGACGCCTTCGAGTACGGTGCGCCGCCGCATGGCGGATGCGCCTTCGGCTTCGATCGCTGGGTGGCGCTCTTCGGGCATCGCACCGACATCCGCGAGTTCATCGCCTTCCCGAAGAACAACGCCGGCCGTGATACCATGATCGATGCGCCGAGCCGGATCGACGAGATCCAATTGCAAGAGCTGGGGATCGCTATGAAAGGCTGAGGCCAATCACTTCGCGCGCTTCTTCTTCGTGACTGACTTGCGCGGTGCTTTGAATCTT
Source organism: Flavobacteriales bacterium (assembly GCA_016713865.1). GTDB lineage: Bacteria > Bacteroidota > Bacteroidia > Flavobacteriales_F > PHOS-HE28 > PHOS-HE28. Next base: position 114,948 of record JADJOG010000007.1, on the reverse strand, counting down.
GTGCTAGAGGTCTTCCCAATCGCTGGCTTGCCCAACTCCTTACGCATCTCCTCCACGCGCGCTAGAATTTGCTGTACCGGTTCTTCCAACGCCTTGCCCATGCGGCGGGGGCGGTCGGGGGCTGCGGCCTTCAGCAACTTCAGCAGGGCGAAGTAGACCGGGCGGTACACGTGCCTCAAGTGCTTGAAGCGCACCTCGAACAGCTCCCTCAAGCCATGGGACTGCTCACGGGCCAAGGCCCACAACAGAGCCTCCATAATACCAGTGGTGGAGAGCGGGAATCGCACGAGTTGTATCGTGCGGCTCATCGCTTCCGTGAGTTGCCCGTTCTTCCACGCATCCACCGCATACGAGGCCAGCCCATCCACGATCCTTGCATAGTGCTTACCGTGCCCGCGTGCGAAGGCGTCATCCGTTCCTGCGGATTGCATCATCCACCAATGGGACAAAGCCAGGTCGCGCTGCGCCTCTACGCTGATAGGATCCTTCTCGGCAAGGGTCTTGCTGATCCGAAAGCCATCCTCGAAAGCCTTGCACGCTTCCACACCCTTGCCTTCCTGTAGAAGCAGGTCGCCCAGCTTGGTGTAACTCACCGACAGGTCGCGCTGCGCCTGGGCGTTGTGCGCGTCGGCTTCGGCCAGTTTCAGGCGGATCGCCAACCCATCCTCGTACGCCTTGCGTGCTTCCACGCCCTTGCCTTCCTGTAGAAGCAGGTCGCCCAGCTTGTTGTAACTCACCGACAGGTCGCGCTGCGCCTGGGCGTTGTGCGCGTCGGCTTCGGCCAGTTTCAGGCGGATCGCCAACCCATCCTCGTACGCCTTGCGCGCTTCCACGCCCTTGCCTTCCTGTAGAAGCAGGTCGCCCAGCTTGGTGTAACTCACCGACAGGTCGCGCTGCGCCTGGGCGTTGTGCGCGTCGGCTTCGGCCAGTTTCAGGCGGATCGCCAACCCATCCTCGTACGCCTTGCGCGCTTCCACGCCCTTGCCTTCCTGTAGAAGCAGGTCGCCCAGCTTGTTGTAACTCATCGACAGGTCGCGCTGCGCCTGTGCGTTGTGCGCGTCGGCTTCGGCCAGTTTCAGGCGGATCGCCAACCCATCCTCGTACGCCTTGCGCGCTTGCGGTAATTCGCCCCGCAGCACGGCGATGTCGCCTCGGAAGAGGTAGGTCCAAGAGTCGTTCACATCGGCTTCCTTATCCAAGATCCGCTCGGCACGCTCCAGTTCGAGGCGTTCGATCGCTTCCCACACTGTCTTGCGCCAGCCTCCTGCTGATCCGCCATGCTCGCGCCATTGGCTGCTGTGCAGCAGCTGATCCGCGTGATCGGGGTAGCTGCGCATAGAGCGCTCATACACCTGTTCTTTGGTGCTCCGATCCAAGTGCGCGCTGCCGAGCAGAGCATTGGTGATGAGCAACTGATCCGAAGGGTTCACGCCCTCGCGCCCGAGTGAGTCGAGGTGCTTCTTCGCCCGCTCCTTCAAGCCCTGCTCATCGCACCAGAGCTCGAAGAAGCGCGTGAGCCAACGCACCCTGACCGCCCCGTTGCGCTGGGCGTTGTTCATCAGGTACCAGATGTTGAAGAAGCGCTCGGCCAGCTGGTAGAAGTGGTTCTTGGTGCTGGTCTCGTCGCGCAGCACGAAGCCATCGCGCACCAGCTGCCCCAGTTGTGCGCTGGCCACCTTGCTCTCCAGGCGGGTGGCGCTGGCCACTTCACCGGCGCTCATGCCATCCCACTGCATGGCCAGGGCATGCACGATTTTCTGCTTCTGCGGGCTCAGCTCGTCCATGCGGTGCTTGTACAGCGGCGTCACCAGGTCCAGCGTGCGGCGCAGGTCCTCGAACACGGTGGCATCGCCGTCCTTGTTGAACACATCGAGCAGCAGCATGATGGTGCGGGGCACGCCGCCGGTGAGCACACGGAGGTGGTCTACACGGCGCGATTCGTTCTGCACCACCTGGTCCACCTGCGTGTTGCCGTTCTTGCGGGCGTAGTGGAGCAGCAGAGCGTTTACCTCCTGCTGGTTCAGACCGGCGAGCTGGTGCTGCTTGAAGAGGTCGAAGTAGGGCGCCTCGTGCATCTCCAATTCATCCAGCCGCACGGCGGTGCCGCCGACCAGCTTGATGTGTTTACTGGCCACCAAGGCTTCGCGGAAGGCGTGGTTCTCCTGCGTGCTGAACTTGCGGAAGAGGTCGCCCACGTTGTCCACGAGCATGAGCAGCTTGCGGCCGCTGCCCTTCAGCTTCGCCTCAATGGTGGTGAAGCACTGCGTGTGCTGCTCATCGGTGCTCCACAAGGAGCCGAGGTCGCCCAATGCACCGAAGCCCGCAGGGTCCACGGCGGCCATGTGCTGGCCGATCCAGATCCAGAAGTCGAGCAGCGAGTTCACCGGCCAGTTCTCCTCGGCAGTCTTCACGGTAAGCCATTGCGTGGCCAGCTCAGCCTGCTTCATCTCCACACGGATCCGCTCGAAGAGGGTGCTCTTGCCCATACCGCGCAGGCCTTGTACCATGTGGTGCTGGCTCAACTTTTTGGGGCCATCCTTGCGGATGTCGGCCATGATCCGCTCGAACACGGCGTTGCGCACCACGAAGTCCTTGACGATCTCCTGATCGCTCTTGTGCTGGGGTCGGTAGATGTGCTCAAAGGCCATGCTTGCAGGTATTGTTCAGTGAGCGATGGTTTGCGCCCACCAGCGCATCAGCAGCGGCGAGGCAAAGCGGAGGGTGCGCGCCTCGGCATCGCGCACCAGGTAGCCGTCGTGGATCAGTCCGCGCACCACGTCCATGTAGCTGTCAGCCAGCTTGTGTTTGGTGGTGCCGAGATCGTGGACCTTGTCCATGCCCAATGGCTTGGCGCTGCTGCACAGATCCAACAACTCCTTGGCGAAGCGCCGCTCGGCCGTGCTGAACAAGATGCTGAGCCGCTGGTGCCAATGGTCGTAGTAGTTGCGCTTGGCCAACGCGTTGATGAAGGCCTGGTCCACCACCTTCTTGGTCACTGTGGTGCCCTCTTCGTCGTTGAGGATATCCTCCGCCTCGTTCATCACCACCTGGATGAAGAAGGGGATGAGCCAGACGAGCTTCTCCAATAAGTGCTCACGCGCGGCCATGGGCATGTCCGCATCAGAACCATCGACTATCCTATCGATCAACGCGTGCGCTTCCTTGGATGTGAAGGGCGGCATATCAAAGGCCAGCACATCGTTGATGGTATGCGAGGCGTTCAGTTTGCCGACGATCTGCTCCAAGCCCACGGAGCCAGCGAACACGAAGCTCACGCGCTTCACCACGTCCGGGTCTTGCCTCAACTCACGCATCTTGTGCAACAGGGCAACCGCTGCTTCTGGGCCGTGCTTCTTGCGAACGTTCTCCACAGCTTGGGAGAACTCATCCACCAGGAACACGAAGTGCTCTTTGGCAGGCAGCCCTTTCAGCAGCGTGAGCAGGTCGTTGAATCCATCCGGTGCTGCCGTGGTGATCTTCAGACCATCGGAGGTGACGTCCACGTTCAGTCGTTTCCAGAGCGAAGAGAGCATCGCAGTGAGCTCCGATTTGCCGGAGACCATTTCAATGGCCTTCGTGTAGAGCTTGCGGAACAGCTCCTTCTCATCCGACACAGACTCAACGATGAGGTAAATGGGATGGAAGCCCGGCTCAGGACTATTCTCGGCATCGCGCATGAAGGAGGTCTTGCCTACCCGTCTCGGCGCAGCAATGAGCAGGTGCTCGCCCGCCGCCACATGCTTCCAGAACTTACGCAGCAGGCGCGGGCGACTGAGGTAGGCATCGCCTTCGGCGACAGCACCAACGATGGTATTGAAGCGGACCATGACTTGACAATGGATTTGCTGGCAAATGTAATGACAATATTTGCATTGTCATGCAAAATGACAACGAAGGCATTGTTATATCGCTCACTGTGGGCGAAATCTGCTTGGCTTCCCACAAAGCTGCGGGATTGCCACCTTCGCCACATGCCGCACACTACCGACGAGCGCTTCCTCCGCGAAGCCATCGCCCTTGCCCGACAAGGCATGGACCGCAACGATGGCGGCCCCTTCGGCTGCGTGATGCGTGAAGGATGGCCGCATCATCGGTCGCGGGAATAACAAGGTCACCAGCAGCAACGACCCCACAGCGCACGCCGAGGTGGTGGCCATCCGCGAAGCTTGCAAGGCACTCGGCTCCTATCAACTTGACGGATGCACGCTCTACACCAGTTGCGAGCCTTGTCCAATGTGCTTGGGCGCGATCTACTGGGCACGACCGGACCGCATCGTTTTCGCCGCCACGCGCACCGATGCCGCCGATGCGGGCTTCGATGACCAGTTGATCTACGACGAGCTGCCTTTGCCTCCACAGCAGCGCCGCATTCCCACCATCGCCGAGGTGTTGCGCAACGAAGCGCGCGCGGTCTTCGAGGCATGGAAAACGAAGAGCGACAAGACCGCTTACTGAGTGATGCTGCTCACGCTTTTGCTGAAGTCGGAAGGGCCTCCCCTCGAGTTCATGACGATCGCGATCGCCATCGGCGTGGTGTACGCGTTGCTGCGCGATAGGAAGCCGGTGAAACGAGCGCTGAGCAAAGGGATGGGGCCGGAGCACAAGGCCATCCTCGCCAAATACGCCATCCAATACCATCGGCTCAATGATGAGGGCAAGCAGCGCATGGAGCGCATCACGCTGGCTTTCCTAAACGAAAAGGAATGGATTGGCGCGGGTATGGACAACCCGGTGAAGGAGGAGCAGAAGGTGATGATCAGCGCATGCGCCGCGCAATTGCTCATGGGCTTCCCGGATCTGGTGCTGGAGCATTTCGAGCGCATCATCGTGTATCCCGACACCTACCGTTCGCCGAAGAGCGGGCGCATGCATCAAGGCGAGGTGCGGCCCAAGCCGGGCATCATCATCATCAGCTGGGAGGATTTCGTGCATGGCTACGCGCACAGCCGCGATGCGCACAACGTGGGCCTGCACGAGCTGGCGCATGCGCTTTGGTTCGAGGATATGATTGAAAACAACGAGCACCGTTTCCTCGATCGCCGCTTGCTCGCGAGCTGGAACCGGCAGGCCACCGCGCATGTGGCACGCATCAAGCAGCGCGAGCCGCATTTCTTCCGCGACTATGCGGGCACCAACCAAGCGGAGTTCTTCTCGGTAGCCGTGGAGTACTTCTTCGAGCTGCCCATCGAATTCAGGAAAGCCGAGCCGGAACTGTATGAGACCCTAGCGGGTCTGCTGAAGCAGGATCCGGCGGCGCAGCGGTCCGTTTGACCCGTCAAAATGAAGAACCCCGCTCTCGCGGGGTTCGCTTTCCTGTTGGCCGACTAGGGCTTCCCGCATCTCGCACAAGCCCAACGCTCAAACCGTGCGGGATGAACTTCTCGCCCGGCGCTCTTCAGCGCCGCCAAGCGCTTCGCACTTGGTAGTCGGCCAACAATAAGCCCCGCTACTCGCGGGGCTTCTTTGTTGGCCGACTAGGGCTCGAACCTAGACTCTTCTGAACCAAAATCAGACGTGTTGCCAGTTACACCATCGGCCAGTACCGCCCTGCCGGGGCAAAGCGGGGGCGAATGTAGCAAGATCCTTCGCCACAACAGTTCCAAACGAAGGTGATCGGCAAGGGCCGTTGGGTACTTTCGCCGCTTCGCGAACGAGACCTTACGCATGGACTACAAGAAGCTCAATATCATCACCGGCTGGGTGGTGTTCCTGATCGCCGCATGGACATACATCACCACCATTGAGCCCACGGCTAGCTTCTGGGACTGCGGCGAGTTCATTGCCACGGCTTACAAACTGGAGGTAGGCCATCCGCCCGGCGCCCCGTTGTTCATGATCCTAGGCCGCGTGGCCAGCGCCTTCGTCAGCACAGAGAACGTGCCCGTGGCCATGAACGTGCTCAGCGCCTTGGCCAGTGCATTCACCATCCTGTTCCTCTTCTGGAGCATCACGCACATGGCCCATAAGCTGGCCACGCGCGACGGTGAATCGCTCACCAGCGGCAGCTTGATCGCTATCCTTGGAAGCGGCGTTGTGGGAGCGCTCGCCTATACCTGGAGCGACAGCTTCTGGTTCAGTGCGGTGGAAGGCGAGGTTTATGCGCTCTCGAGCTTCTTCACGGCGATCGTGTTCTGGGCCATCCTGAAGTGGGAAAGCGTAGCCGACGAGAAGCACAACCTGCGCTGGCTTATCCTGATCGCTTACCTCATGGGCCTGAGCATCGGCGTTCACTTGCTGAACCTGTTGTGCATCCCGGCCATCGCCTTTGTGTACTACTTCAAGCGCTACAAGCCTACCACCAAGGGCGTGATCATCACCTTCGTGGTATCCGCGGTGATCCTTGGAGCCATCCAAGCGGTGATCATCCCTGGCTTGGTGAAGGTTGCCGGATGGTTCGAGCTGCGCTTCGTGAACGGCATGGGGCTCCCCTTCAACAGCGGCGTGCTCGTTTATGCCCTCATGCTCACTGGTGCCATCGCTTACGGCCTCCATTGGACGCATCGCCAAGGGAAGGTGCTCTGGAACACGGTGATCCTGGGTGTGGCGGTGATCCTTGTGGGCTACAGCACCTACGCCATGATCGTGGTGCGCAGTGTGGCTAATCCGCCGATCGATGAGAACAACCCGGAGAATGTCTTCAACCTGCTCAGCTACCTGAACCGCGAGCAATATGGTGATCGTCCGCTGCTCATGGGCCAGTTCTGGGATAGCCCGATGGCCGCACAGCGCCTCGACGGCACTCCCGTGCACACGGCAACCTATCTCGTGGAAAAGGGCGGCCGCACGGTGCAGAAATTCTACGACCGCTGGAGCGCCGACCATTATGCCGAGCAGAACGCAGGGCACACGGTACGCCACCAGTACATCGTGACCGACCCGCGCAAGGGCAGCGAGGTGGTGTATGAGCCGAGCACCACCATGCTCTTCCCGCGCATGTACAGCAGCCAAGCCAGCCACATCTCGGCCTACAAGGAGTGGAGCGGCTTCAAGGGCTCCTTGGTGCGCGACCGCAATGGGCGCCCGTTGCTCAATCGCGACGACAAGCCCGTGTACAAGCCGACGTTCGTGGAGAACATGCGCTTCTTCTTCGCTTATCAGATGGATTGGATGTATTGGCGCTACTTCATGTGGAACTTCAGCGGCAGGCAGAACGATGTGCAGGGCAGCGGCAACATCATGGATGGCAATTGGCTCACGGGCTTCAAGGCCATCGATGCGGAACGCCTTGGCAACCAGGAACAGCTGCCCACGATCATGACGCGCAACAAGGCGCTGAACCAGTTCTTCCTGCTCCCGCTGATCCTTGGCGTGATCGGCTTCGTGTATCAGCTGCTGCGGCACGGCCGTGATTGGTCGGTGGTGATGCTGCTCTTCTTCTTCACCGGTGTGGCCATCGTGATCTACCTGAACCAGACGCCCTATCAGCCGCGCGAGCGCGACTATGCTTACGTGGGCAGCTTCTATGCGTTCGCCATCTGGATCGGCCTAGGCGTTTACGCGTTGTACGATGCGGCTCGCTCCGTGAGCTATCGCGACCTGGGAGTTATCGCCGCCAGTGCCTTCGGCCTTGGTGTGCTGAAATACGCAGTCGAGGGCTTCTCCACCGATGGGCATGCCATCTCATACATCCTCATGGCCATGGCGCTGATCGGCGTGGGCACGTTCGGCGCGTTCGTGCTGTTCGGTCGGCTGCTCAGGAACGATGCTGCGCGAGCCGTGCTGGCAACTGTTGCCGGATTGGTGGTGCCTGCGATCATGGTGGCCGAAGGCTGGGATGACCACAACCGCAGCAACCGGAAGCCGGCGCGCGACCTCGCGAGCAACTATTTGGAGAGCTGCGCGCCGAATGCGATCCTCTTCACCAATGGCGATAACGACACCTTCCCGCTCTGGTACGCGCAGGAAGTAGAGGGCATCCGCACCGATGTGCGCGTTGTGAACCTGAGCCTGCTGAACACCGATTGGTACGTGGACCAGATGAGGCGCAAGGCCTACGAGAGCGAGCCGGTGCCGTTCACCATACCACCCGACCGTTACAGGCAAGGCACGCGCGATGCCGTGTACTTGATTCCGCGTGAGGAGAAAGGCGGCGGCCAGCCCATGGACCTGCGCAAGGCCATCGCCTTCGCGATCGACGACAAGAACATGCAGCGCGTGCGCACCGATGCCTTCGCGTACATCCCAGCGGACGCCTTCACCATTCCCGTGAACAAAGCCCTCGCGATCGAGCGCGGCGCGGTGGCCGAAGCCGATTCAGCCAAAATCGTCGACGCCATCACCTGGCGCATCGGCCGCAGCGCCGTTATGAAGAACCACTTCATGGTGCTCGACCTGCTGGCGCACAACGATTGGTCGCGCCCGATCTACTTCGCTGTTACCACCGGTCCCGACAGCTATATCGGCTTGCAGGATTTCTTCCAGCTCGAAGGGCTCACGTACCGTATCGTGCCGATCAAGTCGCCGGGCAACCCGCGCACGGGCGAAACCGGGCGCGTGGCCACCGAGAAGATGTTCCGCACGGTGATGGACAAGTTCCGCTGGGGCAACATGGACACCGAAGGCGAGATATACCTCGATGAGAACATCCTGCGCATGACAACGAACCTGCGCCTGCAGCTGAGTTCACTGGCGGACGCCCTGATCAAGGAAGAACGCATGGACGACGCGCGCGCGATCCTCGACATCAGCCTGGAGAAGATGCCCGACCGCAACGTGCCCTTCGACCGCGTGCTGCTACCAACGGCCGAGGCCTACTATCAGGTTGGCGACTCGCTGAAGGCGAACGATCTGGCGGAGAAGATCTACAACAGCATGGAAGAGCAGCTCGCATGGTACCTGAGCCTGGATGCCCGCTTCCAGAAAGCACTCGCGCGCGATGCGCAGATGAATCACGCTGTGATGGGCCGTCTCGCCCTGGTCTCCTCCATTGCCGATTCGGTCTTCGGCGCTGGGCTTGAAGCCCGCTTCCAAAAGGCGGATGAGGCCTTCCGGACTGGCCAGCCCTTCGAGCCAGGTCCGAAGCGTGTTTCGCATCAGGAGTTCTGATGGGCCATGCGCCTGGTGCGGCCGCCTCTGCTGCTGAAGGCCCTGTTGCCACAGGCCATCTGGCGCATGCCTGCATTAGAGCGCGTGCTCTATCTCTCCTTCGATGATGGCCCTGAGCCGAACATGACGCCATGGGTGCTGGAGCAGTTAGCCAAGCATGAAGCCAAGGCGACCTTCTTCCTGATCGGCCGCAACGCCGCAGAGCACCCACGAATCGTTGCGGCCATGCGCGCACAGGGACATTCAATCGGCAACCACACGTGGGACCACGCCAACGGATGGCGCACGTCGCTCATGAACTATATGGAGAGCACGACGCGCGCGCAGTCATTCACAGGGTCACGCCTATTCAGGCCGCCATACGGCCGGATCACGCGCACGCAGGCCAAAGCGATCTCCGCCACGCACGACATCGTGATGTGGGATGCCCTCAGCTACGACTTCGATCAGGCGATGACGGGTGAGCAATGCGCGCGCAAAGTGATTCGGCGAGCACGTCCGGGATCCATCATCGTTTTCCACGATAGCAAGAAGGCGGCAGACCGCTTGCGGGTCGCGCTCCCTGCGGTTCTCGATCATTTCGCTGATGCCGGCTATGCGTTCCGTGCTCTACCCGAGAAGGGAATCAGGGAGCGCTGATCACGGTGTACTCGCTGCGCCGGTTAACGGCATGCTCCTCTTCGCTGCACTGAACGCCTTGCGCGCAATGGTTGAGCAAGCGCGTGAGGCCGTAGCCCTTGGCACGCACACGGTCCTTGGAGAGGCCTTTGCCAACCAAGTAAGTCGCGATCGCCTCCGCGCGACGCTGCGTCAATTCCGCTTCGCGCGCCAGATCGCCGCGCGCATCGCAATGCACCGCCACTTCGATGCTCACCCCGGGATTCACGCCAAGCCGCTCCGCCAACAGATCCAGCTCCGCCCGTGCTTTCGGATCGAGCTGAGTGCCGGATTGCGGCCAACGGATGTGGCGGAACGCGACCGAGCGGCCTATCTCGATGGCCTCCAGATCAAGTGTTCGCGCGGTGCCCAGATCAATCACACCATGACGCATGCCGATGGTGGAGATGGGCACGCTCATGCTGAAGAAGCCCGGCTTCTCGATGAGCACCTCGAATTCCTCATTCGCTAGGATGCGCAGGGCGAAATCGCCTCCCTCCCCGCTCATGCGTTCCTCGGTATTGAAGGTTGACATGTTCACGACGCTGATCTTGGCGCCAGCGATGAATGCGGCGCGATCCTTCTCCCGCAATGTGCCGCGCAGCCATATTCCGGCATCGGGTACCAGCTGTATGTCCCGTGTGATGATCTGCCGGCGCTCGATGCCCTCGGTGCTCACATGCTGCTCTCCATCGAAGCGGTCCTTCATACGCGCCACGAGCCGGTAGGTGGTGCCTTTGCGCACCGCGAAGCTGTATTCGCCCTTGGCATCGGTCTCGGTGCGCGCAGCCAAGCTTCCCTGTTCATCATAGAGGATCACCTCAGCACCGATCGCCGGTGACTCATTCTCCTGATCCACCACCAGGCCGGAGCACAAGTAGCGCTCTTCCAGCGGAGCAAGCATATCGAAGGCATAGATGTCGTCGCCACCGGCGCCACCGGGCCTATTGCTGGCGAAGAAGCCTTGCTTATTCAGGGCATCGATGATGAAGCCGAAATCGTCGCGTGCTCCATTGATCGGCGCGCCCAGATTCATGGCCCCGGCGAAGCCGCTATCGGAGCTCTTGGTGGCCATGAAGATGTCGAAGCCGCCTAGCCCGGGATGACCGTTGCTGGCGAAGTAGAGCACTCCATCGGCGGCCACGAAGGGATAGGCTTCATCCTGCGCGGTGTTGATCGCCGAACCCAGATTCACTGGTTCGCCCCATACCCCATCCAGGAATTCGCAGTAGTAGATGTCGGTGCCACCGAAACCGCCTGGCATATCACTGGCGAAATAGAGCCTGCGCCCGCTGGGCGAGAGCGCTGGATGCGCGATGGACAGTTCCGGGTTGTTATACAGGAAGCGTTCGGCATCGGAGAATGCACCGTCCTGTTCAACCGCTTTGAAAATGCCGAGGCGGCTCACACCGCGCTGGCTCCGCTGCGCACGGCCCTTCCAATAGTGGTTGCGCGTGAACCAGATGGTCCGTCCATCTGAGCTCGCCACAGCAGCTCCTTCGTGGTACCGGGTGTTCACGCTGCCGGGCAAAGGCCTCGCATCGGCAAGGTCGCCATTCGGCGCCACCCGCGCTACATACAGGTCCAGGAAAGGCTGGTCGTTCCAAGCGGCTTTGCGCTGGATCACGAGTGTTTCCTTACGGCTAGAGCTGAAGACCACCTGGCCATTGCCGAGCCATGCTGGGGCCAGATCATCAAACGCCGTGTTCACGGAAACCGGTTTCACACTGAAGCGCGTGGCATCCATGTTGAATTTGCGCGCATAACCGGTGATGTTGCTTCGCGTTACCGGGCCTTCCTGGCGCATGGCATCCAGGTAACGATCCATCCACATCTCCGCCTCTTCATACCGTCCATTGCCCTTGAGCGCCTGCGCATAGTTGTATAGGTCGGCAGGCTCGCGGTTAAGGAACTTCACCACCACCGAGTACCAGCGCTCCGCTTCGGGCATATCGCCGAGCTTCATGCTGCATTGCGCGAGCCGCTTGGTCACATGCTCATTCACCGCGCCCAGCTCAGCAGCCGTGCGGTAGAGCGCGGCTGCGCGGGCATATGCCATCTGCTGGTAGTGCCTGTCGGCATCGCGAACGAAGGGGTCGGCATTCACCTGTGCTGCCGCGCGGGCCGTGATGGCCAGAAGTAATATCAAGAGCGCGCGGCGGAGCATGGGTTCAGAAGAAGCGCGGCGAGACGGTGCGGCCGGTGAAGAAGCGGAAATCGTAATTGAGCATCACCTCGTGCGTGCCGCCATTGTAAGCGCCAAGCCGATTGGTGGTGAGATCGAAGGCATAGCCTACGCGGAACTGGTCGTTCACTTGGTATTGCGCGAGCACACCAATGCTGTTGCCAACGCGGTACATGCCGCCCAGCCAGATCCGGTCGCGCAGAAGGAAGTTCGCATTCAAATCCAGCGAGAGCGGCGCACCGCTGACTTGCCGCAGCATGATCGACGGCTTGAAACGCAAGCTGCGATTCAGGTCCAACACATAACCTGCGATCAGGGAATAGGTGGCGGCGCTCCGGGGCCAATGCCATGGTAGCGCCGGCGTCCACCTCATTCTGCATCAGCTTGGGCAGGCTCAACCCAACATAGTAGCGCGGAGAATGCCAGAACAGGCCGAAGCCGAAATTGGGCATGGCCTTGCTGCTCACATTCACGTTGGCCGCATCGGGATCAACAGTGGTCAGGCTGGCTAGATCCGCCTGGTACAGGTTGATGCCGCCTTTCAGGCCGAAGGAGAGATGTGTTTCATCGCTCGTACGGATGCGATAAGCGTAATCGCCATAAATGCCGGTCTGCCGAGTAGGGCCGATCTTATCGGCGAGGAGCGAGAAGCCGACGGCCATGTTCTGCTTCGGCAGCGGCGTGTGAGCAACCAGTGTCTGCGTGCTCGGGGCACCAGCGAACCCAACCCATTGGTGCCGGCTCAGGAGCAATGCCGTGAACACGTCGGCGCTGCCCGCATAGGCAGGGTTCACCGCGAGCGTGTTGAACATGTATTGGCTATAGAGCGGATCCTGTTGCGCTTGCACTGTTCCACTGAACAACAGCAGGACAACGCTCGATATGCGCGCAATCGCCCTCATCGGTTCAGGTAGATGAATCCGGTCAGCGCATCCCTTCCTTCACCCAGTTCCAGCACGTAGAAGTATGTGCTCGCCGGCGCCTGGCCTTGGGCGGTTGAACCATCCCACAATACGCTCTTGTTGTCGTAGCCCTCGGTCTCGTACAGCTTGGCGCCCCAACGGTTGAAGATGCTGATGCGGTTGCCCGGGAAGCCTTCGATGCCCGGTATGATCAGCGCATCATTCACGCCGTCGCCGTTGGGCGAGAAGCTCTCTGGCACGAACACCTCGCTCGTGAAGTCGCACGGCGAATTGCCGGCCACGCGAATCAACGCGCACCCGTACTGATCGCGCACGAAGGCCTCGAATTCCTGGCTCGTGAACAGGGGCTCACTGGTGAAGATGTAAGGAGCAGCAGCAGTGATCGCGCCTTGCAGTCCATTCACTTCATAGGTGCCCGCATCGCCCTCGCTGATGGTGAAGCGCACCACATAGGTTCGATCACGCGTGATGCACTCGCGTTGCACATCATTCACCTCGACGCCGCCCACGACTTGCACAGTGACGTCGGCTGTTGTTGGAGCGCAGCCCGTGATGCTCACCGAATAACGGAACACATAGTTGCCCGGTGCGATGCCCGTGGTGTTCAACACCCCTCCCGAAAGACCACCCGTTCCATCGATGTCCTGCCATGAGCCGCCGGCTTGCGGTGTGCCCTGCAGACCAGTGAAAAGCACCAGCGCTTGAAGGGTATCGCAAGCGAGCAGGCTTCCATTCAAACCAGCATCCGGAGGGGTATTCACCGCGATGCTCACAACGGCCGTGACATTCGCGCATGGCTCCTCGCCCGCAACGGTGTAGGTATAGTTGCCCGGGGCATGCGTGCCGGGGATGAAGCTGTCGCCGTGCGCAAGGCCATTGGGATCCGTCCATGAGCCATCGACATCGGGATTTCCTGTGAGTTGGCTGAACAGATCGATGGCTGCCGAATTGGAGCATAGCGTTAGGCTGCTTCCGGTGCCTGCCACGGGGAATGGCGCCGCGGTCAGCGTAACGATCGCGGTTACCAAACCGCAGTCGGGATCATTGATCGAATAGCTGAATGCATAAGTCTGGCCAATGGTCAACAGGCTGGGATCGAGAATGCCATTCGACCCAACAGGCACGCCGGTCGCCTCAGCCCATGTGCCTCCTTGTTGCGGATTCCCGCCCAGTGCATTGAACAGGTTGTATTGGGCAAGGCTCCCGCAAATGGCTACCGTGCTATCGGATCCCGCGTTTCCGCCAGTGCCCACCTGCACCGTCACATTCGCCGATGAGCTCAAGCAAGGCGTGATCCCCGTGACCGTGTAGGTGAAGCCCCAGTTGCCATTGCCTGCAACCGATGGGTTGAAGATGTTGCCGGATAGAGCGCCGGAGTTGTTGTTGTCTGTCCATGTACCCCCCGCCTGAGCGCTCGGCCCGAGCGTCGCGAAAAGATCAACGGCTGTCTCCGTCACGCATCTGTTGATGGTGCTACCCTGACCGGCGTTGGTTGCAGGATTCACGGATAAGGTGAGTTCCGCGCTAGCGCTGGGGCATGGCGAGTCACCCACGATTGTATAGCGGTACACCCCGGGTGGGTCAACCGCCGGATTCACGAATAAGCCTTGGGGCGTGTTGCCACCGGTCACGTAAACCCATGTGCCACCGGGTTGCGCGTTACAACCAAGCAAGGTGCGCATGATCACGGCCGAACCATTGGTGCAGAGCGCGGCAGTGGCATCGCATCCCGCATTGGGCACTTGCGGCTCACTCACGGTGACGGTCGCGATCGCATCGGCGCATGGGGGCGCGCCAGCAACGCGATAGGTATAGTGATCCCGGATCGTCAACGGCAGGAACATAAGTGCCCGAGTGAGGAACAGGAGTACCACCAATTGCAGGCGTGAAGGTCCAGGTGCCACCTGCTTGGGCATTCGGTCCAAGCAGCCCGAAGAGCGCTACCGGTGCGTCGATAGAGCAAATGGAAACGCCCAAGCCATCGCCTGCATTCGGTGCTGGGATCACGGTCACATTCACATCGGCTGAATCGGCAGGACAAGCTCCATTACCTGCAACCACATAATGGTACAAGCCGCTTCCCGAGGATGGAGTGAACAATGCAGGCACCACTTGCCACACGCTGTTGTACCAAATGCCGCCAGCATCAGCTCCGGGGCCAAGGCCCAGGCCCAGGTTTACCGGGAACGAATTGGAGCAAACGGGCAGGCTTCCATTGTTCCCGGCAAAAGGCCCATTGATCACGGTCACTGTAACGCGTGCTGTATCGCCCGGGCACTGCGGCAATGAGGGATGGATGTAATCGAACCTCCAAGTCGAATTTGCCGGCACTTGCCCCGTTTGGAAGAATCCTAGCGCATTGAAGCCTGGCGCATTGTCGATGTTCTGCCAGTAGCCACCCGGCTGAGGAGCTCCGCCCAGCAGATCGAAAAGCACCGGTGTGGTGCCGCGACAGATCTGCACGCTTGCATCAACGCCGGCATCAAGCGCTGTCACGATGTTCAAGCTCACCGATGCGAACATTGCCGGGCATGGTCCATTCGACGGGTGCGAGTAGGTGAACCCGCAGCCTTGGCCAGCGACAAGGAGTGAAGCATCGTAAACGCCGTTGTTGATCGTGCCGATACCGCATCCATTTATCCATGTGCCCCCGGGTGTCCATGCATCACTTAGCGCGTCGAACAGTTGAATCTCGGTGGCGCCCTCGCAAGCGGTGATCGCTCCACCTGTACCTGCGTACGCCTGCGGAATGATCGTGATGAAGACCGAAGCACTAGCCGGACCACACGGTGCCGTGCCTTGCACGGTGTAGGTGTACAGGCCGGGATTCATCGTAGCCGGGTCGAACAAGCCATTGATCACCGGCGAAGGCCCCACCCAGCTTCCGCCAGGATCCGGTAATCCTCCCAACAAGCTGATTAATGGCACTGGTGCGCCGCTGCTGCACTGATCGCTCAACTGCGTTATGCCCGCATTCGCCTGCTGACTCACCGATACCGTCACGAAAGCGCTATCGCTGAGGCAAGGACCTAGGCCCACCACCCTGTACTTGTATGTGCCGGGAAGAGAAGTGCCAGGCGTGAACGTGCCACTGAACACCACGTTGTTGGGATCGAACCAAGTGCCATCCTGCTGCGGACTGCCCAACAACAAGGATGCGAGCTGGAATTCAGGCGAGTTGCTGCAAACAGCGTGGGGCAAGGGATTCGTTGCGCCTGCATCCGCTTCGGGGAACAAGAAGACGGTCACGTAAGATGAATCGGGGCCGCAACCATTGTTGCCGGGCAGTTTGTACTTGTACACGCCGCTCACATCCACCTGCGGATCGAAGAGCCCCGTGAAGGGTTGACCGTTGGGCCTGAACCAGCTGCCACCCTGGGTTTCCGGATCACATCCCAAGGAATTGAAGAGGATCACAGCTCCAGAGTTGCTGCACACATTCAACACACCATCACAGCCAGCGTTACGCGGCGCATAAATGGTCACGCTCACGATGGCCGAATCGGCAAGACAAGGACCGTTTGCGGCGTGGCGATAAACGTAGCTGCCACTCTGATCACTGGAAGGAACCAGTATCCCCGTATGCTGCGTCGCGCTGTTGAAGTACCACGTTCCGCCGGGTTGTGCCGTAGGGCCGAGCAAGGGGAAAAGATCCACAGAACCTGCTGTGCTGCAAATCGGAAGGTTCGCGTTGACGCCCGCCTCCTTGAATGGCACGATCGTGACGGTCAACGTAGCGGTAGCCACTGAACAGCCGCCTGTGCCCGGAACGGAATAACGGTAGGTGCCTGGAACGGAAACGCCCGGCGTGAACAATCCGCTTACCACAGCCGTGCTCGGCAGCGGACCCGACCATGTGCCACCAAGAGCTGGCGAACAGCCCAAATACAGGAACATGTTGAAGGCACCAGAGGTATTGCACCATTGCATCGCTGCATTGCATCCGGCATTGCCAGGCGAGCCCACCACCACATTCACGTTGCTGCTCACCGAGCCGCAACTATTCGCCACGGTGTAGGTGTACAGACCAGGCACGCTGGTGCCCGGCGTGAAGAAGCCCGGAGGATTAAGCGGACCCGGACCAGACCATGTGCCGAAGGGATCAGGCGTGCAATTCAAGAAGTTGAACAGGTTCACCGCAGGCGCTCCAAGACTGGCACAGAGTGAAGCCGATCCAGCGCATCCGGCATTGGGCGCAGGCGTCTCGAATACGCTCACGATCGCCGTATCACTTGTGCAGGGCGATTGCCCAACGACGATGTATCGGTAATCGCCTTGCTGGCTGGATCCCGGCGTGTATGCACCTGATGGAAGCGGGTTCAGATTCGGATCGAGCCAGAACCCGTTGGAGTTCGGGTTGCATGTGAGCAAAGGGAACAGGAGGAACTGCGGCTGATTGCTGCATGCGAGGAAACTGCTGTTGCAGCCCGCATTGGCTTCAGGAGTCACGCTCACGGTGAGTGAAGCCGACGCATCAAGACAAGGACTGATGCCTGTGACCCTGTACTCGTAAACGCCTTGTGGATCGAGCCCAGGAGTAAATGTGGAACTATGCGGCACGATTCCGAAGTACCACTGTCCACCCAGGTCGGGAGTACCATTCAGCGCAGCTGTCATATTGAAGGGCGAATCGCTGCTGCATCGTTGCACTGAATTGGGGAAGCCAGCATTGGGGCCCGGCACCTCATCAACAGTAACGGTCGCGAACACCGTGCTGCACGGCGGTCCCTGATTGAACACGTAGTAGAAAGTGGCCGGGCTATCGATGGTCGGTGTGTACTGGCCACTGAAGGTGGGGCCACCCGGGCTATTCCTGCGCCATTGGCCACCGGATTGCGGATTGCAGTTCAGGAAGGCGAATAGATTCTGCGGAGTGCTTACCGTGCTGCAGAAGAGCGCATTGCTGTTGCAACCTGGATTCGCTGCGGCTGTCACATTCACGGTAACCATTGCCGAATCGGCCGAGCAGCTCAACGCACCGGTTAGACGATAGCGGAACTGATAGATCCCAGGCGCCACCACCAACGTCGCGTTGAAGAGGTTGCCGTTGAGCGCGTTGGTGCTGTTCAGGTCGATCCACTGGCCACCGGGCTGCGGATTGCCACCCAAGCCATTGAACAGGTTCACTTGTGTATTGCTGCTGCACGCAGCCAGGTTGCCGCTGGTGCCGGCGTTCAAGAGCGCCACGATCACAACCGTGGCATGCGCGTGATCCGCTGCGCAACTACCGATTCCGGGCACTTCATAGCGGAACTGGTAGGTACCGGGAGGCATGCTAGCCGAGAGAAAGAAGTTGCCCGATAGCTGGCCGGTGGGCGTGCCCATCTCGGTCCATGTTCCGTTCAAATCAAACGGGCCGCCGATCACCGTGAACAGATCGACGCTCGCTGTGCCTTGGCAAATCGTGATGCTTCCATCGCTTCCAGCGTTGGGAGCTGCATTGATTGTGACATTAATCGTAGCAGTCGCATTCGCGCAAGGTGCCAGGCCATTCACCGTGTATACATATGCACCTGAGGGATCGGATGCCGGATTCAGGAATCCGCTATGCGCGCCATTGGGGCCGGTCCAGCTTCCGCCGTTGCTCGGATTGCCGCTCAACTGCATGAAAAGGTTCACCTGACCTTGATTGCTGCACCGCGTCAGATCACCGCCGATTCCGGCATTGGGCGCTTGCGTCACGCTCACACTAACCACAGCGCTCGCGTTCGGACAAGGGGTCTGCCCCTGTACCGTATAGGTGTAGCCGCCGGGCTGTGATGTTCCGGGCGTGAAAGTGCCGCTATGCGATGTGCCATTGGGCCGTGTCCAGCTTCCACCGCCATCCGGATTGCCTCCGAGGAAATCGACCAGATTGAACGGAGTATCGTTGCTGCACACCAGCGCATTGCCATTGCTGCCCGCGTTGGGCGCTTGGTTCACATTCAGCGTGGCCTGCGCGGTATCGTTCACGCATGGCGCGGTTCCATTCACCACGTACCGATAGACACCCGGCGCCGTAGTGCCTGGCGTGCATGTGGCGCCCCCTGCTTGGTTCAGCGCATTGATCCACGTACCGCCACCATTCGGATTGCCGCCGAGCACGGTGATCATATCAAAACCCGGATTCGTGCTGCACACCGTGGTAACGCCATCGGTTCCTGCACGCGGCGCTATCACGCGATTCACCTGCACCACGGCGCTCAGTGGCCCGCATGGCGAGTTGCCCGCTACAGTATATGTGTAGTTGCCGCCCACTTGAGATCCGGGCAAGTAGGTGCCACTGTGCGCGCCGCCCGGCCCTACCCACGTGCCGCCTGTTTCCGGACTACCGCCCAGCAACGTGAAGAGGTTAACCGGTCCATCGCTGCTGCACACCGTGATGCTCCCGTTGGTTCCTGGATTCGGTGGTGCGATTACCGTGACATTCACCGTTGCTATTGCCGGAGCGCATGGCGAAAGGCCATTCACTGTGTAGGTATAGGTGCCAGCAACACTGCTTCCCGGAGTGAACACACCCGCGCTCGCACCACCACCAGGAGCGGTCCATGTGCCGGTGAGCCAAGGCGTGCCACCCAGATGGTCGATCAGGTTGAACGCCGCGGAGTTGCCGCAAACCGTATGGCTCCCGTTGATTCCCGCATTGGGTGCGGGATTCACCGTGACGTTGATTGAAGCAGTCGCATTCGCGCACGGGAATACACCAAGCACCGTGTAGGTGTAAACGCCCGAGGATCACTCGAAGGATTCAGGGTTCCGCTATGCGCGCCAAGCGGGCCAGACCACGTTCCATTGTTATCCGGATTGCCCGTGAGCAGAGCGAATAGACTGAACGTGCTATTGTTGGAGCAGACGGTGATGCCGGTGCCATTGCCGGCCCCTGGCGCTGTGTTCACCGAGACATTCACTGTTGCGCTGCTAGGCGCGCAAGGTGCAAGGCCGGTTACCGTGTAGGTGTAATTGCCTATGGCGCTCGTTCCGGGAACGAAAGTGCCCGAGTGGACATTATTCGATGGATCACGCCAAACACCTCCCACCTGCGGTGTTCCACCCAATGCGCCGAACAGGTTGAAGTTGGCATCGGTGCTGCACAAGCGTCACGCTGCCATTCATGCCAGCGTTGGGCCGTTGGTTCACGGTGATGGTGAGCGTCGCGCTGGCATTCGCGCACGGCCCTGTGCCAGCCACGGTGTACACGTAAGCGCCCGCTGGGTCGGTGGTTGGATTGAAGAGGTCGCCATGCGCTCCAAGCGGCCCCACCCATGTTCCACCCAGGTCGGGCGTGCCTAGCAACTGGCCACGCATGCTGAAGGCTGCATCATCACTGCAAACCGTTATGCTGCGCGACTGCCCGGCATTGGGTGCTGTTGTCTGCAGCACGGTAACGGTGCTCAGTGCTGCGGGACAAGGCGGTGCACCGGGAACAGTATAGGTGTATACACCGGGCGCACTGGTACCGGGTGTGTAGGTGCCCACCACGGGTGTACTGCTTGGGCCGGTCCATGCACCAGTAGGTTGCGGGTTACCACCCAAGAGATCGAATAGCTGGAAGGCAGCAGAGTTGCTGCACACGCTGGTGCCACCACTGGTTCCAGCATTCGCAGGCTGGTTCACAGTCACGATCACATTGGCCGATGCATTCGCGCAAGGCGCGGTGCCTGAAACGGTATAGGTGTATGTACCCGCTGGATCGCTCGCAGGATTGAAGTTGCCACTGTGGGCGCCATTAGGACCGGTCCATGTGCCACCACCATCGGGCGAGCCCCCGAGGAAGTTGATCAGTTGCGCGGCGGAACTGGTAGTGCAGAAGGTGGCGTTGCCATTAATGCCAGCGTTCGGGACTTGCACCTTCGTTACAGTAACCGTGGCACTAACATCCGGGCATGGAACGGCACCCGCATGCGAATAGGTGTAAATACCACTAGGGTCTGTCGCCGGATTGAAGCTACCGCTGTGCGCTCCTCCGCCGGGCGCAGTCCAACTGCCGCCTGCATCGGGACTATTGCCCAAGAAACCGAACATGCTGAACGATGCCCCATTGGAGCAGACCGTTTGTGCACCATTGGTGCCCGGCCATGGCGTAGTAACGATGCGTGCGAACCAGCCAGCCGAAGTGCCGCCAACATCGCTGCGGAAACGGAAGGTGAGGCAGCCGCTGGCGTCGCTACTGGTAAAGGTGAGCCCGGCAAGTGAATTCCCTGAAGTGCCCACTGCCAGAGGAGCACCGGCATTGGTGGTGCCGTCGAAAATCTCCAAGCGATCCCCCGGGGGCGGCCCACCAGCCAAAGCCCAGGGGATGAACCGAACCGACGTGAAAGGACCTGACCCCGCCCCACCATCGGGGCAGATGGTCGCGGTGACATCCTCGTTATTGCCATAGTTGCCGCCTACACCGCCCGAGTCATAGAATTCCCCTGTGCAGGAATCGAACTGCTGGTCCTGATCCGCGGTGCAAACCTGACTGTGAGCGACCGTCACCGGTCCCAGCGCGAGCATCAGGTAAGCGATGGCTCGCATGGGTGATAGGGGATTAAGCGGAATACTCACGCACGCTCCGGCAAGGTCCGGCGAAAGGGGACGCAAGGTACGCCCATGCCCCCGCCCTCAGTCAACCTGAAGCCTTGTGGCTCTAAGGGTTATCGACCATCGGCCGCATGGCTTCGACGAAATCGACGACTGGCCTCCAAACAGCGCCACTCAATACACGCATCAAGCCCCCTATTGCCTATTCCGCCTTTGGCGTTTTACCGATGGTAACGGCCAACATGACCTCATGCGTTCCTGTGCTGTAGTTCCGCAGGTTGCTGGTGATCACATCGTAGCTGTAACCGAACTGGAACTGCTGCCTGTGCCAGTAACCGATCTGCGCGCTCCATGCATCGTTGGTGCGGTAACCGCCTCCGATCCAAACGGTGTCCTTATAGCGCATGAGCAGGTTGATGTCGACTTTCATGGGCACCGGGGCCACGTACTTCACCATGAATGAGGGCTCCAGCTTGAAATCGTCGCCGACAGGCAAACGATAGCCACCCATGGCGTAATAGTGCCGCTCCATGCGGCTCAGCGTGCCGGTATTCTCGTGCAGGAAAACCACTTCATTGCCCAGGATCTGCGGCGCAGCTGCTCCCACCCAGAATCGGGGGTGGTGCAGCATGAAAGAGAAGGTGGCATCGGGCTTCAACTCGCCGCGCAGCTGATCGTCGAGCACGGGATCGCCTTGGTCATGGAAGGTGATCTTGCTGCCATCGATCAGGAATTGGAGCAGGCCTCCACTTAGAGCGAAACCGAGCTTGAGTTCATCGGTAAGGCGCAGGTGGTACGCATAACTGAGCTGGAAACCCGTGCGGCGTGTGGGGCCGACGTGATCCGTGAAGAGGTAGCCGCCGACACCCATCGACTTGCCGATAGGCGTGGTGCCGCTCAGCATGAACGTGCGTGGCGCATCCTGCACGCCCACCCATTGGTAACGATGCGCGCTGCGCAGCTCGAAGAAAGGGCGACTGCCCGCAACAGCCTGATTGAAGATGTAATCGTTGTGCATGTATTGTGTGAGCTGCGGCAGCTGCTGCGCACTGAGCGGATCAGCGGCCATGAGCACCGCGACGATCGGCAGAAGGAAGCGTAGGTTCTTCATGGCGTTAGCGGATCACGGTGAGCGGACCGGTGTATGGCTCTGGGAAGCGCTCGTCGTTGAGCTTGATCACGTAGTAGTACGTGCCCACTGGCACGAAGCCTCCATTGTAGCGGCCGTCCCATGGCGTCTTGTACCCCACGCTGCGGAATAGCATCTCGCCCCATCGACTGTAGATCTCCACCTCGCACTCCCGGGAAGAGGTCGATGTAGTCAATCACCCAAGCATCATTGCGGCCATCGCCATTGAGCGAGAAGCCAGTTGTGATCACGATCTCCGGCACCACGGTGATCAGCACCGAATCAACCGCGGAGCAGCCGTTGGGCGCAGTCACATACACGTAGTACCACGTGCTCACATCCGGGTCAGCGATCGGGTTGGCGCTGCTACCGCTGTTAAGCGTTTGATCGGGCTGCCAGATGAAGATCGATCCGGTGGGACCTGTGGGATTGCCGCCCAAGGTGGCGGTCTCGCTCAAGAAGATGGCCTGATCAGGTCCTGCATCAGCAATCGGCAGATCGAGCACGGTCACGGTGACCTGATCGCTATCCGAGCAAGGACCATCGGCCACGATCAACGTGAACGTGTAGGTGCCTGGCGCCAGTCCAGCGAGCGAAATCACAGCATCAGTACCGATCACATTGTTCTGCGCATCGAGCCACTGGTAGCTCACAGCCCCGGTGCTCTGAGATCCATCGAGCGCTATATCGACCCCCGGGCATTCGATGATGTCCGTTCCCGCATCAGCGACAACGGTCGCGAGGGCATCCACATCAACCGTGATTGAGACGGTGCAGCCATTGTCATCTGTTACCGTGAGCGTGTAGCTGCCGGGCGCGATGCTGGCGATGTCCTCCGACTGCGCCGTGAAGTTGTTCGGGCCTGACCAAGCGAAGGAGTATTGCAACATGCCACCGCTCGTCGTTACGTCGATTGCCCCATCGCTCGCCGTCGCACAGCTCGCATCGGTCACTTGATCCACAACAACGCTCAGCGCGCTCGGCTCGGTGATCGTGTAACTGAATGTGGCATTGCATCCCGCGCCGTCGGTGATTGTGAGCGTGTAGGTGTTCGGGCAAAGGCCGGTGGCCACAGCATTGCCTTGTCCGTTGCCAGGCACAGGGCTCCAGAAGTAGGTGAGGTTGCCGATGCCGCCTGTTGCCACAATGATGATGCTTCCATCGCATGCGCCATTGCACAGCACGTCATTCACTGTTGCATTGTCGGCGATGTCCTGATAAGGAAGTATCGTGAACGTGTACGTGGTGTCGCAACCGAGCGCATCTGTGATCACCACCGTATTCGTGCCAGCGCAAAGGCCGCTCAGATCGGTGACATCGCTTGCGATAAGCGTTCCCGACGCGTCGAACCAGGCAATGCTGAACGAACCAGCACCACCGCTGGGCGTGATCGAGGCCGTTCCATCGCAGGGCCCAAAGCAGGTCTCGTTCGTCCAGAGCAGGTTCGCATCGATCGCGTTGCCCTGCGTGATGCTGAATGGCGCGATGAGCACGCATCCATTGTCGTCGGTCACTTGCAGCTCATAATTGCCCGCGCAGAGACCATTCACATCGAACACATCCTGGGCGATCACAGCGCCATTGGCATCGCGCCAGACGATTGCGTAGCTGCCCGTTCCACCGGTGATGCTCGCATTCGCCATGCCTTGGCAATCGCCGAAGCAGAGGTTGTCGGTAGTGGTGATCTGTGCCTCGAGCAATGGCGGATCCGTGAGCGTGAAGGTCTCGGAAGCCACGCATCCGTTCGCATCGGTAACGGCCACGGTCCAATTGCCTGCGCACAGGCCGATGATCGTGGGCTGTGTGGGATCGCCCGGAGGCGCAGGTGTCCATGCATAACTGTACTGCTGCGTGCCGCCACTCACCGACGCCGTGATCGCACCATCGCATGCGCCATTGCAGGTGATGGGCACGATGACACCTGTGATGCTCAGCGGCAACGGCTCCAGGATCAGCACATCCTGTGTGATGGAGCAGCCCGCCTGATCGGTGATGGTGACGCTGTATTGCCCGGCGCACAGTCCCGTGATCTGCGTCGTGGTCTCGCCACCGGGGCTCCAGACGATATCGTAGTCCGGTTGGCCGCCCGAAGGACCCACCGTTGCTGTTCCATCACAATCGCCTGCGCAGCTCGCGATCGTGGTGCTCAAGTTCGCCGCGATCGGGTCGGGCTCCGTTACGAAAGCCGTATCGATGGTGATGCAGCCGATGCCATTCGTGACCTGCACGAAATAGAGACCGGCGCAAAGGCCGCTCAGCGTGTTCGCGCTCACGCCGAGGTCGTTGCCGTTCGCATCGAACCATGCCGTGACGCAATCGGGCTGCGCACAGATGTAGCTCACGCTCACTTCGCCGTCGCAATCGCCGGGACATGTGGTGATGCCATTCGTGATGCTGAGCACTTCGCCGTCCAGATCGCTCACCACTACGAGTGCGCTGGCCGAGCAACCGTTGGCATCGGTTACTACGACATTGTAGAATCCAGCGCACAATCCAGTAATCGTTTCGCCTGTGCCGATGATGGTGGCGCCATCGGACCATACCGTGAAGTAGTTCAAGGTGCCGCCCGTGATGGACGCCGTGGCGGTTCCGTTGCAGAGACCGCATTCGCTCTCGGTGGTGCTCACGGCCACTTGCAACGGCTGTGGTTCATCCACATTGAAGTCCTGCGTGATCGTGCAGCCGCTATCATCCGTCACGGTTAATGTCCATGTGCCGGGGCAGAGATCCGTGATCGTTGCCGTGCCTTGGCCGTTCGGATTCCCCGGCGACCATGCGTAGCTGTAAGACGCCTGTGCCGCCGGTGATGATCACGCTCACCGATCCATTGCAATCGCCCGAGCAAAGCGCATCCTGCACCGTAGCATTGATCACGAGTGGTTGCGGCTCCAGGATGAGCGCATCCACCGTTGCCTCGCATCCGCTGTCGTCGGTGATGAGAACGCTGTACACGCCCGCGCAAAGCCCCATGACCTGTGCTGTGGTCTGTCCGCCCGGCGACCAGAGGAACTCATAGGTGCCAACACCGCCAGTTGGTCCAACGGTGGCCGTGCCATCACACGCGCCCGCGCAGCTAACCGGTGTTGTGCTCAGGTTCGGCGTGATCACCGTTGAAGGAAGCACCTCCGCATCGGCGAAGCTCACGCAACCGTTGCCATTGGTGAGCTGCGCGGTGTAAACGCCAACGCAGAGATCGGTGAGCGTGCCTACGTTGGTGCCGATCACGTTGCCATCGGCATCGAACCAGGTCAGGTTGCAGATCGGCGCGCTGCAGATGAAGGTGACGCTCACCGTGCCATCGCAATCGTTGGCGCAGGACACCTGCCCGTTCACCGGCGTGAGGGGATCGGCATTCGCATCGGATACCTGCACCGTTTGCGCCGCGCTGCATCCATTCGCATCGGTCACGGTCACGGTATAGAGTCCGCCGCAGAGGTCGGTGATGCTCTCGCCGGTGCCGACCTGCACGCCCAACAAGGTCCAGATGACGGTGTATTGCGGTGTGCCGCCGGTGATTATTGCCGTGGCCTGTCCATCGCAATTCGGGCAAGTGCTCGGCGTGGTGCTCACGCTCAACTGCAGCAGGTCGGGCTCAATGATCGAATAGGTCTCCGTGAAGGAGCATCCATTCGCATCGCTTACCACCACCGTGTAGTTGCCAGCGCATAGGCCCGTTGCCGTGAGCACGCCCTGTCCATTCGGCGGCACAGGATTCCACACCACGCTATAGCCTGCGGTGCCTCCGGTGATGGTGAGCGCGATGCTGCCATTGCAATCGCCCGCGCATGCCACACCGGTTACCACTGCATTCACTTGGAGCGGCAATGGTTCGGTGATGAGCACTTGCGCGGTGGTGTCGCATCCAGCGCCATCCGTGATGATCACCGTGTACACGCCAGCGCACAACCCGGTCACTTGCGGCGTGGTCTCGCCGCTGTGCAGCCAATTCCAGGTGAAGCCCGGAATACCGCCACTCACGCCCACCGTGGCTGTTCCATCGCATGCGCCAGCGCAGCTCGCGGGCGTGCTGCTGATGAGCAGCGCAGCCGATGTTGGCGCGACCACCGTTGCGGTATCGATGCTGATGCAGCCCGATGCGTTGGTCACCTGCACGAGGTAATCCCCGGGGCAAAGACCACTAAGCGATGGACCGCTCTCATTCAGGTCGTTGCCCTGCGCATCGAACCATGCGATCGTACACGGCCCGTCGATGCAATTCACATCAACGCTCACTGTTCCATCGCAGGTGTTGGGGCAGCTGGTGCTTCCGTCGTTCGCGGTGATCACTTCGCCCGCGCTATCGGTGATGGCAACGGCTTGTTGCAGCGAACATCCATTCGCATCGGTAACCACTACCGAGTAAACACCAGCGCACAGATCCGTGATGCTCGCGCCCGTCCCTACCAAGCTGCCGCCCGCGCTGTACCATTCAATGGTGGGCGCGCCTGTTCCGCCGCCCACCGTTACCGTGGCTGTCCCGATGCACACCTGGCATTCGCTCGGCGTGGTGCTCACATCAAGGGTGAGCGCAGGCGGATCATCCAGCGTGAAGGAGAGCGATATGCTGCAGCCTGAATTATCGATGATGGTCACGTTCCAGGTGTTCGCGCAGAGGTCTATTGCCTCTGCTTGGCCCTGACCGTTCGGCGGGATCGGATTCCAGACATAGGTGAAGCCGCCCGTGCCGCCGGTCGCGTTCAGCACGATGGATCCATTGCATACATCGTTGCACGAGATCGGCGTCACCACGGCTCCCGCATCGATCGGCAACGGACCCGTGATGAGCACTTGCGCATCGATGCTGCATCCGACGAAGTCGGTGATCGTCACGGTGTACACGCCTTCGCACAGGCCCGTGACCTGCGGCGTTGTCTGTCCGCCCGGAGCCCATACGAACGTGAAGCCGCCGCTACCGCCCGTGGGGCCCACCGTGGCTGTTCCATCGCACGCTCCGGAGCAACTCACGGGAGTGCTGCTGCTGTTGGGCTGAATCGGCGTGAAGGGGTCCACCGTGAATGGCGTCACGCTCACGCACCCATTCGCATCGGTGAGGGTCACGGTGTAATTGGTTCCCGCGCAAAGGCCGTTCACCTGCGTGGTGGTTTCACCGCCCCGGCTGCCACAGCACGTTGATCGCACCCGTGCCTCCCGTTGGCGCAACCGACGCCCTTCCAGTGCATGCTCCCAGCGCAGGACCCGGAGATCACCAAGATTGGCATCGAACGGCGTGCGCATTCACGAAAACAGAAGCCGTTGCGGAGCATCCGCCTTGATCCGTGACCGTTACTTGCCATAGGCCGATGCACAACCCCGTGATGGTCGCATTGCCTTGCTGCGCGCCGGGAGGAACGGGGCTCCAGACGATGGTGTACACGCCGGATCCGCCAGCGGGTGTCACGGTCGCGGTGCCATCGCAGAGGTTGGCGCACGTGGCATCGGTAGCCAAGAGATCCGTTGCACCGGCACTTTCGGCAGTATGTCGAACACCACGGTGGTGTCGCAGCCGAACCATCAGTAATGGTCACGCTCCAAAGCCCCGGACAAAGTCCCGTTGCAGTGTTGGTGCCTTGTCCGCCACCGGGCGGCGGCGGATCCCAGAAGTACGCGAAGAGGCCGTCGCCACCGGTCGGATTCACCGTGGCGGTTCCATCGCACGGGCCATTGCAGGTCTCATCGGTCTGCGACGGATTCGGGATGATCGCCAACGGCGCATCCACCACGAAGAGCAGCACGGTGTCGCATTGCGCGGCATCGGTGATCTGCAAGGCATAGTTGCCGGGACACAGGTTCGATGCGTTCGGTGTGCCCTGACCGGTCACATCGGGTGTCCATAAATAGATATAGCCCGGCACACCGCCGGAAACCGTGACATCGATCGCGCCATCGCAGGTGTTGCCGCAGCTCGCAGGCGTTACAACACCCGATGCATCGATGCCCGATGGCGTGCTAATCGTGAATGGCGTGATCACCTGGCAGCCGTTGGCATCGGTTACCGTGAGCGTGTAGGCGCCGGGGCAGAAGCCCGTTGCATTCGGTGTGCCCTGACCGCCCGTTGGCGATCCCTGCCAGTTGTAATCAATCAGGCCGACACCACCGGTTACAACAGCCGTGGCCGTACCATCGCACAAACCGCCGCAACTAGCAGGCGTTGTGGTGATGTCAACAGTGATCGCAGGAGGATCATCCAGCTGGAAGGTGAGCGTGGTGTCGCAGCCCACTAGGTCGGTGATCAGTACACTGTAGCTGCCCGCGCAGAGCTGCGTGGCGTTCGGCGTGCCTTGGCCATTCACCGGTGGCGTCCACACGTAACTGTAGCCGGGCGTTCCACCATTCACATCGAGGATGATGCTTCCGTCGCACTCGCTTGCGCAAGTCGGTGGCGTGAGCGTGGCGGTTGCGGTGATCGGTGGCGGTGCTGTGAGGTCGAATACGAGCGTCGTGTCGCACGCGCCGCTGGTGATCGTGACTTGATAATTGCCAGCGCACAAAGCAGTCGCGTTCGGCGTGCCTTGGCCGGTGACGATCGGCGACCACAGGTACGTGAAGAGGCCATTGCCGCCGCTCACCTGTAATGCGATGCTTCCATTGCAATCGCCGTTGCAACTCGGATCGGTCATGGTGCTCACCACCGTGATCGGCGGCGGCGCGGGCACCGTGAAGGCGATGGCGAATCGCAGCCCGCCGCATCGGTGATGGTGAGCGAATACGCTTGCGGGCAAAGGCCGGTGACGTTGGCCGTGCCTTGGCCGGTGCCACCAGGCGGCGGTTGCCAATCGTAAGTGTAATCCGTTTGGCCACCGGTAACAATCACGCCAGCCGATCCATCGCACACGCCGGGGCAGCTCGCAGGCAGCACTTGCAGCGAGACCTGCAAGGGCACCGCATCGATGATCGTGAAGGCTTGCGTGATGGTGCAGCCATTGTCATCCGTGATCAGCACACTGTAATTGCCCGCGCACAATGCGGTCGCGTTCGGCGTGCTTTGGCCGGTGACGTTCGGCGTCCAGAGGTAGGTGTAGTCCGGTGTGCCGCCGGAAACCAGGACACTCGCGGTGCCATCGCATAATCCGCCGCAAGTCACATCGGTCTGGCTGGGCGTTACCACCAAGGGCGGCGGCTCGTTGATCGTGATGGTGAGCGTGGTGTCGCAGCCGTTGAAATCGGTGATCAGCAGCGTGTAAATACCCGCACAGAGCTGTGTCGCGTTGGGTGTGCCTTGACCCATGACCGGAGGCGTCCACAAGTAGGAATAGCCGGCGGCTGCCGCCGGAAACCGCAACCGATGCCGAGCCATCGCACACGCCCGCGCAACTTGCATCAACCGTAGTGAGCGCGGCCTGCAAGGGCGGTGGCGCAGGCACATTGAACGTGACCGTGGTATCGCAGCCATTCGTCGTGGCCACCGTAACGCTGTAATCGCCGGGACAGAGCCCTGTGACACTCGTGGTTCCTTGGCCCGTTACCGGTGGCGACCAGGTGATGATGTATTGCGGTGGAGGTCCGCCAATGGTGATGGTGATCGCGCCATCGCACGCATCGCTGCATGTGGCCGGCGTTACCGTGCCTTGCACATCGAATGCAGGCTGCGAGATGATCGTGAAGGACTGCGTCGCGGTGCAAAGCGTGACCAGATCCGTAATGAGCACGCTGTAATCGCCCGCGCACAGATTGATCGCGGTCTCCGCGGTCGACACGTCCGGTGTCCATGTGTAGCTGAAGGGGCCCGGGCTTCCGCTCGGCGCCACCGTTGCGCTGCCATCACATTGCCCGAAACAGGTGGCATCGGTTTGCGATGGATTGGGCACGATCGGTGGTGGCTCGCTGATGGTGAAGGCCTCCGTGGCGGTGCAGCCGTTTGCATCGGTGAGCAGCACGCTGTAGTTGCCCGCGCACATCTGCGTGGCGTTGAAGGTGCCTTGGCCAGCACCGGGCGCCGGTGTCCAAGTGGCGGTGACGATGCCGGTGCCGCCTGTCGGATTCACCGTGGCCGTGCCGTTACACGCGCCATTGCACGTCACGTTGGTGAACGTGAGGTTCGGCTCGATCGGCTGCACGTCGAAGAAGAAGGTGGTGTCGCGGATGCAGCCGTTCGCATCGGTGATGCGCAGCGTATTGGCACCCGCGCACAATTCATTGGAGGTAGGGCTCGATGGCGGCGCGCCATTCCAGTTTAGAGTAACCCGTACCGCCAGAAACACCACCAATGGCCAGCGCGGTGCGCGAGCCGTTGCACACATCGGCGCAGGTGGGCGGGTGCCGGTGCCGAAGAAGTCACGCCCAACGGCGCGGGTTCGCTCAAATTCAGCGTAACGCCGCAGCTCACGCCTTGCCTGACATCGGTGACGATCACGATCTGCGGGCCTCCACAGGCAGTTGTCCACGTGGCCGTGCCGGGGCCGCCGAGCCAGGAGTAAGTGAAATTCCCGCTGCCGCCCGTCACGTTCACCGTTACGGTGGCGTTGCATTCGCCACGGCAACGGATGTTGAAGCCGTTGAAATTCGTTGTGGCGGAAGTGGTGGCGATGAAGGGCGTTTGTCCCGGTCCGGTGGCGCACACATTCACATCGCGCGGTCCGTCGGGTGAGCCCGGTGGCGGCGTTGCGAGCGCGCTGCCCTACCAGCACCATGGCCTGCTGCGCATCCATCACGCGCGCCAGCACGTGTTGCTCTGGCGTCCGCTCCGGGTCTATCACGCTGCTTCCGGGCATGCAGGCGCTTGGCGCCGCGTCCTTCGGCGCACAATCGCGCGCATAGCAACGCGCGCGCGGCGTGCACCTCGCCCGCGCGCAGCACGATATCGCCCTGCGTGAGCACCAGGTCGCTCACGATCGACCACGAGCCGCGGCCATCGAAGCGCACGCTCCCCGCCATCGGCAGGCCGCGCGTATCGATCACGCGCCCTTCCCCCTCCCCATCCATGCGCACCGTTCCGGCGAAGGCCCAATGCACGCTGCCATTCATCGTCCAGTCGCCGTGCATGCGCAAGGCTTCGTTCTCCGAACCGATCACGCGCACGAATGCGGCGCTGCCATCCACGCGCAGGCTGTTGCACTTCGCATCGCCCTCGATCAGCACCTCCGCATCGTTGCTCGGCGCTACCACCACATCATCGGTTGCCTTGGGCACCGCCGCACCGCCAACGCCACCGGGGTGCAGGCTCCAATGGGCCGCATCGCTCCAAGCGCCCGAGCCGCCCACCCAATGCAGGGTTCGGCGCTGCGCCAGCAAGGCCGCGGGTGCCAGCAGCAGCGCGGCCAGCAGCGGGAGGATCCAGTTTCGTGTTCGCATCGCTTCAGTGTTCTAGTCGAAGGCAGGGCAGTTGATCATGCGTCGGCTCGCATCCTCCTGCCCGCAGGGGGTGATGCCCAGGATGATCTCGTGCGTATTGCTGCTGGCCAGCCTCAATTTGCTGGTGGTCACATCGTAGCTGTAGCCAAGCTGGAAGTACTTGGCGAAACTCACGCGCATGAGCACAGTGAGGGCATCGCCCGTGCGGTAGCCCGCGCCAAGCGCGAATTTCCTGTTCCACTCGACCATGGCGTTCACATCCCAGGCGGGCGGAGCGCCTTTCGAGAACTTGATCAATGTCGATGGCACCAGCGCCGTGTTGCGGGCCATGCGCAAGCGGTATCCGCCGCTGGCCATGAATTGCCGCGCGAGCCGGGAATCGGTGCCGATGTCCTTGATCTTGTTGCCCAAGGCCTGGTGCATGCTGATGCCGCCCCATGCCTTCTTGTTATAGAGGAAGATGCCTGGCGTGATCTCGGGGATCACCACGCTGCTCGATTTCCCATCGAGCGCCGGATCGCCATATCTGCACCAAGGTGCTGTTGCCGATATCGTACTTCATCTGCTGCGCGCCGCCGAAGAACCCGAAGCTGAAGAAATAGTCGCGCGACATCTGCATGTGGTAGGCCCAGGCGAGCACCATGCGCGTATAGCCCCAATTGCCCGCGTTGTCCGATTCGAGGAAGAGGCCGATACCGTGCTTGTTCGCAACGAAGGGCTTGCCCTTCTGGCGGATGGAGCCGTGCAAGCTGGCCCAGCCCGTGGTGGGCGCGCCCTCGAAGCCCATCCATTGCTTGCGGAAGCCGAGCCGGATATCGAGGCAGTCCTTGCTGCCCGCAACAGCCGGGTTCACGCTGAACTGATTGAAGACGTATTGCGTGTATTGCGAGAGCTGCTGCGCGCGGACAGACGATGTTGCCACGAGCAGAAGGAGGAGCAGCGCGAGCCTCATCGGATGATGGAGACGAAGCCCAGGTACGGCGCGCTGCGCCCCTCGACCTCGTTCAGCTGGATGTAGTAGTAATAGAACCTTCGCTCAGGTTGCCGTTGCGCGTGCCATCCCATGGCTCGCGGTAGCCGTTGCTCTGGAACACCTTCTGGCCCCAGCGGTCGTAGATGATCACCTCCGAACCCGGGTATTCAGCGATGCCTGGCACCTCCCAGGTATCATTCATGCCATCGCCGTTGGGCGAGAAGGTGTTGGGCGGCTCGATCAAGCGGCGCACCAGCACGTTCACGGTATCGGTGTAGGTGCAGCCGCTCTGCGCGGTGGTCACCGCATAGGTGGTCGTCTCCTGCGGATTCGCGATCGGATTGGGAATGCCGTTGCCGCTCAGGCCCACCGTCGGCGACCAGTTCCAATTGGTGCCGCCGGTAACGTTCAGCTGGGTCGAGGAGCCCTGGGGGATCTCCACATCGGGACCGGCATCGAAATCAACCCCGATGATATTGGCCCCCGGGCCGCCCACCGCGATGGTGAAGCCGCATTGCGCGGCAATGGTGGCGCCTCCGTTCGATCGCGCCTGTACCACCACCCAGTAGGTCGTATTCGGCAGCAAGGCTTGTGTGGTGGTGATGAAATCGGCATCGCCCAGCTCGCACGCCGAGACCGCGGTGAAGGAGGCCGGCAGGCAGCTTCCGTCGCCGCTGAGCACCACCACGCTGAGCTCATCGTCCATGCCGGCCACCAGCGGGCAGTTGATCCCGCTGATGCTCACTTCAACCGTCCCGCCCTGGCTGTTGGTGCTGAAGGTGTACCACAGGAGCAGGTCGGTTCCGGGGCAGAAACCGGGGAGTGTGCCGTTGGCGCCGGTGTTGTTGCCATCGATCGCTTGCTGCGCGCAGAGCAGCGCGGCTGTAGCGCAATCGCTGTTCGCGGGCTGTGCGGCGGCGATGCCTTTAGGAATCAAGCAGGAGAACGGCGAATAAACCTCGGCGCATGGGTGCGTACGGGACGCACGCCTGCCATCGGCAGGCAGGCGCGCACTGCCCCGCCGCAAGTTGGCGCGGCCCCTATCGGCGCCCGGCAAGGGCCAGAGCGCAGTTTCGCACACCGTTCTGTTGAGGGGGATGCGCGCATGGCGCATCGCGATCGTGACCCCACCAGGAGTCGAACCTGGATCAAGAGTTTAGGAAACTCCTATTCTATCCATTGAACTATGGGGTCCTGCCTTCAGCTCGCGTAGCCTTTGAAAGCGGGCGGCGAAAATAGGCGGCTCAGCGTGGCCCGGAATCGATGAGCTCCATGTTGCCCACCGGAATCGCTTCGCCCTTGATGATCAGCTTGATCGCATAGCTGCCCGCCGGATGCTCCGCCAGATCGATGCGGCGCACGGTGGACCACCCTTCCGGCTGTTGCCACTCCATCACCGTTTCGCCCTTCGCATTGGCCACGACTAGCATGGATCTCTCCTGGGAGTACGCATCAACCAGCGCTTGCCCGCGGCCCGGTAGCATCACCAGAACGGCATCGCTCGCGCGCCCTGCGATCACGGGCGCATTCACCTCCACGCGGAACTGGTAACGGCTCGCGGTGCGATCCTTCCCGCGCATGGCCGCCAGCAATTCGCCGCGCTCATCGAACACGCGCACCGAAGCATGCGCCGTGCGACTGCTATCCAACAGGTGCAGCACGTAGCTGCCCACCAGTAATTCCACCGATTCGCTGAACACCGAATCGGCCCCGGCGCTCCAAGCGCGCGCGAAAGGCACGGGGCCGCGCGTGTTCTCGATGCGCATGCTTCTTCCTGCGCCCGGCGACACGCGCCACCGCACCGTGATCGGACTGCTCAGCGTGGGCGCTGCGGTGAAGGTGGTGCTGAGCGTGTTGTCCGCCGGATTCTTGTCGCGCTTGCCATTGGGATCGCCCAGCGCAACGGTGAACCGATTGCTGCCCGCGTTCATGTCGATCAAATGCGGCAACTGCACCTCGACGCTCGCGCCCGAAGCGAGCATGCCCGTCCACGCGAACATGCGCTGCTTGAAACCATCGGTGCCGTAGCGCACCGAGATGCCGTGCAAGGGATCGCGGCCCTTGTTGCGCAGCACGAAGCGCGGCTCCTGCACCGCCGGGTTCTGACTGGCGTAGCGCGGATCGTCGCTGGGCACCATGATCGCCTCCACGGCGGCATCGCGGCGCGGCTGCTTGGCTTGCGCGAAGCTGGCGATCGCATGAAAGGCAACAAGCGCAGTGATGAGGTACCGCATGATCGGGGCGCAAGCTGCGCACATGGCGGCGAACCCGCAAGCGAAGAAGCCGCTTCTACTTTCGCCGGGATGCTGAAGCGATACGCCGCGCCTATGCTGCTCGCCCTGCTGGCCTTCGCGTGCGCGCAAGGCTGGAATCGCTGGAACCTGGCGGCCATGCTGCGGTCCGACGTGGCCAAGGCTTCGGTGCGCGCCGGTGGTTCCGTGATCACGGCCGACGATGCGAGTTATCTGCAAGAGGTAGAGAAAGTCCTCGGCCACCGGCCCGATCTGGAGCACGGCATCGCAGCGCGCAGGCCCATTCTTCGTCCGCCGGGTTATGGGTGGTGGTACATGCTGCCGCGGTTGGCGCTTGCCCCCGAGCAGGCCATCGCCGCGCTTATCCTGCTCCAATGCCTGCTCTTCGCATGCAGCGTGGCGCTCTTGCACGAAGCGCTGCTCGCGCACGGCATCGCGCCGCTGATCCGCTGGCCGCTGCTCATCCTGCTCGCCGTGCTGCCCACCTTCCATGGCTTCTTGTTCTACACGCTTTCCGAAGGCGTTACGCCAGCGCTTTCCTTATTGCTGCTTTGCGCTGCGTTGCTCGCACTGGCGGGCCGACGGCATTGGCTGCTCGTGAGCTGCGTGATCTGGGCGCTGCTCATGGTCACACGGCCGGTGCTTGCATGGGCGGGTCTGGCGCTGCTGCCTGCGCTCGTGGCACGGCATCGCTCAGTGCTCCGCATCGCAGGCATCGCAGCGCTGTGCATGTTGCCCATGATCTTATGGTGGGCGAACAATTGCGCGCGCGCAGACCGCGTGGTCAGCTTGCATCCGGTGTATCAGCCCGACGAATTGAGCATCAACCGGCCCACGCACGGCGCGTTCTGGGCATTGGCCAAGAGCTGGGGCGCGCGGCAGCGACTTCCACTTCGCCATGGAAACAGCATTCCGCGCGGCCTTGGAGGGCGATACCAGCGCACGGCACGCCGAGCACTTCATTCAGCTTGCACCGTCCGTATCTCTCAGCGCGATGCAGCAAATCGCCGTTGCGGATGCGTTCGCGCGATGGCAGCGGTTCACCAGCGATCGGCTCGCGCCCGTGATGCGCTCATCGTCCGATTCGTTCGCGTTCACCGCAGAGGAGCAGCGCATCTGCGACGACCTGGATCAAGTGACGCGCGCTTGGCGGAAGGAGCACGCGCTGCATCATCATGTGCGTGTTCCGCTGCGTGTGCTGAAGGATTTGGTCGCGCACTCGAACCTCAACCTCTGGGTCTTCCAGCACCCGTTGCGCGGCAAGCCCGCGATGGAAGCACTGCGGTGGTTCTCGGCGCTCGTGCATGTTGCCTTGCTCGCGGCTGCGGCATTGGCCTTCCTCCTCCGCGTGCCCGCACCAGTCCGACTGATCTCATTCGGCTGCGCGGCCTATCTCTTCTACCTGGCCTATGTGCAGCGCGGGATCGAAGAGCGCTACACCTTGCCTGTGCTTTTTATCGGGGTGGTTTGCGGGGGGTTCGTGCTAGCGCAAGCACAAAGACGCGAAAGGCAGTCAAAGAATGCAGGCCGATGCCGGTTGAGTTCCGCTACGACTCCGTCGGCCGAATTACTGGGTCATTTGTTGCCATTGCGCGAGCGCAGCGGGTTGAATTGGGCATTCCGCGCCAGTCCTGCGCCTTTGCGGCCTTTCTTCCATTCCAT
Organism: Flavobacteriales bacterium; assembly: GCA_016713865.1. GTDB lineage: Bacteria > Bacteroidota > Bacteroidia > Flavobacteriales_F > PHOS-HE28 > PHOS-HE28. The sequence continues at coordinate 78,332 of JADJOG010000007.1, read as the reverse complement.
CATGACCAAATCACGCATGCAAGTCCAGGCCGCTCCGCCCGAATGGCACGAAGCGAAGGCCTATACCGACATCACCTACCACAAGTGCGACGGCGTAGCGCGCATCGCCTTCAACCGGCCCGAGGTGCGCAATGCATTCCGTCCACATACGGTGAGTGAATTGCTCGATGCCTTCCATGATGCACAGGAAGACACCGATATCGGCGTGGTGCTCTTCAGCGCTGAAGGACCCAGCGCGAAGGATGGCGGGTGGAGCTTCTGCAGCGGCGGCGATCAGCGCGCGCGCGGCCACCAAGGCTATGTGGATGGCGCAGGCACGCCGCGCCTCAACATCCTCGAGGTGCAGCGCTCGATCCGTTTCATGCCGAAGGTGGTGATCGCAGTGGTGCCCGGCTGGTGCGTGGGCGGCGGCCACAGCTTGCACGTCGTATGCGACCTCAGCCTCGCCAGCAAGGAGCACGCGGTTTTCAAGCAGACTGATGCCGACGTGACGAGCTTCGATGGCGGCTACGGCAGCGCCTACCTCGCCAAGATGGTTGGACAGAAACGCGCCCGCGAGATCTTCTTCCTAGGCCGTGACATCAGCGCCGACCGCGCTTACGAGATGGGCATGGTGAACGCTTCCATCCCGCACGCCGAACTGGAGAGCACCGCGTGGCAATGGGCGCAAGAGATCCTCGCGAAATCGCCCACCGCGATCAAGATGCTGAAGTTCGCCTTCAACCTCACCGATGATGGCATGGTGGGGCAGCAGGTCTTCGCCGGCGAAGCCACACGCCTCGCCTACATGACCGATGAGGCGAAGGAGGGGCGCAATGCGTTCCTGGAGAAAAGGAAGCCGCAGTTCGGGAAGGGGAAGTGGATTCCGTAGGGATGGCCGCAAAGGCGCAAAGACGCAAAGTCGATCCGCTTTGCAGTGATGAAGGCCTCGCTGAGGAGTCTTGCCTTCTTTGCGCCTTTGCGGCCCCTTCAAAGCGCGTTCTTCGTCACCCAGATCCGCCACGCGATGATCAGCTTCTGCGTCTTGGTGAGCCGGAACAGATCCTTGTCCCACATCTTCGGGAGCAGGGCCTTGTTCAGTTTCGCGAGCACGCGGAAGAGGCGCTTCGTCATGGATCAGTGATGCGTTAGTCCGCAATCCTCATCGGCCCATTCGAGCTCGATGGTGGCGTGATGGATGCCGTGCTTCTTGAGCGCTTCGCGCGCTTGGGTCTTGATGCCGAGCGCTTCGCGGTGATCGATGCCATCGACCACAACGTGAACGGTATGCACGATGAAGCTGCCATCGAGCGTCCACGTGTGCTGGTCGTGCAGGTCCTTGACGTGCGGGATGGCCATGAGGTCGGTGCGCACCTGCTGCATGTCGAGGCCCTGCGGGATCTCTTGCATGAGGATGCCCGTGCCCTTGCGCAAGGTGCCGATGGCGTTGATGAGGATGTACGCGCTGATGCCGATGCTGAGCAGCGGATCAACGATGGCCCAGCCGGTGAAGTGGATGACGATGCCGCCCACGAGCACCGCCGCCCAGCCGAGCACATCTTCCAGGAGATGCAAGTAGGCGCCACGCTCGTTCAGCGTTTTTCCGCCGTGCAGCTTCCACGCCGCAAAGCCGTTCATGGCCAAGCCGAAGAGCGCGAAGCCGATCATGCCCAATGAATGCGGCAGCTCCGGCGCCCACAACTTGGGCACGCTCACAGTGAGCATGAAGAGGGCGCCGATGATGAGCACCACACTGGTGAGCCATCCGCCGAGCATGCTGTAGCGCCCATAGCCGTAACTGTAATGCGAATCGCGGCCCTTCATGGCCACGCGCTGCAGCCACCACGCCGTGCCCAGCACCAAACAGTCGCCCGCATCGTGCAGCGCATCCGGTGAGCACCGCGATGCTGTTCGTCCACAAGCCACCGACCACCTCCACGATCGTGAACGCGAGGTTGACGAAGAAGGCCGTGCGCAAGGCTGCAGCGCTGGCCGCGCTCACATGGCCGTGGGTATGCTCATGGTGGTGATGGCCCGTGTGATCGTGGTGGGCGTGCATGTGCATGCGAAATGATGCACGTGGCATCTGCGCCGCCAAAGCTAGTCCGCGTCTCCTGCGCAGATGTGCACATGCACACATGGGCACACGATCCCATGAGCACACGCCCCTACCCCACCACCACCCTTCCCGTCCTCTTCGACAGTTTCTGCTTCACTTCGTTGTAGGCCTTGATCTCGGCGAGGAGCAGCATCATGGTGGCATCGTCGGCGGTGCGCAGCTGCTCCTGGCGGTCGCGGATCATGCGGTCCACGCGACGCTCTTTGAGGATGTCGATTGCCTCTTGCAGCGCATCGTAGAGCTGACTGGTCTCGTGCTTCACGTGGATCTTGTGGCGATCCTTCCAGTTGGGGCTGAGGGTGTGCTTCTCTGCAATCATGCCGATGGCCAGTTGTCGCCATTCCTCCTGCTCGTGCTGCACGTAGCGCGCGGTGTCGATGGTTTCGCCGAGGTTGTGGCGATGCCGGTAATCCATGTAGATGGCGCGCGGAAGAGCGGCTCATCGAAGAGGAGGTCGTCGAGGGCGAGCAGCTCGAACATCGCCTCGGCGAGGCTCGCATCCTCTTCGACTGGATCGCCATCGTCGGTCATCACGGGCACCAGTACGCGCTTGTGACCATAGGCCACCAGCATGCGCAGCATGTTCTCCTCTTGCGGCGTGGTGCCTACATCCTCAATGGTGGGCTGCGGCGGCGCGAGCTCCGTGGGGATGATCTCTTCGGGCACGGGCTGATCATCGCCTAACTTCTTCCGGTACTGCTTGCGCAGCACCTTGTTCATCTCGCTGATCAGCGCCTGCTCATTCACTTGCAGCATGCGCCCGCACTGCTGGATGTAGAGCGCGCGCAGCACCTGATCGGGCACCAGCGCGATGCTCTCCACGATCTCGTGGATGGCAGCGGCCTTCTTCACGGGATCGTCGCCCACATCCTGCATGAGCAGGCCCGCCTTGAACACGAGGAAGTCCTGCGCGGTCTTCGTGAGGTGCTCGCTCACCTCGCTGCTGCTGTGGCTCTTCGCGAAGCTGTCGGGGTCCTCGCCCTCGGGGAAGGTGACCACCTTCACGTTGAGGCCCTCCTTCAGGATGAGGTCGATGCCGCGCAAGCTGGCCTTCATGCCCGCCGCATCGCCGTCGTACAGGATGCAAACCGTGGGCGCGTAGCGCTTGATCAGCCGCACCTGCTCCTCGGTGAGGCTGGTGCCGCTGCTGGCCACCACGTTGGTGATGCCCGCCTGGTGCAGGCTGATCACATCGGTGTAGCCCTCGACCAAGTAGCAGAGCTGCTGCTCCACGATGGCCTTCTTGGCGTGATGGATGCCGTAGAGCGAGCGGCTCTTGACATAGAGGACGCTCTCGGGCGAGTTGAAATACTTCGGGAGCTTCTTGTCGCTCTTGAGCGTGCGCGCACCGAAAGCGATGGGCTGGCCGCTGAGGCCGAAGACGGGGAAGGTGACGCGCCCGGCGAAGAAGTCCCAGGCCCCGCCATCGTCGCGGCGCTTGATCCAGCCGGCCTTCTCGAGGATCTCCGGATTGAAGCCGTTGGCCTGCGCGGCGATGGCGAAGGCATTGCCCTGCTCGGGCACATAGCCCAGGTGGAAAGCCCTGATGGTGGCATCGCTGAAGCCGCGCTCGTGGAAGTACGAGAGGCCGATGCGCTTGCCTTCATCGGTGCTCCAGAGCTGATCTTCGCTCCATTGCATGGCCCATTGCTGCGCAACGGCGATGCTCTCGCGCTCGCTCTGCTCCAGCTGCTGCTCGGGCGTCTGCTCCTCTTCGGGCAGTTCGATCTGGTAGCGCTTCGCGATCCAGCGGATGGCTTCGACGTAGCTGAGGTGCTCGTGCTCCTGCAGGAAGGTGATGGCATCGCCGGCCTTGCCGCAGCCGAAGCACTTGAAGATGCCCAGGTTCGGGCTCACGTTGAAGCTCGGCGTCTTCTCGTTATGGAAGGGGCAGAGGCCCAGGTAGCGCGGCCCTTTGCGCTTGAGCGCGACGAATTCGCCCACAACCTCTTCCACGCGCATGGCGTCCTTCACTTGCTGGATGGCGCTGGGGGAGATCATGAGGCAGTGGGCCGTGTGCTGAAAGGGCCGTGAATGTAGAACGCCGCGATTCGCGCGGATAGCCCTGTTGAAAGCGATCCCGCATCAACATCGATCGTGAACTGCGGGCTGCGCTGCGCGTCTGAGCGCCAAGGCATTCCGAAAGCGGGGCAACGAAAGGCAACAGGCTTTCAACAGCCGCTGGCCTTCATTTCATGGGCACACCGAGGCTATCGTGCATCACCCGCTTCACCTCCTTCCCGGCAGGATCATAGAAGATCCACTCGCCGACATTGATGCCTTTGACATACTGCCCAGTGTAGTAGGTGAGCCCGTTGTCGTGGAAAACCTCTGTCGGTCCTTCCTCCAAGCCATCGACATATACCGCGCGGCTACGGATGCCGCCTTGCGCGTTGTACGCCACCCACGGCCCCTCGCGCTTGCCATCGCGCAGCATGCCTTCCATGCGCCCGCCATCCTGGGTGTGTATCACCTGCGGGCCGTCGTTGCTCTGCTTCGCGGTGGAGTCGGTTGTTGCCGCAGGCGCCTGTACGGCTGCCGATTCGGGATTGCCGCAAGCAGCTAGCGCCACGGCAGCAAGGAATGGAATGATGCGGTGCTTCATTTCGTTCGTTCCACGGTGAGTTGCACAAGCCCTTCGAGGCCCTCGCGCGCTTCGTTGCGCGGAAAGGCATGCAGCAGTTCCAGCGCGCGGTCGCGGTGCTCGAGCATGCGGCGCTGGGCGTGGGCGATCCCGCCGGCTTCCACCACCTTTTCGATCACGCGCTTCACGGCCTTGCCGTCGTCGCTGCGGTTCTTCACCACGTCCACCATCCAGCGGCGATCGCTCGCGGGCACTTGCCGCAAAGCGTGTATCAGCGGCAAGGTGAGCTTCTTCTCCTTGATGTCGAGTCCGGTGGGCTTGCCGGTATCGAGCCCGCTTCCGTAATCGAAGAGGTCGTCCTTGATCTGGAAGGCGATGCCCACGTGCTCGCCGAAAAGGCGCATGCGCTCCACGGCATCGGCATCCTGCCCGGCGGCGCTGGTCCCGCTGGCGCAGCATGCGGCAATGAGACTGGCGGTCTTCTGGCGGATGATGTCGAAGTACACCTCTTCGCTGAAGTTGAGTCCGCGCGTCTTTTCCAGCTGCAGCAATTCGCCCTCGCTCATCTCGCGCACGGCACGGCTCACGATGCGCAGCAGCTCGAATTCGCCTTTATCAACGGCGAGCAGCAAGCCGCGGCTGAGCAGGTAATCACCAACAAGCACGGCGATCTTGTTCTTCCACAGCGCGTTGATGCTGAAGAAGCCGCGCCGCATGTTGCTATCGTCCACCACGTCGTCGTGCACGAGGGTGGCGGTATGCAGCAGCTCGATGAGGCTGGCGGCGGTGAAGGCGCTATCGTTCACCGGCCCGAAGAGGCGGGCGCTGAGCAGGGTGAACATGGGCCGCATCTGCTTGCCCTTGCGCTTCACGATGTAGTGCATGATGCGGTCCAGCAATGCGGCACGGCTGCGCATGGCCTCGCGGAAGTGCGGCTCGAAAGCCTTGAGCTCTTCGGCGATGGGCCGTTGCACTTCCTCGATCGTCGGCATGGCGTATCCCGCGCTGTCCGAGTGGCGCTGGCGGGGCGGCAAAGATGGACAACGGCGCCGGGCGCGGCGGACAACCACGGGCACCGGCCAACGTCCGGTAAGGGATGGCTTCTTGCCAGCTACCTTTCCAGCGCATGCGACACCTCTTCGCCCTCGTCTTCATCCTACTCTGCATGGATGCGCTGGCCCAGCCCGGCAAAGCCCGCGTGGTGCTTTACCGCGAGCGCCTGGCCCAACAGTTCGATACGGTGGATTGTGTGAAGAACGCCTTCAAGATCAACCCGCTGCTCTTCTTCCGGGGCGAGATCCCGCTCATGTACGAACGCGCCCCTTACGCCACGGCTGAGCATGCGCTCGGTGTTGGCGTCACCTTGCGGAATTACATGGCCATGTCGTTCACGGGCGATCACCCCGATGCCGACGACTTCGGGTCGGGCACGGAGATCATTCCCAAGCCGAGCTTCCACATCGGCGCGCGCTTCTACCTCGCAGGACGATATTGAGCCGCAGGGCTTCTACATGGAACCCATCTGGTCTCACCTGGTGTACACCAAGGACATCCGAGAGCTGCTCGCAGACGGGAGCTTCACCGACAAGAGCTACCGCGACGAGCGCACCTTCGACGACTTGCGCGTGCTCTTCGGGTACCAGAACCTGAGCTATAGCAGCAACTGGCTGCTCGATTTCTACGGCGGCATCGGATTCCGTAACCGCAACATGGTGATCGTGAATGAGCGCCTCGACCTTACCACGGATCAGTACAGCTACACCATCGAGGAGATCTCGGATCAGGTTCCCGCCTTCTTCCTCGGCGTACGCATCGGCGTAGGGTTCTGAGCGCTAACGGCTTTTTTGCGCGCGGCAAGTTGCTGCTACAACAAGCGCTGGTGATCACTTGCGAGTTTCTGCTCGCCGCGTGCCGACCAAGGACTCGCCGCTACTTCAGGATCCGTTCCCCGTCTTCAGCGCCGGATCATTCTTGTTCGCGAGCTGACCGCATGCGGCATCGATGTCGCGGCCACGGCTGCGGCGGATGCGCGCGATGATGCCCTTGCGATCGAGGTATTGCTGAAAGGCCTCGGCATCCTTGCTCTCGGTCCTCCCGAATTCACCGCCGTCGATCGGGTTGTACTCGATCAGGTTCACCTTGGCGTGCACATCGCTGGCGTATTTCACCAACTCTTGCGCATCCTGCAAGCTGTCGTTGAAGCCGCGCAGCAGGATGTACTCGAAGGTGACATCCTTGCGCAGGGTGCGTGTGTAGTAGCGCAGCGCGTCCTTCAGTTCGGCCAGTGAGTTCTGCTCGTTGATGGGCATGATGCGGTCGCGCTTGGCATCGTTGGCGGCGTGCAACGAGAGCGCGAGATTGAAGCGCGCGCCATCATCGGCCAGCTTGCGGATCATCTTGGCGATGCCCGCCGTGCTCACGGTGATGCGTCGCGCGCTCATGCCCAGTCCGTCCTCTGCGCTGATGCGCTCGGCGCTGGCCATGGTGTTGGCGTAGTTGAGCAGCGGCTCGCCCATGCCCATATAGACGATGTTCGTGAGGCCCTACTTGTAATACTTGTGCGCGAGCGCATCGATGAGCACCACCTGATCCACGATCTCGCCTGCATCGAGGTTGCGCACGCGCTTGAGCTTACCTGTTGCGCAGAAGCTGCACGTGAGGCTGCATCCGATCTGGCTGCTGATGCACGCCGTCAAGCGTGTAGGCGTGGGAATGAGCACGCCCTCTACCACGTGGCCGTCCCAGGTCTTGAAGGCGCACTTCACGGTGCCGTCGTTGCTGCGCTGCTCTTCGGCAAGTACAAGCGGACGCAGCACCGTGCGCTCAGCCAGCGCTGCGCGGAAAGCTTTGGGCAAGTCGCTCATCGCCTCCCAACTGTGCGCGTGCTTCTTCCAAAGCCACTCCCATAGCTGCTTGGCGCGATAGGGCTTCTCACCCAGCTCCGCAACAATGGACTTGACCTCGTCGAGGGTGAGGGAGCGGATGTCGGGTGTGGTCATCGGAATCGGCCCAAGCACCTTGCTGAACCGCCGCGCGAAGGTCGGACGATCACCCCCTTACTTTGCAGGCATGTCCGCCCGGAATGAAGTCCTGCAGAAACTCGGCGCCTCGTTGCCCGGGCTCCAATCGCGTTTCCCGATCCGGTCCATGGCCTTGTTCGGTTCAATGAGCCGTGGCGAGGATGGACCCGAAAGCGATGTGGACGTGCTCGTGGAGTTCGATGGGCCTGTTGGCATGCGCTTCATCCACCTCGCACATGAACTCGCCAAGCTGCTCGGACGCAAGGTCGATCTCGTCTCACGCGGTGGCATCAAGCCGCGCTACTACCAGGCCATTCAACCGGATCTCCTGCATGTCCAAGCGTGACGACCGCCTCTTGCTCGAGGACATGGCCGAAGCGGTGGGCAAGATCCTGCGCTACACCGAGGGGAAGTCGTTCGACGATTGGCAGGCCGATGAGCTCCTACAGGATGGCGTGATCCGCAACTTCGAGGTCATTGGCGAAGCATGCAGGCATTTGTCTCACGACATCACCCGGAAGCACGCTGATATCGACTGGCAAGGGATCCGCGACTTCCGGAACCTGCTCATCCATGAGTATTTCGGCGTGGACCCGACAATCGTTTGGGACATCATATCCGTCGAGCTGCCCAAGCTGAAGCACAAGCTCGGAGCGCTGCTCAAGAGCTTACAGAGCTTGAACCGATCTCTAGGATGGAACTTTGGCACGCTCGAATCCAAAGGCTCACTGATTCTTCCCGTTGGATTCGGAAGTCCGTAAAGGGCGTAGCACTGCGAGTGGGAATGTCCGTCGGCTCATTCCTGCGGCCTCTCCGAACGAAGCAACCACCGCATCCATCACAGTCCTCGAAGCCTTAGTGCTGATCTCACGGTTAATGGCGTCCATGTCAATCTGAACGATTCGAAAGCCCCTTCTTGCTCCGCTCGTTCCTCGAGGGTGCCCCAGCCTATTCATGCTGTTGAGGTTGACAGCCCAATGAGGTAACCAACGGGAGAGCTACAGAGCAAACGGAAGCGGACCTTCCACCACCCGCAGTATCCATCGCGTTCGTCACCTTCTTCGCTGTTCTCCCCCCCTTCCACCACCGTCATCGTTCGCACCTTGAGGCGCCTCAACGAGTGTCACCTTCGCTCCTAGAAGCAACCAGTGGCTTCATCGGTGGAGGCGCGTAGGGCTGCTCGAAGGCTTTGCGCAAGAGATCAGCGTGGAAGCACTGCGGCGTTTGCACGGCCAGCAGTTTCGAGCGGTCGAGCGCGCGTGATCCATCGGCGGTGGTCTCGCGGATGCTCGGCACCACGGGCACTACCGGAATCGCGGCAGCGCTCTTGTCAGCGGCATAGAAGCAGCGCGCGATCAAATCGCTGCTCACCAGCGGACGCACGCCATCATGCACGGCCACGAGGCCATCACCTTCGACCTTCTCCAGCCCCGCCTTCACGCTGTGCCAACGTTGTTCGCCACCGGCCACCACATCGTGGGTGATGAAGAAGCGGTGCCCCATGCACAGCGCTTTCCAGATGTCGAAGTGCTCTTGGGGCAGCACCACGATCAGATCCATGCCGGGATCGAAGCGGTGGAAGGCCTCGATGGTCCACATGAGCAAGGGCCTGCCCTTCACCGTTTGGAACTGCTTGGGCACGGGGCCGCCGAGGCGCTTGCCTGAGCCGCCGGCAACGATGATGGTGGACTTCCGAGCGTTCATGGTTCAGCCGCAAAGGCGCAATGACGCAAAGGAATGCCGAAAGAGAAAGGCCGCAGGGTGCACCTGCGGCCTCTTTGCGTCATTGCGCCTTTGCGGCTCATTCCATCAGATGATCAGCATCGCATCTCCATAACTGAAGAAGCGGTACTTGTCCTTGATGGCCACCTTGTAGGCGTTCCAAACATGCTCGTAGCCACCGAATGCCGCTACTTGCATCAGCAAGGTGCTCTCGGGCATGTGGAAGTTGGTGATCATGCTATCGGCAACACTGAAGTCGTAGGGCGGGAAAATGAATTTGTTCGTCCAGCCGTTCAGCGACTTCATGTGGTTGTTCGTGCTCACGCTGCTCTCGATGCCGCGCATGGTGGTGGTGCCCACGCAGCACACGCGCTTCTTGTTGTCCTTGGCGCGGTTCACGATCTCGCAGGCCTCTTTGGTGATGATCACCTGCTCGCTGTCCATCTTGTGCTTGGTGAGGTCCTCCACCTCCACTGGGCGGAAGCTGCCCAGGCCCACGTGCACAGTGACCTCCGCGAAATTGATGCCTTGCAGTTCCATGCGCTTCATGAGCTCACGGCTGAAGTGCAGACCAGCGGTGGGGGCCGCTACGGCGCCTTCCTCCTTGGCGTAGATGGTCTGGTAACGCTCGGCGTCGCTCGGCTCGGTCTCGCGCTTGATGTAGCGCGGCAGCGGCGTCTCGCCCATCTCGGTGATGGTGCGCTTGAACTCATCGTACGGGCCATCGAACAGGAAACGCAAGGTGCGTCCACGGCTGGTGGTGTTGTCGATCACCTCGGCCACCAGCTCATCGTCCTTGCCGAAGTACAGCTTGTTGCCGATGCGGATCTTGCGGGCGGGATCAACGATCACATCCCACAGGAGGCTCTCGCGATTCAGTTCGCGCAGCATGAACACCTCGATCTTGGCGCCGGTCTTCTCCTTGTTGCCCCACATGCGCGCAGGGAACACCTTGGTGTTGTTCAGGATGAAGGTGTCGCCCTCGGTGAAGTAGTCGAGGATGTTCTTGAACTTCTTGTGCTCGATCTTCCCATCCTTGCGGTGCAGTACCATCAGCTTGCTGCCGTCGCGGTCCTTGGTGGGATAGAGAGCAATCTGCTCCTTGGGGAGGTTGAACTTGAATGCGTTGAGTTTCATGGGCTTGTGCGTGGTCTTACAGGGCCGCGCCAGAGTTTGGGGGCCGAATATAAGCGCGTTGTTAACCCAGCGTCAAAGTCCTTCGCAATCAGTTGCTTAGCCTGTTGATTAAACGGGCGCCCGCGTCGCTTCGACGGGCATTCTTCAGGCTCGGTCGGGCAACGGCGCAATGTGCTGCGCCCAATCCACCGGCGGGTGCGCTTGCTCCACGCGGAAAGCCCCGATGGCCGTGCGCCGCAATGCGCTCAAGTGCGCGCCGCAGCCCAGCACTTGGCCGATGTCGTGCGCCAAGGAGCGGATGTAGGTGCCCTTGCTCACATGCACCTCGAAGTCGATCTCGGCGCCACGGATCGCGGCCACTTCCAGCGAGGAGATCATCACTTTGAAAACGGGCATCTCGATCTCGTGCGCACGCTCGGGATCGCGCGAGGAAATAGGCGCGCTCGCCTTCAAAGCGTTTGGCGGAATAGTTCGGCGGACGTTGCTCCACCTCACCAAGGAAGGTCGCGAATGCCGCACGGATCTCCGCTTCGCTCAAGTGCTGCCATGGGCCGACTTCAACCGGCGTGGTTTCCAGATCGTAGCTGGGCGTGGTGCTGCCCAGGGTGATGGTGCCGGTGTAGGTCTTCTCCAAGCCCATGAGCGTGGGCAACTGCTTGGTGAGCGGGCCATAGGCCATGATCAGCAAGCCGCTCGCCAGCGGATCCAAGGTGCCCGCATGCCCCACCTTGAAATTGCGGCGCTGCACCACGCTGCGCATCGCGCCACGGATCTTCTTCACTGCATCGAAGCTGGTCCAGCCGAGGGGCTTATCGACCAGGATTAGCCGCGACCGGCGCACAGCAAGGCGGGTCGATAGACGTGAACGCTGAGCCTGCCCATCGGCCATCAGCTCAGAACATCTGCATCTGAACGCCCATGAAATGCAGCGCGATGATGACGCCGCCCACGGCGATGCGGTACCAACCGAAGGCCCTGAAGCCGTGCTTGGTGAGGAAGCCGATGAAGCCACGGATGGCGATGATGGCCACGACGAAGGCCACCACATTGCCTACGGCGAAGAGCTGGAAGTGCTCACTGGTGAAAGCGCCGCCATCCTTCACGTAGTCGTAGATGCTCTTCACCGTCGCCGCGAACATGGTGGGCACGGCCAGGAAGAAGCTGAACTCGGCGGCATGCTTGCGCGTGAGGCCCTGCGTGAGCCCGCCGATGATGGTGTCCGCCGAGTGCGATACGCCGGGCACCATGGCCAGGCATTGCCAGGTGCCAATGGTGAAGGCCCGTTTCCAGGTGATGGGCTGCGGCCCGGCTTCCGTTCCGCCCGGCGCCCAGCGATCAATGAACAAGAAGACGATGCCGCCGAGGAAGAGCGCCACGCCCACCACGAAGACGTTCTCGAGCAGCGCATCGATGTGGCTCTTGAAGAGCAGGCCCGCGATCACCGCCGGGATGAAGCCCGCGAGTAGCTTCAGGTAGAAATCGATGCTCTGGAAGAAGCGCTTCCAATAGAGCACAACCACGCTGAGGATGGTGCCGAACTGGATGGCCACGGTGAAGAGCTTCACGAAGTCGTCCTTCTCGATGCCCATGAGCGCCGAGCCGATAATCATGTGGCCCGTGCTGGAAACAGGAAGGAACTCGGTGATGCCCTCGATGATGGCCAGGATGATGGCCTGCAGCAGCGTCATTGCCCCGCGTCGCTGCTATGGTCGCGCTTGAGGATGGCGTACACCACGAAGAGGTAGCCCACGAGCACCACGATGGGCGCCACGGTGATGCGGCGCGCGCTGAAGATCTCGGTGGCATCGAAGGCATTGGGGTCGCCATTGCCGCCGCCGCTCATGAGCAGGTAGCCCACCACCACGATGGCCAAACCGATGAGGAGGAGCTTGTAGTTGATGGCGGTGAACGCCAGGTCGTTGAAGTGGTTCTGTTTGGCCATTGGCGAATGTTCAGCTCAAGTGCAATGCTTCGTGATCCATGCGAAGGTAGCGGCCCACGGCCACCCACGTGGCCAGCAGCGCGATCAGCAGCCCCACGGCCAGCACGCCACCGAAGAGCAGCGCCAGCGAGAACGCGTCGGTGAAAGCCAGCAGGTCGGGCACATGCTGACGGGCCATCCAGAAGAGACCGGCCAAGCCGCCCACGGCAAGCACCGCCGCAATAAGCCCTTGCCAGAGCCCGCCCAAAAGGAAGGGCCGCTTGATGAACCAGCGCGTGGCGCCCACCAAGTGCATAGTGCGGATGAGGAAGCGCTGGCTATGCACAGCAAGCCGGATAGTGTTGTTGATGAGCGCCACGGCCACCACCAGCAAGAGGGCCAGCACCACCAGCCCGCCCAAGGTGAGCGCCCTGAAGTTGCGCTGCATGTTCTCGATCACCGCGGCGTTGTAAGCCACATCGTGCAGGCGCGCGTCCTTGCGCAGGCCCTCCACGATCCATTTCATGCTGTCCGGCTGAGCATACGCCGGCCGCACGCTCAATTGGATGTTGGGGTCGATGGGGCTAACTCCGCCCAACAGTTCCAGGAAGTCCTCGCCCAGGTCCTGCTTCATCTGCTCGGCGGCCTCTTCGGGTGTTACCAGCACGGTGCCGGCGCACCAGGGCTGCAGATCCAGCTCCTTGCGCAGGCGCAGCACATCGGCCTCTTTCAGCTCGCGCTTCATGAAGAGCTCCACGCGCACCTGCTCCTTGAAATAGCGCTCCAGCGAACCGGCGAAGAGCATCACGAAGCCCTGGATGCCGAGCATCATCAGCACTAGCGTGATGCCGATGATGGTGCCCACGTTGGTGGTGCGCGGACGGATCGTGCTGCGGCGGGCGCTCATGGGGCGGCGAAGGTAGGCGCGCGTCCGAACGCCCTTCTACCTTTCGCCTCGCAAGCAAGACCATGGCATACGAGCACAAGGACATCGAGGAGAAGTGGCGCGCCGAATGGGCGAAGCGTGGGACATACAAGGTGGCGAGCGACCCATCGAAGCCGAAGTATTACGTGCTCGACATGTTCCCCTACCCCAGCGGCGCGGGCCTGCACGTAGGGCACCCGCTCGGCTACATCGCCAGCGACATCGTGGCGCGCTTCAAGCGGCACAACGGCTTCAACGTGCTGCACCCCATGGGCTACGACAGCTTCGGACTGCCCGCCGAGCAATACGCCATTCAGACCGGCCAGCACCCCGCGAAGACCACCGAGGTGAACGTGGCTCGCTACCGCGAGCAACTCGACAACATCGGCTTCAGCTTCGATTGGAGCCGCGAGGTGCGCACCAGCGATCCGTCATTCTACAAGTGGACGCAGTGGATCTTCCTGCAGCTCTTCGACAGTTGGTACGACCACGCCGCACAGCAGGCCAAGCCCATCAGCGAATTGCTGAAACGCTTCGAGACGCAAGGCTGGCACCACGCAGATGCCTGTGCGCTCACCGGCGATGTGGAAGAAGAGCTCGGCGCCTTCACCGCTGCCGAATGGAACGCCTTCGATGAGCGTACACGGCAGCGCATCCTGCAGCACTTCCGCCTGGCCTACCTCAGCGAAGCCTGGGTGAACTGGTGCCCCGCGCTGGGCACTGTGCTCGCCAACGACGAGGTGAAGGACGGCGTGAGCGAGCGCGGAGGCCACCCTGTGGAGCGCAAACGCATGCCGCAATGGAGCATGCGCATCACCGCCTATGCGCAGCGCCTGCTCGATGGGCTCGACACGCTCGACTGGAGCGAGAGCATCAAGGAGGCGCAGCGCAACTGGATCGGCCGCAGCGAAGGCGCGCTTGTCCGCTTCAAGTTGAAGGATGCCGCAGGTGACATTGAAGTCTTCACCACGCGCCCCGACACGCTCTTCGGTGTCACCTTCGTGACGTTGGCGCCCGAGCACGAATTGGTGGAGGTGATCACGCCCGCCGATCGTCGCGAAGAAGTGATGGCCTACGTGACCACCGCGAAGAACCGCAGCGAGCGCGAGCGCATGGCCGATGTGAAGAAGGTGAGCGGCGTGTTCACCGGCGCGTTTTGCATCCATCCCTTCACCGGACAAGAAGTGCCTGTGTGGGTGGGCGATTACGTCCTTGGCGGCTACGGCACCGGCGCGGTGATGGCCGTGCCCGGCGGCGATCAGCGCGACTGGAACTTCGCGACGCACTTCGGCTTACCAATCATCGCGGTGACGGAAGGCGCGGACATCAGCAAAGAAGCCGACGAACGCAAAGACGCTACAATCAGCAGCGAAGGATTCCTCAAGGGCTTGAAGGTGCCCGACGCGATCACACGCGCCATTGACGAACTCGTGAAACTCGGTGCGGGCGAACGTCGCATCAACTTCCGTTTGCGTGATGCCGCCTTCGGCCGCCAGCGCTACTGGGGCGAGCCGATTCCGATCTACTACAAGGACGGTGTGCCCTATGCCCTGCCCGAAAGCGAGCTGCCGCTGAAGCTGCCCGAAGTGGACAAGTTCCTTCCCACCGAGGACGGCGAACCACCACTGGCGCGTGCTGCGAATTGGAACTACAAGGGCCATCCACTGGAAACAACGACGATGCCCGGCTGGGCCGGGAGCAGCTGGTACTTCCTGCGCTACATGGACCCGCACAACGCGGAGCGCTTCGCCTCACCCGAGGCCATCAACTACTGGCAGCAGGTCGATCTCTACGTGGGCGGCAGCGAGCACGCCACCGGCCACCTGCTCTACTTCCGCTTCTGGACCAAGTTCCTGCATGATCGCGGTTGGATCCCCTTTGATGAGCCTGCGACGAAGTTGGTGAACCAGGGGATGATCCAGGGGGTTTCCGCCATCGCAACTCGCAGTCAGTTCAAGACAAACTTCGAAACGGATGGACCTCTAATTCCACTTATCGACGGAAGACGAATAGAACCTTCATCTCCCACAACAGGCTTCGGTCGTTTCTTCATTAGCGCCGACTTGTTAGGCTTGATTGACTTCGCAAAGGCATCGGTAGCCGACGAAAGGAATGTTACGCACCTACCCCTCGACATTCGATTCGTGAACAGCGGGATTGTAGATGTGTCACAAATGATTCTCGGTGAGAGCCGCGAGGACATTCGCAGTGGAGTTTATCTCTGCCTGAATGGCTTCATAAAGGATGGTGTTGCGAAGCGCTATCTGAATGACAATGAGATAAACGTGGAAGGTGAGATTGTCTTTCGGGTTGAGAGTCTGGTCGAGAAGATGTCCAAGTCGAAGTTCAACGTGGTGAACCCCGACGACATCATCGCCAAGTACGGCGCCGACACGCTGCGACTGTACGAGATGTTCCTCGGCCCCTTGGAGCAGAGCAAGCCCTGGGACACCAACGGCATCGAGGGCACCTACCGTTTCCTGAAGAAATTCTGGTATCTGTTCCATGCAGGATCTTCTTCGGACGCACCTGTAGCGTCGACCCTCAGGGTCGACCCGCCACACATAACCGACGAAGCCCCCACGAAAGCGGAGTTGAAAGTCCTGCACGCCACCATCAAGAAGGTGAGCGAGGACATCGAGAAGATGTCGTTCAACACCAGCGTGGCGCAATTCATGATCGCGGTGAACGAACTGGGCGCCTTGAAGTGCAATAAACGCGCGGTGCTGGAGCCATTGGTAATCACGCTCGCGCCCTTCGCGCCGCACATCGCCGAAGAGCTGTGGGAGAAACTGGGGCACAGCACCAGCGTCACCCTGGCCCCTTGGCCGAAATGGGATGCCAGCCACTTGGTGGAGGACAGCTTCAGCTACCCCATCAGCTTCAACGGCAAAACGCGCCTGCAACTGGAATTCCCCATCGCCCTCAGCAAAGAAGAAGTGGAGGCCGCCGTGCTCGCCAACCCCGAGGTGCAGTCCAAACTGGGCGGTCAGCCGCCGAAGAAGGTGATTGTGGTGCCCAAGCGCATCGTGAACATCGTTGTTTGAATACGTTGCGTGTTAGCGAGTTACGTGTTGCGGGGTGAGCGTCCTGCCACAGAACACGCAACACGTAACGCGCTAACACGCAACATGCGCTTAACCCTGCGCGAAGCCCCCTGTACCGATCGGCACCTGCTTTGCGTTCCCAGTGGCATGGTACGCACATCAACCTTCTTCCTGGCGGGCATCGGCCTCTTCACCATGGCCTTCGCCCAGAGTGATCGCCCAGCGGAATCGGACCCTAAAACCGCCGTTGCTAGTTCCTCGAACTTCCGCACCGTCAACCACAACGCCTTCAAGTCTGGCGAGAAGCTCACCTACATCGTTCACTACGGCTGGGTGAATGCCGGCGAGGCGGTGGTGGAGCTCCGCGATGTGGAGCAGCCCATCATGGGCCGCAAGGTGCTGCGCGCGGTGGGGCGCGGCCGCAGTCTCGGCGCCTTCAACGCCTTCTACAAGGTCGATGACTACTACGAGAGCCAGTTCGATGCCGAGGGCGTGTTCCCTTGGATGTTCCAGCGTCGCGTGAGCGAGGGCGGCTACGAGTTCAGCCAAGATTACTTCTACCGCCAGCACAAGAACGAAGTGGTCACCCAAGAGCCGAAGACGCATGCCGTGCCACCCAGCGTGCAGGATATGCTCAGCGCCTTCTACTACGCCCGCACGCTCGACTTCAGCAATGCCAAGCCCGGCGATGTGTACACCATCCAGACCTTCCTCGACGATGAGCTCTGGCCCTTGCAGATGAAGTACGTCGGCAAGGAGACCATCAAGCTCCGCAACGGCAAGTACCGCTGCATGAAATTCCAGCCCGTGGTGCAGGAAGGCCGCATCTTCAAGACCAACGACGACCTGAACGTTTGGATCACCGACGACGGCAACAAGATCCCCGTGCTCGCGCAGGCCAAGGTGCTCGTGGGCTCGATCAAAATGGAGCTGAGCCAATACGAAGGGCTGAGCCATCCGATCGCGAAGCAGTAGAGGGTGTTAGCGGTGCAATCTGATGCGCTAGGCAGTAACACCGTATCGTTGAAACGCTTCTCAGCGCCCCGGCCATCGCGCCGGGGCGCTGGCGTTTCTGCCCGCCATGAAGCGCTGGGTGAGCTGGGGTCTGGGATTGGTGTCCGCCGCGATCATCGTGTACGTGCTGATCGGTGTCGACATCCGGCCGCGCGAGCAGTATGTGGAGGAGCCCTTCGTGGAGGACACCATCACTGTGCCGATGCCACCGCCCATGGCCTTCGGCGTCTCGATGGAAGGCATGATCCTGCGTGAAGGGCGCGTGAAAGCTGGCGCGAGCTTCGGCGGATTGCTGAGCGCGGAGGGCATCTCGGCCAGCGTGATCGAAGCGCTGGTGTCGAAAGCGCAAGGCCTCTTCGATGTGCGCAAGCTGCGCGCGGGGCATCCGTATGCCTTCATCGTTCCCGATGCTGATGGCAGCGCGCCGCACTACTTCATCTACGAGGCCGATCCGATCCAGTACGTGGTCTTCCATCTGCTCGCAGGCAACGAATACGTGACGCTTGGCGAGCGCCCGAGCGTGTTCACGCAGCAAGCCATCGCTGCAACGGTCACCGGTGCGCTGTACAACGACCTCGCGCGTGCAGGCGCTGATCCCGTGTTGGCCGTGCTGCTCAGCGAGGTGTTCGCGTGGACAGTCGATTTCTACCGCATCCGGAAAGGCGATGTGTTCAGCGTGGTGTATGCCGAGCAATCGGTGGAAGGCAAACGCGTGGGCACGCCGCGCATACTGGCCGCGCGCTACGTGAGCGGCGATAAGGTGAAGGCCGCTTTCCGCTTCGGCGAAGGCAAGGAAGCCACCTACTTCGATGACGAGGGCAACAGCTTGCGCAAGGCCTTCCTCAAAGCACCGCTCAAGTTCAGCCGTATTTCATCGGGCTTCAGTGGCAAGCGCTTGCATCCGGTGCAGAAGGTGATGAAGGCGCACCTCGGAACGGATTACGCCGCGCCGTACGGAACACCGATCCTCGCCGTGGGCGATGGTGTGGTGGAGCAAGCAGGGCGCACCGGCGGCAATGGCAACTTCGTCAAGATCCGGCACAACGGCGTGTACAGCACGCAATACCTGCACATGCAGAAAATCCTGGTGAAGCAGGGCCAGCGCGTGCAACAGGGCGATGTGATCGGCGAGGTGGGCAGTACGGGTTTGGCAACAGGCCCTCACGTGTGCTTCCGCTTTTGGAAGAACGGCACTCAAGTGGACCACCGGAAGGAAGAGTTCCCGAGCGCAGAACCGATTGCAGCAACTGATCGACCCGCCTTCACTTCGCTGCGCGACAGCCTAGGCACTCACCTCGATGAGGCCGAGCTCGTTCTGGCGCAAGGCCGCATGGCGAACTTCTAGTTGCTGGCCAGCTCGCGTATCGCACGATAGGTGTGCGTGCCGCCCGGCGTTCCGATGCACTTGAGAAGCGCCTTCGCCAATACATCGTGCGGCATCGGCTTGTACTTGGCAGGCAACAGTGGCGCCACCATGCTCATCACCACGATGCCGATGCGCTCTCCGGTGCGCTTCTCTTGCCGCGGGCCAGTTAGAATGGACGGATGAAAGATGTGCAGCTCGGGCAAGCCGATGGCCTTCAGCTCCTGCTCCATCTCGCCT
Organism: Flavobacteriales bacterium; assembly: GCA_016713865.1. Classification (GTDB taxonomy): domain Bacteria; phylum Bacteroidota; class Bacteroidia; order Flavobacteriales_F; family PHOS-HE28; genus PHOS-HE28. The sequence continues at coordinate 59,261 of JADJOG010000007.1, read as the reverse complement.
TTCACCTTGTTGTAGAACACGCTCGAACTCGCATCGGCGCCGATAGCGCTCACCACCGCGAAGCACCGCACGCCCTGCTCCTTCGCCCAGCGCGCAAGGCCTAGCACCAGGTCTTTGTCCACGTGAATGAACTTGGCCTTGTCGCCACCCACTTTGCCGATGGTGGTGCCCAAGCAGCAGATCACGGCATCCACCGGTTCGGCGCGAAGGCCCGAAAGCAAGTCGCCATCGGTGCTGAGCCATTCGGCGAGCTTTGGGTGGTGCTGGCCAGTGCTTCGGCGCACCAGCGAGACCACTTCAGAAGGGCGCTCCTGTCTTAGTGCTTGCTCCAGCACCGCATTGCCCACAAGCCCCGAAGCCCCTGCCAACAGTATCCGCATGGGCCAAAGTGAAGGACATATTTGGTTTATTTCATAGACTTATCTACGTTTGGCCCCAGATTCACAACACCATGGAACAGCACCTCACACCAGAACAGAGCCTGAAGGTCATCGAAGGCATGATCGGCCAGGCCAAGCGCAGCTTCAGCCGCCTCAGCTTCTACTTCCTGCTTTGGGGCATCCTGCTCACCGGCGCCATGCTGGCCACTTACCTGCTCGCCGACATCGAACCGGCCATGCGCCATGGCATGCCTTGGGGCATCGCAGGCATTGGCGGCGGCATCATCAGTTCAATCTATGGTGCCCGGCAATCGCGCCAAGAGCAGGTGGCCAATCCCATGGACCGCATCGTGGGCTGGGTATGGGGCAGTTTCGTCATCACCATGATGCTCGTGCTCTTCGGCACCTTGCGCAACGGCATCGATCCCGGCCCCGGCATCACCTTGCTCACCGGACTGCCCACCTTCCTCACCGGACAGATCATGCGTTTCAGGCCCTTGATCCTCGGCGGATTGCTCTTCTGGGCAGCAGGCATCGGCATGCACTTCACCGATCAAGCGGGCATGCTCACCGCGCTCTATTGCGGCGCCATGCTGCTGGGCTACATCATTCCCGGGATCCTGCTCAAACGCCAAGAGGATGGCCTTCGCGCCGCTTGACCCCGTGCTGCACAACCAGCTGCGGCTGGCGGTGATGAGCCTCTTGGTAGCCGTTGACAGCGCCGACTTCAACTACCTGCTGGAGAAGACCGGCGCCACGCGCGGCAACCTCAGCGTGCAGATCAGCAAGCTGAAGGAGGCGGGCTACATCGAGGTCACGAAGACATTCAAGGACAACTACCCGAATACGTCCTGCCGTGTATCTCCTGCGGGGCTATCAGCGTTCGAGGCGTACGTGGCCGCAATCAAGGGCTATTTGAAAACCTGAGTAGGCGAAGAGCTTGACAGCGACCGTCGATGACCAGTAGCTGTCTGTCGAAAACGGGGAACCGTAGCGGCTGCGGCCCGTTCACAGGGCCGTACCGCACCGAACCATGGAGACCAAGCACCGCACCCTACTGCAAGCCGCCGTTCTGTTGATCCTCCTCGTATGCGTGGCCGCCAGCAATGGCAGCGACACCAAGCAGGAGAAGGCCACCGCTGTTGTGGCCGCCCAAGAGTGAACCACATTCCATACACCATACGCTTGAAGCCGTGCCCCGTAAGGCGCGGCTTCAGTGTGTTCGGCCCATCCGTTTCAGGAAGATGTAGCCGCCCTTGGTGGCGCCCCACACCTGCTTGCCCGCCATGTCGTAGCCGCGGTCCCAGCTGATCATGCGGTCGCTGCGGATGGTCACTTCACTGGTGGCGTAAGCCGCACCGCTGCGCGCATTGGGGCAATCGCGGCCGGTGGTGCTTCCGCTGTAGATGCTCTTGTAGCGCTGCAGGGTGATGGCGCAGCCCTCCATCACATCGATGGAATCGGGCGAGAGCTGGGCCAGGAGCATAAGATCCTTGTAAGCGCCGAAGAAGCGCTCGCCACTGCGGATGGTGTAGATCTCGCTGCGGAAGGTGCTGTCGTTCATTTCGGTGAGCCGATAGACGCGCTGGCGATAGGGTTTCTCCTTGCTCTCGGCCGCTGCTCGCTCCACATAGAACCAAGCGCCATCCCTCCGCTTCGCCCAGATGCGCACCACCTCCAGCTCGATGTTGAAGTAGCTCGTGTCGGACTTGGCTTGCTCTGCGCTGGAGTAAGAGCCTTCCATGGTCATGGCGAGGGCTTCGAGCGCGCGGGTGCGTTGGGCGGTTGTTGAATTCGAGAATACGGCCTGCAAGAATGCGGCACAGAGGAACCGCAGGGCATAGCTGGAAACTGAGGCCATGGTTCTACGCTAAGCTGATCCAACAACAAACGACCAAAGCGACCATGAATGCCACCGACAGTATCGGAACCGCTTGATGAAACGGTGACATAGTGCTTGTACGGAGGCCCTTCACAAGAAGAACAATAGCTATCACTGGACCAACAAGAACCAGAAAGACGACACCCAAAGATGCCATCCCGGACCAATGCCAGAATAGTGCAGTGAGGACAACAAGCAATAGACTTCCATTCAAGAAGAAAAGGGCGAACAAGGACAAAACTGGTGGCTCAGGAATCGCACGCTTCCGCATTGTCTGTAGCACGCATGCGAATGCGCCAAGCCCTACAGCGGGAACGACTAAGTAAATGAGGAGGGGTACGATATCTATCAGCATGACTAAACGAATCCAGCATTCGCGCTACTGAATCTCCGCCGCCTCCACCCACATCCCGTGCTCCTTGATCAATGCGATCAGCTCATCCACGGCTTGTGCACTAGGCACGTTGCGCTTCACCACTTCCTTCTCACGGTAGAGCGTGATCACGCCGTTGCCGGTGCCTACGTAGCCGAAGTCTGCGTCGGCCATCTCGCCGGGGCCGTTCACGATGCAGCCCATGATGCCGATCTTCACTCCTTTCAGGTGGCTGGTGCGCGCGCGGATCTTGGCGGTGGTCTCTTGCAGGTCGAATAATGTGCGGCCGCAGCTGGGGCAGCTGATGTATTCGGTCTTGCTGGTGCGCGTGCGCGTGGCTTGCAGGATGCCGAATGCGGTGCGGCACACGAGGTCCTCTCGTCCGCCCTTCTCATCGGCGATGAAGATGCCGTCGCCCAAGCCATCGATCAACAGCGGGCCGATATCAGTGCTGCTCTCGAGCACGAGCGCGTCGTTGGTGATATCGCCATAGGCGCGACCGATGATCAACGGCACGGGGCACTCCTTCGCCATGAGATCGAAGAAGAGCCGCCGTTGCTCGGCCATGCCGTGCGCATTGTAGGTGTCAATCAGCAGCACAGCCGTGACATCTTCCTTCAGCTTCGCGATGAAGGCGTTGTCCAGTTCAGGCAAGGTCGCATAAACCAGATTGAAATGCGGATGCTGCTCCACGCCATCGATGTAATCCTTCTTGTTGATGAAGGGATAGTGCCGCTCCTTGTGTTTCTCCTTCAGCCATGTGGCGTGCTCTTGCACGATGCCGAGCGTACCCGGTATCTCGAAACCGATGGTGTTCTTGCCGATGAAGGCGAAGTCGCAGGCCTGATCGGTGATGTTCCACTTATCCAGCGGAACGCTGTAGCGATAGCCCCAGGCGTAGAGCGTGGCCGGCGTGATCTCCTTACGATTGCTCAGGTCGGCCATCACAACGGGCACGTGGCGCGCGCCGATGTTGAGGACCTCTCGTGTAGTGCGGCGTGCATGCGCAAAGGGATCCAGTGGCGATTGCTCGATGGCTGGTATCGCGTCGTGTCCTGCACGCTTCGCGTATCGATCCACCAGAGCCCGCGCGACAGGGATCTCTGCTTCCGGCTCTTCGGTAAGGCTCACGCGCACGGTATCGCCGATGCCATCTTCCAGCAAAGCACCGATGCCTGCTGCGCTTTTCACGCGACCGTCCTCGCCATCACCGGCTTCGGTAACACCCAAATGCAGCGGATAGTCCCAACCCTCGGCCATCATGCGATGCACGAGCAAGCGATAGGCCTGCACCATCACCTGTACGTTGCTGGCCTTCATGCTCAGCACGATGTCGTGGTAGTTCTCATCGCGGCAGATGCGCAAGAACTCGAAGGCGCTCTCGACCATGCCCAAGGGCGTATCGCCGTAGCGGTTCAGGATGCGATCGCTGAGGCTGCCGTGGTTGGTGCCGATGCGCATGGCCGTGCCGTGCTCCTTGCAGATGCGCACCAATGGCGTGAAGCGTTCACGGATGCGCTCGAGCTCTTCGTCGTACTGCGCATCGGTGTATTCGCGCACGTCGAACTTCTTCTTGTCCACGTAATTGCCGGGATTCACGCGCACCTTCTCCACGATGCGCGCGGCCACTTCAGCGGCGTTCGGCGTGAAGTGGATGTCGGCCACCAGCGGCGTCTCGAAACCCGCTGCCCGCAACTGCTTCTTGATCTCGGCGAGGTTTTCCGCGTCCTTCTTGCTCGGCGCGGTGATGCGCACCAGCTCGCAGCCCGCTTCGATCATCCGGATGCTCTGCGCCACGGTGGCTGCCGTGTCCATTGTGTCGGTGGTGGTCATGCTCTGCACCCGGATAGGGTTGGAGCCGCCGATGCCGATGCCGCCGATGCGCACCTCGCGCGTGCGCCAGCGCTCGTAGCGCGTCAGGCTGGGGCAGTACTGCCAAAGTGCGATGATTCCCGTTTCGGACATGTTGTTGCGAAGCGCGCGAAGATACCGGCAACGCCAAGGGGCATGGTTCGGTTCACCCGTGGCTCAACGGGTCCGGTTCCACCACCTCCTTGGCCGTCATGCGCCGGTGGTACCAGCCATTGAGCACCAAACAAGCGAGGATGAGCGCGATGCCCGCGTAAGAACCGGCGTGCAGCTTCTCTTCTTCGCCCCAGATGATGAGGGCGATGATGATGGTATAGACCGGCTCCAGGTTCACGGTGAGCATCACGGTGAAGGCGGAGAGCATGCGCATCACCAGGATCCCGGTGACGAAGGGCAAAGAGGTGCAGGCGATCCCGAGCAGTAGATGATAGACGATGTCGCTGGTGGGCAGCTTCCAAAGCGGTGGTGGAAGCCCGCCTTGATCGGCCAGCAAGACCCCCGCGCCGCCGCCGACCGAACCACTGATCATTGGAAGCACAACGAGGATGATGCCCATAATCGCAGCTACACTGGCGATCTCGTAGAAGCTGATGCGCACGGGGTCATCCTTGTGAACCAGCACGGCGTTGATGATGTTGAACCATGCGCTGAGCAAAGCGCTGATCACGCCCACGATGATACCCCAACGACTGTCGGTCTCCAAGCCGAAGATCAGCAGGAGCGCGCCGATCACGATGAGGCCGAGCACCACCTCGTACACCCGCACGCGGCGCTTGAACCAGATGGGCTCGAGCAAGGCCGTGAATACCGTGCTCGTGCTCAAGCAGGCCGCCGCGATGCTGGCCGTGCTGATCTTGATGGCGCCATAGAAGGTGATCCAATGCCCGGCGATGATGAGGCCGGTGAGCAGATAGACGCCCAGCTTCGGCGTGCGCCATGAGAGCGAGCGCTTCATGAGCGCCGCCGCCACCGCCAGGCCCAGCGTCGCGATGATGGTGCGCGTGTACACCAGATGCAAGGTGCCTTGCTGGATCAGCTTGCCGAAGATGCCCGTGAAGCCCCAAAGGAACACGGTGAAGTGCAGGAGCCAGAGGGCTTGGGTGCGACTGCGCATCGGTTCAATCCCGCCCGCGCGGAAAGCGCGCCAAGGTAGAGGGGGCGCGCTCGTCGCTTCTACTTTCGACCCCCACAGGAAAAGCTGCGCATGATCACTGAGACCCTGCTGGCCGAGGCCCGCGCGCATGTGCGGAAGTGGTTCGGCACACGCATGCCGAAGCACTTGCGCTTCCACGACCTGGAGCATACGCTCAGCGTGACGCGTTCGGCGCTAGCGCTCGGGAGATGGATGCGGCTGAGCGAAGCCGACCTCGCCTTGCTCGAGCTCGCCGCGCTCTTCCATGACACCGGATACAGCCTTGGCGCCAAAGGCCATGAAGAACGAGGCGCCGACCTGGCCGAGGCATTCATGCGCAAGAAAGGCGTTAGCGAGCAGCACATCCGCCGCGTGCGCAGCCTCATCAAGGCCACCCGGCCGGGAGCACCGGTGCGCAGCCGATTGCAGGCCGCCATGCGCGATGCCGATTCGGCCAAGGCCGGCCAAGCGGATTTCGAGGAGAAGGGCGATCGGTTGCGCGGCGAGGTGGAGCACGAGCGCGGCAAGCGCTACACGGATCGCGAATGGGCCGACATCAATCTGAAGTACCTGCGCGCGCACGAATTCCTCACTAGTCAGGCCAAGCGGCGCTATGGCGCGCAGAAGCAATTGAATCTGCGCGCAGCGAAGGATCGCCTCGCCCGCGCCGAAGACCGGAACAAGGAGATCAAATTGCCGGCTTACCGCTACCACGAGCGCGACATCAGCTGGCTCAGCTTCAACCATCGCGTGCTGCAGGAGGCGGAGGATCCGCACAACCCCTTGCTCGAGCGCGTGAAGTTCATGGCGATCTACTCCAGCAATCTCGATGAGTTCTACCGGGTGCGCGTGGCTTCGTTGCGAAGCCTCGTGAGGCTGCGACGCAAAGAGCGGTTGGCGTATGCCGTGCCGCCGGAGAAGCTCATCAACAGGATCAACATGCAGGCGACCGTTCAACAGGAACGCTTCGGCACGCTTTGGCGTGATGCGATCCTGCCTGCGCTCGCGCGGAACGGCATACGGATACTGGACGATGAGCGGCTCACACGGCTTCAGAAAGAACAGGTCAAGAAGCAATTCATCAAGCGGATCAAGCCATTGGTTGAAACCTCCGCAGCCCGCGCAGGGAATGCCGCATTCATCGAGGATCGCAAGCTTTACTTCGCTTGTCAGATCGAAGGGAAGGGCAAGCCAATGGTGGTCGTTGTTCGAATACCGAGCGATGCGCTAGGCCGCTTCCTCGCGCTTCCTAGCGCAAGGGGTCGAAGTGATCTGCTATTCCTTGACGACGCTGTTCGCATCGGTCTGAGCGAGCTCTTCCCGGGCCACAAGGTGGCCACTTGCCACGCTTTCAAGCTCACGCGCGATGCCGAGCTCTATCTCGAGGATGAATTCGGAGGCGATGTGAAAGAGAAGGTGCGCAAGAGCTTGCGCAAGCGCAGCACCGGCCTGCCATCGCGGCTTCTGTACGATGCGCGCATGCCCAAGGCCATGCTGGCCGCGTTGCGCGAAATGCTCGGCCTGAAGAAAGCTGACCTGGTGCAAGGCGGCCGATACCATCACTTCAGCGACCTCATGCGACTGCCCGTAACGGGGCATGCGGCGTTGCGCGATAAGCCATGGAAACCGCTGCCCCATCCCGTTATCGGCCGGGCGCGTGATCCCTTCAAAGGCATCGCCGCGCAGGATAAACTCCTGCATTTCCCGTATCACGACTTCGGATGCTTCGTTCAGTGGCTGCGGCAAGTGGTGCGCGATAAAGGCGTGCGCCACATCAAGATGACGCTGTACCGAGTTGCCGAAGGCAGCGAGGTATGCACCGAACTGTTAGAGGCTTTGAATCGCGGCAAGAAGGTCACGGTCTTCGTTGAGGTGCAGGCGCGCTTCGATGAGGGCTCTAACCTCGCGTGGGGCGACCGCCTGGAGAAAGCAGGCGCCACCGTCCTGTACAGCTACGAGGGCCTGAAAGTGCATTGCAAGCTCTGCCTCGTGCAGCGCGCGGAGGGTGGCCGAACGAAGAATTACGCCTACCTCGGCACAGGCAATTTCAATGAACGCACGGCCAGGCTCTATGCCGATGAGGCACTGCTTACGGCGCATGACGGCATCACCCGCGATGTGGCACAAGTCTTCGAGCATTTACAGGACCGCAAGAAGCCTTTAGCATGCCGGCACCTGCTCGTTGCGCCAACCAGCATGCGCAGTGCATTGGAGGCGCTCATCGACAAAGAGATCGAATGGGCTCGCCGCGGCAAACCAGCAGGCATCCTGCTCAAGCTAAATAGCTTAAAGGATCACGCGATCATCGCGAAGCTATATGACGCCTCCAGGGCCGGCGTTCCCATCCGGATCATCGTGCGCGGAATCTGCTGCCTGGTGCCTGGAGTGCCCGGCCTCAGCGACCGCATCGAAGCCATCAGCATCGTTGATCGGTACCTCGAGCACGCGCGCGCTTTCGTTTTCCGCAACGGTGGCAAGCCAGCGGTCTTCCTCTCTTCTGCGGATTGGATGAGCCGAAACCTCGATCGGAGGATTGAGGTCGGCTTCCCGCTACTTGACCCAAGATTGGGACAAGAGATGATTGACCTACTGGAACTGCAATGGGCGGACAATGTGAAAGCACGCGTGGTGGATCAGACACAGTCCAACACGAAGCGCTCGATTGCCCGTGGTGGCCGCCCGCTGCACTCGCAAGCCGAAACCTACCGGTACGTCCGAAAGAAAATGAACTAATGGTGAAAGGGAGGAGAGGACCTAACCCTACCTACCTCTCGGATGCCAGAGCCCTTGCAGGTTCTACCTGATCCGAAATAGCCCCCTCCCACCCCTTCATGGAGGAGCCGCTTGTTGCAGCTGGCCGCAAAAATGCGCCTTCCCACACCCCGCCCGCCACAACTCCTTGCCCGTTTTCAACAGCTCTTGGATTCAAACCCGTGTAATCGGAAACAACCGCCGGAATTAGCAGCATTAGAACAAGCAAGGGTCATTTGTCCGATAATCCTGTGGCATGTTGTAAACTTGCCGCCCGTTCGCCAGAACGGCGTTCTTTTGGATAGCGGTTCGACTGGTAAGAACCTCCCATCTAGTCGTTGACTAGTAGGAGGAAGCCACCGGTTCGGGCATTTGAATCTTGGGGAATTAGCTCAGCTGGCTAGGGCGTCCCGCCTCGCGGCGGGAAGGTCACCGGTTCGAGCATTTGAAATGATGGGGAATTAGCTCAGCTGGCTAGAGCGCTTGCATGGCATGCAAGAGGTCACCGGTTCGACTCCGGTATTCTCCACTTGAAGGGCGGTCCACTGTGGCCGCCCTTCTGCTTTTCATCACACGCAACACCCGTCCGGTGCTGGCTAGAGCGTCCCGCCCCATGGCGGGAAGGTCACCGGTTCGACTCCGGTATTCTCCACTTGAAGGGCGGTCCATTTTGGCCGCCCTTCTGCTATTGGACTGGCAGCACTCAACCCGACCAACAGCGCGCGAAGCATCACCTTCGCGCCGATGAAATTGGATACAGACCTGATCGATTGCATATGCGGGTTTCTGCAAACGCGCGCGGATGAAAAAGTCCGCATCGAGCATGTGACCGCTGTGAATGGCGGTAGCATCAACGATGCGTTCAGGCTCGACACTTCCGAAGGCCGTTATTTCCTGAAGCTGAATGCTGCGGATCGTTACCCCAGCATGTTCGAAGCCGAAGCCGATGGCCTGAAGCGCCTGAGAGAAGCGAATGCCCTCCGAGTGCCACACGTGATCGCTTTCGGCGAGGCAGGACATCACTCCTATCTGCTGCTTGAATGGATCGGGAACGGGGTTCGGAACCGTGCATTCTGGGAGTCGCTCGGTAGCGGGTTAGCAGGCCAGCACGCACACTCGGCCGACCGCTTCGGCCTTGATCGCGACAATTACATCGGCTCATTGAAGCAGGTGAATGCCCAGCATTCCAAGTGGTCGGAGTTCCTGATCGGATGCCGGCTTGAACCCATGGCGCGCATGGCCCGTGACCTTGGACGGTTGGACATGGCTGACGCCCTCCGGCTTGAGCGCCTCTATACGAAACTCGACACCTTCTTCCCAACAGAAGCACCCGCGTTATTGCATGGCGACCTCTGGATCGGCAATGTCATCTGCGACACACGCAACAAGGCTGCCCTGGTCGATCCGGCCGCGCATTTCGGACACCGCGAAATGGATATCGCAATGACGCGGCTCTTCGGGGGCTTCGATCCAGCTTTCTTCAGCGCGTATCAGACGACCCGACCGCTAGAAGCCGGATGGGAAGAACGACTGCCCGTGGCGCAGCTCTATCCCATTCTGGTTCACACTGCGCTCTTCGGTGGTGGATACGCATCGGATGCGCGCGCGATCATCCGCCGCTTCGCCTGAGGTGTTGCGGGCTTCAGCGCGAATCGTGTTGAAGCGGAGAAGCCGCGCATTCTGTATCGGCAAGGATTGCTTTGTGAACAGCGCATGCGGTGATCCGACCCCGCTCGTGTTCATTCAGGCACCATATGTCCGGGTATGTTCGCGGCATGCGGATCATTCTTCTGCTCGTAGCGCTTGCACACGCATGCAGCCTGCATGCGCAAACCGGAGCGAATGTGCTCGGGCGTGTTCTTGATGCCGACACGCAACAACCTCTCGTTGGCGCCACGGTACACATCGCCTTGTCCGACACAAGCCAGAAGACGACAACGGACAGTCGCGGTGCGTTCAGGTTTCAGATGCTTCCCGTCGGGATCCATCGCGTGCGTGCCGAGCTTGTCGGATATGAGCCTTCTTCCGTGCCTGAGGTGTGGGCGCGTGCGGGCCGAAGCGAGGATCTGACCATTGCTCTGCGTCGGAAGCCTCTTGAATTGGAAGCCGTGGAAATCCGTGGCGACGCTCTTGACCGGATGAGGATGATCGGCACACACACTTTATCGGTGGAGCAAACCCTTCGGCTCCCCGCCACCTTCCTGGACCCTGCACGGCTGGCCAGCACACGACCGGGTATCGCCACGGTGAACGACCAGGCCAACCACATCAGCGTGCGCGGCAACGGGCCTGCGGCGAACGCCTATCTGTTGGAAGGTGCCGAGATCGTTTGCCCGAACCATCTCACCAATGCAGGCACGGCCAGCGACCTGCCCACGCTGAGCGGCGGAGGCGTCACGATACTGAGCGCGCAGATGCTTGGTCCTTCGCGCTTGCTCACCGGCGGCTTCGGGGCGGGATATGGCAATGCACTCGGCGGCATCCTCGATATGCGCCTCCGCCGCGGCAGCAGCGAGCGGCAAGGATTCACCGCGCAAGCCGGCCTGCTCGGCATCGACCTGAGCGCCGAGGGCCCGATCGACAGCGCGGGCCGAAGCACCTATCTCATCAACTACCGTTACTCAACGCTCGGGCTGCTCAGCGCGCTGGGAGTCGACCTCGGCGATGAGGCCATCAGCTTCCAGGACCTTTCATTCCATGTTGCCATGCCCATCGGGCGTGCATCGCTATCGCTATTCGGATTAGGAGGCATGAGCGAGAACGTTCATGCTGCCAAAGCCGATACCGCCGAATGGGAATTCGACAAGGACAGCGAGGACATCCGATATGCCGGGCGCATGGGCGCGGCCGGTCTCACATTCGCCATGCCGCTAGGCAGCAAAACGCATTGGCGCAGCACGGTCGTGATCTCCGAGAATGACCAGAGCAGGAAATCAGAAGGCTTCCACGGCACTGGAGCGATCATCGCACGCACCAGCACCGCGCTCTTCGAGCGAAAGATCACGGGCATCACCCGTGTGAGCGGAAGGCTCGGCGACAACGTCAGCTACGAAACGGGTGGCAGCGCAATGGAACGCACCGTAGTGAAGAATCTCCTCTTCAACGAGACCGTGAGCGGCTGGCTATTGCGCCCCTATGCGAGCGTTCGAGTTGCCCTGAACGCACGCATGCGCTTGGAGACCGGTATCGCGTATGCGCTGTACTCGGCGAATAGCACAAGCGCCTTCGAGCCCCGCATCACAACCGCCTATGCCCTCGGCGATCGCAGCGCGCTAAGCGTCTCGATCGGGCAGCGCAGCCAATTGCCTGCCGTACAGCTCTACTATGTGAAGCCAGCCTCGAACCCATGGGACAACAGCGCCATCGGCCTCCAGCGCATGCGAGAAGTCGTGCTCGCTTTCGACCATTCGCTGAAACCCCGCGCACGCATCCATGTCGAAGCCTACCATCAGCAACGCAGCATGGCAGCCTCCGGAGATGCGACGCGATGGATACCGCCGTTCAACGATGATGGTAGCCTCTCGAATGCCTGGGACAACCCGCTGGTGCTTGATCTGCGATCGGCCGGTGAAGGGAGCAATACGGGCATCGAATGCTCGTACGATCGCGACTTCGATAGGAACCGATACCTGCATGTGAATGCCGCAGCATTCAGAAGCACGTACGCCGACGTTGATGGCCGCACGCATGAATCACGCTGGAGCCAAGGCTTCCTCGCCAACTTGATCGTAGGCCGCGAATTCGAATCGCGCAACGAGCGCCGAGTCCGCGTGTGGGGCGTGAATGCCCGAGGCGTGCTCGCCGGCGGTCTCAAAGCCTCCCCCATCGACAGCACATGGAGCATGTTCAGTGGCGGCACCGTGCACGATCCATCCCGACCTTTCACGGAACAACTCCCACTCTATCATCGCATCGATCTGCGCGTTTACCTGAAGCGGGAGCGCACGGGGCGAAGCGGGCAATGTTCCCTTGATCTGCAGAACATCCTGAACACGCGCAACGAGGCATATCGTTACTTCGACCAGCGGCAGGGCAAAGTGGTGGCGCAAGAACAGCTCGGCCTCATTCCCAACCTCAGCTACCGCATCGAATTCTGAACCCATGAAGAAGCTCCTCTTCCTCTTCGCCGCGTTGGCATTCCTTGCCTTCGCGTACCTCAACCTCAATGACCCGGACCCATTGCCTTGGGCAATTACCTACGCAGTCACGGCTATCCTGTTCGCGCTTGCCGCTTTCGGCCGCGCTGACCGCCGCATCATCCTGGTTGTTGCTGGCGCGCAATTCCTCTGGATGTGCACCATGATCACGGGCATGATTGATTGGGCGCGCATGGGCTTCCCCACCATCACTGGATCCATGCAGGCACATGAACCGCACATCGAAGTGGTGCGTGAATTCCTCGGCTTGTTCATTTCTGTCGCTTCACTAGCCGCCTTGTTCGCACGAGCACCGAAGAGAGCGGGCGCACAATGAAGCGTTGGCTCTTCCTCCTCGCCGGACCCGCATCGGCCATCCTGGTGTTCGCGCTCTTGCAGCACCACGGTCCAGCGCCTGCGGCCATGGCGGGCTTGGTGGCTTGGATGGCTTTGTGGTGGATCACCGAAGCGGTGCCGATCCCCGTCACGTCGATCCTTCCGCTCGTGCTCTTCCCATTGCTCGGCGTGGACTCTGTTCCCGCCACGGCCGCGCACTACGGCAAGGAGATCATCTTCCTCTTCCTCGGCGGCTTCATCATCGCCTTGGGCATCGAGCGTTGCGGTTTGCATCGGCGCATCGCGCTGGGCATCATGGCGCGCGTGGGCAGCAGCTCGGAGCGTTTGGTGCTGGGTGTGATGGTGGCCTGCGCGCTGCTGAGCATGTGGATCAACAGCACCGCTGCCACCTTGGTGATGCTGCCCATCGCGCTCAGCCTGATCGACGACGAGGATGCGCCTGCCCATGCGCGCAAACGCCTCACGGTTCCCTTGCTCTTAGGTGTGGCGTATGGTGCAACGGTCGGCGGCATGGCCACGCCAGTTGGCACGCCGCCGAATCTCGTATTCATCGCCCTGTGGAAGCAGCTCTATCCCGATCAGGCGAGCATCGGCTTCGGGCAATGGATGGCAACAGGGCTTCCGCTCGCGATCATCTTCCTCGCGGTCGCTTGGTTGTTGCTCACGCGCATCGTCTTTAAGTTGAAGGGCGATTCGCTCGGCGGGGCCGATGCGGTGCGCGAACGCTTGAAGGCACTCGGTCGACCATCGCTTGATGAATGGCTCGCAGGAAGCGTTTTCGCGTTGGTGGCCCTCCTCTGGATGACCGGCGATTCACTCAAACAAGGCGACAACGTGCTATTCACCGGTTGGCGCGATCGTGCTGCTTCGCTGAAGGATGTGAGCGATGCCGCAGTTGCCGTGATGGGTGCGGTGCTGCTCTTCCTCTTGCCGGCGAGCAAGCGCATGCGGCAACCGCATGATGCTTACGCAACGCACGAAGAAGGTCGATCGCTCATGTCGTGGACCTTCGCTGAACAGCGCGTGCCCTGGGGCGTGTTGCTGCTCATCGGCGGCGGCTTCGCGCTCGCAGCGGGCGTTGACAAGTCGGGACTCAGCATCATCATCGGCGAAGCCATGGCGGGCCTCGATTCTTTGCCCATGGTATTGCTGATCGGTGCCACAACCTTGATCGTGTGTCTGCTGAGCGAACTGGGCAGCAACACCGCAACGGCGAGTCTCACGTTACCGATCCTCGCTGCCATGGCCGAGCGCTGGGGCATGGACCCGCAGAGCATCTTATGGCCTGCCGCATTGGGTGCAAGCCTCGGCTTCATGCTGCCTGTTGCATCGCCCATGCAGACCATCGTCTTCGGCACGGGCCGCATACCCATGCGCCAGATGGTGAAAGCAGGTGTTTGGATGGATTTGATCGGTGTGCTGTTGCTGATGCTGTTCTTCGGATGGCGATGAGAGCACCAAGCACATTACCTAGCCTTCCGGCTCAGAAGCGCACCGACCTCCTCGACGCCCTGCGCGGCTTCGCGCTCTTCGGCGTGGTGTGGAGCAACTACGCGGTGCTCTCGGTTTGGATGTTCATGTCGCCCGATGCGAAGGCCGCATTGCCGGGTTCTTTTCTGGATGATCCACTCGAAGCCTTCCACACCATCCTCATCGATGGCAAATTCTATTCGATCTTCTCCATGCTCTTCGGCATCGGTTTCGGGTTCTTTTTGGCGAAGGGCAATGATGGCCTGTGGCGTTTCTACCGGCGCATGCTCATCCTATTGGTGATCGGCTGGTTGCACCTGCGCTACCTGTGGGCGGGAGACATCCTCTTCCTCTACTCGGTGCTCGGCATGCTGCTCCCGCTCTTCCGTGGATTGAGCGATCGCGCCTTGCTGATCACAGCGGCTGTGCTCATCCTTTCACCCATAGCAATTGATGCTGCCGTGGTGCTCACGAACGCGCGCTTCGACCCCGTTGCGCCCCTTGTACGCTGGTTGGAGACGAGCGATGCCGCCTATGGCAATTCCACCTTCGATGCTTTCCTTGCTCTCGCTGATGGAAGTTGGCAAGAGTTCTCCCACGCGAATTCGCGCGGCTGGATCTTCCGCTTCACCAATCTGGTGGAGAGCAATCGCCCGCCGAAAGTGCTCGGCCTGTTCCTGCTCGGCCTGTTGGTGTCGCGCCGCAGGATCTTCGTCGATGTGAAGCAATATGCATCTCTGCTGAAGCGGATTTGCATTGGTGGTTTCGCGATCGGCTTGCCCAGCTCAGTACTCTTATGGTGGACCAATAGCCATGTCGGTTATCCGCCTGAACCGTCGTCGTTGCTGCGCGCTGCGAGTTATGCCTTCAGCGTGGTGCCCTTGGCCATGGCCTTCGCCAGTGGCTTCGCGCTGCTGTGGGGAAGTGGTGCATGGCAGCAGCGCTTAATGGTTCTCGCGCCCATGGGCCGCATGGCGCTCACGAACTACTTGATGCAGTCGATCATCGCTGTCGCGCTGTTTTATGGCATCGGACTCGGCTGGGGCACGCACGTGAGCGCTATGGCCTTCGAGGGGATCGCGCTCGCCGTCTTCATCGTGCAGGTGCTCTGGAGCCGTTGGTGGCTGTCGCGATTCCAATACGGTCCATTCGAGTGGGCGTGGCGATCGCTCACCTATGGGAAGGTGATGGCGATGCGGAAGAGCGCTTCGTGATCGCACATTAGCTTGGCACCATGGAAGGCGCCATCGTTCTCGCGATCCTGATCCCGATCGCCATCATCGTGCTCATGATCCTATTGCTCATTCGCATGAGCACGCTCTCCAGCGAGATCTCTTCCATGCGGCGCCAGATGGCCGAATGGATGAAGGCCCAGCCGCCGCGCGCTGCTGCTCCCGAAGCACCGCCAACGCTGCACGCCGCTGCGCCGACATTGACTGTGGAACCTGTTGTTCCGCCGCCGATCATTTCCCCACCGGCACCCGTTCTTCCTCTTGCTCCGGAGCCACCCGCACCCGCCGAGGACGATACGCTGCGCCGCATGCGTGAGGCCTTCGACCAGCCGAAGCAAGAGCCCTCTGTTGTCGTTGATCCGCCGAAGCCTCCGGTGATAGAACAACCCAAGCCGCGCTACACGCCTCCGCCTCCGCAGCCTTCCTTCTTCGAGCGCCACCCCGACCTGGAGAAGTTCATCGGCGAGAATCTCATCAACAAAATCGGTATCGCGGTGCTGGTGCTCGGCATCGGGCTGCTGCTGAACTACGCCATCGATCGACAGTTGCTGAGCACCACCGCGCAGACGCTCATCGGTCTTGGAGCTGGTGCCTTGCTCGTGTTCTTCGCGCACCGCTTGCGCGAGAATTTCCGCCCGTTCAGCTCGGTGCTCATTGGCGGTGGCATCGCGGTCTTCTACACCACCATCACCTTCGCGTTCCAGAAGTTCGAGCTGATCGGGCAGACACCCGCCTTCATCATCATGGTGGCGATCACCGGCCTTGCTGTGGCACTCACCTTGGCTTATGACCGGCGCGAGCTGGCGGTAATCTCTTTGCTAGGCGGATTCGCAGCGCCCTTCCTTGTTGCCACCGGCGAAGGCAACTACAAGGTGCTCTTCACCTATTTGCTCATCCTGAATACGGGCATGCTGGTGCTGGCCAACTTCAAGAAGTGGTACGTGATCAACATGCTCGCCTTTGCGCTCACGGCCCTTGTGGTGCTCGGTTGGACCATGTCGAGTTACACTGACCTGGAGCCGCGCCCATCGCTGATCACATTCGCATTCGCAACAGCTTTCTTCCTCGTCTTCTTCGCGATGAACCTGCAGTACAACCTGCGGCATCGGCAATCGTTCACGGCGCTGGATCATTCACTTCTGCTGGCGAACACGGCCTTCTACTTCGGCATCGGCGCTTTCTTCCTCAGCGACCTCGAAGTGCGCGTCACCGGCCTGTTCACCGCGCTGCTCGGCCTCTTCTACCTCGGCTTCGCGCTCTTTTACCACAAGCGCGAGGGCATCCCGCAATCGCTCAAGTATTTGCTAATCGGCTTGGTGCTCACCTTCATCAGCTTGGCCGTGCCGGTGCAGTTCGAGGGCAGCCGCATCACGCTCTTCTGGGCGGCCGAAGCAGTGCTCTTGTTGTGGTTCTCGCAGCGCACGGGCCTCAAGCTGGTGGAGCGCGCCAGCATGCTCGTCACCGTGCTCATGGGCATCAGCCTGTGGATGGATTGGGAGCAGGTCTATGGCGGCTACCACGAGACACCACTGACCCCATTGCTGAACCGCGCGTGGATCGCAGGTATCGCGGCTACTGCATCGTTGGCGCTTACCCATTGGCTACTGCGGAAGCAGGACGACAAGGCGAGCACCATGCTCTTGCTCACGCGCGGGCAATGGAGCGTGATCACCTTGATCGCGGCGTTGATCACGCTCTACATCACGAACATGCTCGAGCAGCGCTACCAGCTCGGCCGCGCATTGCACGGCACCGTGGTGCAGCAGGCCTTGATGGCTTACACGCTTTTGCACCTGCTCGTGGTGGAGTGGTTCGCGCGCAAGTCGCACAAGGGCTTCCGCATGGCCATCGGTGCGTTGCTGGTGATTGCGGGTGTCGTGTACATCACGGCCAACTACAGCGCGTCATACAGAGCGTTGAGCATCGGCTTCGCTAATGGAATCAACTTAGGTGTCGCACCTTTTCATTACCTCACGTTGGGGCTCATGGTGATGGCCGTGGTTCGCGTGGCTTTGCTGGCGCGATCAGTGATCAGCCGCCCATCGTTCAATTGGAACTTCTACCTGTGGACGGCCTCCATCTTCATCGTGATCCTCGCGAGCCAGGAGCTGGACCTGATCATGATGCAGGCGCAGGGCACCACGCTCACGCTGAACGAATCGCGGCGCGTCGGTTACCCGATCCTCTGGGGCCTTGGCTCCTTCGCCTTCATGTGGTATGGCATGCGCGCGCGGCTGCGCACCATGCGCATCATCGCGCTCAGCCTCTTCGCGCTCACACTGGTGAAGCTCTTCCTTTTCGACCTGGGATCGTTGAGCGAGGGCGGACGCGTGGCGGCCTTCATCTTCCTCGGCGCGCTGCTGCTCATCATCTCGTTCATGTACCAGCGCATCAAGGGGCTCTTTGTCGATGACTCGAAGAAGGAAACACCACCTACCGATGCACCGCAAGCGTGACCTCACATTGATCCCGCTGCTCTTCGCGGCATCGCTCTTCGCGCAGCAAGCGAAGTGGAGCGCGAGCGTTCCAATGGTGAATGAGCAAGGGCTGCATGCCATCGCGCTCAGCGCGGAACTGCTCGGCAGCGCACGCGGCGATCTCGGCGACATTCGTCTGCTCGACAGCACGGGAACAGAAGTGGCTTATGTGCTACGCGAATCGATGCAGGCCAGTGGTCCGGAGCGCTTCATTGCTTTCAACGTGTTGCGCAACACTGTTCTGAAGCACAGCACCGAAGTGGAGATCGAACGCCCCACGGACGAGGTGCTCGAAGAACTGCATGTGTGGATCAAGCCCATCGACGCGGAGAAGCGCGTGCGCATCACCGGCAGCGACGACCGGCAATCGTGGTTCATGGTGAAGGATAGCCATGTGGCGCCGCGAGGCTCGCGGGGGGATCCGCCGCATCAAGTGCTCACGCTCCGCATACCGCCAAGCGACTACCGCTATCTCCGCCTCACGCTGAACGATTCGCTCACCGCGCCCATGAAGGTGCTGGGCGTGGGCCGATTCGTACCCGAGCAATCGCCGGAAGCAGTCTTCTCATCGTCCATCGATCTGCGCTTCGCGCAACGCGATACCGCACGGCATACGGTGCTGCGCTTCGCCTTGCCGCAAGCCATGCTCATCGAGCGCATGGTCATTGAAGTGGAAGACACTTTGCCTTTCATGCGCCGCGTGGAGATGGGCCGATGGCGTAGCATGGATGTGAAAGAGCGCCGTCACGTTCGCAGGCAGCGTTGGCTGGAGCAGATGGGGTCTTTCGTGATCCGCCAAGGCGATGGCGCATCATTCAGCCTGATGCCTTCGCGACTCGACACTTTCGAGCTGCGCATCGACAACGGCGACGACAAGCCCTTGCGGATCAGCAGCGTGAAGGCGCAATGCCGCGAGCGCGTGCTCTTGGCGCGCATGGAGCCGGGCATGGCTTATCGTCTCATGGTGGGCAACGAGCAACTGGCCCCGCCGCGCTACGACATGGCGCACTTCGCGAATGACTTGCCGTCACCGTTGAGCACAATCAACCACGGCGCGCTTGAGCTTCTGCCTAAGCCTGAAGCCGCGAAGCCGCGCTTCGATCCCTCCAGCATGTGGGTGTGGGCAGCCATCATCGCGCTCATACTGGGCATGGGCTGGATGGCGATGCGGATGCTGCGGAAGCAGTAGACGCCAAGACAGCGCGCCGCTGCATTCTCATACATGCAGCTAAGCACCAATAGCATCACGCCGTATCGCGCTCCACCAGCTCCTGATGATGCACTGCATGATAGATGGTGAAGAAGAGCATCTCGCGCACCGTGAGTTTGCCGAGCAACGGATGCGGCAACAGCACAGTATCCAGATCGCGCTCGCTCCAACCTTTTACGCGACGGGTAAGGGTGGCAACGGAGCTCTTCAGCTTTGCGGTCATTGCTTCGACCTTGCTGGCCGGTACAGGTGACGGTACGAAACGGCCTGATGCACGTCCTCCAGCGGCGAGTTTTTCCTTGTAACGCGCCACCAATTCCTCATAGTCCCGTGGCTCCCGATTGGGCTTGCCGATTCGCCAACGCAAGAACCAACGCGGTATCATCAGCGCCATGGACACGGGTTGCACTGCGCGCAGGATGTGCTCCAAGTGCTGCGCTGGTGTCCACTTGCCCTTGCGCGATTCTTCACGCTGGTGCATCGGCACAGCAAGCACGCGTGCGATGAAGGCCTCATGGTTGCGGAGCAGCGCCGCGGTGATCTCGGATCGATCCATCGTTCATCAGATGGTCGCGATCACCTTCAACTCAATCGCGATCGGCGTGGGCAGGCAGTTGATCTCGAGTGTGGTCCGGCACGGCGGGTCGTTCTCGAAGTATTCCTTCCACAGGCGGTTGTAAGTGGGGAAGTCGTCCTTCATGTTGGTGAGGTACACCGTCACGTCCACGATCTTCTCCCACGAGGAGCCGCTGTCCTCCAGGATCCACTTCACGTTCTGGAACACGCTGCGCACTTGCGTCTCGATGTCGTAGGAGGCGATAGTGCCGTCGGCGTTCAGCTCAACGCCGGGGATCTTCTTCGTGCCGCGTTCACGCGGCCCCACGCCGCTGAGGAAGAGCAATTCGCCCACGCGGCGGGCATGCGGGTAATGACCAACGGGCTCGGGGGCCTTGTTGCTGGAGATGGAGCTCATGCCCCAAAGGTGCGAAGCAGCGCCCTAAGCCTTCACGGCGCGCAACGCCGGAATCTGCTGCTGCAGGATCGCGAAGCTGCCGAAGAGAAGGCCGCTGTAGGTGAGGTCGCCCAGCACGGTGCCGCCCAAGAAGGGCAAGCCAGCGACGTAGCAGGCCATCAGACCGCTGAAGTCCTGCGCGTACATCGTGTTGCCGGGCCAGCATGCCAGGTTGGTGATCAGGAAGAAGATCGCCGAGGCGGCCAAGCTGCTGCCGAGGACGCGTGGCACGGTGACCTTGCGCAAGGTGAACATGCCCATCACAGCGATAAGCGCGAAGGTGCCGTAGGGCCAGTACCAGCCATCGTACAGCCACACGAAGCCGCTGTTGAACGTGTTGTACACGAAGTTGCTGAGGAAGAGGTCGCTGAGCCAGATGGAGAGCAGCGGCAGGCCGATGGCCCAGCCCCGGTTCTTGAAATGCGCCGCGCAGAAGAGGGCCATGGCGCCCATCGGGGTGAAGTTGTACGGGTGCGGGAGCATGCGGCTGGCGGCGGCGGCCAATACCAGCGCGATGATGGCGAGTGTGCGGATGGGCAGTTGGCTCATGCGTCGGAGGTTCGGCGGCAAAGAACGGAAGGATGCTGCTTCAATCGACGGCCATTCCCGACGGAAATCAGGACGCTAGGCGGCGGCGAATCCGACCTTCGCGCCATGCGGAGCAGCATCCTTCTCTTGGCGGCGTTGGCGCTTTCGGCCTGCGGACCGAAGCGCGAGACCACGAAGCCCGTGGTCGGGCCCATCACCGAGGCGGTTTACGCCAGCGGCATCGTGAAGGCGCGCGACCAGTACCAGGCCTTCGCGGCGGTGAGCGGCATCGTGGCCGAGGTGCATGTGCATGCAGGCGATAGCGTGCGCAAGGGCGATGCCCTCTTCACCATCGACGATCGCAGCACCACCTTGGGGACGCAGCGCGCCGAGATGGCCTTGGAACTGCTTCGCCAGAACGCGGGCTCGGCTTCGCCGGTGCTGGAGCAACTGCGCCTGGCGGTGGATCAAGCACGCATCCGCCTGGCCAACGACAGCTCACTCTATGCACGGCAGAAGTCGCTTTGGGACAAGCAGATCGGAAGCAAGGCCGAACTCGATAGCCGTGAGCTGGCTTACACATCGGCCCGCAACGCCCTGCTCACCGCGCAGAAAGCACAGGCCGAAACACGCTCGCGCTTGAGCAATGAATTGCGCATGGCGGAGAATGAGCTGGCATTGCGTCGCGCCGCGCAAGGCGACCACACCGTGCGCAGCCAACTCGACGGCCGCGTGTACGATGTGCTCATCGAGCGCGGTGAGCTGGCCAACCCGCAGCGAGCGCTGGCAACGATCGGTCGTGCCGATGCCTTCCTCTTGGATCTGCAGGTGGACGAGTACGACATCGTGCGCGTGAAGCCCGGACAGGATGTGATCATCACCATGGACAGCTACAAGGGCCAAATGCTCGAGGGCACAGTGTCGCGCGTGGACCCGCTGATGAACGAGCGTACGCGCACCTTCACAGTGGAGGCCGTCCTCAAGCAGGCACCCGCCGTGCTCTACCCCAACCTCACGGCAGAGGCCAACATCGTTTTGGCGCGGAAGGAGCACGCGCTCACCATACCGGCTGCGTATCTCGTGGAGGATGGATACGTGCTCGTTGGCAAGGATGAGAAGCGCGAGATCACGATCGGCTTGCGCGATCTGCAGCGCGTGGAGGTGATCAGCGGCATCGACAGCACCACGGTGATCGTGCATCCTGAGAATATGGGTCAGCGCCTGCTCCTGAGTATTTCGACGACCCTGCTGCGTGCGCGGCTGCGGCAGAGCATCGTGGCAGCGGTGGGCGTGGCCATCAGCATCGCCATGTACATCGCGCTGAGCGGATTCATGAATGGCTTGAACGGCCTGCTCGATGGCCTCATCCTCAATCGCACGCCGCACATCCGCATCTACAACGAGATCCGCGCATCGGAGCAGCAGCCGCTTGAGCAATGGATCGAGCGGTCGGGCGGCAGCGACATCGCGCATCCCTTCATCAACCGCATCAAGCCCAAGGGCGATCAGGCGGCCGTGCGAAACGCTATGGCCATCATCAATGCGCTGCGCAGCGATCCGCGTGTCGCCGGCATAGCGCCCAAGGTGAACGCGCAGGTCTTCTTCAACGCAGGCACCATCGAGGTGAATGGCGCGGTGAACGGCATCGACCCCTTGGAAGAGGACCGGCTGCTCAACTTCAGCGAGTACCTCCTAGGGTGCAGTGTTTCCGATCTGGCGGCCAGCGCGAATGGCGTGGTGATGGGCAAGGGCCTTGCGGACAAAATGCGCGTGGGCCTCGGCGATGCCGTGCAGGTGTCCACCATCGCGGGCGATCGTTTCACATTGAAAGTGATCGGCTTCTACCAGAGCGGCATGGCCGACTTCGACAACATCACCTGCTTCGTCACGCTGGCCACGGCCCAGAACCTCCTGGCCAAGCCGCGCAGCTGGATCACCGATATCCAAGTGCGCCTGAAGGACCTCGCCATGGCGCCCGCGATGGCCAAGGAATACGCGCGCCGTTTCGATGTGGATGCGCTGGATATCCAGACCGCCAACGCACAGTTCGAGACGGGCAGCAGCGTGCGCAGCCTGATCAGCTATGTGGTGAGCGTTGTGCTGCTGCTCGTTGCGGGCTTCGGCATCTACAACATCCTCAACATGATGATCTACGAGAAGCTCGACAGCATCGCCATCCTGAAAGCGACAGGATTCAGCGGCGGCGATGTGCGTAACATCTTCATCAATCTCAGCCTCATCATCGGCGTGTGCGGCGGCGCGGTGGGCCTGTTGTTAGGCGCGCTCATGGCCATCGGCATCGATCACATACCCTTCCATTTCGATGCCTTGCCCACCATGACCACGTATCCGGTGGATCACGACCCGAAGTACTACCTCATCGCCATCGCATTCGCACTGGTCACCACCTACATCGCCGGATGGTTCCCTGCGCGCAAGGCCAGCCGCATCGATCCGGTGGAGATCATCCGGGGCAAATGACATGAGCAACGGAGACCCCATTATCGAGGCACGCGCCATCACCAAGTCGTTCCGCGACCCGGTGGTGACACCCGTGCTCAAGGGCGTCGATCTGAAGGTGATGCGCGGTGAGTTCGCGAGTATCATGGGCAAGAGCGGCTGTGGCAAGAGCACCCTGCTCTACATCCTCAGCACCATGGACACGGATTACGAGGGCGAGCTCTTCCTCGATGGTGAGCGCATCACCGGTGCACCACATGAGCACCTGAGCAAACTGCGCAATGAGAAGATCGGCTTCGTGTTCCAGTTCCACTACCTCATTCCTGAGTTCAGTGTGCTGCGCAACGTGATGCTGCCCGGGCTGAAGCGCGGTTTGCTCAGCGAGCGCGAAGTGGAGGAACGCGCGATGGCGCACCTCACCACCATGGGCGTGGCGCATCAGGCGCACAAACGGGCCAATCAGGTCAGCGGCGGCGAGAAGCAGCGCGTGGCCATCGCTCGCGCGCTCATCAACGAGCCGCTCATCCTCATGTGCGACGAGCCCACCGGCAACCTCGACAGCCGCAACAGCGAGATCGTCTTCGGCATCTTCTCCGAGCTGGCGGCGAAGGGCCAGAGCCTGCTGGTAGTGACGCACGATGAGGACTTCGCCAAGCGCACACACCGCATCATCACCATGGATGATGGGCGGGTTGCGGATCAGGGGCACCGTTGATCACCGCGATCAAACCTTTACCATATTCGTATTGTCGGAGAGCCGCCATGAGAAGCCCAATACTCGGTCTTTGTGCCTGCCTTGCTTGGGGTTCGGCTTTAGCCCAACCCGATTTGCTGCCCTCCATCGGCATTGGTGCGCTGCCTTCAGACAACGACCCCATCTGCACGCTGCCTTTCCAGACCCCGCCGATCACCTCCTGCGGAAGGCCCGAAGGCGAGCAGGCCGCCGACTTCAACTTGTACGATATCGACGGCGATGCCTTCAACCTTGAAAGCGCGCTGCTCCTGGGCAAGCCCGTGCTCATGATCAGCAGCAGCTACACCTGCCCGGTGTTCCGCGACAAAGTGCCCGTAATCAACGATGTGGTGGCCAACTACGGATCGCAGCTCACCACCATCATCGTGTACACGCCCGAGGCGCATCCGTACCAGGACATCAGTCCCTATTTCGGTGCGGTGAACACGGGGCAGACGAACATCAATGCAGGGATCCTTTACGAGCAACCCGAGACCTACGGCGAGCGCAAGGCCGTGCTGCAGGCCATGCTCGACAGCATGCAGATCGATGCGCCCATCTACCTCGATGGACCCTGCAACGAGTGGTGGAACTACTACGGCCCGCAGCCCAACAACGCCTACCTGATCGATACCGACGGCAGCATCTTCCGCCATCACGATTGGCTGCATAGGAACGACGATGACATCTATTGCGACATCGACTCGCTGCTTGGCCTGCCAACGAATTGCGGCCAAACCTTCGGCGGGAGCTTCACCGTGCAGTTGATGAGCAACGACACCATCTGGGGCGATGCAGGCACCACCATAACCGGCCATGCCTTGCTGACCAATCCAACCAGCATCGATTGCCTGGTGCGCATCGTGAAACTGCAAGTGAACATGCCCTCCGGTTGGACCAGTTCGCTCTGTGCCGATGTGTGCTACCTGCCCGATGTGGACACCGCCCTGGTGGAGCTGCCCGCCAACAGCACCATGGACTTCTACTATTACTTCTATACGACAGGAGCCGGAACGGGCTTTACGCGTGTGGGTTTCCGGAACGAGAGCGATTTCAACAATGGCTTCCAACGGAACTTCTGGGCGGTGGCCAGCGAAGCGAATGGCATTGATGAAACACGTGACACACGCTCTTGGTGGCTCGCTCCGAATCCGGCGCAGTCGATTATCACCATCGTGGGCGATGCGAACATCGATGGGCTGCAGATCACAGACATGCAGGGCAGGGAAGTCGTGAGGTTGTACGGCCGATCAAATGATTTATCGATGCTTGCGCGCGGCGTTTACCTCGTGAAGCCGCTGCGGCAAGGCGAGGTCATTGGAGCAGCGCGGAGGCTTGTCAAGGAATAGCGTTGGATAAAAGCGAAGAGGCCCCATTGCCGGAGCCCCTCCCTTCTGAAGACCTTGGTCGACGAATGTCCCTATTTGTTCGAGTGCAGCGCCATGCGGTTGCCCTCGCTGTCGATGAAGAAGGCCATGAAGCCGTTCTCGCCGATGCTGGTCTTGGGCATGATCACCTTGCCGCCCGCCTTGTTCACGCGTGCGAGCACAGTCTTCAGATCGGGGTCGGCGTTGAGGTAGATGATCGCGCCGCTAGTCTTGCTGGGCTTGTGCATCTTGCTCTTGCACAGGCCGCCGTTGGCCTTCCCGGTGCCGGGCGCGAAGGGGAAGAAGGCCATCTGCATGCCCATCATCTCCATCTCTTCCATCTTGATCTTGAAGATGGCTTGGTAGAACTTCTTCGCCCGCTTGATGTCGGTGGCGGGGATCTCGAACCAGTTAAGGCTGTTGGTGTTGGCGTCCATTGTGATTGGTGTTGTTTGAAAGGGTTGTGAATGTAGGGCCGTGGAATCGCGGGGCAAAGCATGAGGTGACGACCGGTGAGGTCGAGCTCCGGCAATGCGGAACGTTGGAAAGGAACAAGCTGCGGCTCCTGCTGCAACGTTTGTTTGCGATTGCTTCAGGACCGGACGCCGCGATGAGGCAAACGGTTGTTGCCGCGCAGGCCAGTTCATTTCCAAGCAATCCCCAGCCCTACTTTGCCCCCATGTCGTTCCTCGAAGGGCTGAGTTATGGCGTTGCTACAATGCTACTCATCGGCCCTGTGTTCTTCACCTTGCTGAGAGCTTCGTTGGAGCATGGAACCAGAGGAGGTCTCGCGGTTGCATGCGGCATCATCGTTTCGGATGTACTGGTGGCGGTCCTATGCACCACAGGTCTGGTGCTAGCCATGCAGCGATCAATCCCGCAGCAATGGATTGCACTGGCCGCTGGACTGCTGCTGCTCGCGCTGGGCGTGCGCTATCTGGTCATCCGTGACCTTGCCATGGTCAATCAAGCGCATCGATCAGGAAGGACAACGCTCGCGCTTTTCGCCTCTGGCTTCCTGGTGAACTTCGTGAACCCCTTCGTGTTCGCGGTGTGGGTCGCATTCGTGATGCGTGCTTCGGCATTCGGCAACACGGGTGGGTCAACCAATTTCCTCGCGGGTGTGGTAATGGGCATTTTCGCTACAGACATCGCGAAGGTGCTCTTGGCCCAGAGGCTCCGAGCGCTGTTGAATCCGATTGCTCTACGCAGGTTGTACTTCATGCTCGGACTGGTGCTCATCGGCTTCGGCCTGCGCATGCTCGTGCATGCCTATGGGATTTGGCTTGGAGTCTGAATCGGTCCTTATAGCTTTGATCCTCAACCAACCTCTCATCCCATGCAAGTCAACTGGCTCGTTCAACTCGTTGCGGCATTAGTGCCCATGATCATCGGCTTCATCTGGTACAATCCGAAGGTCTTCGGCAATGCGTGGATGCAATCCGCGGGCATGACAGACGAGAAGGTCAAGAGCGGCAACATGCCCGTGATCTTCGGCGTGAGCTTCGTGATGGCCTTCCTCTTCGGCTTGGCCTATAAGATCCTGGCTGATCACGGAACCATGTTCGAGGCGCTCTTCAGGCCGGTGGTGGAACACGGCATGGGCATCGATGCCACAAGCGCATTCGGCAGCGAACTCAAGGGCCACGCAGACGCCTATGTGGCACGATACAGTAGCTGGACGCACGGCCTGGCGCACAGCATCGTCATCTCGGTCGTGGTGATCCTGCCCATCACCATCACCAACGCGTTATTCGAGCGCAAGTCGTTCAAGTACATGATGGTGAACTTCGGCTATTGGGCCGTGACCACCGCCGTGATGTTCATGGTGGTGGCGCAGTTCAGCTGAGCAACATCCTCTTTCCGAACTGAACGCGGGCCTCAGTCCGCGTTGTTCGTTCATTCCCCCTTGATGCGCACCCAGAGCTCTTGCAACAAGGTGCTGAGGTCTTCGCCCTTCGGCGGTCCGGGTGGAATCAGTTCCACGCGGAGTTCATCGCCCTGCGGAATCAGCAAGTAAGAGAACACGAAGGGCTTATCGGGTGAGGGCTCGCCCATTTGCCCGAAGCGCAGGTCGTTGAACACGATGGTGTCGCCTTGCAACCGCACCGTGTAGTTGTGATCAGAGAGCACTTCGAGCCGTTTCACCTTCTCGTGCTGCGCCCAGACTCCCAGGCTCTCCACGCCTTTGTCCACGCGGGCGAATTCCACTTCGGCCTTGGTGTCGAGCAGGGAGTGATAGCCGAGCAGGTAGTGGTCGCCGGCATCGACGTTCACGGTCCAGAGGATGCTGTTGAAGGGCGTCGGGCGCGTTGAGAAATCGATGTACGCGATGTGCTGACGCTCGAGTGAGGCGCCGATCGCTCCAACGGCTATGCGCTTGCACGCGATTGTGAATACCATGTACGCCGAGCTGATCCCGATGCCGAGCCAATTCACCCAGCGGCGCCAACGGCTGTCGCGGCGCATGAAGAGCACAATGCCCACGCAGATCATGAAGGGCACGGTGTAGAGTGGGTCCACCACGAAGATGTTGTTCCAGCTCAGTTTCCACGGCAGGGGCCAGAACAGCTGCGTGCCCCAGGTGGTGTGGCAATCGAGCAGCGGATGCGTGACGAGGCTCCACCAGAAGAGCAGGCTCCACTGCTTCAGTGTTCCATCATCAACGCTGCGCTTGCGGCGGAAGATGAGTGCGATGATGCCCGCAGTGACCGCGAGCAGCGCGCCGCGCATGATCCAACTCTCTGTGCCCTGCACGAAGGTGAGCGCGACGAGCAGGGCGAACACGGAGAGCAGCGATGCCGTGTGCCGCTTCAGCCAACGCGAGCACGGGCGCCATGGCCGCACTGAAGAGGATCGAATGCGTGATGCCGCGATGGATCTCGTTCGCGCGCAGCGGGTCGAAGAGCGAGCGCGCCAATACATCGAGATCCGGGATGGTGCCGGCGATGGCGCCCCATAGGATGGCCTTGTTGCCGACCTTCCTGCCGAGCACGACCTCGCCTACTGCGGCGCCCAGCACGATCTGCGTCAGCGAATCCATCTCAGGCGTTGGTGCGCTTGAAGGGTTCGCGCAACTCGAATTCGGCAGGCTTCACACTGCGCAGCATGGGGCCGATCAATTTGTTCGCCACCGGATTGCGGTGCCGCACCAGGAAGTGCATGTCGTGCGGGAGCGCGCCGAGGTTGCTCTTGGCTTGTTCTGCCGTGCGCCCGAAGTTGATGCGCTTGGATCGCCAGCGGATGGCGCATTCCAAGTGGTCGACGAGCATGCGCTGATAGATCGCATGGCGCTCATTTAGTGCGTGATCGATGCCCACGTAATGCGCATCGAGGGTATCGCCGTTGATGAATGCGGTGCTGAATCCAACTAGCTGCCCATCGAGTTCATAGGACAGCACGCGCAGCGCTTCCTTGTTCTGCCGCTTCCAATCGGTGTACACGGCCATGTTCAACTGCCCCATGACGAACGGCGACCGCGCGATCACCGCGTCGTAGAGCTCTTGCATGCGCCGCGTTGATGCTTCGATGGCTTCGACCTCCACGCTGCTCACGCGCAACGAAGCCGATTTCTTCATCACACTCTTAAGGCGCGTGCGGGCCTTGGCATTCAATGCCTGTTCGTATTCGGCCATGGTCTTCCACGCGGGATCGAGGTCCATGAGCATGTTCGCATCGGTGCGCAGCAAATGGTACGTCTTGGGCAGGTTGCCGTTCAGCGTAGCAGAGAGGCCTCTTTCAATATCCTTCACCACCATGGCGCTGGGCTTGCCCGGGAAAGCCTCCGCCTTCACCAGGCGAGAGAGCGTGTCGGCTACGGTAGCTATGCGTTGCTCTTCGGAGATGCCACCGATGAAATGGCTCCCGTGATCACCTGTATGGAACACGTTGCCCGACACCAGGCAACGAATACTCCGGTCTTCGAACATGTGGTTGCCCACCCGCTTGCCCATGCGGCAGAGCTTGTCGCCATAGGCGCTGCTGCGGTCCACGACATCCACCGCTTGGAAACAAGCCACCCCCACGGGCTTATTGCTGGGGTTGTAGTAGATCACATAGCGGAAGTCCATGCTCGCGCGCATGCGATCCTCCAGCGCGAGCAAGTGGTCGTATTGCAGATATGGGCTTGCGCCACGCGCCACTGTGTTCCAGTCTGCGCGATGCACCATGTGCAGCGATTCGTTGATGCTGAGCCGGAGGTCCAGCGCGCGATGTCTTGAGAGCATGCGCGGCCAAGGTATCGGGGCCGGAAACGATGACGACGGAGTGGCTGCACCAATGGTCGGTTGAAGGGGATCAGCGGGGCCAGCCTTGGCTCAGCGGCTGATGGAGCTCCGTACAGGTCGATGACCAGCGATACCCCGTGAGCACCGATAGTTGCTCCTTGTTGCCACTGGATTGGAGCACACAATTGCGATACAACGCGGGATGGGGTGAAGCCGACGGGCACCGGACGTGAAATGGTCGCGCCGTGCGCAGGCTGGTTTGATCGATGCCCGGCCGGCCACATGGCTTCAACGCGAAGAGGCCCCGTCCCCGGAGCCCCTTCTCGCGTTCCGCCGCCAGCGGATGCAGCGTTCACCTCATTGGCATGCTCTGCCAATGCAAGTCCTCCCGGAGATGTGATGGTCATAGCCGCAAGGGCCATCTGCTCGATGGCGCCTGTGGCACGTATGGCGGCGATTCATTCCCATTTCGCCCGCGAAGTGATCGCGGCTGCGTGAAGGAGACATTCGCGCATTGTGAAGTGTTCGCGAACGAGCCACTGAATTATCCACGGCGGTTGAAAACCCATATCGGTGGAAGCGCCGGGTGATGGTCAGCGCGCCTTCATCTTATTCCCCTTCGCCTCGTGCGTGAGCTCGCATAACCCCAATGCTTCCATCAGGGGCGGCAGGTACACGCCGAATCGTCCGCGCAGTCCTTTCTTGAGGCCATACCATCCACCAACGGGGTTTTTCGGTGAACGGCCCCAAGCTTCCACGGTGCCCTCCTTCGCGGGCTTCTGCTCATCCGCACCTCCGAGGTCCATCCAGTCGCCGTGCTTCTTCAGCATGGCGTGCAGGTCGTTGATGCACCGGATGTCGTACAGCAATACCGTTTTGCCCACAGTGCAGACGAGGACCTCTTTGCCGTCCTTCTCCTCGATGTGCATCGTGTACTCCGACGTGCCGGGAGGGGTCTTCAGTTTCCAGGGCTTGTCTTTGGTGCGCTTTTCCATGGTTGATCGATCAGGCCGGTGAAGTTGCACTCGAACACGCTCCCTTGGTGCAACGCAATTGCGAACGGTTCGGGATGTTGTGATCCCAGGACCGTCCTTTGCCCTATGCCCCGCATAATGGGGCCGAACATGCGCTACCGACGTCTCGGCCGCTCCGGCCTCCAAGTCTCCGAATTATCATTGGGCTCCTGGCTCACCTTCGGCAAGCTCATCACCGACGACACCGCCGCCGAGCTGATGAAGCTCGCCTACGACAACGGCATCAACTTCTTCGACAACGCCGAAATCTATTCGCGCGGTGAGAGCGAGCGCGTCATGGGCCGCATCCTGAAGCAGATGGAATGGCCGCGCGACACCTGGATCTTGAGCAGCAAGGTCTTCTTCGGCGCGGGCGGAAAGCTGCCCACGCAATTGGGCCTTCATCGCAAGCACGTTGTTGAAGCGTGCAACGATGCGCTCAAGCGCCTGCAAGTGGACTACCTCGACCTCTACTACTGCCACCGCCCGGATGCGAACACGCCCATCGACGAGACCGTGTGGACCATGCACCAGCTGATCATGCAAGGCAAGGTGCTCTACTGGGGCACCAGCGAGTGGAGCGCTGAACAGATCAAGGAGGCACATGCCGTTGCGGAGAAGCACCACCTCATCGCGCCGGTGATGGAGCAGCCGCAGTACAACCTCTTCCACAGGGAGAAGGTGGAGCATGAATTCGCGCCGCTCTATGATACTGTGGGCCTTGGCACCACGATCTGGAGCCTTTGCCAGCGGTGTGCTCAGCGGCAAGCACGGCACCAGCGCGGAACAGGGCACGCGCCTTACCGCAGAAGGACTCGACTGGCTTCGCGAGCGTGAGCTCACGGAATTGCGGGTGAAGAAGGTGAAGGAAGTGAAGGAGACGGCCGATGCGCTAGGCCTTTCACTTCCTGTCTTCGCCATTGCTTGGTGCCTGAATAACCCCCGCGTGAGCACCGTGATCCTCGGAGCCAGCAAAGTGGCGCAGCTCGAAGAGAACCTGAAGGCGGTGGAAGCGCAGGACTTGCTCACTGCTGAAGTGATGAGCAGGGTGGAGGAGGTGCTGAAGGGAGAGAGGCTGAGTACGTGGTGAGGGGGCTTCTTCGAGAAGGTGGTATTGGAAATGAATGAAGGGCGCCCATCGAGCGCCCTTCTCTTTTACGAACTCAATCGAATCTTCATTTTAGTCTCCAGCGCTGCGCGCGCCGTGAGATAGGAATCAATCACTGCTTGATCATCGTTGTCGAAAAGATGCGATTACCATCCTTCCAGAAGAATGCTCTGTACGTGCCGCTGCTGTGCTCGCTCAGGTCGATGAAAGATCCACCGGACATGATTCTGTCATGCACCAATTTGCCCTGTGGATCATAGAGCACCATGCGCACCGGTGTGCCATTGCTATTGCGCACGGTCACTCCTTCAGTGAACGGATTGGGGTAGGTGGAAATACCGGTTTGTGCGGTCAGGTCAACCATGCTCGTGGTGCCATCTACATCGATTAAGTCAACTTTCCAATTGGTCAGGCCCAATGTCCATGGGAGTCCAGGTTCGATGAAGAGTTTATGCAAACCCAAGCCGATGTCAATTGGAACGGTTACTCGAAAACGTCAGAGATATCCGTGCCTGGTGCCTAAGCTTGCACGAGATCGCCCAGCCCGAGCCGGACCATCCCAGAAGGACTCGCAGGCTACGACCTTCCAGACGGTGAAGCCTCTGCGTAGAGTGGTACCGCATTCGTCAGGCTCCAATGGCCATGCGTATCCATCGAGCGTACGAACAGATTGTTCAAGCCCGTAACCACATCAGCGCTCGAAGCTGCGACAGCATTATTCACTTCAGATTGGCCAGCCAATGCGGTGCTTGAACCCTGTCCCCAGCCTGGGTCCGTGTTCCAGAAATACTCGGTGCGCGCAATCGCTGCGTCAGTATCCGGTGGGTCAACATACACGGGATAGGAGTTCGTTTGGCTCCAATGGCCGTTAATGTCCTTTGAGCGCACGAAGAGATTGTTCATGCCCGGAGTTGTACCGGACAACGAGGCCGTCACAGCGTCAACGATGTCAGGGCTGCCGTTGATTGAGGCATCCGTACCGGTGCCCCAGCCCGAATCGGAGTTCCAGAAATACTCTGTGTGCACGATCTCGGCTCCATCCAATGGCGCGTCCACATGCACTGGCGTTGTATTCGTGAGGCTCCAATGTCCAGATGCATCTTTGGTGCGGATGCCGACGATATGGAGGCCAGGCGCGAGGCCAGCGGTGGGCGCCGTGAACTGTTGAGCGGAAACATCGGGTTGCGCTGGAATGCCGTTAATCGGAGACCCTTGTCCCCATCCCGGATCCGTGTCCACCCAGTATTCTCCCGCCGCCATGTTCTGTGCGCAGGCGCCTAGCACGGCTAAGCATGTTCCTGCCAGGAAAATTGCGCGAAGCATGGCTTTAGTCGTTGCTCCGTGTCCCGATGGTGACGTTGACAGGAGCGCCTTGTATGGCCGTGGCGGGTGCCGTCAACTGGTACACGGCGGGGATGGCCGGCACACCACTTGGCTTGTACGGTGTGTTGCCGCCATACATACCAGGCACAGACCCATCATCGCCCACCAGGTTCATGAAGGTCAAATAGGTCGGAGACAGCCGCCATTTCTGATCATCGGAAGTGAACGCGGGATTGAACACGTTCGTGAAAACGATGCTGTTCAGGTTGTTATTCCCCGCAGGCAAGCTGGCTGCACCACTGGCTGCATTGTGGTGGATGTTGTTGTTATTCACGGCTACAGAGCCAAGAACGAAGATGTTGTTCTTGATCTCCGCTCCGAAAGGAGCGTGTGACCCATTCCAATTGAAGACGTTGTTCGCGATGGTAACATTGCTGAAAGTGTTGGCCATGCCAATGCTCCCTCCGAAGTAATTGTTGGAAATCACCACATTGCTTACCACATGGGTGAAATTGCCATTCTGGTAAATGCCTGTGTTCGCGAAGTAGCACCGGGTAATGATCAAGCCGTTGATATTGGACCCGCCGAACTCATAGCGCTCTTAAGAGGTTGCGGTCAACGGTGATGTTGTTCACGTTTCCAATCACAACCCCGCCACCATTGTTTCCATTGCCATCCCCCAGGACGAGACCGGTGAGCTTGCTCCCATCGGATCCAGGGTTGAATGTCACCACATTGACGATTGCCACCCCATTATTGGCCTGCAGTCCTTGGTTGTTCGCGGCACCCTGTCCGAGCCTGTAGCCAGGTCCAATTATCACGAGGCGCTTCGTAAGGGTCAGGTCGCCATAGGGAACAGGAGACGGCTCTATATGCAGGGTGTCGCCGATGGTCACGAAGGGATCAATGGCGGCCGCCTGCAGGCTGGTGAAGCAATGGGTGCAGGGGTTGCTGCCGGGGCCTTGCACAAGTGATGCCGTGTTATTCACGCGCCATACTGATGCACTGCATAGGGCAGGCAACAACGCCATGGCCGGAGAAGGGTGATCGTGGTTCTCATGTTCAAGTTCGGGTTTGTGGTTTTGGTTTCGGTATGAAGGTTCTTGTTCTATTTCGGTGTTCGATTTCGTTCTGTGAATCCGGTGGCATCGGATTAGAATCCGTTCAGATCCTTTCCAGCGCCTCCATCAATTCCTGTTTCTGCCTGCGGCTCACGGGCAGGTTGGCGCCGTTGCTCATGATCACTTCGCCGCCTTCTCCACGCACGTATTGCTTGATGTGCTTTTTGTTCACCAGATGGCTCTGGTGTATGCGTATGAAGCCCTTCTCGCGCAAGGCCTCGTCGAATACCGTGATGCCCTTGCTCACGACGATGGGCTTGGCCTCGCCACGGCGGAACACTTGGGTGTAGTTGTTCTCGTCGTGCAATAGAGCAGGTCATCGAGATGGAGCATGGTGAGCCCGCGCGCATCTGGCAGTGCCAATTGATGGTCGCTCACCACCATGCCATGGGGCGCGTTCGGTGCGCGTTGCTCCAAGGCTTTCAGTGCGCCCAGCACGGCTTCATCGAAGCGTGGGCCGCTGATGGGCTTCACGAGGAAGTCGTGGGCGCGCACGCGGAAAGCTTCAACAGCATGCTCGCCTTTGCCGGTGGTGAAGATCACCAGCGGATCAACAGGATCTATGCGCTTCAGCAGGTCGAAGCCATCGAGGCCACCGAGATCCACATCGAGGAAAAGAATCTGTGGTGCTTTTTCGCGGACCTCTTCGGCGGCGGTGTGCGCATCAGCGGCTTCACCGAGCAGGCGCACGTTTGGATGGCGCTTGGCGAGCAAGGTGCGGATGAGTTCGCGCGCCTTGGGTTCGTCGTCAACGATGTATGCTGTCGGATTCATGATGCGGGGCCGAAACTAGGAGGTGATTCGATTCGGTGTGGCTATGCACGTCTTTTTCACAGTGAGCTAACCGAGTGTCTGGCGGCAGCGGCCCTTCGCATTGCGAAGGGCCGCGCCATGGCAGAGCGCCAGCCGTTACAACCTCACATCGTTCTTGCTGATATAGCCCTGCTTGCCGCCGAGGAGTCTGATCAGGATCCATTCGCCGTTCACCTCGAGGATCTCGAATTTGGTATCGCCTGGGACCTTGGCGACCGGTTCGCCCGAGGCTTGTGTTTGTGCATACACGCTATAGCGGTCTCCTTTACCTCCGCGGGTCTGTACCATCTTGGCCATGGCCTTGGGATCGGTAGCTGCAATGGGTACACTGCCCGGATGCACGCCGAGTGAGGCGAGCACATCTAGATCCGCGATGCGCGCTTTGGCGAAGTCTGCTTGGTTGCGGTAGCGCTCGGCATCAATCTCGGCGGCCCGCTCGAATTCGCTGAGGGCTTGCGCGAAGTTGCCGGTGATCAGGCTGATCTGCCCCATGTTGCCTAACGCTTCTGCGCAGTACGGGTCGGCATCGCTGATGCTCTTGTAAATGGTGTAGGCTGCAACCAGGTCCTTGTTGTCCTCCACCATTTTCATTGCGCGCTTCGCATTGTCGGAGTGCTCCTTCAGCTTCACCTTTTCCAGTGGGAAGTTGTACACCTTGAAGTAGGGGTTGATGTAGTTCGCAAGCCGAACGGTTGCGTCATCGTATGCACTGATGGCCAGATCATGCTCGCCAACGAGGGCCTCGCCGTATTTCCCTTTGCTCTCGCGGCTCTCTTCCTCGGTCTTGATGCCCAATACGCGTCCGGTGCTCACGTCCACTACCTTCATGGTCACTTTGGCGCTCACCCATCGCTTACGGTACTCGCCTTCGTTCACCATGCCTGTGCTGTAAGTGCAACTGCCCACCGAAAATGCTCCTGAGCCATTCGGTTGCATGATTGGGCCGGTCATGGTCTCCGTGCCCAGCAAGGTCCACTTCAGTAGAGCGAGCCTCGGCGCTTGGCCAGCAGCTGGGTGGTGAGCATATCGGTGACCTCTTTGCCATCCTTGCCCCGGATGTCGAGCAACGCGATCTTCACGCCAGGCATCACCAGTTCGGGCGATTTCAGGAGTGCGAAGTATTGTGCTTGTGAGAAGCTTGCGCCCAATGTGAGCGCGACAGAAAGAAGGAAGTGTTTCATGGTGGAGGTTGTTTGTGTTCGACGACACGACGAAAGTCCTGCGGTCCAGAGGGCGTGGAGAATCCCTGATGTGAATCCGGCACCGGTCATTGTGAATCCGGTGGTCTTGGGTCGTAGCGTCAGAGGAAACCATTCGAGCCCGAAATCAGGTTGACGCGGACGAAACACTGTTCAGCGATTGCTGCCCGCCCATCACCCAATGATAGAATCGCACGAACGAAGGCGCCCCCGCAGCTCATCGCTGCAGGGCGCTTCTTGGGCAGTGCAATCGGCGGTTACCTGGACCGTGGGTCCGTTCGCAATGCCCAGGACTTCAATGGCCCATCCAGTTGGGCGCGCTGATCAAAGGGTGATGCTTGCACCGAAGTTGACCCAGGCATTCCCATAAGAGAGTTCCGCCCAAAGACCGAATTGGTTGGTCACGGTGTACCGAGCGCCTACATACAGGCTGTATGCGAAGTGGCTCTTCACATCATCGTCATCGGTGAAGAGGCTGCCGCCTGGAGCTTGCTCCGCGAGGGTGCGTTTCACCAGGTTCATGCCACCGCCCACGCCTCCGTAGGTATCAAGTTTCTCCAGCCCGAGGTTGTAGTGGTGGTGATGCAGACCTATTGGCCTCCGAGTGGCGTTGGTCATAGTAGTAGCTGTTCGGGTCGAGGGTGCTTGTGCCGCAGGGCTTGAGCCGACATAGCCAAGACCTACCACTCCTGCACCGGGAACCTCTGCCAATGCATGTCATAGTTGAGTTGGAAGAGGGGCGTCGCGGAAGTCTGGTCGAATCGGATGCTCCAGGGGCCGCCGGTGCCCACGCCGAGTAAGAAGATGTTGTCACCGGCAGTAACGGGATTGCTCTGCGCGAACAGCGCGAGGCTGTTGCATGTGAGGAGTAAGGCGATGGAGGAGCAGCGGAAGGTGTTCGTGGTGTTCATGGTCCAGGATTTTGTGCTCAGCGTTGTTGCTGAACGGTGTCAAAACTCCTGGGGCATGTTCCCGAAGCCACACGGCATTGTGAATCCGGCGGCGCATGATGTGAATGCGACAGAACACGATGCGCACCTGCGTCTCAGATAGGCAGCATCACCTCTACGCGTGTGCCTTGGGGCAGATCGATGGTGCGCAGCTCAGCAGCACGCCCGGTGCGCTCGCGTAGTAATTCGAGCTGGTCGCCGATGATGCGCATGCTCAATGAGGTCTTCTTGTGGCCGCGCGCATTCCTCTCAGTTGATTCCTTTCGGCCAACGCCATTATCCTCGACGCTAAGGACCAGCGCGCCTTCGCGCATAGCCGCTTCCAGCTTGATGCGTCCGCCGGATTGCATGGAACCCACGCCATGCTCGATGGCATTCTCAGCCAAGGCTCGCGCAGAACTAACGGCGGCACTTGAATGTGGTCGGTATCCATGCCCTCGCCACCTGAACGCTGTATTCGAATTGGCCGTTGAGCCGCAATCGTTGCAGTTCCAGGAGGTCTTCAGGGCCTCCAGGTCAGCTCGCAACGGCACGGAAGGGGTGCTGGCTGTTCTCCAGCATGCTCCGCATGCATGCCAAGCGCGCGAGCAGGTCGCTAGCGGTGTCAGGTCATCGGTGTACAAATGGGCATTCACGACATTCAGCGTGTTGCTGATGAAGTGCTCATCCATCTGCGCGCGCAGCGCGGCATTCTGGAATTCCGCAGCCTTGCGACGTTCTTCGGCTGTGCGCTCGTTGGCCTGGGCGATTGCCTTCCCCGCTTCGGCATCGCGCCGCTTGCGCTGCGTGCGCCATGCGAAAGCGCCTCCGCCCAATGCCAGGAGCGCAGCAGTGCCGATGCCCCATGCCGCCGTGCTGTTGCGAGTGGCTTTCAATTCAGCGATGGTGCGTTGGTCATCAACGGATTTCAACTCGCTGGCATGCTGGACGCTATCTGTGAACAGCTTCTTCTCGTACTTGAAGCTCGCTTCGAGTTGGGCAGCGGCTTGGGTCACGCTATCGCTATAAAGCTCGAGGCCGATGGCCTTTGCCTTTCGCAGCGCTGCGAGCGCTTTCGGCAGATTCCCCGTGCGTTCGTAGGCGAAGTGCAACCGATCCCAAGTGAGGGCTGCGTGCTCTGGCAATCCCAATTGCTCATTCAGGGCGATGGCGCGCTCCCATTGCGCAATGGCACTCTTGTAGTCGCTGTTGAAATACGCTCCGGTGCCGATGCCCTGACGAGCGTACAACTCGAACTGTGGGTTTTCCATGGCTTCCGCCATACGAAGGGCGTGGGCGTACCACGTCATGGCGCTGTCGGGCTGTCCCGTCCAGTTGAAGTGTTCTGCAAGCGTAAGCGTGAAGTTGGCCTCCCATAACGCACTTCCGAGGGAACGCATGGCGTCTATGGCTAGGCGCAGCTCGCTTATCGAGCTATCGCGCATGAGGCTGAATGTATTGGTCCTGACCAGGCTGATCGTGTCCATGTCGTTCCAAAGGATCGCACGTGCGCCACGCGCAATGGCGGCCAGATCGTGCTTGCCACATTGTTGAGCTGCGTGCCAGGCCATTTCGTAGTCCTTAAGTGCTTCGGCGTAACGCTTCATCGACTTGTAGCTATTCCCGCGATTGAAGGCATTCGCTGCGACGATCGAAGGGAAGTCGAATTCGTTGCCGAATGCGATCAGCTCGTTCTGTAGCCCAAGGCAGGCCCCCATATCATTCTTGGTGGTGGCGATGCCAGCCAGCGTCGATTTCGCTTGGATGATCTGGAGAGTGTCTGACAAGCGCTCTGAAATACGCAACGAAGCACGTGCATCTGTTTCAGCGCTGTCGAGCGCGCCGGATCGGAAATGGACGTATGCGCTGTTCGCGAGCAAACGGGCATGGAGGTCCGACCGCACCACGATGTCAATAAGCGACCTGCTCTGCTTGATGAAGGAGCGTGCGTCATCCAGTCTGCCTAGATCGATGGCTGGCATTGCTGCGGTCATGAGCACTTTTGACCTCACGATCTGGTCGGCTGCTATGGCAAGCGCTGCCTGTGAAACGGAATCTGCGTGATAACCATCGCCAATGGCCTTGTACCATCGAATCAATCGCTCGGCAGCACTTGCGGCTCCATCCCCTTTCCGTTCCATAATGCGCGCCCTTGCCATTGACGCGCAAGAGGTGTCCATCATGCGCAGCAGAACATCGAGTTCACGATCCTGCCAGTGGCGCATGAGACTGGAATCGCCTCCCGCTTCGGCGCTTTGCTGTGCTTCTCTTGCGCTGCTCAAGGCCTCTTCTGGTGCGCGGAGAATGCGCCTGGAAATGGCTTCTTCAACCCGTCCGCTGTCAGATTCCGCGGCGTTCGATTGCGATGTGGTGTTCTCGTTGCTTGTGCCGCAGGATAGCAGCAAAAAGGTTGTGACGACAGATGGAAGAATGGATTTGGGCACACGCATGAGCTTGAACTTGGCCCGAAGCAAGCAAAGATCCCCAAGCGGCAAAGGGCGACCTGTCCGCACGGTGTCGTTGCCTCATCCATGGGAATCGTCTTTCCCAATAGATGGTGCCTGAAGAATCATGCGTGAAAACGGTGATGTTGGGCGCCACCAAGACCACCCAACTTGAGGAGAACCAGAAGGCCGTGGAAGCGCAAGACCTTCTCACGGCCGATGTGATGGCGAAGGTGGAGGAGGTGCTGAAGGGAGAGAGGCTGAGTACGTGGTGATTTCGGCCACAGAGCCATTCGCTTGCGCGCGACACCGTTATTAGAGCGCTAAGCATCCTGCCTGTGCCTTGCCATTCACAGTCGAATGCGCCACTCACTGGCTCTTGCTTCCTGAGCCTTGCGTTTCGGTGAACGTTTGCGGCGCCAACAACGACACCGCCATGAACGCACTCCGTCTTCTCATCCTTCCGCCTGTCCTGCTGATCGCTTCACTGAGCGCTACCGCGCAAACCAGGACGGTCTCGTACCAATGGCTCAACCAGCCTTGCGCCGAGATGATCAACTGCGAGGGCGGATGCTCCGCATGCAATCAACCCGATGGCGACCAGGTGGTGCTTGGAACGAACGCCGCGTTGATCGGCGTGAGCGCCTGCCCGCATCCTTTCGCTGTGGGCGACAACGCGCTGCTGCTTTCCGGATGGTCCTCGGTGCCCGATGACAGCCACAGGCTGGTGGCCTCGGTGATGTCCATGGTGAACGTGCGGATCGATAGCGTGATCGTGGTTCACAAGCGCGTTGATGATGGCCCGCGAAAGCTGTTGGCGAGCGTGAATGATCTTGCCGGTTCTTCTCAAGCGGTGATCGAAGCGCCGACGCCTGAACAATTCGGCACAACCGTGCTCGTCATGCGGCACTGCCACGAAGGGCGAAGGCATGTCGTACGCGGGTTTCAGATCCGGCTGCAAGCGTTCGATGGTGAAGGGGCTTGGTACCTTGATGAACTGCGGATCGTGATGAGCGAACTAGCGGAAGAGTTGCCCACTGCAATCGAGGACGTCCACAGCCGTAGCACGACCAGTAGCAGCATTCCGCTGGATCTGCTCGGCCGCACCACCGCAATTCGCGGAGCACAAGGCATGCGCCTTCAGGGCAGCCGAATCGTTGTGGTGCAGTGAAGCTATGCGGCCAAACGGCGGTGTGGATCGCCAAGCGCACGATCTTGCACGCGTGAGGCTCCTGCTTCTTTTCTTCTTATGGGCACCCGTGCTTGCACGTGGGCAAGGCCAGAACATGGATCGAATCACCTTCGACCTCATCGGCGTGAGGGAGGGGCTGC
The DNA here is from genome assembly GCA_016713865.1 of Flavobacteriales bacterium. Lineage (GTDB taxonomy): Bacteria > Bacteroidota > Bacteroidia > Flavobacteriales_F > PHOS-HE28 > PHOS-HE28. Next base: position 18,384 of record JADJOG010000007.1, on the reverse strand, counting down.
CTCACTCCATGGTCGAGTGCTTCCAGAAAGACGATCGCGGCAACCTCTGGATAGGCATGCAACAGGGGCTCGCCGTGTATGATGGCAATGCCTTCATCCCGATCGACCTGCATCCGGATGGCGCTCCGATAGGCGTGCGCGCCATCGCTAAGGATGAGACGGGTGTGCTCTGGTCGCCGCAGAGCAAGGTCCTATACGTGTTGATCGGTGGCGCGAAGAGCCGAGTTCTTGGATTTCCTGATTCATTGCACTTCGGCATTGAGACGCTCTGGTTCCATGCGGTGGCCGTTACAAGACCAGGTGAAGTGCTCTTCGGCACCAACAACGGCACCTACTTCTACAGCACGGCCCAGAACACCTTCCGTGCGCTGCGCGACCATTCGGGCGAAGTGGCAAAGACCTATTGGCGGCACATGCGTGCCGATCCCGCCCGACAAGGCGTGTGGATCAGCACGCATCAATGGGGGCTTGCGTTCTACCACACACCCACCGGCAAGCTGCATACCTCGAGGAGCAATGCCTCGCACTCCCGCTGATCGGCCAAATGGTTATCGGGTTATGCCACGATGGGACTGGCGGGCTGTGGTGCGGTGATCGCACCACGGGTGAACTGAGGCACTGGGATGGCCGGTCGGATCGAGTGCGCTCATGGACTCCATGTACCTGGCGATCCAGGAGTGCGAAGGTCAAGGGCATCTGGTTCCTTGGCCGTGACCGGCATGGCCGCATCTGGGGCAGTGCCGCACAGCCGGGCGGATTCTGTTTCGATCCTGCTACCGGCTCTGCTTCGGTATTCCCCGACCGATTCACCGGCTCAGGAGGCTTGCCGCAGGGCGCGATCAACGACCTGTATCATGGAGCGAACGGGGAGCTCTGGTTCGGTAATCCGTTGGGTATCGTCATACACGATCCCACACAACCGCAGGTGCGCACTTTCGTTCCGCTTGACCTGCAAGGCATGCCCAACAGGTTGCGCATCTGGTCCATGGAGTTCAGCGGTGACAGCGTGCTCTGGTGCGCGGTAAGCGCTGCAGAAGACTGAGGTCGACCTGGGCACCTCACGTGCGATGAACGTGCCGCTACCCGGCATGAAGGACGCGAGATTCTTTGTGTGGGACCTGCTCAGCCGTGACGATGGATTGTACATCGCCTGCTCCGATCGTCTCCTGCGCTTAGACCCGCGCAGCATGCACATCAGGGACTTGAGGGTGAGGGATGAGGCCAATGAGGACTTCAAGGCAGGCAGGCGCTGGTTGGCAGGCGATATCGACGGCTCAATATGGATGTCGCTCGACTTGATGCGTCGGCTCACTTCGACCTAGCACGGGAAGCACGACCACATACGTGCCGGACACCGCCATGACCGATGGCTTGATCCTGGATGCGGCCTATGGCATGGTGAGCATGAAGGATGGCCGGAATTGGATAGGTCGCAACATCCGCGGCTTGGCCTATTTCGACAAGGCAAAGGGGAAATGGACCGATCTCGTGGACGATGTGAACGAGCGCCGTGTTCGTGTAGGCCGCCTCGTGGGCCTGACCGCCGCGAACGACAGCGTCTTGTGGCTGGCATCCGATGGAGCGGGTTTGATCCAATACAGCATACCAACCGGCACCTACAAGCACTTTGATCAGCACCATGGCATCACTGAGCTGGGACTGAACAACGTAGTCTTGGATAATCGAGGGCGAGCATGGGCCAATTCAGAAGAACGTGTCTTCTGCTTCGACCCGGCGAAGGAGCGCGCGATCGTGGTGAACCCGCGAAGCAGCACTGGCGGCGATGCGCCCAAATGGACCCTGGGCATGTCGCGCGGCGGACTGCTCGCCATGAATGTCGGGTACGAGATTGCTGTTTTCGACGCGAACGCTGTTGGCAGCGAACCCGCTCCGCCCGCTCCTGTGCTTTCTCAGGTCCTGATCGATGGCGTCGCCATGGATCCGGGTAGCGATGGAGCCATCACTATGCGCTATGATCAGACTTTGCTCGATGTGCGCTTCGGTGCGATTCTGCCTCCCGGCTACATCAAGCGATACGCCGTGCGCTTGGATGATGCCGAATGGAGCAAAGCACCGAAGGCATCGTGAACCTGCGTGGATTGGTGCCGGGCAACTACCGCTTCGAGCTGAAGGTGATGAATCGCGAGGGTCGTGGAGCCCCATCACCACCCTGCGGGTAACCGTGCCCGCTCCGTGGTGGCAAACGCTGTTGGCGCGCATCCTCTTCGCGGTGATGCTCGCCGTTGGCATCGTGCTCATCTTCCGCGCACGACTCAACTGGATCCGCAGGCGCGAACGCGCGCAAGAGGGAACAGGAGCGCCATGTCAATGAGTTGAAGCTCGCAGGCACTGCGTGCGCAGATGGATCGCACTTCGTGTTCAACTGCCTCAATAGCATCGACAGCTTCATCATTGCCAACGATCGCGAGCAGGCATCGCACTACCTCGGTCGTTTCGCCAAGTTTACGATCACCTGATCATTCAGCATAGCGACAGCACGCGCGTGCCATTGGAGCGCGAGGTGGAAATGCTCAAGTACTATTTGGAGTTGGAGACGCTCCGGTTCAAGCATCCATTCACCTTCGCGGTTTACCATTGATCGAGAAGTTGGATGGCGAGCCGGTTGAGCTCCCGACGATGCTGATTCAGCCCTACATCGAGAACGCGATCTGGCACGGCTTGCGGCACATGGAATCATCGGGCCACATCGCTGTCGATTTCAAACTGCACGATGACCAGCTGGAATGCACGGTGCAGGACAATGGCATTGGCCGTGAGGCATCGCGCGAGATAAACAAGCAGCGCAGCGGCGTGCATCGCAGCATGGGCATGCGGGTGAGCGCCGATCGGCTGCGCATCTATGGCGAATTGGAGCAGGGCGCATCGCGTGTCACCATCAACGACCTGAAGGATTCGGAAGGGAAGGCCACCGGCACAAGTGTGGTGATTCTCATCCCACTGCTCCAGCACAACAACGAATAGTCACCTTCGCAACATGATCAGCGCACTCATCATCGACGACGAGAAACCCGCCCGCGACAAGCTGCTCATGCTGGTGCAGCAGTACTTCGCTGACCGCATCGAGGTCCTGGCGCAATGCGAGGATGGCGAACAGGCCGTGGCCGCCATCGCCGAGCATCGGCCCGATCTGCTCTTCCTCGATGTGGAGATGCCCAAGCTCACGGGCTTCGATGTGCTGCGCAAGTCCGACCTCCATGGCATTGAAGTGATCTTCACCACGGCATACGATCACTATGCGATCAAGGCCATCAAGTTCGCGGCGGTCGATTACCTGCTGAAGCCGATCGACATCGACCAGTTGCGCGAAGCCGTGGACCGCGTGCAGACCAAGCGCGGTATCGGCGGCAACGTGGAGCGCATGGACCGCATGCTGGAGGACGTGAAGAGCGGCATCACCCCGGACCGCATGAGCGTGCCCACGCTCAACGGATTCCAACTGGTGAAGGTGGAGGAGATCGTATGGTGCGAGGCGGTGAACTACTACACCGTGCTGCACATGGTGGGCAACCAGCAGATCGCCATCACCCGCAGCTTGAAGGAGATCGAAGAGACGCTCGACGGCCCAGATTTCATCCGCATCCATCGGAGCCATACCATCAACCTGAAGCACCTGGCCAAGTATATCAAGGGCAGTGGCGGCCAAGTGGTGATGAGCGACGGCAAGACCCTGGACGTGGCACGCTTGCGCAAGGACGAGCTGCTGGCTAGGATCGGGAGCCGATAGGAACCTATACACGTCCGAGCGGACGTGTATAGGGAATGGCGCTTTCCTTTACATGTAAGGGCTAACTTGTATAGATTTGGGCACTTTCCTTTACACGTTGTTCTCGATATGACAAGCAAAGAGCCCCTTCCTTATCAGGTTCCGGACCTGCCTCACGGTAGCAAGATGGAATCGGCCCAAGTGCTTAGGGCGCTGGCCGAAGCGCACCGTTATTTGGCGGAGCTGAAGGGAGTTACATACGTCGTTCCGGACGAGCGCATCCTCGCGCGCATCCTGGTGGATACCCTGTCATTGCAAGAGGCCAAGGACAGCTCGGCCATAGAGGACATCATCACCACACGATGAGGTCTATCAGAGCGATTCGCGGTCCAAGCAGTTCGCAACAGCAGCAGCCAAGGAGGTGCATCGCTATGCCGAGGCGCTCAAGCATGGATTCGAAATGGTGGAGAAGCAAGGCGGGATCGGATTGCGATTGATACTTGAGGTACAGGCGATCGTGGAGAACAGTGATGCAGGGTTTCGCAAGTTGCCTGGCACCAAGTTGAAGAACGACCTGACAGGAGAGGTGGTCTATGTGCCGCCGCAGAGCCATGAGGAAATCAAAGCGCTCATGAATAATCTGGAGCGCTTCCTCAACGACGACGGACTCCTGGAGGCGGACCCCTTGGTGAAAATGGCAATTGCGCATCACCAGTTCGAGACCATCCATCCGTTCTATGATGGCAACGGGCGCACGGGGCGTATCATCAATGTGCTTTACCTGGTGCGATGTGGCCTACTCGAACTACCGGTGCTCTACATGAGCCGCTACATCATCCGCAACAAAGCCGCCTATTACCGCCTGCTGCAAGAGACCCGCACCAGCGGCGATTGGATCCTGGGTGATTTACATGCTCAAGGGCATTGCCACCACGGCCAAGGACACTACCGCGCTGATCAAGGCCATCAAGTCGGTTATGCAGCAATACAAGCAACGCATCCGCAGCGAGAAGCCCCGCATCTACAGTCAAGACCTGATCAACACGCTGTTCCGATATCCATACACGAAGATCAACTTCATCGAGCGCGACCTGCACGTGAGCCGTGTGACCGCCACGAAGTACCTGGAGACCCTGGTGCGCATGGCCCTCTTGAAGAAGGTGAAAGTGGGCCGCACCAACTTCTACTTGAACGAGCCGCTCTTCGCACTGCTGCGCGATGGCGTGAGCAACTGAGGTGCATTTCTCCTCCCCAGCCTGCCCCGGGCTTGACCCGGGGGAGAGGACCGGGTCGCACTTAGCCAAAGCCTTCGGAGACGGCGCGGTGAGGGGCATTCCCCTTCAGTACCCTGCCATTCACAGCCACGGATCGCCACTCACTTGGTGTGACTAGGCAGGGCAGGGCGGCTGCTCACATTTGTCAGGCTGATCGCTTCGCTTTGCTCATGTACCTGTGAGCGGACGTGAGCCGCGGCAATCGTCTTGAACCAAGCAACACCAACAACACCGCAACCATGAACACAACCGCACAACTCGTAGGCGTCCCGGACAACGTGACCGGGGGCGCGCAATACCAACAACTGGCTTACCTGGAGGCGTATGATGCCGTGTTGAACAGCGACTACGCCTTCGTGGCCTACAAGGAGACGGACAGCTTCGGTTGGCGCGTGCGCATCAAAGCCTTGCACATCACGGGCGCCGTATTCGAGCCCGATGCCATGCGCAGCAATGCGCGATCAACCGGCGCGCAGGGCAAGCCGTTCTTCACTTGGGGCAACTGCATCGACCCTAGCGATAGCGATCAGCGCAGTGTGCAATACCGGGTGCATGTTGTTGAAGGCAAGCCCAGCGAGGTCGAGATCTTCGTGCAGCTGCGCAAATTCGATGGCAGTGCTGATGTGCCCCGAACCGTGAAGTTCCCGTGGCCAGCGTGAACCATGCCTTTCCAATGAACGCTTCCATGGCTCAAGCTCTGGTACGATGAATACCTCTTCGATGTTTCAGATAGTGGGCAACGTGTGCCTCATACTTGCCATGCTCGTACTCTTCTTCGCGCTGCCGCGTGTGCTTGCGAAGTATGCGGAGCTAGGCGTGCAGGACGACCGATGGGAAGCACCGGCAATAGCCGTATTGGCTCCGCTGTGGTTGCTGCTGACGGGAGCGTTGCTGTGCATGACCGCATCGGGAGGGTTCGCGTGGTTGCGACCCAGTGGGCCAATGCTCCACGCGCTCACTATAGCTGCGGGCATCGCTCTTGCTGCGGTCATGTTCGTCTTCATGGGTCTGTATATCCGTCCCGGATTCACGCCGCGGGGCCTCTATTCGCCGCTGATCTACTCGGTACCCTTGGTCACCTCCATGCTGGTCCTGGCCGCCCTCAATCCGAAGATCGCGGCGGCCTTGCCCATTCAATGGATGCGCATGCCTTGGGCCATTCTCACGGGCATCAGCATCGTCATCAGCTTCGGGTACTTCGGTTACTACCTGGCAACGGATGGAGTGAGCAGCGCAGGCAGAAGGGTGGCCGAGCTCGTGAGTCCTCATTTCGATGAGCCTGGGGAACTGGCCAGTATTGCCACGCTTGATCCGCAAACCGATCACGATTTCGACAAACTCCTGAGCCTGGCGGGCAAGTACCACGGGCCAAAGACGCGTGCAGCGGCCACGGCCCGGTTGCGGGAGCTTCCCGATTTCAATACGCGGCTGATCAATCTCCTGAAGAGCACCCGATCGAACACAATCGCGCTGGAATACATCGAGGCTGCCACGCTTACCCCGGAGGAGCAGAAGCTCTTCGTCGGCCCAACGCGCACCGCGCTCCTGGGGTTCATCGGGGACATTCCGTTGCCGCACTTCACAACGCGTGAACGTCAGAAGCAATTGTTGCGATGGGGACGCAAAGCGATCCCCACCATCATCGCGAAGTTCGCCGCAACGGATGTCGATTTCTCCGGGATCATGCTTACTTTTGAAGAGGCACTTCGCCCCAATAGTTAACGCTGATAGCGAGGTGAGCGCGCGAAGAGGAGAACAGCGAACCGCACGTGTTGCAGCGCTACGATATATGATCCGCATGAAGCCGCTTGCCTGGATCAACCTGTAACGAGATGCCGCTATGCCCTTCACCGATGATGAACTGAAGGAATTCGCGCAATTCCCTGAACTGCTCCGTGCGCTGATCGATGACGAACTGGCCGCTGGCAACGCAGTGCTCGAACTCGGCCATGGGCATCCGGCGGCGCCCTACGCCGCGTACCTCAAGTTGGTGAACAAGGTGAGCACGCGGCCACGCGCTACAGCCGATGGCTTGCTCTTTCGCGAGAAGCTATACAGCTCAAGCCATTCGGGTGAATTCACCGACGATGTTGCGCATTTCTATGTACTCGAAGCGCCGGACCCCCTGCCACCCGATCCGGATATGAATGCGATCCGCGAGGAACTGGCCGAACGCGAGCGGCGTGCGAATGCGGATCGCTTCCGCTATGACACCGAGACACCACCGGACACCGACCGCTTCAAGGAGGGCTGGTGAGGGGCATTCCCCACCCGCCACCTGCCATTCGCAGCCACGGATCGCCACTCACTGACTGTTGCTTTCGCGCCCTTCAATGGCAAGGGATTTTTGGCCCGTCAAACAACGACAAGGTCATGAAAACCCAAGCCCGCCGCCGCTTTCTCGGATTCACCCGCAAGGACCTCTTCGAACTCGCCGTTTGCATCCTGCTCTCCGGGCTCTTCGTGCTGCTGAGCAGCGGCAAGGCCTTCAGCCAAGGCAACGTGGGCATCAACAACCCCACGCCGCACGCCAAGTCGCTGTTGGACCTCACCAGCTCGGACAAGGGCCTGCTCGCTCCGCGCATGACCGCGGCACAGCGCACGGCCATGTTCCCGGTGCCCGATGCCACTGCCAAGGGCATGCTGGTGTACCAGACCGATGGCACCCAGGGCTACTACTACTACGATGGTGCGGCCTGGGTGATGGTGCAGAGCGGCAACGCGGGATGGGGTCTGCTGGGCAACGCCGGCACGAACCCGACCACCAATTTCCTGGGTACTACGGACAATCAAGGGCTGGCGATCAGAACGGACAATACCGAGCGCGTACGGATCGCACCCAATGGTGAGGTCACCGTGGGCGATGCTGTCTCCTGGCCTGGTTACCGGCTTGGCGTCATCGCCAACAGCATTAACCCGGCGGGCGCGTTCCAGAACACGAATGCAACGGGCTATTCCGGCTTGCACTTCATCAATAATACTGGTGTGGCACGGGCGCACATCGGAACAGGTAATGCAAGTTCCCCGAATTGGGTCAACATGGGTTATGCCAGCACGTACACGGCCCATCCGTTCGTGCTTACCACCAGCGATCTGGAGCGCATGCGCATCGCCGCGAACGGCAACGTGGGTATCGGCACGACCGCGCCGGCAAGCAAGCTTCACGTAAGCCGGTCGTCGTCGGGCCTGACGCCCAACGGGAACGCCACGGCCACACTGGAAGCGAGCGGGGCCAACTACCAGCACTTCCTCACCAACACGGGGGAAAGCGGCCTGCTCTTCGGGTCGGCCGGAAGCTCCATCACCGGAGGGTTCCTTCACAACACGGCAAATGCGCAGGCAGGCTTCGAATGGCGCACGGGGGCAACGTCACCCGCATGATATTCAGCAACACCGGTGATCTCACCATTGGTGACAACTACATATGGTCGGGAACCAAACTCGGCGTTGTCAACACCAACACAGAAGCCACCATCGGAACAAAGTGCACGAATGCAGCCGGCTTCAGCGGTATGTACTCGGTGGATAACGCGAACACCGGAGCCTTTGTCACCGGCATGGGTACCAGCGGCCATGCGTATGGCAGCGCCGGTGTCTCCGGTACCGCAACCGCCCATCCGTTCACGCTGCTCACGAGCAACGTGGAGCGCATGCGCATCGCCGTCAACGGCAACGTGGGCATCGGCACGAACGCACCTGCGCGCCTCCTCGAGGTTGCGTCTTCCGTTCAAGGCGTGCAGCGCATCAGTTCCGCGAATACTGTGAGCGGATCGGTGCTGGAACTGCGCAACACCACGGCTGGGAACAATATTCTAGGCGGGATCAATTTCATGGACGGCACGGCCACCCGAGGACAGCTCGCCTATCACCTCGCCAATGGCATGCTCTTCAACACCGCTGGGGCAGAGCGCATGCGCGTCGATCCTGAACGGCAATTTGGGCATTGGCACCACCACGCCTGGCAGCAAGCTCCATGTAAGCCGCGGTGCCTCCGGCCTCGTTCCGCACGCCCTGGCCGCCGCCGCCGTGGAATCCGCAGGAAACACCTACCAGCACTTTCTAACCCCCGGCAACTCGGAGTCTGGACTGCTCTTCGGTTCGGGTGCCACCGCGGTGGACGCTGGTGTGCCCCCGCTGCAGAGCTCGAAGTGAACGGCTTCACCAAGCACGGCAGCAATGCTCCGGCCATCAAGCAGATCGAATTCTCCGGCACCACAGCAGCCACCGAAGGCGCTTACGTTGACATCCCGCACGGGCTCACCGCCAGCAAGATCCTCGATGTGCGTGTGCTCATCGAGTACAACACCGGCAACTGGATCACCACGGGCCATACACTCAATGGGGAGTACCACGCCGACTATGCGATCAATGCTGTGAACATCCGCCTGTACAACCACAGCACGAGTTCCGGCCTTATCCTCAGCAAGCCCGTGAAGATCCTGGTGACCTACAAGGCCTGATCGCAACGCCCACGAGCAACACCAAGCGCTATGCGCCTCATCAAGCAAACGATCTTCTGGCTGCTGCCCTTCGGCGCGCATGCCCAGCTCCTAACCAACAACGGAGCGGTGATCAGCAGCACCAACGGCTCCATCGTGGTGGTGAACGGCGCTGTGCTGAACCAAGGCGCCACCGGTGAGTTGAACAACAACGGCACCATCACCATCAGCGGCGACTTCACGCACAACGCGCCCAACAATTGTTTCGGCAATAGCGCTGGTGAAGTGAGTCTGAACGGTGGGAATCAGACCATCGGAGGAAGCAGCGTGGCGGTTTTCAACTACCTCGAGCTCGCTGGCACCGGAACGAAGACCCTCCTGCAGGATGCGGAAGTTGGCGGGGCTTATGCTGCTCCTGCTGGAGCCATCGCCTTGAACAACCGCAACCTCGATCTGGGCGCGCATCAGCTCACTGTGCGCAATCCCGACCCGTCCGCCATCACGCGCATCAGCGGCTTCATCATCAGCGAGACCGATCCCGTCGCAGGCTACTCCTTTGTCCGCTGGAACATCGGCGCGAGAACCGGCAGCTACGTGATCCCTTTTGGCAACGCGAGCACAGGCGCCTATCTGCCCTACACCGCGACGATCACTGCGGCTGGTGTCGGTGCAACGGGCTACATCCGCATGGCCACCTATCCAACGGTAACGCTCGCCAACCCCAACAACCGTCCGCTGCCTGCAGGCATGACGAGTTTGATCGATGTGAGCGGGATCGAGAACGCGCCCCACGTGCTCGATCGCTGGTGGGTGCTGGGGAACGGCGGCTATACAACGGCGCCAGTTGCCAACACGCAGTTCACGTATCGCGATAGCGAGTGGAGCACGGGCACCAACACCATCTCGGAGCCTGCACTGCAACTGGAGCGCATGACCAATGTGTGGAACATGATGCCTACGGTGACGAACATCACGGCGAATACGCTCACCACGAATGCGCAGCCCTTGATCCCATCGTTCTGGACGGCAGCCGAGATGTTCTCGCCGCTGCCCGTTGAGCTGCTCTCCTTCACCGGCGAGCGCACCAGCGATCGCGAAGTGCAACTGAAGTGGATCACCGCCACTGAGCGCAACAACGCAGGCTTCGAGGTGTGGCGCATGATCGAGGGCGAAGAGGATTACGCGGAAATCGGCTGGGTGGCGGGCGAAGGCAACTCGTTGCAGATGATCACTTACGAATTGCCGGACGACAACAGCGCCACCACCACCAGCTACTACAAGCTGAAGCAAGTGGACAGCGATGGTCAGTTCACGTGGACACCGATCGTGGCAGTGAAAGGAGCGGGTGTTCGCACCGAGCTCGTGGCCTATCCGAATCCAGCCCGCGATCGGATCATGCTCGCTGGCCTGCCGGACAATACCAAGCGCATTGTTCTTTTCGATGCCACGGGTCGTTTGGTGCGCACGTGGAACAACACCAGTTTGCTCGATGGCCTCGGTGACTTGGAGCGCGGCGTGTACAACATTGGAACGGAGAGCGCCGATGGGATGACGAGCGTGAGGGTGGTGCTGGAGTGAATGCACGGCCTCATCTGCGCTGCGTAAGCGAGGATCCGCTCGCAGTCCGCTCACAGCGACTTGCCCGCAGAAGTGTGGTTCGCGCGCTTCCATCTGCTTCGCGTTGTGATACGGAAAGCGAACACCGCGAGAGTTGCCTCGTTCTTCACGGATCCACGATCTTAGGCGCCATGCCCGCCGTCCGTATCCTCATCGTGGAAGACGAGCCGCTGATCGCGGAGGATCTGCGCGCGCACTTGGAGGAGCTTGGCTACGAGGTATGCGCCACCTGCGACAATGCGCTGGATGCCATGGGCGAGATCGCATCGCATAAGCCGGACCTGCTGCTGCTCGACATCAACCTGGGCGATGGCGCCGACGGCATTCAACTGGCGGAAAAGGTGAAGGCGAAGCACAGGATGCCTTTCATCTTCGTGACCAGCCACAGCGACAAGACCACATTGGAGCGCGTGAAGCCGCTTCGGCCAGCAGGCTTCATCATCAAGCCCTTCGACGAGAACGACCTGCGCACGCAGATCGAACTGGCACTGGCGCGCTACGCCAACGCTGTGGAGGCCACCACGGCACCTACCGAGGCCCAGCGCAACGACTTCGTCATCGCGGGCAGCATCTTCATCCGTGACAAGGGCCGGTTGGTGAAGGTGGCCATCGACGATATCCACTACGCCGAAGCCGACGACAACTACGTCACGCTCTTCACCCCGGTGAAGAAGTACGTGATCACCAGCACGCTCAGCGCCGTGGAGGAGAAGCTGAAGAGCCCGCATCACCTGCGCATCCATCGCAGCTACTTGGTGGATACCCGGCGGATAACTGCGGTTGAAGAGGGCTATGTGCGCTTGGGCACCCAGAGCCTGCCTGTGGGTAAGACGCACAAGGAAGCGCTGATGGCGCGGATCCGCACCTTGTGACGTTCACCCGATCATGGGGCTCGTTCACCCGATCCCCAAGGCGCTCACGGCGGAATTGCGGCAGGTTAGCGGCACCAACGCAGCCGCCATGTGCATCCGCCCCCTGTTTCTATTGGTTGCCAGCTCCTTCTCTGGGCTGGCGGCCTTCGCCCAACCCAGCGATGCCCAGATCCTGAAGGACATCAGCTCACCCAAGCAATTGAAGGTGGAGCTCGTGAAAGGCACCACCAAGAAGGTGTGGAGCGATGCGCACGCGCAATGGTTCTGGGAACGCGGCGCTACCATCTGGCTATCGGCTGATGTGCCGGAATATCCCAACGCCAAAGTTGTGGTGTACGGCTTCGCGCGCTACCACACCGGCAGTCCGCCCAGCTACCGCGAGTGGAAGACCAGCCTCAACGAATACGAGGGCATTCCCGCGCCCACCAAGGAGGAGATCCGCGATGTGGAAGTGGCCACGGAAAGCACGCGGCAGGAGACGCGCTTCTACCGCGAGAAGGTGAGCGACCCGTGGCGCTCGTTCATGGTAACGGTGGAGCGCGACGTGCGGCACGACAACATACGCAGCTATTCGCCGGAGGACATCCGCGCGATGGAGACCATCGGCAGCCGCGAGCAAGAAGCACAGGCGCAAGCCGAACTGGCGGCGCTCGGCGAAGTGACGATCCCCGACTTCGCGCGCGACGTGGACGTGTTCATGCATACGCACAAGCTCCTGCGCGAGAGCACAGCGGCGCAGTTCGAGGCCTACCTGATCCGCATGCTGGCACCCGTGTATTTCGTGGAGGGCAGCACCACGCGCCTCACCTCGCAGGGCGCCGATCTGGTGAACAAAGCGGTGAACAACGCCTTCAAAGGCAAGAGCACCTACGCGCAGCAGTACTGCCCCGATCCCGGGGTGAAGAGCCAGCAGCCCAATGGCATGGAGTGGTGGAACGCCACGCAGGACGCGCATGTGCGCATGGCCCTGACGAAAGCCGGTGGCGCATGGAAGAACGGCCAGAAGGTGGGTGAGACCTTCAAGATCACCGCGCTTGAAGTATGGATGCTCACCAGCTCAGACGATATCGCACGCATCAACAGCTACGAGCCAGGCATGCTATGCAAGTCACCATCAGCGGCATCGCAAGCCATTCGTAAATCGACGAGTGAACCAACAGCGCCCAATGGGACCAACAGCGGGTCCGCCAATGGTGGCGGCAACGAGATCCTGAAGAAGGGCAAAGGCCTCTTGAGCAAACTCACCACACCATGAAGCACATCGTTACACTATTCCTGATCGTGATCACGATCAACGCGCAAGCGCAGCTCACCGGCACCAAGACCATCGGTGGCGCCAATCCCGATTACGCCACCATCACGGCAGCCGTGAACGCCTTGATGAATCAAGGGGCCTCGGGCAACGTCACCTTCAACATCCGGCCGGGCACGTACACCGGGCAATACACCGTGGGTGCCGTACCGGGGACGCCGGGCACCATCACCTTCCGCAGGGAGTCGGGCGGCTCGCAGGCAGTGAACCTTGAATACGATGCCAGCGGCACGTCCGATAATTTCATCTTCCGCCTCGACGGAGCCGCTTCCATCGTGCTGGAGAAGCTCACCTTCCGTCCGCTCGACTTCAACTACGCCCGCGCCGTTCATTTCGTGAATGGACTCACAGGGCTCACCATCGAGCAGTGCGTGTTCCACGGCAGCACCAACCCTTCTGGATCAGCCTACTTCGACCGCATCCTGGTGCATTGCGACCAGTAGAACCTGAACACCAACAACAACCCGCAGGATGTGCAGGTCCTGGACAACAGCTTCTTCAGCGGCAACACGGCCATCGAGCTCGATGGCTACGGATTCGGCGGCGCGCGCATCGGTGGTCTGCTCATCAGCGGCAACGAGTTCCGGCAGCAGGTGAGCACCGGCATCCGCCTGAACCACTGCTCCGGCTCGATCAGCGACAACGACTTCAGCACAACGGTGGGGAATTGGTACGTGGGCATCCGCACCACCTTCTTCGATGGCGGCAGCCTGATCCAGCGCAACGACATCCAAGCCTTCGCCACCAACGGCTGCACAGATATCGAAGTGGGCAACACGCAAAGCACCACCGGCAACATGATCAGCAACAACATGGTTTATGCGAACGGCACGGGCGATGTATGGGGCCTGACCGTGTACAACCTGTGGGGCATGCAGATCCTGCACAACAGCGTGCTAGTGGCCAACGGCCTTGCGGAGCAATCGCACGCCTTCTACCACCTGAGCAATTTCAGCGATGGACAGGATGCGCTCGTGCGCAATAACATCTTCGCCAACAACACCGGCGGCCCGGCCTACACCGTGAACGTGGCCGGCAATGTCGCCACGGAGGACCACAATTGCCTCTTCACCACGGGGAGCGCCATCAGCAGGGTGGCCGGTAGTTCATACTCCAACATCGCCGCGCATCAGAGCGGAACGAACCAAGGCTCCGGCGATACGGACATCGATCCCGTGTTCCCGATACAGCCCGATCTGCACTTGAACAACTGCGCTATGGACAACATGGGGCAGAACATCGCGATCGTGCCGGACGACATCGATGGCGATGCGCGCGGCAATCCCGCCTGCGACATGGGCGCCGATGAGTACACCGCGAGCACCAATGCAATGCAGGCGCCCACGATCACCATTCTCGCCAGCGAACTTCCTTACCAGCTCGGCTTGAACGCCTCTTTCAATTCGTACAACTGGAGCACGGGCTCCACCTCGCCCAGCACCACCATCACTGCTGGCGGCAACTACAGTTGCAATGTGATGGACGCCAATTTCTGCTCGTTCGCCATCAACATCACCGTGCTGGTTGACAACAATACCGAAGTGCCGGAATCAGCGGAGGACCGGGTTTCAATCTACCCCGTGCCCGCCATCGAATTGTTGAACGTCACAGGGCTTCGCCCCGGTGCGGCTTACGAAGTGATCGATGCAAGAGGAAGCATCGTTCGGTCAGGCGCCGCACAATCGTTCATGACAATCGATGTGCATGGGCTCAGCTCGGGGATGCACCTGCTGCGTTGGATGAATGGCTCGGAGTACCGCACGGCCCGCTTCATCAAGCAGTGATCGATGGCTGCGGCGGGCAAGGCGGTCTTTGTGCGCGATGGCCGGCAATGGAGCCGCGTGGCCGTGAGCGAGCTGCTGTACCTGGAAGCTGATGACAACAGCACCACCGTGCAAACCGCATCGCGCACTTTCATCGTGCCGCGCATGTTGAAGGATGTATTGGACGCCGTGGCCGATGAACGTATCCTACGCATCCACCGCTGCCACGCCGTGAACTTGGAACGCGTGCAGGCCGTGAGCGATAACGGCCTGCATGTGGGTGACAAGTGGCTGCCGATCGGAAGGAGCTTCCGCAGTGAGGTATTGAAGCTGCTGCGGATGATCTGAGCCGCTCACCGCGCCACCAGTTCCACTCTTCGGTTCAGTTGTTTGCCGGCCTCGGTCTTGTTCGTGCTCACCGGCGTGAGCGGACCGACACCATGCGCCTCGAGCCTTGCCGCAGCGATGCCATGCACCGTGGTGAGCAGGCGCACCACTTCGGCCGCACGCCGCTTGCTTAGGTCCAGGTTGTGCTCCAGTGTGCAGGTCATGTCCGTATGGCCCACCACGAAGGCCTTCAACTCCGGCATCAGGCCCAGCAGCTTGGCGATCTCGGCCACCACCGGCAGCGATGCCGCCTGCACCGTAGCCTTGTCGGTATTGAAGAGGATGTCGTTGATCGCCACTTTGCCGTAGGCCTCGATCTGCTGCTTCATCCACACGGCATCCACCTGCACCTTGTCAGTGTCGATGCCCACTTCCTCGATGATGTCCACCATCATCACCTTCACCTCGCTGGTGTACTGCGAACCGCTCACCACCACATGCGCGGGCACGTTGTCGTGCTTCATGCTCGCCGCGATGTAGAAGCTGCCCGCGCTGGTGGCCGAGCCCTTCAGCAGGTTGATGCCCACGCTCGGAGGGAAATCATTCCGGGCGAAATGCACGCCGATCATGGTGCGGCTGCCTACCTCCGGCGAAGTGGACTTGTCCTGCTGCCCTTCGGCGAGGATGGTGACGCCCGCGCGCTTCAGGGCGCTCTGGTAGTTGAGGTAGAGGTCGCGCAAGGAGACGGTGCCGCTGATGGTGTAGTAGAGTCGCGTGCGCTTGCCCTTCACCTCCGTCCACAGGTCGATGTTCTTGTAGCCTGTGACCGGACCGCGTGCGATCGCATAGTCCACATGGTTCTGCTCTTCGCACCAGGCGAGTGTCGCACCGAGGTAGCGCGTGATCAGCGGATGGTCCTTGCAACCGTTGGCGTCCTGGGCATTCGACGCGCCGACGGAAAGAAGGAGCAGTGCGATGAGCGTGTGACGCATGACCGTGAGGGATCGGTAGGAATGTCGCTTATTGGATGACGAGGCGCGCTGCAGTGACCATTGCATTGCCGGGTGACGACAAGCGCACGACGTAAGTGCCCGCAACGAGCCCATCGGTACTAATCGTCGTCTGGCCGATCCCGAGACCAGTACTGTTCGTCCAAGCGCATCGATCACTTCGCCCTGAGGAGCCAGCGTTCTGGGCGATGCCAGCGGATGATGACGGTACTGCCCTGCACTGCTGGTGTCGGATGGATGCGCACGTTCGCTAGGCATGACTCGTCCACCGTTTGCGGTCCCACAGGCATGGGGTTCTTGTCGTACCATACCTGCTCGCTGGTGCTGAAGCCGTCGAAGTCCACGTCCATCAGCAGCAGCCAGAAGCGATGGTCGGATGAGACCCAGGCCCACTGCCCGCTTCGTGGTCACCAGTGTATTCCTGAAGATGGTGTTGTTCTGCACGCGGCTCATGCGGTAGCGCACGGTGTTGGTGTAGGTGCCGGTGGGCAGGATCCGAGGTGCCAGCAGCCGTCGGCCTCCAACTCCACGGTGCCGGTCATCGTTCAGCAAAGCTTGCCCTGACAGTTGCCGCTGTACGTATCGCTGAGCTGGTCTCCGTGGGTGTATGGCAGATCCGGACGCGCTCTGATGTCCATCCATCAGGTACTTGGCGGTGTCGCCCGGTCCGGTGATGATGACGCGCTGCCTTCGCTCTCGAGGGCCGAAGGGCTCAGCACATAGTAGGTGTATGCATCATCCCAAGTGATCCCGCAGAAGGTGGCATTCGGGAAGTCATTCGTGAAGTCCGTGGTAGCGGGATCCACGAAGAGCATCTCCTCCTCGCTGAACTCGTTGAGCCCGCTGAAGTCCCAGTCTGCATGGGACCCGCGCTGGCGTTCAGCGCCACGCTGTCAATTCCGGATCGGAGCAGAGACCGATCGTGGCCACATCGCCGACGATGGGCATGTTCGATTGCGTGATGACGGGTTGCGCGATGAGCGCTCCGGGCATGATGAAGACGGCAGGAAGTAGAAAGTGCTTCATGGATGTAGCGTTGTGCGGCACAAAGCACGGCCGCGCTTGAAGGCGCGTCCATTACCCATTTGGGTGATCTTGGCTCACACCAACCTGTCCCGCATCGCCAGCCTTACCGCTTCGGCGCGCGTGTTCACGTGCAGCTTGACGTAGATGTTCTTGATGTGCGCCTTCACCGTGTTGCTGCTGATGAAGAGCATGTCGGCGATGCTGCGGTAGTTCTCGCCGTCGCAGAGCTTGGTGAGGACTTCCGCTTCCCGCTGGCTGAGGTCATGATCCACTCTCGGCTGGAAGGAGCGCACCACCAGCCGCGCGATGCCTGGCGAGATCACCGAGCCGCCCTCGCGCACCTCTCGTATGGCAGCAAGGATCTCCTGCTGGCTGGAGTGCTTGTGCAAATAGCCGGTGGCACCCGCACCCAGTGAGCGGAAGACGCTCTCCTCGTCGTCCATGGCGGTGAGCATCACGAAGTCGGTATCGGCTAGTCGCTCCTTCAGCTTGCGTACGCACTCGATCCGTTCATACCCGTGAGTTGGATGTCCATCAGCACCGCGTCCGGCTCGAGATCCGGCAGGACGGCAAGGGCCTCTTCAGCACTCGCAAGCATCCGCGCAGCACAAGGACCGTCGGCCGCTTCGATCACCGCGCAAACCGCCTCCCGTGCATCACGGTCGTCCTCTACCACCGCTACCGATATCATCCCCGGGGATCAAGTCGGAAAAGTACACAAGGGCATTGGTGGACGCAGGTTGTGATTCACCCAAATGGGTGAGCCCGCACACGGTTCAGTTCCTCACTTTTGACACATGAACCACACCTTCACCCTACGCGCATTGGTCGGTTTGCCGATCATCGCCCTGCTAGCCGGTTGCGGCCAGTCCGTTCCGAGGACACCTGAAGAAGCCAGCGCTGCGGCGGCCGATGAACAGGCCGTTGAGGCCGCTGTCGAATGCGATCCACTGGTCGGCGAGTTCCGCAACCTGATGGCCGACTACCAGAAGGGCTTGGAGGAAATGGTTGCCGCAGGCA